>JAEWGX010000015.1 GCA_023388075.1 Pseudomonadota bacterium
GTCCCGGCGGCCGCCGGTGCGAACGAGGCAGTGGGCCAGTTCATCGAGTTCCCGGACAGCCCGTTTCGCCTCTACCAGCCGTTCCCGCCCTCCGGCGACCAGCCGGCCGCGATCGAGGGCCTGGTGCAGGGCATCGAGGACGGCCTCTCGTTCCAGACGCTGCTTGGCGTGACCGGCTCGGGCAAGACCTACACGATGGCCAACGTGATCGCGCGGCTCGGACGGCCGGCGCTGGTGCTCGCGCCGAACAAGACGCTGGCCGCGCAGCTCTACGCGGAGATGCGCGAGTTCTTCCCGCACAACGCGGTGGAGTACTTCGTCTCGTACTACGACTACTACCAGCCGGAGGCCTACGTGCCGCAGCGGGATCTCTTCATCGAGAAGGATTCCTCGATCAACGAGCACATCGAGCAGATGCGGCTGTCGGCCACGAAGTCGCTGCTGGAGCGCCGGGACACGATCATCGTGGCCAGCGTCTCCTGCATCTACGGCATCGGCAATCCGGACGACTTCTTCGACATGCGGGCCGTGGTGCGCGTCGGCGATCGGCTCTCGCAGCGGGAGATGCTCCAGCGGCTCGTCGCCATGCAGTACAAGCGCAACGATGCGGACTTCGCCCGTGGCACGTTCCGGGTGCGCGGCGACACGATCGACGTGTTCCCGGCGGAGCATGCGGAGCTCGCGGTCCGCATCGAGCTCTTCGACGACGAGATCGAGTCGATCCAGCTCTTCGATCCGCTGACCGGCCGGGTTCGCCAGAAGATCCCGCGCTTCGTCGTGTACGCCTCGTCGCACTACGTCACGCCGCGCGCGACCGTGCTGCGCGCGGTGGAGACGATCAAGGCGGAGCTTTCCGAGCGGCTCAAGTTCTTCTACGACGCGGGCAAGCTGGTGGAGGCACAGCGGCTGGAGCAGCGCACCCGCTTCGATCTCGAGATGCTGCAGGAGCTCGGCTTCTGCAAGGGCATCGAGAATTATTCGCGCCATCTTTCCGGCGCGCAGCCGGGCGAGCCGCCGCCGACGCTGGTGGACTACATGCCGCGCGACGGCCTGATGTTCATCGACGAGAGCCACGTCACCATCGGCCAGCTGGGCGGCATGTACCGCGGCGACCGGGCGCGCAAGGAAACGCTGGTGGAGTACGGCTTCCGGCTGCCGTCGGCGCTGGACAACCGGCCGCTCAAGTTCGAGGAGTTCGAGGCCAAGATCCGCCAGTGCATCTTCGTGTCGGCCACGCCGTCGGACTACGAGAAGGCCAACTCCGGCCAGGTGCTGGAGCAGGTGGTGCGGCCGACCGGCCTGGTGGATCCGGCGATCGAGGTCCGTCCGGCCTCGACGCAGGTGGACGACGTGCTCTCGGAGATCAACGACTGCGTGGCCCGCGGCAACCGGGTCCTGGTGACCACGCTCACCAAGCGCATGGCCGAGGACCTCACGGACTTCCTCACCGATCACCAGGTGAAGGTGCGTTACCTGCACTCGGACGTGGAGACGGTGGAGCGGGTGGAGATCATCCGGGACCTGCGACTCGGCGTCTTCGACGTCCTGGTGGGCATCAACCTGCTGCGCGAGGGCCTGGACATTCCGGAGGTGGAGCTGGTCGCGGTGCTGGATGCGGACAAGGAAGGCTTCCTGCGGTCGGAACGCAGCCTCATCCAGACGATCGGACGGGCGGCCCGGCACATCGACGGCCGCGCCATCCTCTATGGCGACCGGGTCACCGGCTCGATGGAAGTCGCCATCCGGGAAACGAACCGGCGCCGCGAGAAGCAGCTCGCCCACAACCAGGCTCATGGCATCACGCCGCGAGGCGTGATGAAGCAGGTCCGCGAGATGATCGACGGGGTCTACGACGTCTCCCAGGAAAAGGAAACGTTGAAAGCCGCGCGCCAGGCCGCCAAGTACGAGGTGCTGGGCGAGAAGTCCGCGTCACGCGAGCTGAAGCGGCTGGAGAAGGTCATGCAGGAGTATGCGCGCAATCTGGAGTTCGAGAAGGCCGCGCAGGTGCGCGACCAGCTCGCCCAGCTCAAGGAACGGCTGTTCGGCGCGAGCGGTGCGGGCGCCGAGGCGACCGCGATGTCGGGGTCCGAGGCTGCGCGATAGTCAGGGGCAAGGGAAACAGGAAACCAGTAGAAAAGAGGACTGATCAGCCAAAATGGGAAAACGAGAACCGATGGCGATGGCAATGCCAACGCGCGTACTGTTCGTCTGCATGGGAAACATCTGCCGGTCGCCGATGGCGCACGGCGTCTTCCGCAGCCTTGTCCGCCAGGCGGGGTTGGGTGACGTGGTGACCATCGATTCCGCCGGTACGCACGGCTTTCACGAGGGCGAGCCGCCAGATCGCCGGGCGCAGGCCGCGGCGGGCCGGCGCGGCTATGACCTCGCCGACCTCAGGGCGCGCAAGGTGGTGGACCAGGATTTCGAGGACAACGACATGATCCTCGCGATGGACTGGGAGAACCTCAGCATGCTCCAGCACCAGGCGCACAAGCGTCATCACCACAAGATCCAGCTGCTGATGCGCTTCGCCGGCGATCACGAGTCGGCCACCATCCCGGATCCGTACCAGGCGACGTCGCCCCAGGCCTTCGACCAGGTGATGGACTACCTGGAAGACGCCTGCGCGGGCCTCCTGGAGGTCGCGCGTCGCCGGGCCACGCAGGTCGCGGCTGCCTGAGGTTTGCCGCCGGGCCCGGCCATGCATGTCCTTGCGGGCACGAGGGTTGCTCGACCACTATCCGGGAATAGGTATTCTCGATCGGATGGATAGGGATTGTTGAGTAGTGTAGTCGGGTAATGGCTTATAATTGAGTCAACTACTGGTAATCGTTCAGTGAGGCAAACCATGCGTCTGACAACCAAGGGTCGCTTCGCGGTCACGGCGATGATCGACCTGGCATTGCGCCAGCACAACGGACCGGTGACGCTTGCGGGCATCAGCCAGCGGCAGAAGATCTCGCTGTCCTACCTCGAGCAACTGTTCGGCAAGCTGCGCCGCCATGACCTGGTGGAAAGCACCCGCGGGCCCGGCGGCGGCTATTCGCTTGCCCGTCCGCCGCGGGACATCAGCGTCTCGAACATCATTTTCGCGGTGGACGAGCCGCTGGATGCCACCCAGTGCGCCGGCAAGCAGGATTGCACCGAGGATGGTCCCTGCATGACCCACGAGCTGTGGGCGACGCTCAACAAGCGGATGATCGACTATCTGGATTCGGTCTCGCTGCAGGACCTGGTGGACCAGCAGCGCGCGCGCGACCAGAAGGCGCCTGCCAAGCAGATCTCGGTGCTTCGTGAGCACCGCGCGGCCCTGGAGCTGCCCACTTCCACGCTGCAGCCGATCGACGCCGACGGCACCCGCGTCAACAACACCTGACCGCGCCCCCGGCGGGCCGCCCGCGTGACGGCCCGTCCGGTGCCGTCCGCGGTGGCGACCTAACGTACTTCGGGGAGCGCATGTCCAAGCCGATCTACCTCGACTACTCCGCGACCACTCCGGTGGACCCGCGAGTGGCGGACCGGATGGTGCCGTACCTGTACGAGCGGTTCGGCAATCCGGCATCGACCAGCCACGCCTACGGCTGGGAGGCCGAGAAGGCGGTGGAAGAGGCCCGCGCCCGAGTCGCCGAGCTGGTCAACTGCGACCCCCGTGAGCTCGTCTGGACCTCCGGAGCCACCGAGGCGATCAACCTGGCGATCAAGGGCGCGGCGCGCTTTCACAGGGAACGGGGCCGCCACCTGGTCACGGTGAAGACGGAGCACAAGGCCACGCTCGATACCATGCGGGAGCTCGAGCGCGAGGGCTTCGAGGTCACCTACCTCGACGTCGGGCCGGACGGGCTCTTGGACCTGGAAGCCTTCGCCGCGGCCCTGCGCCCGGACACCGGTCTGGCCTCGGTCATGCTGGTGAACAACGAAATCGGCGTGATCCAGGACGTGGCAGCCCTCGGCGCGATGCTGCGAGAGCGCAAGATCGTTTTCCACGTGGATGCGGCGCAGGCAACGGGCAAGGTGGCGATCGACCTGCAGACCCTGCCGGTGGACCTGATGAGCTTCTCGGCCCACAAGACCTATGGTCCCAAGGGTATCGGCGCGCTCTTCGTGCGCCGCAAGCCCCGGGTGCGGATCGAGGCGCAGATGCACGGGGGCGGCCACGAGCGCGGGTTGCGATCCGGCACGTTGCCCACCCACCAGATCGTCGGCATGGGGGAGGCATTCCGGCTTGCCCGGCTGGAGATGGCCGAGGAGAACGAGCGCATCCGACGCCTGCGCGACCGGCTCTGGCAGGGGCTCTCGCAGATCGAGGGCGTGTACGCGAACGGCGACCTGGAACAGCGGGTGGCGCACAACCTCAACGCGAGCTTCGACTACGTCGAGGGGGAGGCGCTGTTGATGGCGCTCACGGAGATCGCGGTGTCGTCGGGTTCGGCCTGCACGTCGGCAAGCCTCGAGCCATCGTACGTCCTGCGCGCGATCGGGCGCAGCGACGAGCTGGCGCACAGCTCCATCCGGTTCACCGTGGGCCGCTTCACGACGCAGGAGGACATCGACTTCACCATCGATCTGGTCAAGCGCCAGGTTGCCCGGCTGCGCGAGATGTCGCCGCTCTGGGAGATGGTGCAGGAAGGCATCGACCTCGAGTCGGTCCAGTGGGCCCCGCGATGAAGGGCCACGGGTTCTGAAATGAGCTACAGCCAGAAGGTCCTGGACCATTACGAGAATCCCCGCAACGTGGGGTCGCTCGACAGGCGCGACCCCGCGGTCGGCACCGGATTCGTGGGCTCGCCGGCGCAGGGCAACGTGATGAAGCTGCAGATTCGCGTCGACGACGACGGCGTCATCCGGGACGCCCGCTTCAGAACCTATGGTTGCGGCTCGGCGATCGCCGCGACCTCGCTCGTCACCGAGTGGGTCAAGGGCAAGTCGCTGGAGGATGCGCTTGCCATCCGCAACACGCACATCGCCGAGGAGTTGGCGCTGCCGCCGGTCAAGATCCACTGCTCCATCCTCGCGGAGGATGTGATCAGGGCGGCGGTGGCGGACTACCGGCGCAAGCATGACGCCGCGGGAGCGCCCGCGGCACGAACCCAAGGGGAGGTGGCCTAGCCATGGCTGTTTCATTGACGCCCGCCGCGGCGGCTCATATCGGACGCAATCTGGCCGAGCGCGGCAAGGGATTCGGTCTTCGGCTGGGGGTGAAGACCACCGGCTGCTCCGGACTGGCCTACCAGTTGGACTTCGCGGACGAAAGCAAGCCGGACGACGTGGTCTTCGAGAGCCACGGCGTGAAGGTCGTGGTGGATCCGAAGAGCCTGGCCTTCATCGACGGCACGGAGGTCGACTTCGCCCGCGAGGGGCTCAACGAAGGCTTCAAGTTCCGCAACCCCAACGTCCAGAGCGAGTGCGGCTGCGGGGAGTCGTTCCAGGTCTAGTCGGAGCGGCCGAAGGCCGCTTCGGGCGCCGTCCTGTCTATTCGCGTTTCAACGCCGGGAACAGGATCACGTCCCGGATGCTCGGCATGTCGGTGAGCAGCATCATCAGCCGGTCGATGCCGATGCCGCAGCCGCCGGCGGGCGGCATGCCGTACTCCAGGGCGCGGATGTAGTCGGCGTCGTAGTACATCGCCTCGTGGTCGCCGGCTTCCTTGGCCTCTGCCTGCCGGCGAAAGCGGGCCGCCTGGTCCTCGGGGTCGTTCAGCTCCGAGAAGCCGTTGGCCATTTCGCGGCCGGTGATGAAGAGCTCGAAACGCTCCGTGACGTCCGACCGCTTGTCCGACGCCCGGGCGAGCGGTGAGACCTCCACCGGGTAGTCGATGATGAAGGTCGGGTCCCAGAGATGCGGCTCGGCCACTTCCTCGAAGAGCGCAAGCTGCAGGGCGCCCAGTCCGGCCGCGGGACGCAGCTCCGGCGCCCCGAGGCGCTTCAGCTCCGCCCGGAGGAACGCCGCGTCGCCCAGCGACGCCTCGGCATAGTCGGGCTGCTGCCGCTGCACTGCCTCCACCATGGTCAGCCGGCGAAACGGCCTGGACAGGTCCACGTCACGGCCCTGGTACTCCAGCTGCAGCCGTCCGAGCGCGGCCTGGGCGGAGTCCCGGATCACGGCCTCGGTGAAGTCCATCAGCCAGCGGTAGTCGGTGTAGGCCGCGTAGAACTCCATCATGGTGAACTCGGGGTTGTGCCGCGTGCTCAGTCCCTCGTTGCGGAAGTTGCGGTTGATCTCGAAGACGCGCTCGCAGCCGCCCACCAGCAGCCGCTTGAGGTAGAGCTCCGGCGCGATCCGCAGGAACATCTCCTGGTCGAGTGCGTTGTGGTGGGTGACGAAGGGACGGGCCGCCGCGCCGCCGGGAATCGGCTGCAGCATCGGCGTCTCGACCTCGAGGAAGCCGTGCGCGGTCATGAAGCTGCGGATCGCGCTGATCGCCTTGCTGCGGGTCACGAAGACGGCGCGGCTCTCCTCGTTGGTCATCAGGTCCACGTAGCGCTGGCGATAGCGCTGCTCCACGTCCGCAAGGCCGTGGAACTTGTCGGGCATCGGGCGCAGCGACTTGGCGAGCAGGCGCACCGCCGTGCAGCGCACCGAGAGCTCGCCCTTCATGGTCCGGAAGAGCGTGCCTTCGGCGCCGATGATGTCGCCGAGATCCCAGTGCTTGAAGGCCTCGTGGGTCTCGGCGCCGATGCCTTCGTCGTTGAGCCAGAGCTGGATGCGCCCGGTGGCGTCCTGGAGCGTCGCGAAGCTCGCCTTGCCCTGGACGCGCTTCAGGACCATCCGGCCGGCCACGGAGACCGGGATCGCGCTCGCCTGCAGCTCCTCGCGCGAGCGCGACTCGTGGTCTGCGAGCAATCGCGCCGCGCGGTGTTGCGGGACGAAGTCGTTGGGGTAGGCGGTCCCGCCTTCGCGCAGGCGGGCAAGCTTGGCGCGGCGCTCCGCGATGATCTGGTTCTCGTCGACGGGCGGCGCATCGTCGCCGGCATGGTCGGGCTTCTGGGCGGCAGTCATTGGGGCAACCTCTAGTGGACGCCCTGCTTCAGGCTGGCGGAGATGAAGGGATCGAGGTCGCCGTCGAGAACCGCCCGCGTATTGCTCGCCTCGACGTTGGTACGGAGGTCCTTGATGCGTGACTGGTCCAGCACGTAGGAACGGATCTGGTGCCCCCAGCCGATGTCGGTCTTGGAGGCCTCCACCTTGTCGTGCTCGGCCTGGCGCTTGCGCAGCTCCAGCTCGTAGAGACGGGCGCGCAGCATCTGCATCGCCTCGTCGCGGTTGCGGTGCTGGGAGCGGTCGTTCTGGCACTGCACGACCGTGTTGGTCGGGATGTGCGTGATGCGCACCGCCGACTCCGTCTTGTTCACGTGCTGGCCGCCGGCGCCGGATGCGCGGAACACGTCGATGCGCAGGTCGGCCGGGTTGATGTCGATCTGGATCGATTCATCCGCTTCGGGATAGACGTAGACCGAGGCGAACGAGGTGTGCCGTCCGCCGCCGGAGTCGAAGGGGGACTTGCGCACCAGCCGATGGATGCCGGTCTCCGTGCGCAGGTATCCGTACGCATACTCGCCGTCGACCTTGATGGTGGCGCCCTTGACGCCGGTCACGTCGCCCGGCGTTTCCTCCAGCAGGGTCGTCTTGAAGCCCTTGCGCTCGCAGTAGCGCAGGTACTGGCGCAGCAGCATTGCCGCCCAGTCGCAGGCCTCGGTGCCGCCGGCGCCAGCCTGGATCTCGATGAAGCAGTTGCTGGGGTCCGCGGGGTTGGAGAACATCCGCCGGAACTCGAGCTCCTCGATGCCTTCCTCGATGCGATTGACGTCGCCCTCGACCGCGGCGATGGTGTCGTCGTCGTCCTCCTCGACGGCCATGCCGAAGAGCTCCCGGGCGTCCCGCAGCGAATCCGAGAGGCGGCCGATGCGCTCGACGATGTCCTCGAGCATGCGCTTCTCGCGGCCGAGGGCGAGCGCTGCGTCGGAATCGTCCCAGACGTCGGGTGCCTCGAGGGCGGAGTTCACCTCCACCAGACGGTTCTTCTTCTCCTCGAAGTCAAAGATACCCCCTGAGGTCCTCGAGCCGGTCGGCGAGGTCCTCCAGGCGGGATTCGGTCTGGTTGAGGCGTTCGGATTCCATGGTGGTGGGGCGGGCAGCCGCAGAAGTGAAGTTCGAAAGGAACCGATGATTTTACCCTGGCGATGAGGACTTACCGCGGCGTCCCGAGCTGTGAACGCAGCTTGTCGCGCAGAGACCGGTTGGCGGCTGCTACCTGGGTGACGAAGCCGCTCCACGGGATGTCGGTGATCGCGACCAGGCCGAGATGCCCGTTCTCGCCGTCGAGCCAGCGCCCGGTGACGGGCTGGTCCAGGTACTGGAACCAGTGGGCGCCGACGAAGGCCGGATTGTCCAGGACCGAAGCCAGCATGCGCTGGTACGCCGGTCCACGGTCCGCCTCGCTCGGCACCGGCATCACGCCGTGCCAGAACGGCCCTCGGTCGCTCGAGCCGAAGTGGAACTCCGTCAGCATCGCGGGCTTGTCGAGGCGGGCGAAGGCTTCCGCCTCGAAGCCCACGCCGATGTGAGGCAGGTACAGGTTGAAGCTCACGACGTCGCACCAGCGCGCGCAGGCGGCCAGCGCCTCCGGATTGCGGCTCGCGAAACGGGAGCCCAGGTAGAGCTGGCCGCCGGCATGGCGCTCGATCGCCTCCGCCACCTGGCGGAAGTAGCTGTCGGCATGCAGGGTAAGGAAGGCGGAGAAGTCGTCCGCGACCGCGGGGCGGGCCGCATCCGGCAGCCGCTCGTCGGCAAGCGGCGCGGCCAGCGCCGCCCAGGAGTCGAAGCGAAGCCCCCAGCGCTGCGAGAGCCGTTCGATCGAATCGCCGTGGCGGCTGCGCAGGAGGGCGATGAAGGCCTGCTTGGCATGCGCGCCGTCGCCGCGGGCGTCGCCACGCAAGGCCGAGCGGGCGAGCGCGTACCGCACCGCCGGTTCCGTGGCCGCGCCGTCGCCCCAGCCGAGCTCGTTGTCGACGAAGTATCCGATCAGCCAGGGATCGTCGCGCGCGTCGTCGGAGCCGTTCTTCACCGCGGCATCGAGCGCCCGGGAGAAGCGCGGATCGAATGGATCCGGGATGCCGTGCCACCAGTCGCGACCGTCCGATAGACGCTCGAAGTCGCCGTCCACGTGGATGATGCGGGTGTAGGGCAGGCGTGCCGACTCCTGGTCGCCTCGTGACGCGTCTCGCGCCGCCTGCATCGCCTGGTCGCTCCAGGCGCCCACGGTGTTGAAGCCCCAGCGCCGCAGCCGGGTGGTGGAGCGCTCCACCCATCGCGCGGCGTAGTCGTCGCCGTCGCGGCGGAAGAGGTTCGCCTGGTAGAAATCGAAGGTCGCGCCACGGGCGAAGCCGCGGCCGCGCTGCGCGCCGGCGGTCGCCGGCAGCTCGTCGGTGCTGTCGCGCTGGCCCGCGAACCGCGCGAGCGGGCTGTCGGCGGCGGGCAGGCCGGCGAACATGAACTCGCGACCCTCCACGAAGGTGGCGCTGTTCGCCATCTGGACCGCGTTGACCCCGAGCGAGAAGAACGGGTTGCCGTCCGGGGTGACCAGCAGCCAGCGCTCGGCTCCGTCGGCGCCGCGGACCTTGGCGGTGCGGAATCGGCCGGTCGCCTCCATCGACGGCGTGCCCTTCAGGCCGCCGAATCGATCGAGGCGGTCGGCATCCGAGGCGGCCGTCCGCGCGGCTTCGTCGCCCGCCGCCTCCTGCTCGCGGGCGAACCGGCGAAAGTCGTCCGTCGCCGATTCGCCGGGCTGCGGGCGATGCTTCTCCGGCCAGTCGCCGCGAACGTACTGGCCGAATGCGTCGACGATGCCGGCATAGGCCAGCCGCTCCAGGTCCGCCTCAGGCTCGAGGAACACCTTGCCGATCCGCAGGGTCTGCTCCGCCGCCGGCGCCGGCATGCCGATGCGGATCGCCGCGATCCGCGCCGGATCGATGCGGCCGGTGACCGCGAGCGCGGTCGCGACCGGCGCCTTGTCCTGCAGCCAGGGGACCGGCGGGCCCGCGGTCATGCCCCACCGTCGCGGGCTGGTGGCGGCAAGCGGCAGCGACAGCGTGAGCGGGCCGCCCGGCGGCAGGCCGAGCGTGGCATCGAGCTGGCCACCCGCGGCATCGGTCACGCGCAACTGCACGGTGACCGGCCATGCCATCGCGTTCTGAAGATGCATGCGCAGGGCGGTCGCCCCGGACCAGTCCCAGCCGGCTTCGCCGACGCGCGCGGCGCGGTCGGCACCCGCCACGAGCTCGATGCCCGGCGCGGGCGCGGGCTCGAAACGCACCGGCGTGAAGCCGTCTCCGTCCGGCGCGTCCAGTCGCGCATCCACCAGCCGGGTATGGACATCGGCGCCCGGCCCGGCAGTGGCGGCAAGGTCGGCGACCAGTTGCGCTGCCACAGGTGGCGCCGCGAGGGCGAAGAGCAGCAGGCTGCGTGCGACCGCGCCAGGCGCGGTCATCGCGCCGGCGCCAGCATGCCGACCGGCGTCACCACGGCAGCCATGTCGTTCAGCAGGTGCTCGACGTGCAGGCAGACGCCGGCGGCGTCCAGGTAATCGTCGCGCTGCAGACGGTACGCGAGCGTCGCCCGTGTGGGCAGCGCCTCGGCGCGACCGAAGAACATTGCCTTGATCCGCCGCCTCGGCTCGGATTCGAGGGAGAGGTCCAGCTTCAGGTGGCGCTCCTTGATCAGCCGTTGACCGAGTATGTTGAAGCGGCCGGCGAAGAGCGGTTGCGCGAAACCCTGTCCCCAGATCTGGGATTCAAGCGATTCGATCGCCGCGAGGCACATCTCTTCCGGCTCGAGCGGTCCGTCGGTGAGCAGGCCGGGCACGAAGGCCTCGGGATCGGCGAGCTTGGCCACCGCGGCTTCGAGCGCAGCCTCGAAGCGGGGCAGGTCGCCACGGCGCAGCGACAGGCCCGCGGCCATGGCATGTCCGCCGAACTTGAGCAGCATCCCAGGGTGGCGCTTGTCGACCAAGTCGAGCGCATCGCGCAGGTGAACGCCGGCAATCGAGCGGCCGCTGCCACGCAGCACCTCGTCATCCTGCGGGGCGAGCGCGATGCAGGGCCGATGGTGCAGGTCCTTGACCCGGGAGGCGACCAGCCCGATCACGCCGTGATGCCAGGCCGGATCGTGCACCACCAGCGCGCGACGGGCCGGGTCGACGTCGGCGAGCCGACCGATCGCCTGGTCGCGCATCTGCTGCTCGATGCCGCGCCGTTCCTGGTTGATGCGGTCGAGCTCCTCGGCAAGCGCCATCGCCCGCCCGAAGTCGTCCGCGATCAGGCACTCCACGCCGAGCGACATGTCGGCGAGCCGTCCCGCGGCGTTCAGTCGCGGCCCGACCGCGAACCCGAGATCGGCGCAGCTCACGGTGCGCGCCGCGCGTCGCGCCACCTGCAGCAGCGCCGCGATGCCGGGCCGTCCGCGCCCCGCGCGCATCCGCTGCAGGCCCGCGGCGACCAGGATGCGGTTGTTGCGATCGAGCGGCACGACGTCCGCGACGGTGCCGAGGGCGACCAGGTCGAGCAGCGGCGCAAGCGGCGGCTCGGCGCGCTGGCCCGGTCCGCCGAAGCGCCCGAGCTCGCGGCGCAAGGCGCGCAGCGCCGTGAGGAGGTAGAACATCACGCCCACGCCGGCGATGCACTTGCTCGGGAAGCGGCACCCCGGCTGGTTGGGATTGACGATCACCTCCGCCTCGGGCAGGCGATCGCCGGGCAGGTGATGGTCCGTCACCAGCACCTTCATGCCGAGCGCGCGCGCCCGTTCGACGCCCGCGATCGAGGCGATGCCGTTGTCCACCGTCACCAGCACGGCCGGCCGGCCGAGCCGCGGATGGGCCGCCGCGAGCTCCGCGACCTCCGGGGTGAGCCCGTAGCCGTTCTCGAAGCGGTTGGGAACGAGGTAGTCCACGCACGCGCCCATCGCCCGCAGGCCGAGGACTGCCACCGCGATCGCGGTGGCGCCATCGCAATCGTAGTCTCCGACGACGACGACCGGTTCCTCGCGGTCGATCGCATCGCTCAACAGCCGCGCGCCCGCGTCGATCCCGAGGAGCGAAGCGGGTGGCAGCAGGGCGGCGAGCTCGAGCTGCGCATCCTCCGCGCGCGCGATGCCGCGGGCCGCGAGCAGGCGGGCAAGCAGCGGAGTGAAGCCCGCTTCCAGCAGGCGGTGTTGCGCGAGGCGGTCCACCGCGCGGGTATGGAGCCTCATGCGTATGCGGCCCGGGCGGATTCGGTGAAGACCGCGGCGAGCGGGTCCGCGGCCGATGCCGGCTCCGCGGCGGCCATCGACGATGCCGCGTTCGGCGATGCCGGCGTGGCTGATGACGATCGTCCGCGGCCGAGCAGCGATCGCAGCGAGCCGGCCGCCCGGCGCGCCGCGGCAGCGGCTCGCTTCGCCACGCCCGGCCTTCCCGCGCGAAGCCAGCGTGCCTCTTCCTCGCCGCAGAGGAGCACCGCCTGGTCGGCACGCGACTCCAGCAGCGGCAGCAGCCGTGCATCCAGCGCGGCGAGCGCCTCCAGCCAGGCCTCGCGATCGTCCTGCAGGCGCGGCTCCAGCAGGGTCTCGTCGAGGCTCGCCTCTCCCTCGTGGAGCTGCGCTCGCCATGCCGCGAGCGCCGGCGGCGAAACCGGCCCGCTCAGCCAGATGCCGTTCACCGGCAGCGCGCCCGCGGCTTCGCGGCCGCGGTTCACCGGATGCTCGTGCCAGGTCATCTGGATGCCGGTCAGGAGGCGACGATAGCGGCGCGCATCGGGCCCCTCGGGCAGATAACCGGCGATGCTGCGCCCGGCCGCGGCCTCCGCGCTTGCGGCAAGCAATCGCAGCGGGCCTTCGTCGCCCGCGCGCAGCAGCCAGGTGCGCGAATCGAGGACGGTCATCGCGAGCCCGTCCTCGGCGAGGATCGGCTCGATCGCGGCCGCGAGGTCGCCGGCCTCGGCCTCGGAGAGGTCTCGCATCGCCCCGGCCGCCAGCACCACGTGGTCGCGACCGAGATGGAAATGCGCCGGCTGTGCGAGCCACCCCGAGAAGCCGTCGCCGTGCGGCGCCAGCCGGCGCACCGCGGCCATCGCGCCCGGGGCCACGTCCTCGCGGGCGAGGCGTCGCCGCAACCACCGGTCATGGGCCAGCTCGCTTGGCAGGACGCGAGACTCGGCGGGCAGCGCTTCGGTTTCGGCATGGACGCCGAGTCGGGCAAGCCCCGGCAGCCGCTCGGCCAGGGCCGCGGGCGGAAGCCATCCCGGCGGCACCAGCGCACCCGCGACGACGACGATCCTGGCCTGCGTTGCATCCACGCAAGCAATTGTAGATGCCACCTGGAGGCAGGGCCGCGACATCGGGCAGCGGAGGCGTCTTCGGCCGGGCGGGATGCGAACCTATGGCACACTGGCTGCGACTTCGCAACAGGATCGCCAATTGATCTCGCCCTTCGAATGGTTCGTCGGCACCCGCTACACCCGCAGCGGGCGCGGCGTCGGACAGCGCAACGGCTTCATCTCGTTCATCGCCGCGCTCTCGGTCGCGGGCATCGCGCTGGGCGTGGCCGCGCTGATCGTGGTGCTCTCGGTGATGAACGGCTTCCAGAAGGAAGTGCGCGACCGCATGCTGTCGGTCCTCTCGCATATCGAGGTGCACGGCCCGGCAGGCATCCGCGACTGGCAGGCGGTCGCGACCCAGGCGGAACAGGATCCCCGCATCGTGGGCGCCGCGCCCTTCGTCGCGGGGCAGGTGGTGGTGACTCGCGACGAGACGGTCCGCGGGGCAGCCGTGCGCGGCATCGACCCGCAGGCGGAACCCAGCGTCTCGGAGATCGGCGGCAACATGCGCTCGGGCCGGCTGACGGATCTCGCCGCCGGCGAGTTCGGGATCGTCATCGGCGGCGTGCTGGCGGACCAGCTCAGCCTGTTGCCAGGGGACAAGCTGGCGATGATCGCGCCCGAGGGCACCGTGAGCCCGGCGGGGATCGTGCCGCGACTCAAGCAGTTCACCATCCGCGGCATCTTCGAGTCGGGCCACTACGAATACGACAGCACGCTGATTCTCGCGCACATCGCCGACGCGGCCACCTTCTTTCGCGTGAACGGCGCGAGCGGCGTGCGGCTCCGGACGAGCGACATGCAGCAGGCGCCGGTGATCGCGCGGGACCTGCAGAATCGACTGGGGCGCGAGTACATGGTGCGCGACTGGTCGCGGGAGAACCAGGTCTGGTTCGCCGCGGTCCAGGTGGAGAAGCGGATGATGTTCATCATCCTCACGCTGATCATCGCGGTGGCGGCATTCAACCTGGTCTCGATGCTGGTGATGACCGTGACCGACAAGCGTCCGGACATCGCCATCCTGCGCACGCTCGGTGCCTCGCCGCGCTCGATCCTGTCGATCTTCATGATCCAGGGCTCCCTGATCGGTCTCGGGGGCACGCTGATCGGCATCGTGCTGGGCGTGCTGATCGCGCTCAATGTCGGCCACATGGTGGGCGCGGTCGAAGCCCTCTTCGGCTTCCGGGTCCTGCCGCCCGGCATCTACGTGATCAGCGAGCTGCCGAGCGACCTGCGTGGGCCCGACGTCGCCTGGATCGCGGGCATCTCGTGCGTGCTCGCGCTGGTCGCGACCATCTATCCCAGCCTGCGGGCGGCCGCGGTGAAGCCGGCCGAGGCGCTGCGCTATGAGTGAGCGCCCCGTGGCCGGCGTCGTGCCGGTGATCGCCTGTCGCAACCTGTCGCGCGAGTACGTGCAGGGCGATCGCCGGCTGCAGGTGCTCAGCTCGGTGGACCTCGAGGTCCATCGCGGCGAGATGGTGGCGGTCGTCGGGGCCTCGGGCTCGGGCAAGAGCACCCTGCTGCACCTGCTCGGTGGCCTCGACGACCCGAGCGGCGGCGAGGTGATGGTGGAAGGCGAGCGGCTCGATCGCCTCGACGAGACCCGTCGCGGGCTGCTGCGCAACCGCAAGCTCGGCTTCGTCTACCAGTTCCACCACCTGCTCGGCGAGTTCTCCGCCAGCGAGAACGTGGCGATGCCGCTGCTGATCCGGGGCCTGTCGCGACGCGAGGCCACCCTGCAGGCCGACCGGATGCTCGCGCTGGTCGGTCTCGCCGAGCGCAAGGCGCACCGGCCCGGCGAGCTCTCCGGCGGCGAGCGCCAGCGGGTGGCGCTCGCGCGCGCGCTGGTCACCGAGCCGAGCTGCGTGCTCGCCGACGAGCCTACCGGCAACCTGGACGTGCAGACCGCCCGCGAGATGTTCGCGCTGCTCAAGAACCTGGCGCCCCAACTCGGCACCGCGGTCGTCATCGTCACGCACGACCTCGAGCTCGCGTCGCGAACCGACCGTCCGCTCGCGCTCAGCCACGGCATGCTGAAGCCGGTGCGCCTGGACCCGCCGGCGGTCTCGCAACTGGCCGGCGCGGCCTAGGCGCCCGTGCCCGCGCCATGCTGGTCGACACCCATTGCCACCTGGACGCCGGCGAGTTCGATGCCGACCGGGAGGCGATGCTGTCGGCGTCGCGCCGGGCCGGAGTGCACGCCTTCGTCGTGCCGGCGATAGCGGCCGACCAGCTCGAGCCGGTGATCAGCCTCGCTGATCGTCACGACGACGTCTTCTTCGCGCTCGGCATTCATCCTCTGCTGGTGGATCGGGCGGCGGACGGGGACCTCGCACGAGTACGCGAGGCGGTGGATTCGGCGCGCGCGCATCCCCGCTTCGTCGGCCTGGGGGAGATCGGGCTCGACTACTTCGTCCCCGGCCTCGATCGTGAGCGGCAGGGTCGATTCTTCGTCGAGCAGCTTCGTATCGCGCGCGACTTCGAGCTGCCGGTGATCATGCACGTGCGACGCTCGGTCGATGCGGTGGCGAAGGAGCTGCGCCGCTTCCGGCCGGTGAGCGGGATCGCGCATGCCTTCAACGGCAGCGACCAGCAGGCGCGCCAGCTCGTCGATCTCGGCATGGCGCTCGGCTTCGGCGGCGCGATGACGTTCACCCGCGCGCGCAACATCCGGCGCCTTGCCCAGGCGCTTCCGCTGGAAGGCATGGTGCTGGAGACCGACTCGCCCGATATCGCACCGGCCTGGCTGCATCCCGGCCGCAATACCCCGGCGGAGCTGCCGCGGATCGCCCAGGTGCTGGCCGAGCTGCGCGGGATCGGGTATGACGCGGTGGTCCAGGCCACCGCGGCCACCGCCCGCCGGGTGCTGCCCGCGCTCGGCTCGTTCGGACCCCGACCGGAGATTCCATGCAAGAGCTCTGCCGCCTGACGGCCACCGAAGCCGTCTCCCTCCTCAGGAAGCGCGAGGTGTCGCCGCTCGAGCTGGTGGATGCGGCCGCGGCCCGCATCGCGGAGACCGAACCCGCGCTGAACGCGCTGCCGATCCTGTGCCTCGACCGGGCGCGCGAGCACGCGCGCCGGCTGATGGCCGAGCCGCCGCGCGATACGCCCGCCCACTTCCTGCACGGGCTTCCGATCGCCGTGAAGGACAACGTGGAAGTCGCGGGCGTGCGCTGCACCTTCGGCTCGCCGATCTTCGCCGAGCACGTGTCCGCGACATCGGACCCCGTGGTGGAGAAGCTGGAGGCGTCCGGTGCGATCGTCATCGGCAAGAGCAACATCCCGGAGTTCGCCGCCGGCAACAGCACCTTCAACGACGTCTTCGGCGCCACGCGCAACCCGTGGAACACCGCCTGCACGCCCGGCGGCTCTTCGGGCGGTTCCGCCGCGGCCCTGGCGGCCGGGCAGGTCTGGCTCGCCACCGGCAACGACTTCGGCGGCAGCATCCGCACGCCGGCGAGCTTCTGCTCGCTGGTCGGGTTGCGGCCGACGGCCGGCGTCGTGCCGCGCATCCAGAAGCAGCCGTACTCGCCGCTCAACGTGGAAGGGCCGCTCGCCCGCACCGTCGCGGACTGCGCGCTGATGCTGGAGTGCGAGGCCGGGCACCATCCGCTGGATCCGCTGTCCGTGCCGCGCGTGCCCGGCGAGTTCCTGCGGGCGGCGGCCAACCCGAAACGGCCATGCCGGGTGGCGCTGAGCCTGGATCTCGGGGTTGCGCCGGCGGTCGACGCAGAAGTGGCCGAACTGGTGACGGGCCTGGGCCGTACCCTGGAAGGCGCCGGCTGCGTGGTCGAGCCGGCGTGTCCCAACCTGAGCGACGCCGAAGCGATCTTCCGGACCCTGCGCGGGGTTGCCTACATCGGCAACATGCGCTCGCTCCTGCAGACGGCGCGCGATCGATTGAAGCCCGAGGTGATCGAGAATGCCGAGTTCGGCGCGCGGCTCGGCATCGACGACATCGTCGCCGCGGAGATCGCGCATGGCGAGCTCGTCCGGCGCGTCGCCCGGTTCTTCCAGCAGTACGACGTCCTGGTCTGTCCGGCGATCCTGTGCCCGCCGATTCCCGTGCAGGAGCGCTACCTGCGCGAGATCGACGGCGTGCCGCTCGGCGACTACCTCGGATGGCTCGTCATGACCACGGTCATCTCCGCCACCGGCTGCCCGGTGCTCGCCCTGCCGTGCGGCTTCACCCGCGGCGGCCTCCCCGTGGGGGTCCAGGTGGTGGGTCCGGCGCGCAGCGAAACCGAGCTGCTCGCCATCGGCGCGTTCATGGAGGAGCGCCTGGCGATCGCGCCGAAGACGCCGGTGGAGCCCCGGGTGACCCAGGCGAGCGGTCCAGCGTCCTAGGACGCCTGGCCGATCGCGGCTCGCCGCGATCGCACCTATGCTGGGCCGATGCTCGTCGACCCGCTACGTTGCATCCCGTCCGCGCGCGGCTTCTGCCTCGCGCTGTTCGCGGTCGCATGCACCTTTCAGGCCGGCGGCTGGCTGCCGGATCGATCGTGGCAGCCGGTCCTGGGCTGGGCCCTCGTGCTGACGCTCGGCGTGGCAACGTTGCTCCCGTGGTGCGCGCGGTCCTCGCGCACGCGCTGGATCGCGCGCACCGTCGCAGCCGCCCCGGTCCTCTTGCGCTCCTTCGCGGCGGTGCTGGCCGCCGCGCTGCTGGTGCTCGGCCAGGTGCATGGCGCGCTGGACGCACGCCTGCCGTCGGCGCTCGAAGGCGTGGAGCTGGAGATCCAGGGCAGGGTGGAGGGAATGCCAAGCCGGTTCGTGTTCGGCGACCGCGTGCGCTTCGCCGTGGTGAGCTGTCGCCCGTTGGCGCCCACGGCCGGGCCGGATTGCGGCGGGCTCGAGCGGGTGCAGCTGGACTGGGGGGCGGCGCGGGAGCGCGACCGCGCCGGAGAAGCCGGCGGCGGGGGCGACGATGTCTGGGCACATCCGGGTACCTGGTGGCGGCTCGGTGTCCGCCTGAAGCGGCCCGTCGCGCCGGTGAATCCAGGCACGTTCGACCTGGAGTTGCGCCTGCTGCAGCAAGGGATCGGGGCCGTCGGCCGGGTGCAGGGCCGCGAGCGGCTGGCCGCTCCACCGGCCGAAGCGCGCGGATGGCACGGCCTCGCTTCCATCCTGGCCTGGCCCGGTTCAGCCCTGCTCGTCGCCTTCGAGGATCGGCGCACGCGCCTGCGCGACCATCTGGAGACAGCCAAGGCGCTGCACGTGGACACGCCTGGCGCTTCCGACATGCGCTGGTCGCTGATGGGCATCGTGACCGGACTCTCGCTGGGGGACCAGGGAGCGATCAGCGCCTCGCTGTGGGCGCTCTTCTCGCGTACGGGGGTCAGCCACCTCATGGCGATCTCCGGAATGCACGTCACCATGCTGGCGCTCCTTGCGGGCTGGGCAACGGGAATCGGCCTGCGCTGGCTGGCCCGGCACTCGCGAAGATTCCGGCTGCCCGCGAGCCTGCCGCGCCAGGCGGTGGTGCTCGCGGTGGCCGTGGCGGTGGCGTTCGGCTACGCCATGCTGTCGGGGTGGGGAATCCCGGCGCAGCGTACCTGCTGGATGCTGCTTTCCGCCGCGCTGCTCAATGCGGCGGGGCGTGGGGCCGGGCCATTCGACGCGGTCCTGATTGCCGCGGGCATCGTCGTGGCGATCGATCCATGGGCCGTCGGAACCGCCGGCTTCTGGTTGTCGTACGGCGCGGTGACCGCGATCATGTTGTGCGCGCAGGGCCGGGAGGGGCCCGGCCCGCCTGGCGGGCCGGCCGCGCTGCCGGAGCCGTCGCCGGCGTCGCCTGCGGGCGCCGTCGCGGTCCTCCTGCGACCGGCGGCCCTGTCGCTCTCGAGCGGCATGCGCGCCGCGGCGATGAGCCAATGGGCAGCGACGATCGGGCTTGCGCCGATGGTGGTCGCGTTTTTCTCCACGTTGTCGCTGATCGGGCCGGCGGCCAATGCCCTCGCGATTCCGTGGGTGAGCTTCCTGGTGACGCCGATCGCTGTGGCGGCGGCGCTGGCCGGTCCGCTTTCATCGTCGCTCTGCTCGCTGCTCCTCACCCTGGATCTCTGGCTGATCGAGCTGATGATCGCGGTGCTCCAGGGGCTCGACAGCCTGCCGGCGGCAAGCGCCGCCATCGCGCGCCCGGATCCGTGGACGCTCGCCGCCGCGTCGATCGGTGCCGCCGTCCTGGTCGCGCCACCGGGCATGCCGCTTCGCGCGGCAGGCGTCCCGTGCCTGCTGCCGCTCCTCTTCGCGCCCCAGCGCCTGCCGGCGCCCGATGCGCTCTGGATCACGGCGCTCGACATCGGCCAAGGCAGCAGCATCCTCGTGGAAACACGCGAGGCGCGGTTGCTCTACGATGCCGGTCCGGGGCAGGGCGGCGATCGCAGCGCCGCGGCGCGCTTCCTCGTGCCATACCTGCGCTCGCGCGGGATAGAACGGATCGACGCACTGGTCGTCTCCCACCTCGATACCGGCCATGCAGGCGGCACCGCGGCCGTAGTGGAGCAGCTGAAGCCGAGGTTGCTCCTGACCAGCTTCGATGCGCGCCTCCTTGCGCTCCCTGAGGGGGCACGGCGCATGCTTGCGCTCGAGCGCTGTGAGAGCGGCCGACGGCTGGCCCTGGGTCGCATGCAGGTGGAGATGCTCCATCCGTCGGCGAGCGCGCAGCTGCGCCGGGACGCGCGCCACGATGCCGCGAGTTGCGTGATCCGGATCGGCACGCTGGCAGGGTCGGTGCTGCTTGCCGGCGATCTGCCGGCGTCGGCGGATGCGGCCCTCGTCGCCGCGGCAGGCAAGCGCCTGCGGGCGACCGTGCTTGTCGTGCCGCAGCAGGGCGGGCGCCGGGCAGCCAGCAGCGGCCTGCTGGAGGCAGTCAGGCCCTCGCATGCGCTGCTGCAGGTGGGATACCGCAACCGCCATCGACATCCGCATCCCGACGTACTCGGGCGGCTGGCACGGCACGGCGTGCAGGTGCTGCGCACCGACCGCGATGGGGCGGTGCAGGTCAGGTTGCGACCGGACAGGGCGCCGACCATCCTGCGCCAGCGCCAGGATTCTCCGCCGTACTGGCGTGTGCCCGTACCCGCGGATGGCGAGCGGATGGCAACTGGATGGCTATCGGATGGTTAATGGATGGTGTCTGGCTGGTCTCGTAGTAACATGGGGCATGTCAAACAAGCAACCCAGCCTCGCCACGGGGAAGCGCAGAGCGCCGCTCGGGTCGGTCCGTTCGCCCAAGAGCGGCGTATCGGCGGTCGGTAGCCCCGCCAGGCAACGTCACGCAGATTCCCCGGCCGCTGGGGCCCTGGTGCCGACCGCGTCGGCTGTCGCGGTGCCGGCGGAGCTTCCGGAGGACGCCGGCCCGCGCGGCCGCGCGCCGGACACCGAGAAGATCACCATCAACCTCGGCTCGGTCGATCTCGGCAGCATCGACCTCCTCGTGACCGAAGGCTTCTTCTCCAACCGGTCCGACCTCATCAGGACGGCAGTCCGCAATCTGCTGGCCGCGCATCGCGAGATCATCAACGGTGCGGTAGCCCGCCAGGACCGGACCCTGGGACTGCGGCGGATCACCCGGGCCGAGCTGGAGGACCTGCAGGCGGCGGGCGAGCGGATCCGCGTCGGTGTCGTGGGACTGCTGGTGATCGACAGCGACGTGCCGGCGGAGCTGGCGCAGCGGACCATCGCCGCGCTGTCGGTCCTCGGTACGCTGCAGGCGAGCCCTGCCGTGCGCCGCGCGCTTGCGGGACGCATCGCCTGAGCGCTGCCCCATACAACGGAAATCGAATGAAACCCCATCTCAAGAGCGCGATGCTCGCCGCGGCCCAACTGACCGCGGCCGGCGACCTGCAAGCGGCCACCGCGGCGATCCGGCAGGCGCTTGCCGGCGACCGGGTCGCGGCCCCCACCGCCGCCAGCAAGGCCGACTCGTTCGCGAGCGCCACGCCGGAGGTGCTGCGTGCGCGCATGTCGCGCGCGGCCGAGGCGGTCCAGGCGGCGCTGGCGGAGGGCCTGCCGTCGGCTTCGCTCGACACCGTCATGGCGCGAGCGTCCACGCCGCTCGACGACCGCATGGTCGCCGGCAGCTTCACCGCGTCGGCGGGAAGCCGCGACTACCTGTTGTACCTTCCCGGCAAGGCGCGCCCGTCGGCGCTCGTCGTGATGCTGCATGGCTGCACCCAGACGGCCGCCGATTTCGCGGCCGGCACGGCGATGAACGAGCAGGCCGACCGGCACGGCTTCGCCGTGTTGTACCCGGCGCAGAGCAAGGTGGCGAATCGCTCGGCCTGCTGGAACTGGTTCCTGCCGAGGGACCAGCGCGCCGGCAGAGGAGAGCCGGCCATCATCGCCGCGATGGCGCGCGAAGTCGCCGAGCGCCATGAGATCGCTTCGGAGCGTCTTTTCGTCGCGGGGCTGTCCGCCGGCGGCGCGATGGCCGCCATTCTGGGGACGGCCTATCCCGACCTGTTCGCGGCGATCGGCGTGCACTCCGGCCTGCGTGCGGGTGCCGCGCACGACCTCGAGTCGGCGCTGGCGGCGATGAAGCGTGGCGCAGCGCCCGCGAATGGCTCCGTGGCCCGGTCAGCTTCCGGCGGGGCGCGCAAGCCATTGCGCACCATCGTGTTCCACGGTCGCCAGGACCGGACGGTTCATCCATCCAACGCGCGCCAGGTGACGGAGGCCGCGCTGGCGGCCTTCCCCGACGACGCACTCGGCGTGCGGGAGGAATCCGGCCGCTCCGCGGGCGGCAGGTCGTTCATTCGCACGGTGCATGCGGATGAACGCGGGGTGCCGATGGTGGAGCTCTGGGAGGTGAAGGGAGCGGGCCACGCCTGGTCCGGCGGCACGCGCGCCGGCTCCCACACCGATCCGCTCGGCCCCGACGCGTCCGAGGCGATGGCAGCGTTCTTCCTGGCCGACCCGCGTCGCAGGTAGCGGGGCGCCCCGCGCTATTGCGCCGTCCAGCCTCCGTCGATCGGCCAGGCGACGCCACGGATCTGGGCGGCTGCGGGCGAACACAGGAAGGCGGCCAGCTCCCCGATCTGTCCCGGCGTGACGAACTCGCCCGAGGGCTGCTTCTCGCCCAGGAGCTGGGCCTTGGCGTCGGCCTCCGACAGGCCCTTCTCGTTCATTCGGGCATCGATCTGCTTCTGCACCAGCGGCGTCAGCGCCCAGCCCGGGCAGATGGCATTGCAGGTGATGCCGGTGGTTGCCGTCTCCAAGGCGGTTACCTTGGTGAGCCCAACCACGGCATGCTTGGCCGCGACATAGGCCGACTTCTCCGCCGACGCCACCAGGCCGTGGACCGAGGCGATGTTGACGATGCGCCCCCAGTTGCGCCGTTTCATGGTGGGAAGCGCGAGCCGGGTGGCATGGAAGACGGCGCTCAGGTTGAGCGCGATGATCGCGTCCCAGCGTTCGACCGGGAAGTCCTCGATCCGGGCCACATGCTGGATGCCGGCGTTGTTCACCAGGATGTCGACGCCGCCATGCTGCTCCGCGCAGCGCTGCATCAGCGTCTCGATGTCGGCCACCTTGCTTAGGTCGCCGCCTTCGAACACGACCTTGACCCCGTTGTCCTTCGCGATGGTATCGACCAGCCGGCCGATCTCCGCCGCTTCGCCAAAACCGTTGATGACCAGGTTGGCGCCGCGGCGCGCGAGGGCCCGCGCCATGCCGAGGCCGATGCCGCTGGTGGAACCGGTCACGAGGGCGAGCTTGCCCTCGAGCGTCTTCTCGGTCATGAGGCTCTCCATCTTGCGTGCGCGAAAAGGCGCGCTGCTACCATTGCCCCGGATTGTAGTCTCCACCTCCGTAACGCCTGGGCCGTCGGCCCCCTCCTGGCCGCGATAGACAACGATGCCGTCGACCACCTCTGAGCCGCGAATCCGGTCCGTCCAATGTCTGCATCCGGGTGGCCTGCATCGAATGGCCTATGCCGAATGGGGGCCGCCCGAGAGCGATGACGTGGTCGTGTGCGTGCATGGCCTGACCCGAAACGGTCGCGATTTCGATACGCTGGCTGCGGCGCTCGCGCAGCAGCGGCGGATCGTCTGCCCCGACATCGTCGGCCGGGGCCGATCCGACCGGCTGCCGGACCCTGCGGGCTACGGCTTTCCCCAGTACGTCGCCGACTGCATCACCCTGATCGCGCGCCTTGGCGTGGACCGGGTGACCTGGGTCGGCACGTCGATGGGCGGGATGATCGGCATGATGATCGCGGCATTGGCCGATTCGCCGATCGAGCGCATGGTGGTGAACGACGTCGGGCCGGTGATCGGGCGCGCCGGCATCGCACGGATCGGCAAGGGCGTCGGGCTCAGGACCGAGTTTGATTCGTTCGAGGAGGGCGTCGCCTACATCTCGGACATCTCGCGGATGTTCGGACCGCACACGCCGGAGCAGTGGCGGCTGCTGAGCCGGCACGTGGTGCTGCGACAGCCCGACGGCAAGTGGCGGCTGCACTACGACGAGCGCATCGGCGACGCGGTTCGTGCCGACCTGGCGCGGTCGCCGGCGGGCGACCTCTGGCCGATGTGGGATGCCATCCGCTGCCCGACGCTGCTGCTGCGCGGCGAGGAATCGGACCTGCTGGAAGCCGAGGTGGCGCAGGCCATGACGACCCGCGGACCGCGCGCGACGCTCATCACCTATCCCGGGGTCGGGCACGCGCCCACCCTGATCCAGCCCGACCAGGTGAAGGACGTGGCGGCCTTCATCGAGGCGGGGCGGAACCGTCCATGACAACTGAGAATTGCGTTTCCTCGAGGAGAGAACGATGAGCATCAAACGAGTGCAACCGGGGCCGCGCATGTCGCAGGCGGTGATCCACAACGGCCTGGTCTTCCTGGCCGGGCAGGTGGCCAAGGATACGTCCCAGGACACCGCGGGGCAGACCCGCGACGTGCTCGCGTCGATCGATGCGCTCCTCGCGGAGGCGGGCACCGACAAGACACGCCTTCTCACGGCCACGATCTACCTCGCCGACATGGCCGATTTCCCGGCAATGAACGGCGTGTGGGATGCCTGGGTGGTCGCAGGCCAGACGCCGGCGCGCGCCACCGTGCAGGCCAGCCTCGCGACGTCGGCCTACAAGGTCGAGATCATGGTGACGGCCGCGCTGGCCCAGTAGCGACGCGGTACCTTGGCGGGGCTACCGGGGCGAGCCCGGCGGCCCCTGTGCGGCCACGGTCCCCTTCAGTTCGTCCCGATCAGCCGGCGCGCGCCGTCGTAGCGCCCCGCCCAGTACCGGTTGCTCATCCGCTCGACGCGAACGAGGCTGCCGCTCGAGGGCGCGTGCACGAAGCGGTCGCGACCGATATAGATCCCGACGTGGGAGTACGCGCGCCGTGACGTGTTGAAGAAAACGAGGTCCCCCGCGGCCAGCTCGCGCCGCTTCACCCGTCGGCCGCGCCGGCTCATCTCGCGGCTGGTCCGCGGCAGCCTCACGCCGACCGCGTCCTCGTAGACGTGGGCCACCAGCCCGCTGCAATCGAAACCGACCTTCGGATCCGATCCGCCCCAGCGATACGGCTTGCCGACGTTCGCGAGCGCCTGCATCACCACTTCGGAGCCGGGCCCGGCCGCCGCGAGATCGAGCTCCCCGGGCTCGAACTCCTCGCCCGACGCAACCGACGGCCGGCGCCTTGGCGCGCTGCCGCAACCGGCCAACAGGGCAGGTACCCCGGCAGCGGCGCCGGCCAGCAGGAGGCTTCGCCATGCCGTTCTTCGGCGCAGGTCCACCGCTGGTTCCTCTCGGGCAACCATCCAGTGGAAGGTACGGAAGAATGACATCGGTATCAGAATGTGTCAGAAATCACAGGGGCCATCGATGGATCACGTCGTTCTTTCCGATATCCGGCCGAACACCGCGGTGCGCGAGTCCCTGGTCCCGCCCGCGCCCACCCGCGCGTCGAAGTCGAAGCCGCTGGTGGTGATCGTGAACGCGAATCCGCGCTGCGGCCAGGCGCTGCAGGGCGTCCTGGGACGGCATTTCCGCCTGAAGGAGTATGCCAGCGGAGAGCAGGCCTGGGCCTCGCTGCAGCTGGATTCCGACGTCGCGGCGATCGTCTGCAGCAACAGCTTGCCACGCATGAGCGGCCTCGAGCTGGTCGCGAAGCTGCGCAAGGCGCGGCTGCCGGCTCTGCGCAAGCTGCCCGTCTGCCTGGTGGCGGACACGATGGACGACGACCTGCGCAGCCGGGTGAGCCAGCAGGTGGATTTCCTCGGCGCGTACGACCGACCCCTGGTGGACCTGCTGGCCTGGCTCAGGGAGCGGTTCACCACCGGCGTGCCCACCGACGTGCACAAGGCCGCGCGCTCCGACGCCCTGCGGCGCTGGACCATGCAGCACGCGAGCCTCGACCCGAAGAAGCGCGAGTCCCTGGTGGTCTTTCGCGTGGTGAGCGAAGGCGTCGGCGTGCTGAGCCAGCGGCTCGCGCGCACGATTCGCCGGCCGGAGATGATGCTGGCGGATTCGATCAACTGCGTCTGGCTGTGCGTCGACGTGCCGATCTCCTCGGCGGTGAAGTTCGCCATGCGCCTGGCGCTCGGCAGCGTGAGCGGCAGCGACCGCGACCACGTCCGCATCACGGTGAGCTACGCGCCGATCACCCGGCTCGCCGAGGAGACCTACGACGTCCTGCAGACGCTGGTGGACGTCGAGCCGCCGCTGCGCCACCTTCAGGTGGTGACGCACCACTGGCGCTTCGTCATGCCGTTCGAGGCCGCGCGGCTGCTGGTCAAGTAGTGCGATACGTCGCCCGCTCGTAGAATAGGCAAGGAACGGCAGGGCGGACGCCTCCTCGCGAAGCGGCCACGCGCCGGCGAACGGGGAGCGGACATGGACTATCGGGAGCTCTATCGGCGGTCGATCGAGGACCGGCCGGGTTATTGGGCCGAGCAGGCCCGTCTCGTGGACTGGCACAAGCCCCACAGCCGGGTCCTGGACGATTCGCGGCTCCCCTTCGTCCGATGGTATGTCGGCGGCGAGACCAACCTGTGCCACAACGCGGTGGATCGCTGGCTTCCCACCCAGGCCGACAAGCCCGCCCTGCATTGGGTCTCGACGGAGACCGACCAGACCCGCAGCTACACCTTCGCCGAGCTCTCGCGCGAGGTGCAGGTGATGGCGGCCATCATGAAGTCACTCGGTGTCGGCAAAGGCGACCGGGTGCTCATCTACCTTCCGATGATCCCGGAGGCCGCGTTCGCGATGCTCGCCTGCGCGCGGATCGGGGCGATCCACTCGGTGGTGTTCGGCGGTTTCGCCGCGGTGAGCCTCGCGAGCCGGATCGACGATGCGAGCCCCAAGCTCGTCATCTCGGCCGATGCCGGCTCGCGCGCCGGCAAGGTGGTGGCGTACAAGCCGCTGCTGGACGAGGCAATCGAGCGCTGCACGAGCAAGCCGCGACACGCGCTGATGATCGACCGGGGCCTGGCCCCGGCCGGCCGTGTGGCCGGCCGCGACCTGGAGTATGCGCAGCTTGCCGCGCGCCACGCGGGTGAAGAGGTGCCGGTCACGTGGCTCGAATCGAACGAGCCGAGCTACATCCTCTATACCTCCGGCACCACCGGCCGGCCGAAGGGGGTTCAGCGCGACGTCGGCGGCTATGCGGTCGCGCTTGCCGCCTCCACGCAGCAGATCTTCCTCGGCAAGCCCGGGGAGACCTTCTTCACCACGAGCGACATCGGCTGGGTGGTGGGGCACTCCTACATCGTCTACGGACCGCTGATCGCGGGCATGGCCACGGTCATGTACGAGGGCACGCCGGTGCGGCCGGACGGCGGCATCTTCTGGGAGCTGGTGGAGCGCTTCAAGGTCTCGTCGATGTTTTCCGCGCCCACTGCCATCCGGGTGCTGAAGCGCCAGGATCCGGCGCTGCTGCGGCGCCACGACACCAGCAGCCTCAAGGCGCTCTTCCTAGCCGGCGAGCCACTGGACGAGCCGACCGCCCGTTGGATCGCGGAAGGCCTGGGGCGGCCGGTGATCGACAACTACTGGCAGACGGAAACCGGCTGGCCCATCCTCACCGTGGCCAACGGCATCCCGGGTGTCGAGCCGCTGCCCACCAGGTACGGCAGCCCCGGCGTGGCCATGCCGGGATACGACGTGCAGGTGGTCGACGAGATCACCGGCGAGCCGCTCGGGCCGGATCGCAAGGGCGTGGTGGCGATCGTGCCGCCGCTGCCGCCGGGTTGCATGCAGACGGTGTGGGGCGACGACCAGCGCTTCATCGACACCTACTTCCGCAGCATCCCGGGGCGGGAGCTCTACTCCACGTTCGACTGGGGCATCCGGGACGAGAGCGGCTATCACTTCATCCTCGGTCGCAGCGACGACGTGATCAACGTCGCGGGTCATCGCCTCGGCACGCGAGAGATCGAGGAATCGATCAGCAGCCACCCCGCAGTGGCGGAATGCGCCGTGGTCGGCATCGCCGATTCGCTCAAGGGACAGGTGGCGATCGCGTTCGCCGTCCTGCGCGACCCCGACGCGCTGGCGCGGTCGCGGCATGGTGACGATGCCGGCGCGGAGCGCGCGCGCCTCGAGATGGAGGGGGCGCTGATGCAGGTGGTAGACAAGCAGCTCGGCGCGGTCGCGCGGCCGGTGCGGGTGCACTTCGTTCAGGCCCTGCCCAAGACCCGCTCCGGCAAGGTGGTGCGGCGCTCCATCCAGGCGGTATGCGAGCGTCGCGATCCGGGTGACATCAGCACGGTGGAGGATCCGGCGGCGCTCGACATGGTGCGGCAGGCGCTGGCCGCCTGATGCTGCCGTTCGGCGCCAAGAGCCTGCTGTCCGCCTGGCTGCTGCCGCCGGTCTCGCTGTTCCTCCTCGCCCTGCTCGGCCTGCTGCTGATGCGGCGGCGACCGCGTCTCGGCGGCTTCCTGGCGATAGTCGCGCTGCTGGCCGGCATCGCCCTGTCCACGCCGCTTGCCGCGCGGGCCCTCATGAGATGGGTGGAGCAGCCCTACGCGCAGCTCGATCCGGCGCCTCAGCGTCTGCCGCGGGAGCGGCTCGCGGCCCTGGCCAAGTCGCCGGCCGAGGCGCCGCAGGCGATCGTGGTCCTCACGGGGGGCGCCGTGGCCGACGGCGTGGCGAGCAACCAGCCGAACCGGGTGAGCAGCCTCACGCTGGAGCGGGCCCTCCACGCGCACCGCGTCGCACGCCTGACCGGCCTGCCCCTGTTGCTGACCGGAGGCGTGACTGCAAAGGGCGGCGAGCCCGAGGCGCGACTGATGCGCGCCGTGCTCGAAGGCGACTTCGGCACGCCGGTGAAGTGGCTGGAGACCCGCTCGCGCGATACCGCCGAGAACGCCGCGTTCACGCGCGACGTCCTGCAGCCGGCCGGGATCCGCCGGGTGCTGCTCGTCACCCACGGCTACCACATGCGCCGCGCCCAGGAGGCCTTCGAGCGCGTCGGCTTCACGGTGACGCCCGCCCCGCACTCGTTCATGGCGGGCCCCGCGCGGTTCCGGTGGCGGGACCTGATTCCGAGCCGGGGCGCGCTCGCCGCGGCGCAGTTGGCGAGCCACGAGATCCTGGGGCTCGCCTGGTACCGACTGCTCCGCTGGGCCTGAGCGGCGCCAGCGCGAACCCATTCATGGCCTTCTTCGACCGCAGCCTGCTCAACGACGGCGTTCGCGGCCGCGAGGTGCTGGCCTGGTCGTCCTACGACTTCGCCAACTCCGGCTACACCACCGTCGTCCTCACGGCAGTCTTCAACGCCTACTTCGTCGGCGTGGTGGCAGGCGGAGCCGACTGGGGGACGCTCGCCTGGACGCTGGTGCTCGCCGTCTCCAATCTCGCGGTGCTGCTCACCATGCCGGCGATCGGCGCGTTCGCCGACCGGCGCGCGGCCAAGAAGCGGCTGCTCGGCATCGCCACGGTGGCCTGCGTGCTCGCCACCGCCGGCCTTGCCTGGTGCGGCCGGGGCGACCTTGCGCTGGCGATGGTGCTCGTCATCGTCTCCAACTACTTCTACGCCATGGGCGAGGCGCTCTGCGGCGCGTTCCTGCCGGAGCTCGCGCGCCCGGCGGCGCTCGGCAGGGTCTCCGGATGGGGCTGGAGCTTCGGCTACCTTGGCGGCATGCTCGCGCTCGGCCTGTCGCTTGCCTACGTGATCGCGGCGCAGGGCCGAGGCGAGGGCGCGGAGCAGTTCGTGCCGGTGACCATGGCGATCACGGCCGGGGTCTACGCGATCGCCGCGCTGCCCATGTTCCTCGTGCTGCGCGAACGAGCCGTGGCGCAGCCTGCCGCCGCGCGCGCGGGCTGGCTCGCGTCGCTGCTGGACCTGCGCGAGTCGGCGCGCCGCACCGCCGCGTTTCCCGACTTCCGCCGCCTGCTCTGGACCGGCGCGGCCTACCAGGCCGGCATCGCGGTCGTGATCGCGCTGGCCGCCGTCTATGCCGAGCAGGTGATGGGCTTTCGCCAGCAGGAGACGATGGCGCTGATCTTCCTGGTCAACATCGCGTCCGCGAGCGGCGCTTTCCTCTTCGGGTATGCCGAGGATCGGATCGGGCACCGACGCGCGCTGGCGGTGACCCTGGTGGCCTGGATCGCCATGGTGCTGATCGCTTCGTTCACGACGACCCGGGTGCTCTTCTGGGTGGCGGCGACGCTCGCCGGCCTCTGCATGGGGTCGAGCCAGTCCTGCGGCCGCGCCCTCGTCGGTGCGCTCGCGCCGGCAGCGCGGCTCGGCGAGTTCTTCGGCCTGTGGGCCTTCGCGACGCGCCTGGCGGCCATCATCGGTCCGGTCACCTATGGCGTGGTGAGCTGGGTCACCGCCGGCAACCATCGCCTCGCGTTTCTCGTGACAGGCCTCTTCTTCGTCGCCGGGCTGGTCCTGCTGGCACGGGTGGATGTCGAGCGCGGCGTGCGCGCGGCCCGGGAGGGTGGGGCGATGGTAGAGTAGGCGTCATTCACCTTCCTTCCTCTCTCATTGCCATTCATGCCCATGAAAACCAAGTCCGTCCTCGAGCAGTCCGATGTCCAGAGAATCCTTGCCGCCTCGGCGGACAAGGCGCGCGCGAACGGCTGGGCCGTCTCGATCGCCGTGGTGGACGATGGCGGGCACCTGCTCGCGCTGCAGCGCCTCGACGGCGCCGCGCCCATCTCCGCCTACATCGCAACCGAGAAAGCCCGTACCGCGGCGCTCGGCCGCCGCGAGAGCGGCGCCTACGAGAAGATGATCAACGAAGGCCGACACTCGTTTCTCTCCGCGCCGGTGGTGCAGGCACTGCTCGAGGGCGGGGCGCCGATCGAGGTGCAGGGGCAGGTGGTCGGGGCCGTTGGCGCGTCCGGCGTCAAATCGAGCGAAGACCTGCAGATCGTCAAGGCAGGTATCGCGGCGCTCTGACCGTCGTCGCGGCGCCTCGGGCCCGCTGCATCCTCAGAGCTGCTCGTTGAACAGGTAGAGCGCGTTGTCCTTGAGCTTGTGCCAGAGGCCGCGCGCCCGCCAGGTCTCGTGGTCGAGCTCGACGCATTCGCGCGCGTCCTTCTCGAAGATCGCCTCGAAGCGGGCGGCGATGCCCCGGTCCACCAGGCCCAGCGTGATCTCGTCGTTGATCTCGAACGAGCGGTCGTCGAAGTTGCTCGATCCGATCGCCGACCAGATTCCGTCGATGGTCATCATCTTCTGGTGCAGCAGTGTCTTCGGGTACTCGAGGATGCGTACGCCACCGGCGAGCAGCGTCTCGAAGTTCCGGTGCGCCGCATGCTGCACCACCGGAAAGTCCGACGCTTCGGCCGACGGCACCATCACCCGGACATCGACCCCGCGTCGAACGGCCTGCACCATGGCCTCGATCGCCTCGCGATCCGGCAGGAAATAGGGATTCTGGATCCACAGCCGCTCCCGGGCCAGCCCGAGTACCAGGTGGTGCAGGATCTTGACCGCCGGCGGTGCGCCTTCCGGCTTGACCCGCGCCACGTGCACCGCCACGTCGCCCGCCTCCTGCAGCTCGGGAAAGACGTGGCTGCCGATGAAGAGCTCGCCGGTCTCGTCCACCCAGTTCTCGCCAAAGGTCGACTGCAGCGCGTTGACCGCCGGGCCCTCGATGCGCGCGCCCACGTCGCGGACCTCGCCGCTGTCGCGCGCGTCCCCGAGCCAGAGATCGACGATGCAGTGCCCGCCGACGTAACCGACGCGCCCGTCGACGACCAGCAGCTTACGGTGGTCGCGGCGGTTGACCTTGCCGATGTCGCGCAGCCGCTTGCGGTGGAAGAACGCGAACTTGCAGCCGGCCTCGCGCAGCCGCCGTGGCGCGGCGTCGCCCATCTCCTTGCCGCCGTCGGCATCGACCAGGACCCGCACCTCGACGCCGGCCCGCCGCCGCTCCACCAGGGCGTCGACCAGGCGGCGCCCCAGGACGCCTTCCTTCCAGAGGAAGGTCTCGAAGTGGACCGACGCCCGGGCCCGGGCGATGTCCTCGAACATCGCGTCGAAGAAGGCCCCGTTCTCGATGATCTCGATCGCGTTGCCGGGGATGACCGCGCCGTGACTCAGCCCGGCGATCGACGGCACCAGCTCGCGTACCGGGTCCGTGCGCTCCACGGTCAGGATCGGGTCGCGATGCCGCTTGACCGACCAGAGCAGCAGGGAGAGCAGCAGGGTGCTCGCGCCGAGCACCAGGTTCAAGGCCGTCTGCAGTGTCATCCGGCGACGCCGGTCCGGCGCGGCCGGCGGGGGACCGGATGCGCGGTCACGGTCGTCCCCGGGGCGCCTGTCAGCCACGACCGCGCCGCGCCCCGGATCAGGCGATGGTGACCGGAATCCCCGCGATCCTGGCCTGCCATTGCTTCGGCCCGGTCTCGTGGACGGATGTGCCCGCGGCGTCCACCGCGACGGTTACCGGCATGTCGCGCACCTCGAACTCGTAGATCGCCTCCATGCCCAGGTCCTCGAACCCGACCACCCGGGCCTGCCGGATCGCCTTCGAGACCAGATAGGCGGCGCCACCCACGGCCATGAGATAGGCCGCCCCGTGGCGCCGGATCGCCTCGATCGCCGCCGGACCGCGTTCGGCCTTGCCGATCATCGCGAGCAGCCCCGTCTGCGACAGCATCATGTCGGTAAACTTGTCCATGCGGGTCGATGTGGTCGGACCCGCGGGGCCTACCGCCTCGTCGCGCACCGGATCCACCGGCCCGACGTAATAGATAACCCGGCCGCGGAAGTCCACCGGCAGCGGCTCGCCGCGGGCCAGCATGTCCTGGATCCGCTTGTGCGCGGCATCCCGCCCGGTGAGCATCCGGCCCGAGAGCAGCAGCGTCTGGCCGGGCTTCCACGAGGCCACCTCTTCCTTCGTGAGCCGGTCCAGGTCGACGCGCCGGGAGGTCTTCTCGTCCGGCGCCCAGCTCACCTGCGGCCAGGCATCGAGCGGCGGCGGCTCGCAGTAGGCCGGCCCGGAGCCGTCCAGGACGAAGTGCGCATGCCGCGTGGCGGCGCAGTTCGGGATCATCGCGACCGGCTTGCTGGCCGCATGCGTGGGCCACATCTTGATCTTGACGTCGAGCACGGTCGTGAGGCCGCCCAGGCCCTGTGCGCCGATGCCGAGCGCGTTGACCTTGCGATAGAGCTCCAGGCGCAGCTCCTCGACCTTGTCGTTCGGACCCCGGGCGAGCAGCTCCCCCATGTCGATCGGATCCATCAGCGACTCCTTGGCCATCAGCGCCGCCTTCTCCGCGGTGCCGCCGATGCCGATGCCGAGCATGCCGGGCGGACACCAGCCCGCGCCCATGGTGGGTACCGTCTTCAGCACCCAGTCCACGACCGAGTCCGACGGATTGAGCATCACCATCTTGGACTTGTTCTCGGAGCCGCCGCCCTTGGCGGCGAGCCGCACGTCCACGGTCGAACCCGGAACCAGCCGCACGTGCACCACCGCCGGCGTGTTGTCGCGGGTGTTCTTCCGTTCGAACTGCGGATCCGCCACCACCGAGGCGCGCAGCGGGTTGTCCGGATGCAGGTAGCCGCGGCGCACGCCCTCGTTCACCGCATCCTCGAGCGAGCCGGTGAATCCGGACCACTGCACGTCCATGCCGACATCGAGGAACACGTTGACGATGCCGGTGTCCTGGCAGAGCGGGCGGTGGCCTTCGGCGCACATGCGCGAATTGGTGAGGATCTGCGCGATCGCGTCGCGCGCGGCCGGGCTCTGCTCGGTCTCGTAGGCGCGGGCCAGATGGCGGATGTAGTCCTCGGGGTGGTAGTAGGAAATGAACTGGAGTCCCGCCGCGATCGACTCGATGAGATCGTCGGCCTTGATGATGGTCACG
>JAEWGX010000076.1 GCA_023388075.1 Pseudomonadota bacterium
AGCCGTAGTAGATGCCGGCGAGCATGATCAGCGCGGTGGTCGGGTCCGAGAGCTGATAGGTGATGGGCAGCAGCATGGCGATGGTCGCCAGCGGCCCGATGCCGGGCAGCACGCCGATCGCGGTGCCCAGGAACACCCCGATGAAGCAGTACATCAGGTTCTCGAGGGTCCCGGCCGTGGCGAAGCCGAGAGCAAGGTGCTCGAATACTTCCATGACGTCTCTCCCTTGCTCAGCGGGTCAGGAACGGTGGCCAGACCGGAAACTGCAAGCTCAGGCCCTTGACGAAGACGAGGTAGCTGAAGGCACCCAGCACCACGGTGGAGAGGATCGCTGCCTTCCAGGTGAACTCGCGCGATGCCATCGCGCTCAGGATGACCAGCACGGCCATCGAGATCACGAAACCCAGCCGCGGCAGCAGGACGCCGTACAGCACGACGGCGCCGAGGATGACCGTCAGGCCGCGCCATCCGATGGGATCGACCACCGTCTCCTCGGCGTGGTCCTTGAACGTCGGGAGACCCACCAGGATGCCGAGGAAGATCAGCAGCCCTCCGAGGACGGTTGGAAAGTAACCCGGCCCCATGCGCTGCGCCGTGCCGAACTGGTATTCCTGCGACCACACCATGTACAGCACGCCGAAGATGATGAACATCACCGAGGACCAGAAGTCTTTCTGGTTTCTTATCTTCAAGGCTAGTCTCCCGTTTGGACTGCGCTCGGCACCGCGGCCATGACGTGGCCGGACCGAGGTCGTCCCCACAGATGGCCACCGGTTGCCGGCAGCGATGGGGCGTCAATGTAACGCAGCGTTTCTAATTACCCCATGGGGAATACTACTATTGGTGTTCCCGTCTGCGAAGCCGTATTTCGCTCTTGACGACACCAAGTTCCCAAGGGCCCCTTCACTAACGGGCAGGCCGCGCGCAGCCCGCCCCGGTCACCTTCAATCGACGGTGGCGCCGGATTTCTCGACGATCACCTTGTACTTCGCCTGTTCGGCGCGGATGAACTCGGCGTAGGCCTGGGGCGCCATCGGCGCCGGCTTGGCACCCATCCGGTCGAGAGCCTCCACCACGGCCGGCGCGGCGAGCGCGGCGAGGGCCGCCTGGTACAGCTTGTCGAGCACCGTCGTGTCCAGGCCCGCAGGCGCGAAGATCCCGAACCAGGTGCTGATGTCGAAGTCGGGCACCCCGCTTTCCGCGACCGTCGGCAGGCTCGGCTGCGCTTCGGCGCGCTGCGGCGTGGTGACGGCCAGGGCCTTGAGCTGGCCGGAGCGGATCTGCGGGGTTGCCGACGCGAGGTTGTCGAACATGAGCTGGGTCTGGCCGCTGATGAGCTCGAGCTTGGCCGGCGTCGCACCCTTGTAGGGGACGTGGACCATGTTGATTCCGGCCAGCGACTTGAGCAGCTCGCCGGCAAGATGACCGGCGCTGCCGTTGCCCCCGGAGCCGTAGCTGATCTTGTCCGGGTTGGCCTTGGCGTAGCGGACCAGCGCGGCAACCGAGTCGATCCCTTCCTTCTCCGCCCAGGCGGGATTGACCACCAGGACGTTCGGCACCAGCGCCACCCGCGTGATGGGGGTGAAGTCGCGGTTGGCATCGTAGGGCATCTTCTTGAAGAGGTACGGATTGATCGCATGGGTCGCGACCGCGCCCATCACGATCGAGTACCCGTCCGGCGGCGCCTTGGCGATCAGGTCGGCGCCGATGTTGCCGCCCGCGCCCGGCTTGTTCTCGACGATCACGGGCTGGCCGAGGGTCGCTCGCATCTGGTCGGCGAGCACCCGCGCGGCCTGGTCGAGCGGTCCGCCGCTCGCATAGGGAACGACGAAGCGGATGGTGCGCGATGGCCAGTCCGCTTGCTGGGCGAGCACGCCTGCCGGGGACAGGAACGTAGCCACGGCGGTCCCGAAGGCCGCGGCGCCGAGCAGGCGCGCGAGCGCGTCGCGGCGCGCGGAAGGGGCTCCCGGGGGGCGTTCCTGCCCGAGGGCCGGAGCATCGGCGGCTTGCATTGGCGTTCTCCTCTGGTTTGCAGGGCGCCGATGTTAGCGCAGGCTTGGCCGGGACCGTCCGCGGAAGCGGTCTGACGGGGTGGTGGAGCCTGCCGCTTCGGTAGAATCGACAGCTTTCCCAGAAGCCCGCCATGACCTCCGCCGAAATCCGAAAGCAGTTCCTGGAGTTCTTCCAGTCGAAGGGGCACACCATCGTTCCGTCGAGCCCCGTGGTACCGCACGAGGACCCGACGCTGCTCTTCACCAACGCGGGGATGAACCAGTTCAAGGACGTCTTCCTCGGGTTCGACAAGCGGCCCTACAGCCGCGCCACCACGGCCCAGAAGTGCATCCGCGCTGGCGGCAAGCACAACGACCTCGAGAACGTGGGCTACACCGCCCGCCACCACACCTTCTTCGAGATGCTGGGCAACTTCTCCTTCGGCGACTACTTCAAGCGCGACGCGCTGCTGTACGCCTGGGAGCTGCTCACGCAGGTCTTCCGGCTTCCGGCGGATCGGCTGTGGGTGACGGTATACGCCGACGACGACGAGGCCTACGGCATCTGGGCGAACGAGGTCGGCGTGCCGGCCGAGCGCATCGTGCGGATCGGCGACAACAAGGGCGCCCGCTATGCCTCGGACAACTTCTGGATGATGGGCGACACCGGCCCCTGCGGCCCGTGCAGCGAGATCTTCTACGACCACGGGCCGGGCATCCCCGGCGGCCCGCCCGGAAGTCCCGACGAGGACGGCGATCGCTACATCGAGATCTGGAACAACGTCTTCATGCAGTTCAACCGGGACGAGCAGGGGGTGATGCATCCGCTGCCGAAGCCGAGCGTGGACACCGGCATGGGCCTGGAGCGCATGGCGGCCGTGCTGCAGCACGTGCACTCCAACTACGAGATCGATCTTTTCCGGGATCTGATTGCCGCCGCCTCCGCGGCGGTCGTCGAGGCGGGCGGGAAGCCCGCGCCCGACAGCCCCTCGCTGCGCGTGATCGCTGACCACATCCGTGCCTGCGCCTTCATCGTCGCCGACGGGGTGATTCCCGGCAACGAAGGCCGGGGCTACGTCCTGCGCCGGATCGCGCGCCGCGCCATCCGCCACGGCTACAAGCTCGGGGCGCGATCGGCCTTCTTCCATCGCCTGGTCGCCCCCCTCGCCAAGGCCATGGGAGACGCCTATCCGGAGCTGCGTCGCGACGGCGAACGCATCACCGAGGTGCTGCGGGCCGAAGAGGAGCGCTTCTTCGAGACCATCGCCCACGGCATGTCGCTGCTGGAGGAAGCGCTCGCGGCGGTCGGGCCGGACAAGGTGCTCGACGGGGAGACCGCCTTTCGGCTTCACGACACCTTCGGCTTTCCGCTGGACCTGACCGCGGACGTCTGCCGCGAGCGGGGCGTCACCGTGGACGAAGCCGGCTTCGACAAGGCGATGGACCGCCAGCGCGAGCAGGCTCGCGCCGCCGGCAAGTTCCGCCAGTCGGCGGCGCTGGAGTACAGCGGCGCGCCCACCCGCTTCCACGGCTACGAGGTGATGACCCGCGACGCGGCGGTGGTCGCGCTCTACCGCGACGGCACCGCGGTGGACCGGCTCGTGGCCGGTGACCGCGGCGTGGTGGTGCTCGACCACACGCCGTTCTACGCCGAATCCGGCGGCCAGGTGGGCGACCGCGGGACGATCGAACGCAGCGCCGCCGACGGCGGGGAGGGTGCCGGAGCGCGCTTCGAGGTGGACGATACGCTGCGGATCCAGGCCGACGTCTCCGGCCACCACGGCGTCCTGAAGAGCGGAACGCTCGCGGTGGGCGACTCCGTCAACGCGGCGGTGGACGTCACCTCGCGCCAGCGGATCATGCGCAACCATTCCGTCACCCACCTGATGCACAAGGCGCTGCGCGAAGTGCTGGGCAGCCACGTGCAGCAGAAGGGCTCGCTGGTGGACGCGGAGCGGACCCGGTTCGACTTCAGCCACAACGCGCCGGTCACCGCGGCCCAGATCCGCGAGATCGAGGCCCGGGTGACGGCGGAGATCGTGGCCAACACGGCGACCGAGGCGCGGCTCCTGCCCTACGACGAGGCCGTCAAGGGCGGCGCGATGGCGCTCTTCGGCGAGAAGTACGGCGACACGGTGCGGGTTCTCGATATCGGCACCTCGCGGGAGCTGTGCGGCGGTACCCACGTCTCGCGCACCGGCGACATCGGCGCCTTCAAGATCGTGTCCGAATCCGGCGTCGCGGCCGGCATCCGGCGGATCGAGGCGGTGACCGGCGACAACGCGCTCGCGTACGTGCAGCACCTCGGGGATACGCTGGAGCGGGCCGCGAGCCAGCTCAGGGCGGGCGTGCACGAGCTGCCGGAGCGGATCGCGCAGCTTCAGGAGCAGGCCCGCGCGCTGGAGCGCGAGGTGAGCCAGCTCAAGGCCCGGCTGGCCAGCACCCGCGGCAGCGACCTCGCCGCCGGGGCCATCGAGGTGAAGGGCGCGAAGCTGGTCACCGCGCGGCTCGACGGCGTCGATCCGCGCTCCCTTCGCGCCACCGTGGACCAGCTGAAGGGAAAGATCGGCTCGGGGGTGGTGGTGCTGGCCGCGGTCGACGGCGAGCGCGTCCAGCTCGCCGCGGGTGTCACGCCGGACCTGACCGGGCGGGTCAAGGCGGGCGAGCTGGTCTCGTACGTGGCCGGCCAGGTCGGCGGCAAGGGCGGCGGCAAGCCCGACTTCGCCATGGCGGGCGGGCACCAGCCTGCCGCCGTGGCCGGCGCACTGGAATCGGTTCGGACCTGGGTTGAAGGGCGACTGCCCTGAAGATTCTCGAGCTGACGGTCCTCGCCGTCCTGTCCCACATCAGCTTCAGCGGCATCCGGGTCGGCCTCTCGCTTGCCGCCATCGACGCGGGTGCCACGCCGTTCGTCATCGGGGCGCTGCTCTCGGTCTACGCGCTGGTGCCCACGCTGCTCTCGCTGGTGGGCGGCCGCTGGATCGACCGTATCGGCGTGCGCCGTCCGCTCTTCGTCGGCACGGGCCTGATGGTGCTGGGCGGCGTGGTGGCGTACGCCCACTACGACCTGTGGACGTTCTTCGTGACCTCCACGCTGGTCGGCTCGGGGTTCCTGCTCTCGCAGCTCGTGGTCCAGAAGATGACCGGCGACATGGGCCAGACGGCGGACCAGCGCCGCCTGCTGTTCGGCATGCTGGCGATCGGCTACTCCATCTCGGGCGTGCTCGGCCCGTTTTCCAGCGGCGTGCTCTACGACACGATCGGCGGCGACCGGACCTTCCTCTCGCTCGGTGGCCTCGCGCTGCTGGTCATGGCCTGGCTCTTCCTCCGCCGTCACAGCCTGCCCGGGCCGGCCGCCGAGATGCCGGTGCAGCGCCGGTTCTCGGACCTGTTGAAGACGCCGGAGCTGCGTCGCCTCTACCTCGCCGTCGGCCTGATCTCCTCGGCCTGGGATGTTCACCAGTTCGTCGTGCCGATCTACGGGCGCAGCATCGGCCTGTCCGGTACGCAGGTGGGCATGGTGCTCGCCGCCTTCGGGCTCGCCACCCTGATCGTGCGCCTGGTGCTGCCGCTGCTGCGCTCGCTCACGGAATGGCGGGCGATCTTCTGCGCCCAGCTCGTGGGCGCGGTCGTCTATGCCTTCTACCCCATCTTCGAGAAGTACGAGGTGCTGATGGGGCTGTCCTTCGCCCTGGGGCTGGGGCTCGGCATCTCGCAGCCGATGGTGCTCTCGCTGATGCACCGGGTGACCCCGCCCGGTCGGATCGGGGAGGCGGCGGGCTTGCGCCTGATGATCGTGAACGGCACGCAGACGATCCTGCCGACGGTTTTCGGCCTGCTCGGCAGCGCCTTCGGGGTCGGCCTGCTGTTCTGGGCGGTCGGCGGCATGCTGGGCGTGGGCGTAGTCGGCCAGCTGCGTTCCGGGGCTGGATACAATGAGAGTTGAGCCAACCCCCTCGGGCCCTCGGACCACCCCGCGCATCTGATATGGCTTCGATCGACGATATCGCCTTCGACAGCGCCGTGGACGCCCGCGGGCTGAACTGCCCGCTGCCGATCCTGAAGGCGAAGAAGGCGTTGGCCACCATCTCGAGCGGCCAGGTGCTGAAGGTCACCTCCACGGATCCGGGCTCGCGCCGGGACTTCGAGGCCTTCGCGCGCCAGACTGGCAACCAGCTCGTCGGCCAGTTCGAATCGGACAATACCTGGACTTTCTTCCTCAAGCGGCGCTGATCGCCGCAACCCCGGATTTCCTCCATGAACTTCAGCTTCGACTTCAGCGGCAAGCGCGTCCTCGTGACCGGCGGCGTGTCCGGCATCGGCCGCGCCGTCTCGCTTGCCTTCCTCGGCGCGGGCGCCGAGGTGATCGCGTGCGGCCTCACGGAGCAGGAGCTCGCGGCGGCCCGCAACGACCCGATGTTCGGCCGCATCGACATCGCGAAGCTGGACGTCACCGACCGGGAGGCGGTGGATCGGCTGGTCGGCGGGCTGCCATCGCTCGACGTGGTGGTGACCAGCGCGGGCATCATCCGCCGGGATGCCGAGCATGATCCGGACGTCTTCGACCAGGTCATCGACGTGAACGTTTCGGGCAGCATGCGCGTCGCGTCGGCGGCTCGGCCGCTGCTCGAGCGAAGCAAGGGATCGATCGTCCTGGTCGGATCGGTGATGTCCTTCTTCGGCGGGCCGCGCCAGCCCGCCTATTCCGCCTCCAAGGGGGCGATCCGCAACCTCACGATGTCGCTCGCGTGCGCCTATGCCGCCGAGGGCATTCGCGTCAACGCGGTCGCCCCGGGCTGGGTCGTGACCGAGCTTTCCCGCGGGGCGCGCGAGAACGCCGAACGCAACGCCATGATCCTCGCGCGCAGTCCGCTGGGACGCTGGGCGCAGCCGGCCGAGATCGCGGATCCGGTGCTGTTCCTGGCGTCGGACGCCGCGCGCTTCATGACCGGCACGGTCATGCTGGTGGACGGCGGCTTCACCAGCGTCGGCTGACCGCGGGCGGCCGGCGTCGGCCGCTCCCTTCGTCAGCCCAGGCGGGCGCGCTGGGCGGCGAGCTTCTCCAGTGCCGCCTGGAACTTGTCCAGCCGCTCACGCTCCTGGGCGACCACGGCCGGCGGCGCGCGATCTACGAAGGCCGGATTGCCGAGCTTGCCGGTCGCCTTGGCGATCTCGGCCTCCAGCCGTCCCATCTCCTTGGCGAGCCGCGCCTTCTCCTCGGCGAGGTCGATCTCCACCCGCAGCATCAGGCGGTGATCGCCCACCACCTGCACCGGCGCGAGCGCATCGGCCGGCAGCTCCGCAACGATCTCCACCGAGGACAGCCGCGCGAGCCCCGGCAGGTACGGTGCCATCTCGGCCAGGTGCGCGGCGCCCGTCGCGATGACGAGCGGCACCTTCTGCTGCGGGCCGAGCCCCATCTCGCCGCGCAGCGCGCGGCAGGCGTCGATGATCTGCTTGAGCTCGGCCACCCAGGCCTCCGCCGCCTCGTCGATCTTCGTCGGCTGCGCCTCGGGATAACGCTGCAGCATCACCGAATGGCGACGCTCGCGCACCGCCTGGGCAAGCGCCTCGCCGTCGAGCTGCTGCACGCCGCGATCGCCGTAGCGCATCGCGAGCGGCGCGACCCGCTGCCAGAGCTCCTCGGTGATGAACGGGATCACCGGGTGGGCCAGGCGCAGCACCGTCTCCAGCACCGACAGCAGGGTCCGGCGGGTCGCCCGCTGGACCGCCGGATCCGGGTCCTGCAGGTTGACCTTGGCGAGCTCCAGGTACCAGTCGCAGTACTCGTTCCACACGAAGCCGTAGATCGCTCCGGCCATCTGGTCGAAGCGATATTCCTCCAGCGCGCGCTCCACCTCGGCCTCGGTACGCTGAAGCTGCGAGGCGATCCAGCGGTCCACGCGCCCGAAATGCAGGTAGCCGCCCGGCACGCACTGGTCCGGCGTGTGTGGCCGGTAGCCGTTGTCCTTGCCCTCGACGTTCATCAGCACGAAGCGGGTGGCATTCCAGAGCTTGTTGCAGAAGTTCCGGTAGCCCTCGCAACGGCTGATGTCGAAGTTCAGCGTGCGCGAGAAGGTCGCAAGCGAGGCGAAGGTGAAGCGCAGCGCGTCGGTGCCGAAGGCGGGGATGCCGTCGGGGAAGTTCTTTCGGATGTAGCGCTCGATGCTTGCCTTGTGCTCGGCCTTCATGAGGCCGACGGTGGACTTGGCGAGCAGGTCCGGCAGCTCGATTCCGTCGATCAGGTCCAGCGGATCCAGGGTGTTCCCCTTGGACTTGGACATCTTCTGCCCTTCCGCATCCCGCACGATCGCATTGATGTAGACATGGCGGAACGGGACCTTGCCGGTGAAGTACCGGGTCATCATCACCATCCGGGCCACCCAGAAGAAGATGATGTCGTTGCCGGTGATCAGCACCGACGAGGGCAGGTAGCGCTCCTGGTCGGCAAGCGACTGCGGCGTGCGCTCCGGCCAGCCGAGCGAGGTGAACGGCACCAGCGCGCTGGAGAACCAGGTGTCCAGCACGTCCGGATCCCGGGTGAGTGGCCCTTCGTAGCCGGCCTCGCGGGCCTGCGCCATCGCGTCCGCTTCCGAGGCCGCGACGAAGACCTCGCCGCCCGCGCCGTACCAGGCCGGGATCTGGTGGCCCCACCACAGCTGCCGGGAGATGCACCAGTCCTGGATGTTCTCGAGCCAGTGGTTGTAGGTGCTGGCCCAATGGTCCGGGACGAAGCGAACCTCGCCGCTCGCCACCGCCTCCAGGGCAGGCCGGGTGATCGCGGCGTGTCCGCCGATCCGTCCGTCCGGCTGCCGCTCGCGCGTGAGGTCGACGAACCACTGGTCCGTGAGCATCGGCTCCACCACCTCGCCGGTACGGCCGCAGACCGGCACCATGTGGCGATGGGGAACCGTCTGGCGCAGCAGGCCCTGCGCCTCCAGGTCCGCGACCACCTTGCGGCGGGCGTCATAGCGGTTGAGCCCGCGATAGGCCGCCGGCGCCTGCTCGTTCATCCTGGCATGGAAGTCCATGATGACGATGAGCGGGATCCCGTGGCGCAGCGCGGCGGCGTAGTCGTTGAAATCGTGCGCGCCGGTGATCTTGACGCAGCCGCTGCCGAACGTGGGGTCGACGAAGCTGTCGGCGATGATCGGGATGCGGCGGTCGCAGAGCGGCAGGTCCACCATCTTGCCGACCAGGTGCCGGTAGCGCACGTCGTCCGGGTGCACCGCCAGGGCGCCGTCGCCCAGCATCGTTTCCGGTCGGGTGGTCGCGATCGTCATGCCGGGGAGCGGGTTGCCGTCGCCATCCACCTGCGGGCCGTCGGAGAACGGGTAGAGGATGTGCCACATGTGGCCATCGCGCTCCACCATGTCCACCTCGAGGTCCGACACCGCGGTGTGCAGCACCGGATCCCAGTTGACCAGCCGGTTTCCGCGGTAGATCAGCCCCGCGCGATAGAGCTGCACGAACACCTCCACCACGGCGCGGGACATCTTCGCGTCCATGGTGAAGTAGCCCGCGTTGGCGCGATCGGCATCGGCGTAGGACCAGTTGGCCGAGTCGCCGAGACGGCGCATCTGCCGCGTGATGGTGGCACCGGATTCCTGCTTCCACTTCCACACCCGGGCGACGAAGGCCTCCCGTCCGAGCGCCTCGCGGGAGCTGCCTTCGGCCTGGAGCTGGCGCTCCACGACGATCTGGGTGGCGATACCCGCGTGGTCCGTGCCGACCACCCAGTTCGTGTCGGCGCCCTTCATCCGGTGATAGCGGATCAGCGTGTCCATCAGCGTCTGCTGGAACGCGTGCCCCATGTGCAGCGTGCCGGTCACGTTCGGCGGCGGCAACTGGATGCAGTAGTGCGGCTCGCCGGCCGCGCTCGCCGAGGCGGACGCGCGCGCATCGCCTTCGAGCGGCAGCTGCGGCGCCGGCTTGTTGGCGAAGTAGCCGCGGCTCTCCCAGATCGGGTACCAGCGGGCTTCGATCGGTGCCGGCTCGAAGCTGCGGGGCAGCTCGTCGGTGGCGGCAGGCGTCTCGGGGGAATCGGTCGGTTTCATCAGTGAGGGCGGGATCGGTTGCGTTTCGCGATCTCGGCGTGCAGGCGGGTGAGCTCCTCGGTCACCGCGCGTGCCACGATGTCGCGGATCATCCGGTTGAGCGCGTCGTGCAGCTCGTGCGCCACCGTCTCCGCGGCGCGCTCGAGGACCGGTACCAGGGTGTCCTGCAACTGCGCATCGAGCAGCGCGTCGGAGCGGCGCAGCAGGCGTTCCAGCACGTTCTCGCGCACGCGTTGGGCGAGGTCGCCCCAGTCGACCTCGGCGAGGCTCTGGGGCAGGTCCTCCGTATCGTAGCGGGGAACCTGCACCACCTCGGTGAGCATGGGGATGGGCTCGTCGGTGCCGATGCGATGGCGCGCGGCCATCGCTGCCGCGTCGACCTCGGAAGGGGCGGCGGCGTGCGGGGCGCGCGGCTGGGCCTCCCGCGCCGGTTCCGGCGCCTCCGTCAGCGTGGGCACCTCCACCGCATCGTCGTCGTCGTCGAGCTCGTCGAGGTCATCGAGGTCGTCGAAATCGACCCGCTCGATCAGCTCCGCGAACTCGTCGTCCTCGCTGTCGTCGCCGGACGACCCGGCGATACCGTCGTCGTCGAAGTCCCGGATCTCATCCGGCGAAGGCTGCGGCGCGGCGTAGATGGGCGTGTCCGCTTCGCCGTCCGCTCCCGCATCGGGCGGCGCGTCGCCCGGGTCGTCGGGCGGCGGCGCGGCCCTCCCTTCCCGGGCGGTGTCGGCACCGGGCGCGGAGGTGCCTGACGGTTCAGGCTCCGCTGCCGGCGCCCCCTTCGGCGCGGGCAGCTCGACGCTGCCGGAGGACGGGCTGCGACCCGGATCGGACCCCGGAGGCGCGGCCGCGGGGCCGGGCGTGGGCGATTCCGGATCCGGCAATGGCGGGTACTTCATGCACCGGCCTCGTGGGTCTCGAGCGGATAGCCGCGGTCCTTGTAGTGGCGGTAGCGCTGCCGCGCCTGCGCCCGGTCGTCCTCGGCAGTGCCGACCAGCTCCACCAGCCGCTCGAAGCGGGTGAAGAATCGCGGCAGGCCGGAGCCCAGGTTCACCAGCACGTCGTGGTGCGGCAGCTCGCCCTCGGTGGTGGTGAGCAGCACCGGCGTGCGGTCGGCCAGCCGGTCCGAAGCCATCACGTGCGGGATGAACTCGCGAGGGGAGAAGGACCAGAGCGCCGTGTCGAACTCGCGCAGGCGCGCGGGATCGTCGCACCAGACCACCGCCTGGCGGCCCGCGCGGCGGATCTTGCGAACGAGCCGGCAGGCGTACGCGACCTTGTCGGGAACGTTGAGGTGGAAGTCGACCCGGGTCATCGCGCTCGGGACTCCGGATCAGCGGTCCAGCGCGTCGCGGGCGCGGGTTGGTCCGATCATGCGCTGTCGATCAGGTAGCGGGTGAGCAGGCCCACCGGCCGGCCGGACGCGCCCTTGTTGGCGCCGGACTTCCACGCCACGCCGGCGATGTCGAGATGCGCCCAGGGATAGGCTTTGGTGAAGCGCGCGAGGAAGCAGGCCGCGGTGACCGCGCCTGCCGCCCGGCCGCCGATGTTGCCCATGTCCGCGAAGGGCGAGCGCAGCGATTCCTGGTAGGCGTCATCCAGCGGCATGCGCCAGCAGGTGTCGCCGATGTCGCGGCCGGAGGAGGCGAGGCGCTCCGCGAGCTCCTCGTTGCTGCTGAAGAGCCCGGCGTGGTGGTGACCCAGCGCGATCACGCACGCGCCGGTCAACGTCGCGATGTCCACCACGGCGGCGGGCTTGAAGCGTTCGGCGTAGGTGAGGGCATCGCAGAGCACGAGCCGGCCTTCGGCGTCGGTGTTCAGGATCTCCACCGTCTGCCCCGACATGGTGGTGACGATGTCGCCCGGCCGGGTGGCCGTGCCGGACGGCATGTTCTCCGCCGAGGCGATGATGGCGACCAGGTTGACCTTCAGCTTCATCTGCGCGACCGCCTGCATCACGCCGAGGACGGTGCCGGCACCGCACATGTCGTACTTCATCTCGTCCATCTCGGCGGACGGCTTGAGCGAGATGCCGCCGGTATCGAACGTGATGCCCTTGCCCACCAGGACGACCGGCGCCTGCCTGGCGGGGCCGCCGTTGTACTGCAGGACGATCATGCGGGGCGGATTGGCCGACCCTTGGCCCACCGCGAGAAAGGCTCCCATCTTGAGCGCCGCCATCTGCTTCGGATCCAGCACCTCGCACTTCAGCTTGAAGCGGCGCGCGAGGCGCTGGGCCTGGTCGGCGAGGTAGGCCGGCGTGCAGACGTTGCCCGGCAGGTTGCCGAGGTCCTTGGTGAGGTCGATGCCGTCGGCAAGCGCGGTCATGCGCTCGACCTCGGCGCGGGCCGCGGCCGCGTCCTCGCGCCGCACCGGGAAGGACATCTCCGCGAGCTGGGTGGGCGCGGGCTCCTGGCTCGACTTGAACCGGTCGAAGCGGTAGAGCAGCTCCCGCGCGGTAAGCACCGACTGGGCGAGACGCCAGCGCAGCTCCCGTTGCTCCACCCCGACCTCGGGCAGGCAGTTGATCGCCTCGGCGGCGCCCGTGCCCATCACCACCCGGACCGCGGCCCGGTTCGCGTCCAGGTACGCCTTCTCCGCGACGTTCTCCGCGTCGCCGACCGAGACGAGCACGATCCGCGCGATGCCGCCCGACCCGCGCAGCAGCAGGGTGGAGCCCGCCTTCTTCGCGAGATCGCCGGACTTGAGCGCCGCGGTGAGCGGACGGCCCAGCCGGCCGTCGACCGCCTCGCCGGTGGGCGAGAGCTTGCCGGCATGGACGGGCAGGATCAGGCACTGCGTGCGCAGCTTGTCGGAGACCGGAGATTTGATGGTGAATTGCATGGGCCTGTGCGGTGGAAGAAGGATGCCGGAAGGGAAGCCGGAACTGCCCGGCCCACCGTGGCCGGCGGGTCGCGCGGGGCGGTGCGAAGGAGGGCGGTTCAGGGGCCGGCGTCGATTATAGGATGCGGCTCGACGGGTACACTACCGCGATGATCTTCAGCCAGTCCCTCAGGCGGGAGCTGAACAGCGTGGCCGGCGTGATGTTCTCCACGCTGTTCACCATCATGGTCACGACCTCGCTGATCCGGTTCCTGGGACGGGCCGCCTCGGACCGCATCGCCGCAGCGGATGTCATTCCGCTGATCGCCTTCAGCTCGATCCGCTACATCCCGGTGCTGCTGGTGCTCACCGTGTTCCTCTCGATCCTCATGGTGATGTCGCGCGCCTGGCGCGACTCGGAGATGGTGATCTGGTTCGCCAGCGGGCAGAGCCTCACGGCCTGGATCCGCCCGGTGCTGTCCTTCGCCTTTCCCTATGCGCTGGTGGTCGGGCTGGTGGCGCTGGTGGTGTCGCCCTGGGCCAACCAGCAGATCGCCGAGCTGCGGCAGCGCTTCGAGCAGCGCGAGGACGTCTCGCAGGTCGCGCCGGGGCAGTTCCGCGAGTCGCGGTCCTCCAACCGGGTGTTCTTCGTGGAATCGGTGAACAAGGAGCAGACCGAGGTTTCCAATGTGTTCGTCGTCCAGCACGACGGTCCCAGGATGATCGTGGTCGCTTCCCGCGGCGGGTTGGTGGAAAACCAGCCCAACGGCGACCGCTTCCTCATCCTTGAGGACGGGCGCCGCTACGACGGCGACTGGGGCGGCGTGGAGTATTCCCTGATGGAGTTCGAGCGCTACGGCGTGCGGCTGGAGACGTCCACCGGGCCGGTCGTGGCGGAATCCGCCCGCGGCTTCACCACGCTCGAGCTGCTCTCGGACCTCACCCCGGCCAACCTCGGCGAGCTGATGGACCGCATCGGACTGCCGGTGTCGGTCATCGTCATCTCGCTCTTCGCGATCCCGCTGTCCTACGTCAACCCGCGCATGGGCCGCTCGCTCAACATCGTCGCCGGCCTGCTGATCTACTTCACCTACACCAACCTCAACGGCCTGATCCGCACCTGGATCGCGCAGGACCGGATGAGCTTCGGCATCGGCGTGTGGATCACCCATGCGGTCGTCCTCGCGATGGCGGTATACCTCTTCCGCCGGCGCATGAGCCTGCCGCATCTCTCGTTCGGGCGCCTGCTCGCGTTCCTGCGCTCGCTCGGCAGGCCGCGCCCGCAGGTCGACTGAGGCACGGACCCATGCGGCTGATCGGCGGCTATCTCATCCGCGAGATCTCGCTCGGGATCCTGGCGGTGCTGCTCGGCTTTCTCGGCCTGTTCGCCTTCTTCGACCTGATCAACGAGCTCGAGGACATCGGCACCGGCGGCTACAAGCTGCAGCACGCCGTCCTCTACGTGCTGCTCAGCCTGCCGGGCCACGTCTACGAGCTGATGCCCGTGGCCGCGTTGATCGGCTGCATCTACGCGCTCGCGCAGTTTGCCGGCAGCTCCGAGTTCACCGCGATGCGCGCGGCGGGCATGAGCCGGTTCATGGCCTTGCGCAGCATCATCGGCATCGGCGTGGTGCTTGCCATCCTGACCGCGCTCGCGGGCGAGTGGGTGGCGCCCGTGGCGGAGCAGCTCGCTCAGAAGCTGCGCCTGAACGTGCTCGGCGCGAGCCAGGGCGGCACCTTCCGCTCCGGGCTCTGGATCAAGGACAGCGTGAAGGACGAGCAGGGCCGGCCGGTGAGGCTGCGGTTCGTCAACATCGGCCAGCTCACGCCCGACGGCCGCATGGAGCGCATCGAGATCCACGAGTTCGACCCGAGCTTCAGGTTGAGCTCGGTGATCCGCGCCGCGGCAGGCACCTACGATCCGCAGACGCTCGCCGACGGCACGGTGCGCAGCCAGTGGCGCCTGACCGGGGTCGAGCGGACACGGTTCGACGTGGCCACCGGCGAGAGCGGCATCGAGGCGCTGCGGGCGCGGCTCGCGCGCGAGGAGGCGATGGCCTGGGAGTCCGACCTCAATCCCGGCATCCTGGCGGTGCTCACCATCGCGCCCGATCGCATGTCCGCCTGGGCGCTGTGGCGCTATACGCGCCACCTGCGCGAGAACGCCCAGAACGCCAGCCGCTACGAGCTCGCGCTGTGGAAGAAGATCGTCTATCCGGTCGCCATCATCGTGATGCTCATGCTGGCGCTGCCGTTCGGCTACCTGCAATCGCGCGCCGGCGGCATCGGCCTCAAGCTCTTCCTCGGCGTCATGCTGGGCGTGGGCTTCTACTTCATGAACGGGTTGTTCTCCAATCTCGGGCTGCTGAACACCTGGCCGCCCTGGCTCGCGGTCAGCATTCCCTCGATGGTCGCCTTCGCGCTGGCGCTGCTGATGCTGGGCAGGGTGGGGCGGTCGTACTGAGCGCGCGCGCCGCGGCCCGCCCTCGAGGGTGGCCGGCTGGATTAGGGTTAGCCATAGGGTGTCCGCGGTGGACCGGAAGTCACCATTTGGTTAAGATCCCGTCACCAAAGGAAATGGGCTGCATCGTATCCGGTTCCTCCGGGCTCGCGAGCAGTTCGTGCCGAGGAGGAGGAGCGGCAGCCAGGCTGCCATTGAGGCGCACCGAGGGTGCGCCTTTTCTTTTGGCGCGCCGGTCCGGCTGCAGCCTTGCTCCAACTGCTCCTTCCGCCCGCATCCCGGTCCCGCTCCGGTGAGCCTCCCGCCGATTCGTGGCATATTGCGCCTTGTAGGAGCGCGTATTCCATGACTGACGTGACCAGCCGTACCCCCGATCGAGCAGCCGCCCAGGCGCCCGCCGCCGGCGACTTCGTCCGCATCGGCGGACTGCACCACTTCGCCTGGCGCTGTCGCGATGCCGAGGAGACCCGCCATTTCTACGAGGATCTGCTCGGGCTGCCGCTCGCGCACATCATCCAGGAGGACCGGGTCCCGTCCACCGGGGCGTATTGCCCGTACGTGCACATCTTCTTCGAGCTGGGCGACGGATCCTTCATCGCCTTCTTCGACCTGGGCGACGACCTCGCGGCGGATCCTTCGCCGAACACGCCTTCCTGGGTCAACCACCTCGCGCTGCGCGTGGACTCCGTGGAAAACGTGCACGAGGCCAAGCGCCGGCTGGAGGCGGCCGGGGTCGAGGTGGTGGGCGTGACGGATCACGGGTTCATCCAGTCGATCTACTTCTTCGATCCGAACGGGATCCGCCTCGAGCTGACCCATCAGCCGGTGCCCACCGAGCGTGACCCGCAGGCCCTCGGCCGGGCGCGGGCGCGGCTGGACGCATGGACCGCGCGCAAGGAGTCCCTGCGCGCCCGCGGCGAGATCAAGTCCGTGCGGCAGGAGATCATCCGGTCCCACAGCCATCCCGCCTATCGATAGCGTTCGGGGATGGAGGGTTCCGCGACCACCGCCGCGCCAGGCCATACCGGCACCGGCTACCAGCTTCCGCGCTACCCGTTTCGGCGGCCGCCGGAGCTTGGCGGCGAGCCCGGTGCCGGCGTCGTTTCCGACCGCGATGGTCGCTATCCGGTCATCATCGTCGGCGGCGGCCTGGCCGGATTGGCGGCGGCCTGCGATTGCGCCACCCGCGGCATCCCGGCGATCGTGCTGGACGACGACGACACGATCGGCGTGCGGGGCGCTTCCTCGCGCGGCATCTGCTACGCCCAGCGCACCCTTGAGATCCTGGAGCGCTTCGGCGTCTACGAGCGGGTCCGGGACAAGGGGGTGCAGTGGTTCGTCGGGCGCACGCTGGCCGGCGACGACGAGGTGTACAGCTTCGACCTCGCCACCCAGCCGACTCACAGCCACTCGCGCCAGCCGGCGTTCATCAACATCCAGCAGTTCTACATCGAGTGGTACCTGGTCGATCGGATCATGGAGCTCGGCACCGTGGACCTGCGCTGGCTGAGCAAGGTGGTCGGGATCAGCCGCCTGCCGGAGGGCGCCGAGCTCACGGTGGAGACGCCCGAGGGGCGCTACCAGGTGCGGGGTCGATACGTGCTCGACGCGACCGGCGTGCGCAGCCCGCTGCGCGACATGCTGGGCCTGCAGACCCGGGCGGAGGTCGGTGTGGACCGCTGGTGCATCTCCGACGTGCGGTTCCGCCACCAGCCGAAGACCGAACGCTGGACCTGGATCGAGGCCCCCTTCAACGAGGGGCGTGCCGTCTGGCAGCACCTGATGGCCGACGACGTCTGGCGACTGGACTACCAGATGGACGCCGACTGCGATCCGGAGGCCGTGAGCCGGCCCGAGGTGGTCGCCGATCGACTGCACGCCCAGTTTGGCGAAGAGGTGGAGTACGAGCTCGTCTGGGTGGGGCCCTACGGGTACCGCAGCCACGTGATGGAACGGTTTCGCGAGGGCGACGTGTTCTTCGTCGGCGATTGCGCCCACGGCATGAGCCCCTTCGGCGCGCGCGGAGGCAACAGCGGCATCCAGGATGCGGACAATCTCGTCTGGAAGCTGGATTGGGTGATGCGCGGGTGGGCCGGTCCGGAGCTGCTCGATACCTACGACAGCGAGCGACGCGAGGGCGCGGAGCACAACGTGTGCGTCACCAACCGCACCGCGCGGTTCCTCTCCCCGCGCACGCCCGCCGAGCGGATGATGCGCAACGCGGTCGTGGATCTGGCGCGACGCCATCCGTTCGGGCGCAGCCTGGTCAACACCGGCCGCATGTCCATGGCAAGCACGTACACCCGTTCGGAGCTCGCCGAAGGGCCCCTTCGGGAGTCGTCCGGCATCGATGCACGCGGGGCCGGCCTGCCCCTGCAGAACGTGGCCCTGGATGGCCCCGGGGACCTGGTCACGCTCGTTCGCGGCAGCGGCGGCCGCCTGGTGGTGGTGGCCGCGGATGCGGCTGCGGCCGCGTCGGTGGACCGGGTCCGCACGGAGCGGCTGCCGATCGCATGGTTCGCGGCAGGCGCGGGACTGCCGCGCGGCTGGACGCCGATCGCGGCAGCGCCCGGTGCCCGCTGCGGGCTCGACGAGTCGCTCGGATTGCAGCCGGGTCGCGTCCTGGTGGTGCGGCCCGACCTTCACAGCGCAGGCTGCGTCGTGCCCGCGGAGTTGCCGGCGTTGCTTGGCTGCTACTGCCGAGCGGGGGCAGGGGAGGGAAAGGAATGACGCAAGGGCAGGACAGCGGTATCGTCAAGCTGGAGCCCGCCATCGAGGACCCCGACCGGTTCTACGAGGAGCTTGTCGCCGCGCACGAGGGCCTCACGCTGGAGCAGAGCTTCGAGCTCAATGCGCGGCTGGTCATGCTGCTCGCCAACCAGGTTGGCCGAGGCGCGGTGCTCTCGGAGTGCGTGCGGCTGGCGAGGGAAAGCGGTCGGACCGCGTCGACGTGACGTAGTTCACGGGTCGCCGTAAGGCAGCGGCGTCACTAGGGAAAGTCCCATCGCAACACGGTTCCGGCACCGCAGGCGTGCTCCGTACAATGCGCGCATCACCCCCAAGGAGACACAGGATGCATTCCTCGAGCGACTTCCGCAGGCAGGCGATCAGCCTCGGCGTCTTCTGCGCACTGCTGGCCGCGGCCGGGCTCGCGTCGGCGCAGAACAAGGTCACGCTGACCACCTCGACCTGGGTTCCGATGGACCACGGGCTCACCATGGCGCAGATGGAGTGGTGCGAGGACGTGGCCAAGGCGACCGAGAAGCGGGTCACCTGCAACCAGCTCGCGAAACCCGTCGCGCCTCCCGGAAAGACGTTCGATGCCATCCGAGACGGCCTGGCGGACGTCTCCTTCGACGTGCACGGCTACTCGCCGGGCCGCTTCAAGCTGACCGAGATGGTGGAGCTGCCCTTCATGGGCGACTCGGCCGAGGTCACCTCGGTTGCCTACCAGAAGGTCTACGAGAAGCACCTCGCCAGGCTCAACGAGCACAAGGGCCTCCACGTCCTCGCCGTCTTCACCCACGGACCCGGCCACATCCTCAACACCAAGCGGCCGATCAAGCGCCTCGCGGACCTCGACGGCCTGAAGATCCGCGTGGGCGGCGGCATCGTCAACGAGATCGGCAAGATCATGGACGTCAACGTCACGCTGCGGCCCGCGCCGCAATCCTACGAGCTGCTGTCGTCGGGCGTGATGGATGGCGTGTTCTTCCCGGCCGAGTCCGTCCAGAGCTTCAAGCTGGAGAAGCTGATCAAGCACCGCACGACCTTCCCCGGCGGCCTCTACAACACCAGCTTCGCCATCGTGATGAACCAGGACACCTGGGCGAAGATCGGCAAGCAGGACAAGGACGCGATCCAGAAGCTCTCCGGCGTCGCGCTTGCCCAGCGCATCGGACGGGCATGGGACCGCGTCGACCGGGCAGGGCTCGCGGTGATGCAGGCCAACAACGTCGAAGTCGTCAACGCCAGCAAGGAGTTCGTCGACGAGGTGAAGGCCAAGACTTCCGGCCTCGAGGAGAAGTGGGTTTCGGAGGCGAAGCAGCGCGGGCTGTCCAATCCCGCGGACGTGCTCAAGGAGTACCGTTCGCTGATCGCCCAGAACTGATCCGGGCGGCAGCCAGGGAACGCATGCGCGCTCGCCGCTTCCCCGCCGCGGGATTGGCTTTCCCCGCTGGCGCGCAGGCGTGACCACCGAAGCGGCAGGCAGCGAGGCCGGCCTGCCCGGCTGGCTCGCCGGGATCCGCGCGGTCCTCGGCACGGTGGCGGCCGTGGCGCTCTTCGCCATGATGACGCTCACCTTCGTGGACGTCGTCGGCCGCAAGTTCCTCGCGCACTCCATCGTCGGCAGCGTCGAGCTGACCGAGATGACGATGCTGGCGATGATCTTCGCCGCCATCCCGCTCGCCTCGCTCGCCGGCGAGCACGTGGTCTTCGACATGCTCGACGCCTTCCTTCCGGACCGGGTCCGCTACTGGCAGGCCCGGCTGGCCAACGCGGTCTGCACCGTGCTGGTCGGCGTCGCGGCCTGGTTCGTCTTCAATCGCGCGATGCGGACCGCATCCATGGGGGACACCACCGCGCAACTGCTGGTGCCGGTCGCGCCGTTCCACTATGCCGCCGCCGTCCTGCTGGTGGTGTGCGCCTTCATGCATCTCTACCTGGCGGTCACCGGCAAGGGCCGGCGCTGATCATCCATGTCCGAGGCGTTGTTCGGCTTTGCCGCGATGTTCCTGCTGATGGCGCTCAGGGTGCCGATCGCCTTCGCCATGGCCGCGGTCGGCTTCGTCGGCGTGGGCCTCATGCGCTCCTGGCCGTCGGCGATCTCCACGACGGCAACCGAGATCCTGGACGTGGCCGGCTATTCGCTCTCGGTGGTGCCGCTCTTCGTGCTGATGGGCAACTTCGTGACGCGCGCCGGGATGTCGCGGGAGCTGTACCGGGCAGCCTATGCCTTCATCGGCCACTGGCGTGGCGGCCTCTCGATGTCCACCCTCACGGCCTGTGCCGGCTTCGGCGCGATCTGCGGCTCGTCGCTCGCCACCGCGGCCACCATGGCACGGGTCTCGATGCCGGAGATGCGCCGCTTCAGGTACGCGGACTCCTTCGCCGCCGGCTCGATCGCGGCAGGCGGCACGCTCGGCATCCTGATCCCGCCGTCGGTGATCATGGTCATCTACGGGATCATGACCCAGACCAGCATCGGCGCGCTGTTCGCGGCGGGCTTCATCCCGGGGTTGCTCGCGCTCGGCCTGTACATGCTGGCCGCGCGGCTCGTCACCGCGCGCAACCCCGAGCTCGGCCCGCCCGGGGAGCGCACCGCCTGGAGAGATCGCTGGCTGGCCCTGCGGGATGTCTGGGCCGTGCTGCTCCTCTTCGTGATCGTCATCGGCGGCATGTACACCGGCTGGTTCACCCCGACGGAAGCGGCCGGCGTCGGCGCCTTCGGCGGCTTCCTGTTCGCACTCGCCCGGGGCACGCTGACCTGGCGCGGCCTGTGGCAGGTGCTGGTCGAGTCGTCACAGACCACCGCCATGCTGTTCACCATCGTGATCGGCGCGCAGATCTTCAGCAACTTCATCAACTTCACCACCCTGCCCACCGACCTCAGCGAGTTCGTGACCCGCTTCCAGGTGAACCCGATCATGGTGGTGGTCGTCATCTGCCTGATCTACGTGGTCCTCGGCTGCGCCATGGAGTCGCTGTCGATGATGCTGCTCACCGTGCCGATATTCTTCCCCCTGATCCAGGGGCTCGGCTTCGACGCGGTCTGGTTCGGCGTGCTGATCGTCTGCGTGATCGAGATCAGCCTGATTACGCCGCCGGTCGGCATGAACGTCTTCGTGCTCTCCAGCGTGCTGCCCGATGTGCCGACGTCCACGATCTGGCGCGGCGTCTTGCCGTTCATCACTGCGGACCTGGTGCGCCTTTCCCTCCTGATCTCGTTCCCGACGATCACGCTGTTCCTGCCCCGGCTTCTCAATCTCTGAGGCCGTCATCGGCGCCGAATCGTTGTATCCTACCGCCGGCCCGCGCCCGGCGCGGCCGCAACGAATCTCACGGAGACGCCTGCCTCACCATGCCGCTCAGCTTCCGGCCGCTGTCCTACAGCCTTGGCGCCGAAGTGATCGGCGTCGATCTCTCCCGTCCTGTCCCGGACGAGCAGTTCGCCGCCATCCACCGCGCCTTCCTCGACCACGGAATCCTGCTCTTTCGGGACCAGGAGATCAGCCGCGAACAGCACATCGCCTTCAGCCGTCGCTTCGGCGAGCTCGACACCCACGACACCCTGCCGCGTGACCGGCATCCCGAGTACCCCGAGTTGCTGCTGGTCTCGAACATCCCGAAGCCCGACGGCAGGCCGTCGGATTCCAAGTACACCGGGCAGCTCTGGCATTCCGACCTGTCCTTCACCCTGGTGCCGGCGCTCGGTTCCGTGCTGCGCGGAATCACCATTCCACCCGTCGGTGGCGACACCCTGTTCGCCAACATGACGATGGCGTACGACGAGCTGTCCGAGGGCATGAAGCGCCTGATCGCCGACCTGCACGGCATTCACACGGGTTCGCGCAAGATCGTGGACCTCACCGCCGAGCGGGCCGAGGAGGACAAGCGCCTGATGCCGCCCGTCGCCCAGCCCGTCGTGCGTGTCCATCCCGAGACCGGCCGCAAGGCGCTTTACATCGGGGAGAAGGTCTCCTGCTTCGAGGACATGACCGAGGAGGAGAGCCGGCCCCTGATCGAGTTCCTGTGCCGGCATGCCACCCGGCCGCGCTTCACCTACCGCCACCAATGGCGCGCGAACGACGTCCTGCTGTGGGACAACCGCTGCACGATGCACGTGGCGCTGGGCGACTACCGCGAGGGGGAGCTTCGCCACCTGGAGCGCACCACCATCAAGGGCACGCCCTCCGGGCACCACTTCCAACAACACTGAGCACCAGGAGACAACCATGAACCTCCCAGCACTGAAGCGCATCCTCGCCGGTGCGGCCGCGGGCCTGATCGGACTCGCACCGGCAGCCGCGACGGCCGACGACTACCCGTCCAAGCCGATCCGGATGGTCATCCCGTTCGCCGCCGGCGGCACCACCGACCTGCTCGCGCGCGCGATCGCCCAGCACCTCTCGCAGGCGTGGGGGCAGCCGGTGGTGAGCGAGAACCGCACCGGCGCGAACGGCATCATCGCCGCCGACATGGTGGCCAAGTCGCCCGGTGACGGTTACACCCTGCACCTCGTGGCCATGGGCCACGCGATCAATCCGCTCATCTACAAGAAGATCCCGTTCGACGCGGACAAGGACTTCACGCCGGTCAGCCTGATCGCGACCTTCCCGCAGCTGGTGATGGTCAACCCGAAGGTGGAGGCGAAGAGCCTGAAGGAGCTGGTCGCGCTGGCCAAGTCCTCCAAGGATCCGCTCACCTATGCCACCGGCGGCAACGGCTCGTCGCAGCACCTGGCCACCGCGCTCTTCACCCACATGGCCGGCGTCAAGATGACCCACGTGCCGTACAAGGGCGGCACCCCGGGCCTGATGGACGTGATCGCGGGCAACGTGAACATGATGATCATCCAGCCGCTGTCGCGCGACCAGATCACCTCCGGCCAGCTGCGGGCGCTGGCGGTGTCGTCCGGCAAGCGCAGCCGCCACTATCCCGACCTGCCCACCGTGGACGAAGCCGGCGTGCCGGGCTACGCCTCGGTCGCGTGGTACGGACTGGTGGCGCCCAAGGACATGCCGCCGGCGGTCCTGAAGAAGCTGAGCGAGGAGGTCATGCGCGGCGCCCAGTCCGACGCCGTGAAGAAGATCGTCGACGCGCAGGGTGGCGACCTGGTGGGCGGCACCCCCGAGCAGTTCGCCGAGTTCATCGCCGCCGAGCGCAAGCGCTACGAGACGATCGTCCGCGAGGCGGGGATCTCGGTGGAGTAGGGCGGCTTCGGCCTTCAGCGCTGCGGCGGGAACCGTGGGCTATGATCGCCCCTCTAGCAAGAGGAGGAGCGTAGTCATGAACCTCAGCGTTCGGTCGCAGTTGGGCCACATCACAAGCAGGCGATGGTCGGTCATTGGAGTGGTTGTCGTCGCCGCCTTTCTGGCTGCGAATGGATCCTCGGTGGCCCAGACTCCATTTCCGTCGAAGCCGATCCAGATCGTTGTCCCATTCTCCCCGGGAGGCAGTTCAGACGTTATCGCGCGTCAGCTCGCCGAGAAGCTCGCCGGTACCTTGAAGCAGAGCGTGATCGTCGAGAACAAGCCCGGCGCCGGTACGTTGATCGGGACGCAGTACGTAGCCAATGCTGCGCCTGACGGCCATACGCTTCTGCTTGCCGACGTGCCGTTTTCGGTCAATCCCAGCGTCGTCAAGAGCGCCAAGTACGACCCCGTCAAGGACTTCGCGCCGATCGCGATCATTGGCGCTTCCGCCCAGTTCCTGTATGCCAATCCTTCCCGCTTCAAGAATCTGTCAGAGCTGGTAGCGGCGGCGAAGGCGAGCCCCGGGAAGGTGAGCGTCGCGAACGCAGGCAACGGGACCACAACCCACCTGATGACTGAAATGCTCGCGGCGGGCGCAGGGATAGACCTCTTGCAGGTTCAGTACAAGGGCTCGGCGCCGGCCCTTTCAGATACGGCGGCCGGTCACACCGACGCGGTTTTCTCAACGCTCGCCTCCGCAGCGCCCCTTGTCCAGGCTGGAAAGCTGAGGATCATCGGCGTCACCTCGCGGGATCGCCTGCCCGCCTTCCCTGAAGTGCAAACCTTCTATGAAATCGGTGCGAAAGACATGGTGGTCGAGCACTGGTGGGGCTTGCTCGCTCCGGCTGGTGTGCCCAAGGATGTGATTGACAAGCTGAACGGCGCGGTTACTGCCGCAGTCAAGATGCCGGATATTCAGGAGAAGCTGAAAGCGCTGACAGTCGAGCCTCGGACGGGTACTCCCGATGAGTTCGGAAGGCTCGTGGCAGCGTATGTTGACCGTTGGGCAAAGGTGGTCAAGGAGCATGGGATCGAGGTGAAGTAGATGGCAACAGATAAGTCGCTGGGTGATCTCTGCTCGCCGCCGTGGACGTTCATGGGCGTGCCGCACTCCCATGACCTGGCGCAAGCCAAGGCGGCAGTGCTCGGGATACCCTTCGATTGCGGCGTCCATCCGTTTCGGATCGGGTCCAGGCAAGGACCACAGGCCATCCGCGAGCAATCAAGATTGATGCGGCCGTACAACCCCGAGTTGTCCGACTTCAACCCAATGGAGCGCCTTGGACTGGTCGACTGCGGCGACGTGCGAGTGGTTCCCAGCAGGATCGTGGAGGCATTCGAGTCCATCGAGGCCGCGGTTGGCCTGATTCTGGACAAGGGCGCCGTGCCTCTGACCATGGGGGGCGACGGGAGTGTGTCGTATCCGCAATTGCGTGCAGCAGGGCGTCGCTTCCCCGGCCTGGCGGTGGTTCATCTCGATTCGCATACCGACACCACGCCACCTCGACCGGAGAGCGAGCACAACGCGGGAACGCAGTTCTACCGTGCGGCAAGCGAGGGCCTGATAGACCCGGCCGCTTCTTACCATATCGGTCTGCGAGGTACGACCTATCTCCCGAATGGATTCCCTAGGACTCGTGGGCTCGGATACCAGCTCATTACCTGTTCGGAGCTCTTTGACCGGGGGATCCCTGCAGTTCTTCGCGAACTCCACGACGCGCTTCGCGGCCGTCCGGTCTACTTGTGTGTGGACATGGACGTCTTCGATCCGTCTTGCGCGCCGGGGGTGGCTGCTCCGAGCTGGGG
>JAEWGX010000105.1 GCA_023388075.1 Pseudomonadota bacterium
GCGTGCGGGCGCGCTTCCCTGGGCCCCGGGTCGGCCTGCGGGCCGGCTGCGGCCCCGCCCCGCGGCCCGGCGTCCGCCGCCGGCACGCCCGCGCTGGCGACGACGCTGCCGTCCGTATCGAGCAGGACCAGGTCCACCCGCGCCCGTCGATGCCAGCGTTCGAGCACGCGCTGAAGCTGGTGCGGCCCCTCCGCGGAGGCAGGCAGGATCTCGGCGGCCAGGACCGCCGCAAGTCGGCGCTCGAAGGCATCGTCTCGGACCTGCAGGTTCCACCACCACGCGACCGAAACCGCGGCGGCGAAGACCGCCAGGCTGCCGAGAACCGCGAGGAAGATCGTGAGCGAAAGCCGCCTCACGGCCCTGGTTCCGGCGACTTGGACAGGACGTAGCCGCTGCCGCGGACGGTGAGCAGCCGGCGCGGCCGGCGCGGATCGTCCTCGATCGCCTGCCGGATCTTCGCGACATGCACGTCGATCGAGCGGTCGAACGCCTCCAGCGCCTCGCCGCGCACCAGGTCCATCAGCCGCTCGCGCGACATCACCCGGCCGGCGTTGCGAGCGAGCGCGAACAGCAGCTCGAACTGGTATCCCGTCATCGCGCGCTCGGCGCCGTCGATGCGCACGACGCGCGCGCCGAGGTCGATCTCCATGCGCCCGAAGCGCAGGACCTCCACGTCGTCCGTTGCGGCCACGGCCGGACCGGGCCGCGCCGCAGGGCGGGCGCGGCGCAGCAGCGCCCGCACGCGGGCGAGGAGCTCGCGCGGCTCGAACGGCTTGGGCAGGTAGTCGTCCGCGCCGAGCTCGAGGCCGACCACGCGATCGGTGGTCTCGCCCCGCGCGGTGAGCATGAGGATCGGCACGGCGGCGGCCGGCGTCCCGAGCGCCCGGATGTCGCGGCACAGGTCCAGCCCGTCACCGTCGGGAAGCATCAGGTCGAGCAGGATGAGGTCGGGGGGCTGGTCGGCTCCGTCGCGCAACGCGGCGATCCCGGATGCCGAATCGGCCCGATGCAGCAACTCGAAGCCGTTCTGCGAAAGATAGCGGCCGACCATGTCGGCCAGCCGCTTGTCGTCATCGATCAGCAGGATGCGAGCGCCGGCCGCGCCGCGGCTGGCATCGGTCGCGGCTTTCGGCCGGGCGCTCGACATCGGCGATCGGCCGGGATCAGCCGCGCTGCGGGCGCTGCTCGCGTTGCTCGCGCGGGCCCCGCTGGCCACGCTTGCCGCGCTGCTCGGCACGCTCCGCGAGCTTCACGCGCTGCTCGGGCGTAAGCACCTCGGCCGCATCCGCAAACGCGGTCGACATGCGCTTGGAGATGGAATCCTGCAGCGCCATCTGCTGGCCCCGCAACGATTCGATCGCGGCGCGGTCGATGCTGGGCGCCTTCAGCAGGTCCATGCCCTGCTTGCGCAGCTCCCGTCCCTGCTTGCGCAGCTCCGCGACCTCCTTGGCCGCGGTCCGCGCTATCTCGCGGATCTTGATCTCCTGCTCGGGCGTGCCGTCCACCGACCGTACCAGGCGATACGCCATGCGGTCGATGCGCTCGCCCATGCGCTCCGCGCTGAAGCCGCGGCCACGCATCTCGCCGTGGCGGTGGTGGTAGTGGTGGTGCCGGGCGCCGTGGCCTGGCCGCCCTTCCTCCGCCATGAAGCCGCCGGGGCCGCCAAACAGGCCGGGACCGAAGCCCGGGCCTGCCGGCTGCGCGGCCAGCGTCGTTGCACCCAAGGCGGCGGCGGCCACCGCCGTCGCGACGATCGTCCTGCGGATTCCCTTTGCCATGCTCATCACCAATCTCCTTGAACGGTTCGGGTCCCGCACTGGAACCCGATGAGGCGATTCTGGGAGCCCGGCGTCAAGGAGGATTGAAGCCCCGGTAAAGTTAGGTTAAGCCGTCCTGGGGATCCCGGGGTGGCTCAGAGCTTGAACTTCACCACCGTGGCATGCTGCTCGCCCAGGCCGTCGATGCCGAGCGAGATGCGATCCCCGGGCTTCAGGTACTGGGGCGGCTTCATGCCGGAGCCCACCCCGGGCGGCGTCCCGGTGGTGATGATGTCCCCCGGGTTGAGCGTCATGAACTGGCTGACGTAGGAAACCAGCGTCGCGCAGTTGAAGATCATCGTCCGGGTGTTGCCGGTCTGCCGGCGCTCGCCGTTCACGTCCAGCCACATGCCCAGGCGCTGGGGGTTGGGCACCTCGTCGGCCGTGGCGATCCACGGGCCGATCGGCCCGAAGGTGTCGCAGCCCTTGCCCTTGTCCCAGGCGCCGCCGCGCTCGAGCTGGAACTCGCGCTCCGAGACATCGTTCACCAGCACGTACCCGGCCACGTGGTCGAGCGCGCTGCGCTTGCCGACATAGCGGGCGGTCGTGCCGATCACGATGCCGAGCTCCACCTCCCAGTCCGTCTTGACCGAGTTGCGCGGGATCATGATGTCGTCGTTCGGTCCCTGGATGCAGGAGAGGGTCTTCATGAAGACGATGGGCTCCTTGGGCACCGGCATGCCGGACTCGGCCGCATGGTCCGAGTAGTTGAGGCCGATCGCGACGAACTTGCTCGCGCCGGTGAGCGGCGGGCCGAGTCGCGGCTTGCCGCGTACCAGCGGCAGGCGGGCCGGCTTGACCTTCGCGAGCCGCGCGAGCGACTTGGGCGAGAGCGTGGCCGGGTCGATCTCGCTGATCAGGCCGGAGAGGTCGCGCAGCGAGCCCTCGTCGTCGATCAGTCCGGGCTTCTCCTTGCCGGGCTTTCCATAGCGTACGAGCTTCATTCAGTTTCCTCGGTGGGTGGGTCAAATGGTGATGCCGCCGTCGATGGCGAAAGCCTGACCGGTGGCGAAACGGGATTCGTCGCTCGCGAGGTAGACCACGATCGGCGCGATCTCCTCGGCGGTGGCGAGCTTCCCGGTGGGCTGGCGGGCCAGGAACATGCGGCGGCCTTCCTCGGGATCGCCGTGCGCCTTGATCCGCTCCTGCAGGCTCGGCGTATCGACCGTGCCCGGGCAGACGCAGTTGCAGCGGATGCCGCGGGCAACGAAATCCGCCGCCACCGACTTGGTCATGCCGATGACCGCAGCCTTGCTTGCCCCGTAGAGGAACCGGTTGGGCAGTCCCTTGATGCTGGAGCATACCGAAGCCATGTTGATGATCGAGCCGCCGCCCGCGTCCAGCATGCGCGGCAGGGCGACGGACATCGTCTTCCACATCGCGCGCACGTTGAGGTTGAAGCTGAAGTCCCAGTCGGCGTCGGTGGTCGCGAAGATGTCGCCCTGGTGCACGTAGCCGGCGCAGTTGAAGAGGACGTCGATCCGCTCCATGCCTTCCACGGTCTTCCTCACGGCCGCGTCGTCCAGCACGTCCAGGGGCGCGGTGGTCACGCCGGGCACGCCGCGATAGGCGGCGAGCAGCCCCTCGTCGCGATCGGTCGCCAGCACCCGCGCGCCCTCCGCGGCGAGGGCGAGCACGCTCGCCTTTCCGATGCCTTGTCCGGCCGCCGTGACCAGCACATGCTTTCCTTCCACCCGCTGCGACATTCGCGTCTCCTCGTGGGCCGTCCACACGGCCTGCCGACATCGTGCGCCCGACGGGGCGACAGGGTCGAATGCTACTAAATATCGCGGGCGGCCCCGAGCGAGGCGACCGGCGGCCCGTATCATCGGCGCTTGCATGCGGCGAAGCCACGCATGACCGTCGGAGCTTTCGGTGCCGGTCTCCCCTTCCCGTCGCGACCTGCGACTCGATTTCTTCCGCGGCCTCGCGCTGTGGTTCATCTTTATCGACCATGTACCGTCGAGCGCGATCGGCCGCCTGACCTTCCGGAACTTCGGATTCAGCGACGCCACCGAGATCTTCGTCTTCATCTCCGGCTACACGGCCGCCATCGTCTACGGGCGACTGCTGCTGCGGGACGGATTCGTTCCGATGACGTTCGCGGTGCTCAAGCGGTGCTGGCGCCTTTACGCCGCCCACATCCTCCTGCTCGTCTTCTTCATCGCGCAGATCTTCTGGGTGGCCGCGCGTTTCGGCAATACGTCGTTCATCGACGAGCTCAATGTCGCCGAGTTCCACGACAACCCGGGCGAATCGATCGTGGGCGGGCTCATCCTGCGCTACAGGCCCGTCAACCTGGACGTGCTGCCGCTCTACATGGCTCTGCTCGCGATGCTGCCGGCCATTCTCTGGCTGATGGCCCGCTCGCGCGCGCTCGCCTTGTGCGCGTCCGCGGCCCTCTGGCTGTGCGTGCAGCAGTTCCAGTGGGCCTTTCCTGTGTACCCGGCCGGAGATACCTGGTTGTTCAATCCGCTAGCCTGGCAGTTCCTCTTCGTGATCGGAGCAGTGTGCGGTTCCGTCCGGAACGAGGATCCACCCTGGCTGCGCTGGCGTCCGTGGCTCGCCTGGATGGCCGTGGCGTGGCTCGCCTTCGCCCTCTTCGTCACCACGAGTTGGCGATACCCCGCGCTCAACGACTGGGTGGAGGTGACGATCGGGCCGTGGCTCTATCCGATCGACAAGAGCAACCTCGGCATGGCCCGCCTGCTCCATTTCTGCGCGGTGGCCTACCTGGTGGCACGGCTGGTGCCTGAGGGGTCGCGGGTAGTATCGAGTCCGCTGGCACTACCTGTCGTCCGCTGCGGGCAGCATTCGCTCGTCATCTTCTGCCTGGGCATCTCGTTCTCCTTCGCCGCCCACTTCCTCCTGGTGCAGTTCGGCCGGGGCATGGCGATGCAGATGGCGGTGATTGCCGGCGGCCTTGCCCTCCTGAGCGGCGTGGCCTTCGTCTCCACCTGGATAAGAACGCACGGGCGAAGCGGCAAGAGCGAACCGCGGCCCGCGGCCTCGCATTAGGATGGAGCCAGACCGTCTCGGGCCCACGACCAGGATGAAGCAATTTCCTTATCGGCGCATGCGCCAACGCCGGCTTCGCATCGGCCATCTGGTCGTGGCCTGCTCGGCCATGGCCGCCAGCCTGGGACTTGCGCTGGCGCAGCCCGGGGGTGGCGCGTCCGATGCACCGAGCGCGCCGGCGGCAGGTGTGCCGGCGGCAGGGGCATCGATCGCGCCACCCGCCGAGCTCGACGAGCGCTGCGAAGTCCCCGAAGACCTCGCGCCGGAGACCGAGCGACTGCCCGCCCTCACCCGGGCGATCGTCGAGCCGGCGCAGCCTCTCTCGATCGTGGTTCTCGGCAGCCGCGCGAGCCATCCGGTACGACGTGGTCCGCCGTTTCCGGCCCGGCTGCAGGCGGCGTTGGCGCAGCGGCTCGCGGATCGCGGCCTTCCCAATGTGGTGAATGTCACCATGGTGGGTCGCACGCAGGCACTCGCCGCAGACCTGGCCCGCCTGCTGGCAAGGGAAGTCATACCGGCGCGCCCGCAGCTCGTCATCTGGCAGGTGGGGCGGTCCGACGCGAGGCGCGGCAATCCGCCTTCGCGGTTCGCCCGCAGCCTGGGCGACGGACTGGCCGCGCTGCAGAAGGCCGGCATGGACGTCATCGTCGGCGACATGCAGTTCCATCCGCAGTTCGAGGCGCTCTACCGGACCGACGACTACCGCCACTACCTGAGGTGGCTCGCCGGTGAGCGCAGCCTGCCGTTGCTGCGACGCTATGAAATGATCGAGCACTGGGTCGAATCGGGCAGAATCGATCTCGATTCCACTGAGGATCGGGAGCAGGCCATCGCCTACGATTTCATCCAGGAGTGCCTGGCTCATCACGCGGCCCGCATGATCCTGGCCGGCGCGGGGCTCGCGCGTTGAAGATCCGTGCGCGCACCGCATTCCCATCAGCCGCCCGGTTGGCGCCGAGCCTCGCTCTTGGGCTCGCGCTGGCCTCTCCCGCCACGACGGCGCTGGCTGCCTCGGGATCCAACGGATCGCAGCCGTGCCCCGACCGCGGCAACACGATCGTCATGGAAGGCGCGCTTCCCCGTTTCGCCGCGCGGCTCGCCTCGGGATCGCCGCTTACCATCGTCACCATCGGCTCGTCGTCCACTGCCGGCGCCGGTGCCAGCTCCCCGGATCGCAACTACCCAAGCCGGCTGGGCGTCGCCATGCGGGGCAGGCATCCCGGGCGCCGGATCGAGGTGTTGAACGCCGGCGTCAATGGCCAGGAAGTGCCGGAGATGCTCGCCCGGCTGGATCGCGACGTCATCGCGCATGACCCGGACCTGGTGATCTGGCAGTTCGGCAGCAACAGCCTACTTCGGCAGAGCCCGCTCGACGCATTGGAGCGGGGCGCGCGCGAGGGCATCGGCCGCCTGCAGGCGTCAGGCGTCGAGGTGGTCATGATGGACCTGCAGCATGCGCCGCGGATCGACCGCCTCGCGGCTCGGGACGACGTGCTCGCGATGATGCGGCGACTGCACCAGTCTACTGGAGCGCCGCTCTTTCACCGCTACCGGCTGATGAAGGCCTGGGCGATGGCCATGGGTCCAGGCTACGGCGCGATGGTCGCTTCCGACCAGCTCCACTTGACCGATGCGAGCTACGGCTGCCTCGCCAACGCGCTCGCCGACGGCCTGGAGACGGCAATGGCAGCGTCCGCACCGGAGGTGATCGCGCGAACGCAGGAAGATCAGCCCGGCGTGAGCACCCGGAGCACCAACAACATCACCATGAGCGCGAGAGTGCCCTTGAGCCAGCCTCGGTAGCGCGCCGGATCGAACCGCCGGCGCAGCCGCAGGCCCAGGAAGAACATGGCGGCGCCGGTCGCGCAGAGCGGGAAGGCGGCCTGCCAGACCGCCGCATCCAGCGCGCCGATCCGCGCAAGCTCGGTCGCCTGCACCACCTTGCCGAGCAGGAAGAGGTAGCTCATCACCGCGATGATGGCGCCGGCCTCCAGGTCCAGCATCAGGAAGAAGATGAGGAGCATCGGGCCCGACACGTTGACCGCGCCTTCGCAGATCCCGCCCGCCAGCCCGAACGGCACCGAGAAGAGGGTTGGATGCCGCTGAATCAAGGGCACCTGGCTGCGGCCGTGCCGGTCGAGGTAGAGGAAGATGGCCACCACCGCCGCGAGGAGCAGCGACAGCACGTCGGTGTCGAGCGCGAACAGCGCGCGGGTGCCGAGGTAGATGCCGATCGGCAGCGTCGGCAGCAACGGCCAGTAGAGACGCAGCGCGTCCCTCGGTGGCAGCGACCGGCCGAATGCCGTCATCGTGCACAGCACCATGAGGAGCGTCGGCATCACCAGCAGCGGAATGGCCTGCTGGAACCCGAAGAGCAGCGAGAAGAGCGGCGTCGCCACCAGCGGAAAGCCGATGCCCACGAAGCCGTGGACCAACCCGGAGAAGAGGCCGATCGCGAGCATCAGGCTCCACTGCAGCAGGGTGAACTCGCCGATCGCCATTCGCGGAAAAAGACGCGATGATAGCCGCGCCGGTTTCCCGCGACGATCCTGCCACGTTCCTTGCCGGCAGCCCCGCCGCGGCCTAGCATGGGGTGGCCGGGCCCGCTCGGGATCTCCGCGAACGCCGGAATCTCCAGGGGTGTCGGCACGGCACCCCGTCCGAAGGAACCGCCATGAAGACCGTCGAACAGCAACTTGGCCGCTACGCGGAGTACCACCGGGACCCGCGCAACATCGCCACCCACTTCCTCGGAGTGCCGATGATCATGTTCTCGGTCGTGATCCTCCTCTCGCGGCCGGTGCTCGTCGTGGCCGGCCTTCCAGTTACCCTGGCGCTGCTGGCCGCGATCGCTGCCGGCGCCTACTACCTGCGCCTGCACCCGCCGACCGGCCTGCTCATGGCCCTGGTCCTCGCGGCGATGCTTTACCTGGCCGGTCGGATCGCCGGCATGCAGACCGCCACCTGGCTCGGCTGGGGCCTGGGGCTCTTCGTGGTCGGCTGGATCATCCAGGCAGTCGGACATGTCTACGAAGGCCGCAAACCCGCCTTCATGGACGACCTGATCGGTCTGGTCATCGGCCCGCACTTCGTGCTCTGCGAGGCGCTCTTCGCCTTCGGCCTCTTCCCCGAGCTCAAGGCCGGGATCGAGCGCATCGCCGGGCCGGTCCGGCGCCGGGCCGAAGGCGCCGCGGCGTAGTTTCAGCCCGAGCGGCCTTGCCCGGACCGCTCAGCGGAAGTCGACCTCGACCGCCAGCTCGTCGCCCACCCGCACCACCGCCTCGTCGGCGCCACGCACCACGATCGCATTCATGCCGAACGCGAGGCCGTCGACGCGCTCGCTGTACCGGTAGGTCGAAAGGATGTCGGTCGGCTCGGTGCCGACCTCCGCGGTCTGCTGGTCGATGCAGGGCACGACGCAACGCGCGCAGGGCTTGACCATCCGGAACGCGTACTGCTCGGTCGAGAGCGTGGCCAGGTAGTCCTCGCCGTAAGGATCCAGGCCGTCCACCACCACGCTCGGACGGAAGCGCTCGACCGGCAGCGCCGCCTTTCCCGCTGCCTCCAGCCGGCGGTTGAGATCATCGAGCGAGGCGCGCGAGATCACCAGCAGCGGATAGCCGTCGGCGAACTGGGTGATGGCTTCGTCGTCGCCGGTCCATTGCCGGTCGCAGATGCGGCGAAAGTCCGGGTCGATCCGCACCAGCCGCACCGGCTGCTCGAGGAACTTGCTGAACCAGGTGTTGACCACCTCGTTCTCCGCGAAGGCCGCCACCCGGTCGCTCCAGATCGAGACCTCCAGCCGATGCGCCGGGTCGTAGTCGAAGCCGGCAACCGGGATGTCCAGGCCGAGCATGCCCGGCGCCTTCACCTGCAGGCTGCCGAATTTGAGGGCGGTCTGGACCAGCGCGAGCCGCGGCACGGTACGCTGCGACAGGAAGCGGCCGGCCTCGTCCACGACCATCCAGAGGCGGTCGAGATAGAGGCCGGTCTCCCAGAGGTCCGCGGACTCGACGCGGATGCCCTTGCAGGACTTGATGGGGTAGACGAAGAGGTCCGTGACGACGGCCATGGGCTGCTCGTTGGGTTCGGTCGGTTCGGTCGCATTGTAAGGGTCTAGAATGATTGCATTCACCAGAGAGAAAGCCATGGCCGTCGTCTCCCTCATCCGCAAGCCCTTCCTGCGCCTCAATCCCGCCGACGACGTCGTGATCGCGGCCAAGCCGCTCGCGGCCGGCACGCGGCTGGAGGAAGAGGGCATCGACTGCGCGGACGCGATTCCCGCCGGCCACAAGGTGGCCACCCGGGCGGTCGCCAAGGGCCAGCCGGTGCGGCGCTACAACCAGATCATCGGGTTCGCCAGCCAGGACATCGCGCCGGGCCAGCACGTCCACGTGCACAACCTCGCGTTCGACGGCTTCACCCGGGACTACGCGATCGGGGTGGACGTGAAGCCGACACCGAAGGCCGCCGCGCCGGCCACGTTCAACGGCTACGTGCGGGCCGACGGCCGTGTCGCGACGCGCAACTACATCGGCGTCATCGCCACCGTGAACTGCTCGGCGACCGTGGTCAAGTACGTGGCGGCGCACTTCACGCCGGAGCGGCTCGCGGCCTTCCCGAACGTCGACGGCGTCGTGCCGATCACCCACAGCGTCGGCTGCGGCATGGACACCAACGGCCAGGGCATGGACGTCCTGCGACGCACCATCGCCGGCTACGTGCGCCACCCCAACTTCGCCGGGGTGGTGATGATCGGCCTGGGTTGCGAGGCGAACCAGATGGACGCGCTCTTCCAGACCCAGGGCCTGGACGAGGACCGCATGCTGCGCCCGCTGGTGATCCAGACCTCCGGCGGCAGCCGCAAGACCGTGCAGGCCGGCATCGAGGCGATCGAGGCAATGCTGCCGGTGGCCAACGGGTTCGAGCGCGAACCGGTTCCGGCGGCCTGGCTCACCGTGGGACTGCAGTGCGGCGGCTCGGACGGCTACTCCGGGATCTCCGCCAACCCCGCGCTTGGCGCGGCCTGCGACCTGCTGGTGTCGCACGGCGGGACGGTGATCCTTTCGGAGACGCCGGAGATCTACGGCGCGGAGCACCTGCTCACCCGCCGCGCGGTCAGCCCGGAGGTGGCGCAGAAGCTGATCGACCGGATCCACTGGTGGGAAGGCTACACGGAGCGCAACGAAGGCAGCATGGACAACAACCCGTCGCCGGGCAACAAGGCCGGCGGCCTCACGACCATCCTCGAGAAATCCCTCGGCGCGGTGGCCAAGGCCGGCACCACCAACCTGGTGGACGTCTTCAACTACGCCGAGCCGGTCATAGCCAAGGGGATGGTGTTCATGGATTCGCCAGGGTACGACCCGGTGTCGGCGACCGGCCAGGTGGCCGGCGGCGCCAACCTCATCTGCTTCACCACCGGCCGCGGCTCGGTCTACGGCTGCAAGCCCTCGCCGTCCCTCAAGCTCGCCACCAACTCCGTCCTCTACCAGCGCATGACCGAGGACATGGACATCAACTGCGGCGACATCATCGAGGGCACCAGCACGGTCGCGGAGAAGGGCCGAGAGATCTTCGAGCTGATGCTGCGAACCGCTTCCGGCGAGAAGAGCAAGAGCGAGGAGCTGGGGATCGGCTCCGAGGAATTCGTCCCCTGGTACCTCGGCGCGGTGATGTAGCCTCGGCGATGTAGCCTACCGCGGCCGCGCCAGGACCAGGGTGGCATAGGTCGGCGCGCCGTCCGCCCGCGGGGCGAACCCGAAGCCGACATCCACGAAGGCGGTATTCATGATGTTCGCGCAGTGGCGCGGGCTCGCGAGCCATGCCGCCACCACTGCCGCCGGCGAAGCCTGCCCCATCGCGACGTTCTCCCCGACCGCGCTCCAGCGGTAGCCCGTCCCGGAGAGGCGGGTGCCGACGCTCGAGCCGCCAGCGCCCGCGTGGCTCATGACCACCCCGAGCACCACGCCCGGCGTGGCGCCCATCCGGCGCAAGTGGTCCGGGATCGACCATCCCGTCAGGCGAAACGACCCCATCGGATCCTCCGTGCGGCGCGCCCAGGCGCCTTCGATCGAGGTTAGCGCGCGGCTCCCACCCCGACGGGTCCGGGACGCCGGTCATCCGCCCGACGGCAGCGGCGGCATCCCCGACGGTCGCCGCGTCCCGGCCCGCACGGCTCGCGGCGTCGACGCCGCGAGCCTGCTCCGCACACGACAACCGGGTCACCGCCGGCGGTCTTGGCCCGAACGATGGACAATCGGGGTCCCGCCCGCGCGGTACCGCGCGTCGACAGGAGACCAGAGTTGCGCATCCCCGTGCCGTCATCGCCCACCCGCATGGTCGGGCGCCGTGGCCCTGCCCACGACCATTGCACCGCCGTCGCCACGGCCGTGGCCGCCCTCGCCGCCCTCTTTCTCGCCGCGCTGCCGCTGCCGGCGGCCGCCCAGGCAAGCGAGCCGTCCGCACGCGCCGCGACGCCGGTGAGCACGGAGCCGCAGAAGCTCGCCACCATCGCCGGCGTCACCGAGTACCTGCTGCCTAACGGCCTGCGCGTGCTGACGAGCCGGGACCGCTCGCAACCGACGGTGACCATGAATCTCGTCTACCAGGTCGGCTCGCGCCACGAAGGCGCCGGCGAAGCCGGCATGGCGCACCTGCTCGAGCACATGCTGTTCAAGGGCACCGAGGCGACGCCAGACCCGAAGCGAGAATTCTCGCGGCGCGGCATGCGCTGGAACGCCACCACGTCCTATGACCGGACCAACTATTTCGCCCGCTTCAACCACGACGTCGACCACGCCGCCTGGCTGCTCGGCTGGTTCGCCGACACGATGAGCAACGTCCGCATCGACGCCGAGAAGCTCGACTCGGAGCGTCCGGTGGTGCGCAACGAGATGCAGGCGAGCGAGAACCGGCCCCAGCAGCTCCTGTACCAGCAGCTCATGTCGACCGCCTACGACTTTCATTCCTACGGGCGCGCGGTGATCGGCAACGTCTCCGACCTGGCGAACGTGCGGCCGCAACGACTGCAGGCCTTCTACGAGCGCTACTACCGCCCGGACAATGCGGTGCTGATCGTGACCGGCGCCTTCGACGAGGCCGAGACGATGGCGATGGTCGCCGGGACGCTGGGCAAGGTGCCGCGCCCGGCCAGCGAGCTCGCGCATCCCTACACGCTCGATCGGGCGCAGCAGGGCGAGCGCGAGGTCGCCTTGCGGCGAGCGGGCGGCGTCCCGATGCTCGCGGTGGGCTATCACATGATGCCGGGCTCCGCCCGCGAAGCGGTCGCCTTCTCGGTACTGTGCGTCATGCTGACGCGCCAACCGGACGGCCCGCTCTACGAGGCCCTGGTGAAGGAGGGGCTCGCGGTCAGCATCTACGGCTACCCGGTGGGGCTGCATGACCCCGGAGTGGTGGTGTTCGGCGCCATGCTCGACGCGAGCCACGACCGCGCCGCGGCGTGGGCGAAGCTGCAGACCCTGCTCGAGGAGGAGCTGCCGCTCTCCCAGGAGAGCCTCGAGCGGACCAAGCTCGACTTCGCCAACTCGCATCGGGCCATGATGGAGTCGCCCGAGTCGCTCGGTTGGGGGCTGACCGAGGCGGTCGCCCTGGGCGACTGGCGCCTGCTGTTCGCGCAGGCCGACTGGACGCAGGCGGTCACGCTGGAGGAGATCGAGACCGTCGCGCGCAAGTACCTGCTGCAGTCGAACCGCACCCTCGCCTGGTACCTGCCGAGCGAATCGCCGCGTCGAGCGCCGGACCCCGCCCGCGTCGACGTGGCCAAGCTGCTCGAGGATCACCCATGGCAGCAGGCGCCGGACGTCGAAGCCGACTACCCGCTCGACGCGAAGAGCATCGAGGCGCACGCGGTGACCGGCCGGCTCGAGACCGGACAGGCCTATGCGATCCTGCCGCGCCGCACCCGCGGCGACCGCGTGAGCGTGGCGCTGCGCCTGCAGTGGGGCGACCTGCAGAGCCTCCGCGGGCGATGGAAGGATGCCGACATGCTCGACCGCATGATGCTCACCGCCACCCGGGAGCTCACCCTGCAGGCGCTGGAGGATCGGCTCCGGCCCCTCGATGCACGCATGGACGTTGCCGCCAGCGAGATCGGCGCGGAGCTGACCATGCAGGTACCGCGGCAGCATCTCGAGGCAGCGCTCGCGATCGCCGTGCAGGCGCTGCGCGAGCCGGAGTTCCCCGCCGACGTCTACGAGGAGCGCAAGCGCCGCCTCGTGGCGAACATCCGTTCACGCCAGGACCAACCGGAATCCATCGTCTCCGACGCGTTGCGGCGGGCGGGATTCCCCTACCCGCCCGAGGATCCGCGCCACTACCGGCCGCCGGAGGAACGCATCGCCGACCTGCAGGCGCACACGGTCGAGCGCATGAAGGCCTTCTACCGGGATTTCGCCGGCGCCTCGCGCGCGCAGCTCGCGGTGGTGGGTGATGTCGAGCCGCAGGCGATCATTTCCTGGCTAGGGCAGGCGCTCGGCGACTGGAAGAGCCCCCAGCCCTGGGAGCGGATCGTTCGCCCTTTCCATCCGCTGCCCAGCGATCGGCGCCTGCAGTCCGTGCCCGACAAGCCGAACGCGGTGTACCTGCAGGCGCGGGCGGTGCCGGTGGGCGAGGACGACCCGGACTACATCCCGCTCGCCCTTGCCATGCGCATCTTCGGCGCCGATTCCGACAGCCGGGTATCACGCCGCCTGCGCGAGCAGGAGAGCCTCACCTACGGCGCGTACGCGCTGCTCAGCTCCGATCGCGAGGTGAGCAGCGGCATGGTCAGCATCCGCGCGATCCACGCGCCAGGCAATGTCGGCCGCGTGGAGCAGGCGATCGACGAGGAGATCGAGCGGGCGCTGCGCGAGGGCTTCACCCAGGACGAGCTGGACGCCGCCCGCAATGCCTGGGTGGACCGGCGTCTCCAGGTGCTCGCCGACGAAGGCAGCGTCGCGTCGATCCTCGCGTCGAACCTGTACTGGGACGACACCATGCAACGCTGGATGGACCGGGACGAGCGCATCCGCACCTTGACTCTCGACGAGGTGAACGCGGCCTTCCGCAAGCACGTGAAGCCCGGCGAGGCGCTGGTGCTCGGCGCCGGGGACTATGACTGAGCCCTTCAGCGCAAGCCGCCGCCAGCAACCGGGGCACGCTGACACCGGGGCCGCCACCTCCCCGCGGGGCGCCGGCGCCCCCGCTCCTGGCGCATGCTGAGATCGCTCTGGTCCATCTCGTCGCTGCTGCTCGGCATGGGGATCCTGATCTCCGGCTCCGGGCTGCTCGGCATCCAGCTCGGCCTGCGCGGCGTCCAGGAGGAGTTCGGCAACCTCGTCCTCGGCGTCGTCATGTCGGCCTTCTACATCGGCTACATGGCCGGCGCCTGGATCTGCCCGCCGCTCATCATGCGGGTGGGCCACATCCGCGCCTTCTCGAGCTTCGCGGCCACCGCGGCGGTGGTTTCGCTGATGTACGGGCTGGCGGTCGGGCCGCTCCAGTGGTGGCTCCTGCGGATCGTGAACGGCATCGCGCTCATGGGCATCTACATGGTGATCGAGAGCTGGCTGAACGAACGTGCCCAGACGGCACGGGCGCGGATCTTCTCGCTCTACATGATGATCAACCTGGTCGCCACCGCCATCGGCCAGTACCTGGTGGTGGCCCGTGGCACCGAGGGCCTGGGCTCGTTCGCGATCGCCGCGATCCTCTTCTGCCTCGGGTTGCTGCCGATCGCGCTCACGCCGCTGCGCCAGCCCGAGCCGGTGAAGACGCCAAGCCTGTCGTTGCGCAAGCTCTTCCGCACGGCCCCGACCGGCGTCATCGGCTCGCTCGCCGCCGGGCTGGTGCTTGGCTCTTTCTGGGCGCTCTCGGCCATCTACGCCCGGTCGCTCGGCCTGGACAACCTCGGCGTCGCCAACTTCACCGCCTCGGCGATCATCGGTGGCGCGCTGCTGCAATGGCCCATCGGCTGGCTGTCGGACCGCCGGGACCGCCGCGCGGTGCTGGCATGGGTCGCGACCGCGGCCGCCTTCATGCTTTGCGCACTCGCCTTGATCGACCTCGTCGCCGGGCCGGCTCCCGCAACGGTTTGGTACGTGCCGCTCTCCTTCGGCATCGGCGCGTTCGTGTTCTCGATCTACGGCGTGGCCGTCGCCCAGACCCATGACCGGTTCCCACCGACCGAAGCGCTCGAGGCCACCAAGGGACTGCTGCTGGTCCACGGCATGGGCGCCGTCTCCGGCCCGCTCATCTGCGGCGCGATGATGCAGCTGCTCGGCGCGCGCGGGTTCCCGGTCACGCTTGCGATCATGATGGTCGCCCTCGCGGCCTTCACCGCCGCGCGGATCCGGCGCGACCCGCCCGTCCCCCCGGAGAGCCGTGGCAGCTTCAGGGCGGTGGACCAGAATTCGCCGGGCGAGATCGAGATGCCGGCGCGCGAGCCGGTGGTCGAGGATGTCACGGCAGCCCGGGCGGACGCGTCCCCGCAGGCCGCCGGGACGGCGTCGGCGCAACCGCCGGCGGCAGAGGCCGCGACCGTCGCCGAGGAGGACGTGACCGACGCGGTCGTCCTGGAGGGCGTGGACCGGCGGCGTCCGTGAGGAGCCCGCCGATCCTTACCGCGCCGGCTGGCCCTGCCGCAGCCGCGGCAGGTTCTTCTGCAGTTCCTCGCCCATGCGGCGCATCTGCTCGAGGTCCATGCCCTGGCCAAGACCGGGCATGCCCTTCATCACGACGTCGCCCGGCTTCATGCCGTCGCGACACGGACCGACCCAACGCCCGGTCGTCTTCATGTCCATCCCGGTCATGCCAGCCTGCGGCGGATCGAAGCGCATCTTCATCTCCCCGCTGAACTCGGTGTCGCGCGGGATCAGGTAGTTGCCATCGAACGTGCTCTTCACGCCTTCGCCTTCGCAGGCGAACTGCACGCGATACCGGTTGCCGTTGCGGCTGACCACCGGATCGGTGCACTTGGTCTCGCCTGCGTCCTTCATGCCGAGCATGTCGTCGGTGGCGGCATCGACGCACTGCTCGATGGTCTGCGTGCCGAGCGGTCCGCCCGCGGAGGTCGCTTCCCAGAGCCCGGCCTTGCGCTTGGGCAGCACGTCGGCCAGCGCCGCCGAAGAAAGCAGCGCGGCAACCGCCGCGACGAGCAGTGTCCTCTTCATCCGGGGCCTCTTACTTGTGGATCGCCTTGTAGCGCAGCCGCTTTGGCTTCGCCTCTTCCTCGCCAAGGCGCCGCCGCTTGTCTTCCTCGTATTCGCGATAGTTGCCCGCGAAGAAGGTCCACTGGGAATCGCCCTCGGCGGCCAGGATGTGGGTAGCGATGCGGTCCAGGAACCAGCGGTCGTGTGAGATCACCAGCACGCAACCGGCGAACTCCAGGAGCGCATCCTCCAGCGCCCGCAGCGTCTCGACGTCGAGGTCGTTGGACGGTTCGTCCAGCAGCAGCACGTTGCCGCCCTCGAGCAGCGTCTTGGCCAGATGCAGCCGCCCGCGCTCGCCGCCGGAGAGCTGCCCCACCATTTTCTGCTGGTCCTGGCCCTTGAAGTTGAAGCGGCCCAGATAGGCGCGCGACTGCATCTCGAAGCGTCCGACGTTGAGGATGTCGAGGCCGCCGGAGACGTCCTCCCACACCGTCTTGTCGCCGGTCAGCGAGTCGCGGGACTGGTCGACGTAGGCGATCTGCACCGTGTTGCCGACCTTGATGTTGCCGCTGTCCGGCTGTTCCCGTCCCGTGATCATCCGGAAAATGGTCGACTTGCCGGCCCCGTTGGGGCCGATGATGCCGACGATCGCGCCGGGCGGGATGATGAAGCTCAGGTTGTCGATCAGCAGGCGATCGCCGTAGCCCTTGCTGACACCGTCGAACTCGATCACGTTGTCGCCGAGCCGCTCTGCCACCGGGATGAAGATCTCCTGCGTCTCGTTGCGCTTCTGGTATTCATGCGAGGAGAGCTCGTCGAACCGCGCGAGGCGGGCCTTGCTCTTGGCCTGCCGGCCCTTCGGATTCTGGCGCGACCACTCCAGCTCCTTCTTGAGTGCCTTCTGGCGGGCCGACTCCGTGGCCTCCTCCTGCTTGAGCCGCGTGCTCTTCTGGTCGAGCCACGAGCTGTAGTTGCCCTTCCACGGGATGCCGCTGCCGCGATCGAGCTCGAGGATCCACTCCGCGGCGTTGTCGAGGAAGTAGCGATCGTGGGTCACCGCCACCACCGTGCCGGGGAACTTCTGCAGGAACTGCTCCAGCCAGTCGACGCTCTCGGCATCGAGGTGGTTGGTGGGCTCGTCGAGCAGCAGCATGTCGGGCCGCGACAGCAGCAGGCGGCAGAGCGCGACGCGGCGCTTCTCGCCGCCGGAGAGCGTGCCGACCTTCGCCTCCCACGGCGGCAGGCGCAACGCATCCGCGGCGATCTCGAGCTGCACCTCGGTGTTCTCGCTGCCCGCGGCGGCGATGACCGCCTCGTACTTGGCCTGGTCCGCAGCGAGCTTGTCGAAGTCCGCATCCGGCTCCGCATAGGCCGCGTAGATCTCGTCGAGCCGGGCCTTGGCTTCCATCACCTCGCCGAGGCCCTCTTCGACCGCCTCGCGCACGGTTGCCTCCGGGTTGAGCTCGGGCTCCTGAGGCAGGAAGCCCACCTTGATGCCCGGCATCGGGATCGCCTCGCCGTCGAAGTCCCGGTCGATGCCGGCCATGATCCGCAGCAGGCTCGACTTGCCCGAGCCGTTCGTCCCGAGCACGCCGATCTTGGCGCCCGGAAAGAAGCTGAGCGAGATGTCCTTGAGAATGGTGCGTTTGGGGGGGACGGTCTTTCCCACCCGGTTCATCGTGTATACGTATTGGGCCATCGTGCTGGGCGGCCGGTGCCGCCTCGGTAGTGGGACGCCGCGCCGAAAGGCACAGGCAATCCGTGATTATCGCTCACTCGGGGGCATGACCGTCACAGTGGCGGGGTTGCGGGAGCCGCTTCCGGCCGCACGGGGCCGGGACAAGCCGACCTATCGGAAGGTCACCGAATCCAGGCCCGCATCCACGGGCAAGGCAACACCGGTGACGAGCCGACCTTCATCGCTGGCGAGATAGAGCGCGGCATTGGCGATGTCGAGCGCTTCGCCCATCTCGCGCAGAGCCGTGGAGCCGACCTCTACGGCCACCTGCTCCTCGAAGCTGCGCCCCGCGCTGGCGGCGCGCGCCTGGATGACGCCATCGAGCCGCGGCCCGCGCGTGAGCCCGGGCAGGATGGCGTTTACGCGGACTTTGAACTCGCCCATCTCGAGCGCGAGGCTCTTGGCCAGTCCGATCAGGGCCCACTTGGCAGAGGCATAGGGCGTACGGAAGGGCACGCCCATCCGGCCGGCTATCGATGACAGGATGATTAGCGACCCTCCTTGCGCCTTCAGCAGGGGAGCACAGGCCCGGGCGCAGAGGAAGGCGCCGCGGACGTTGCACGCGTGGACGGCCTCCCATTGATCGAGACCGATATCCTCTATTGCCGCACTTGGCCCCGGAATGCCGGCGTTGCTGACCAAGCAATCCAGCCCACCGAACCGCGCCTGGACGGCCTGGACCATACCGGCCACGTCGGTTTCGCTGGAGACGTCGGCGCGGATGCAGAGCCAGTCTGACCGGTCCGCCTGCACGGCATCGAGCGCCTCCTGTGCGATGTCGCAGACGGCGACGCGGGCACCCTCCTCTGTCATTCGTTCCGCGATCGCGCGTCCGATGCCACTGGCGGCCCCGGTCACCAGCACGCGCTTGTTCGTCATCCGTCCGGCACGTCCCATCCAGGTCTCCTCCCCGGGTTACTACCGAGCTGGCAATAGTTAAACTACCGTGTACTATTTGGCCACGACTTGCCGATGACTTGCAAGTACCTGCAATGACCGTCACCGCCCGCATCGCGCCGCTTGCTGCCGACGCCCCAGAGTCGCGGGACCCCGCGTTGCAGGACCTCGTCCGGTTCGTGGGCTATCCCCCCAACGCACTGCTGACGATGGCGAGGCTACCCAACCTCCTGCAGGCGGTGTTGGCGATGGTGCAGGCCGCCCTTCGTCAGGAAGGCGACCTCGCTGTCGCGATGCGCTTTCTCGTGGCCTGCGAGGCCAGCCGCGCGAGCGGCTGCTACTACAGCACGGTTCACGCCGTGCACGCGGCGAACCATGCAGGCGTGCCGTGGGAGAAGCTGGCAGCGCTACCCGGACACGGGACCAGCCAGCTCTTCGACGAGCCGGAGCGGGCGGCGCTTGCCATCGCGACGGCGGCCGGTCGCGTCCCCGTGGTGTCGTCCGAGGTGGCGTTCGAGCGGGCACGGCGGTGGTTCTCGGAGCGCCAGATCCTGGAGATCGTGGCGGCCGCCTCGCTGTTCGGCTGGTTCAACCGCTGGAACGGTTTGATGCGATCCGAGCTGGAGCCCGCGCCGGCAGAGGCACTTGCGCACGTGCCGTGGCTCGCCCTGCTGGCAGTGCCGCGGGAGGTCGGTGATGCATCCGAAAGCCGGGATGAGTGACGCCGGACGCCCGGGCAAGACCCCGGAGGAGACCTCCTTCCAGGTTCTGCACGAGGCCGCCCAGCGCACGATCGAGCTGGTGTACTTCGCGCATATTGACCAGGCTGACTGGGCCGACCACGTACTTGCCAAGCACGGCATCGGACGCCCCCACCATCGGGTCCTGTACTTCGCCAAGCGGTTTCCGGGGATCAGCGTGCGCGAGCTGATGTCCATTCTGCGGATATCGAACCAGGCACTGGCTCGAACCACGACCCAGCTCGTGACTTTGGCTTTCCTGGAGCAGCGATACAGCCAGACCGACCGTCGCGTCCGACAGCACTTCCTGTCCAGGACGGGAGAGGCCCTGCTGGAAAAGCTCTTGCGACACCAGGTCGAGCGGGTAGCGAGGTCGATCGCCTCGCTGAAATCGAAGGAGATCAACAGCCTGTGGTTCGGGCTGGAGGCCATCATGCGCACCGAGGACAGGAAGTGGCTGTTGCCGCGACCGGCCGGCATGCCAGCGGCCCCGGAGCGCGAACCGTGAAGCCGCACGCTGCGGGCGGCGCCCTGGGTGCCGGCTTCGGGCCTTGCAGGGGTTGATGCGGTCGCGCGACCGCAGGCGTACCGCCAGCCGTCCAGACAAGCTGGCACAACACGAGGAGACGAGGATGATCAACAGGTCAAGCAACAAGTGGAACGTTGTCATGGCCGCCTGGTCGGCGGCGGCGCTTCTGTTCGCTGCGGGGTCGGCCACCGCGGCAACCTACACCCTGCGGGGAGCGACCGGCACCAACGACACGACGTCGCTCGGAAAGGTCGGCGAATACTTCAAGGAGATCGTCGAGCAGAAGTCCAACGGCGAGGTGCAGGTCCGCTGGTTCGGCAACGGCCAGTTGGGCGGCGAGGCCGCCTTGCTGAACCAACTCAACGACGGGGTCCTGCAGTTCGCCACGCTGAGCACCGCGGTGTCGAGTTCGCTCAATCCCAAGCTCGATGTTCTCTACCTGCCGTACTTCCTCCCCGATCCCTGGACGACCTTCCAGGCGAAATTCGCGTCGAGCGCGGCAGCAAAGGAGCTCCTGGGCGCGCTTTCCAAGCAAGGAATCGAGGGGCAGGCCTTCATTCCCTACGGCGTCGATGCTCTCGCCTACAGGGGATCGCCGGTGCGCTCGCCGGAGGAGGCCAAGGGCAAGAAGTTGCGATCGGCGGAAAGCGTGAACATCCGCACCACGCTTGAAGGTATGGGCTTCAACGCTGTGCCACTGCCCTGGACGGAGGCCTACCAGAGCATCCAGACCCGGGTGGTGGACGGGTTGAGCACGCCGCCGATGATGGTGAAGCTGGCTCGCTTTCACGAAGTCGTGGAGAATCTGACGTTGTCCGACCACCTGTTCGGCGTGCACGTGTTCTGGATACGGGAAGACGCGATCGCCAAGATGCCGGACCACTTGAAAGGCATCGTCCGGAGCGCGGCGAAGGAAGCGAGCGATCGCGCCACCAAGGAGCTGCACGCGATGGAGTCGAGCATCGTCGCCGAGCTGGAGAAGGGCGGCATCAAGGTCTGGCGCCTGTCCGAGGCAGAGCGGGACCGGTTCGTCAAGTCCACGGTGCCCGTGGTGCGCAACTTCGAGCAGCGAATCGAGAAGTCGTCCGGCGACGGCAAGGCGTTCATGCGTCGGATGTACGAAGCGACCGGACAGGACTACGCGAAGGTGGTCGGGCAGTAGGGGGGCTGCCTCCTGTCGGTTCACGCGCTAGCGGGCCTGATCTAGGCCCGCCGTCGGAGGGCTCATGAAGAGTCTGGTCGCCTGGCTCGAGAAGATCGAGCGCGGATTCGTGTCCGCGCTGATCGCGTCGAGCATCGTCATGTCGGTCGTGGGTGTCTTCTATCGGTACGTGCTCGGCCAATCGCTCGCCTACGTCGAGGAGGTTGCCGGCCTGATGATGGCAGCCGTCATCGTCATGGGATCGAGCCTCGCCATCACCGCCAGGGAGCACATCCGGGTCGAGCTGCTGATCCAGCTGTTTCCGCGCCTCGGGCGTTGGCTCGATGCCCTGGCCTGGACGACCGTCCTGGCGGTTTCGGCCACCATGGCTTACCTGACATGGCTCTTCGTCGGCAAGCTGATCCGCCAGGGCCAGATCGCATCCTCGGTCGAGTGGCTCCAGATTGGCTGGCCCCTGATCGTAGTCCCGGTGGGCTACGCAGTCTGCTGCCTCAAGGCCGCCTGGATTCTGTTCCAGGAGATCTCCGGTAGATCGGCGAGGACGGCGCCGCGCCTGGACGAGATCATGCCGAGCGGCAACGCACAGGTACCCCGATGACTGGAACCGCGGTCTTCTCGCTGCTCGCGACCAGCATCTTCCTGTCGATGCCGATTGCCTTCGGCATCCTGGCGCTGACCATCGCCCTGTACGTCGTCGCCGGTGACGTTCCCCTGGTGATCGTCGCGCAGAACATGTACTTCAACCTCAAGAGCTACGCATTCTCGTCGGTTCTGTACTTCGTCTTCGCGGGCTACGTCATGTGCCGCGGCCAGCTCTCGCGGCGGCTCCTCGACGTGGCCGATGCGATGTTCGGCTGGTTGCCGGGGGGCTTCGCCATCAGCGGCGTCGTCGCCTGCGCCCTGTTCGGCTCCATCACCGGCTCGGACCTGGCGACGCTGGCCGCCATGGGCGGCATCATCGTGCCGGCGCTGGTGCAGCGCGGCTGGAGCAAGGAGTTCGCGGTCGGTCTCGCCGGCTCGAGTGCCCTCCTGGGCATGATCATTCCGCCGAGCATCCCGGTCATCATCTATGCGCTGTTCGTCGACGTTTCGGTGGGAGGCCTGTTCCTGTCCGGCGTCCTACCGGGCCTACTCATCGTCTCCTTCTTCTCCATCTACATCGCCTTCAAGGCACGCGGCATCCCGGGGGCAGAGGCCAAGCTGCCCAGCGCCCGCGCCATCTTCAGGTCGCTACGCGAAGGGGCATGGGCGCTCGGCCTGCCAATCCTGATATTCGGCGGCATCTACTCCGGGGTATTCACCGTGACGGAGGCTGCCGCCGTTGCCGCCCTCTACGCCGTGTTCGTGGAGATGGTCGTCTACCGCGACCTGAAGCCGAGCGATCTCCCGGGCCTGTTCACGAAGACCGCCGTTGTCACGGCCACCCTGCTGCTGCTGGTCGGCGCGGCGTCGGTGCTTGCGGGCTACCTCACGCTGGAGCAGATTCCCCAGGCCGTCGCCAAGCGCGTCTTCGCGGTCGTCGAAGGCCAGGCCGAATTCCTCCTGGTGACGAACCTGTTCCTGCTGGTGATCGGCTGCCTGCTGGACCTGGTCTCCGCGACGATGATCCTCATGCCCATTCTGGAGCCCCTCTATGTGGCCTACGGGATCGACGAGCTGCACTTTGGAATGATCTTCCTTCTCAACCTCTACCTGGGCTTCCTGACGCCGCCGGTAGGCATCAACCTGTTCGCGGCGGCAAGCCTGTTCGGGATGGACGTCATGAGGGTCGCCAGGGCCTACATTCCGTTCTTCCTGATCCTGCTGCTCGTGCTGGCGCTCGTCGTCGTTTTCCCTGCCTTATCTACCTGGCTGCCCAAGCTACTGCTGAGGTAGAAGCAAGCACCTGCCATGACATCCACGACACGACTTTTCGCGGGCGACGATCCGGTCGACTGGGTCCTTCCCACCATCCTCTCCCGGGTTGCCGCCAGCCGAGGCGATGCGCGATGGGTCACCGACGACACAGGTCGCTCCCTCGGCTTTCGAGAAGCGCACGAGGGCGCGCTCAGGACGGCCGAGTTCTTTCAGGCACTGGACGTTCAGCGCGGGGACCTGGTGGCGATGTTCATGTCCAACAGCATCGACTTCGTCCAAGCCTGGCTCGGCCTGGGCGCCGCAGGCATGGTCGCCGTGATGATCAACACCGAACTGCGTGGCGACTTCCTGCTCCATCAGCTCCAGGACTCCGGCGTGCGGTGGATCGTGGTCGACGAGGACCTGCTGCCCGTCCTGCGGGAGGTGCTACCCCGCGCACGGAACCTTCAGACCGTCGTCGTGGTGGGTGCGAACCCACCCCCCGTGATCGACGGCTGCAGGTCTATCGCCTGGGGCGAGCACCAGGCCGCCACGCCCTATTCAGGCCCGCTCCCGAAGGGATACGAGACCGCCTGCATCATGTACACCTCCGGCACCAGCGGGCCGTCCAAAGGGGTGCTGATGCCCCACACCCACTGCACGCTGTATGGCATCGGTTCCATCAAGTGCCTGCAGCTGGGACCGGACGACAGCTATTACATCTGCCTGCCGCTTTTCCACGCCAACGGCCTGCTGATGCAGTTGGGTGCAACGATTTCGGCCGGCATCCCCGCGTTCATCCGCCGGCGTTTCAGCGCGACTCGCTGGCTGCACGACATCCGCACACATCGGCTGACCGTCACGAACCTGATCGGAACCACCTCCACGTTCGTGGTCGCTCAGCCGCCATCCCCGCAGGACAGCGATCATTGTCTGCGCGCCGTGCTCGACGCTCCCAACGTGCCGCAGAACGAGGACGCGCTGCGCACGCGCTTCGGTGTCAAGGACGTCGTTTCCGGATTTGGCATGACGGAGGTCAATATTCCCATCTGGGGTCGCCTGGGCGTTCGCGCCCCGGGGGCTGCAGGTTGGACCCACGAGGAGCACTTCGAGGTGCGGATCGTCGATCCCGAAACCGACGTGCCTCTTCCTGCCGGCCAGACGGGAGAGATCGTCGTTCGGCCGCGGGTCCCGTTCGGCTTCATGTCGGGCTACTTCAATGCGCCCGCGAGGACCGTCGAGGCGTGGCGCAACCTCTGGTTCCACACCGGCGATGCCGGTGTGATGGACGGCTCGGGCCTGGTGACGTTCATCGACCGCATCAAGGACTGCATCCGGCGCCGGGGCGAGAACATCTCTGCGACCGAGGTGGAAGACATCGTCGGGGAACTGCCTGGCGTGGCCGAGGTCGCCGCCTACGCCGTACCCTCGGAAATTTCAGGCGGCGAGGACGAGGTGATGCTCGCGTTGGTGGCGGAATCCGGGACCCGGATCGACGGTGCCGAGGTGGCCGCCATGGCAGCGGAACGTCTGCCTCGCTTCGCCGCGCCGCGCTATGTCAAGGTGGTGGCCGAGCTCCCGAAGACAGCGACCGGGAAGGTGAAGCGCGCCGTCCTCAGGAGCGAGGGCAGCGCCGGTGCACTGGATATGCAGAGACGAGGTCGATCATGACAGGACGCCTCAGGGGCAAGGTCGCGCTAGTCATCGGAGCGGGGAGCGTCGGCCCCGGATGGGGCAACGGCAAGGCCACGGCAGTTGCCTACGGCCGTGAAGGTGCGGCGGTCGTCTGCGTCGACAGCAACGAGGAGGCGGCCGCCGAGACCGCCGCCCTGGTGGCAGCAGAAGGCGCGCGGTCACTCGCGCTGTGCGCCGACGTCTGCCAGGAAGACGACGTGCGGCGCGTCGTCACCGACACGCTCGAACGTCACGGAAAGATCGACGTGCTGCACAACAACGTGGGCCTCGCGCTGCTCGGGGGGCCGGTCGACATCAGCCTGGAGGACTGGGGCCGCTCCCTGGACCTGAACGTCGGCTACATGTTTCTCACGGTCCGGCACGTGCTGCCGGTGATGGAACGCCAGGGCGGCGGTGCCATCGTCAACGTGTCGTCCATTGCCAGCATCCGATGGCTGGGCACGGCGTACATCGGCTACGCGGCTGCCAAGGCAGCCGTCAATCAGTTCACTCAGGCGATCGCGCTCCAGTACGCCAGCAAGGGTATCCGGGCAAATGCCATCCTGCCAGGCATGATGGATACGCCCATCGCACGCATCGCACTCCGGGACGATGCCGCCAGCGTGGAAGAGCTGGTGGCTCGTCGCCACGCGACGAGCCCTACCGGCGCCATGGGAGACGCCTGGGATATCGCCTGGGCCTCGGTTTATCTTGCCTCGGACGAGGCACGCTACGTCAACGGCGTCCTGCTTCCTGTAGACGGCGGGATGACCTGCAAGGTCGTATAGGTCGCAGTCCACCACACTACTCCGGGAGAACAGCATGGCCCGATCAGTTCACGTCGTCGGTGTCGGCATGGTTCCGTTCGTGAAGCCATCAGCCGACTTCAGCTATCCGGACACTGCCGCCGCCGCGACGCGGGAAGCTCTGGACGACGCAGAGCTAGACTACACCAACATCGAGCAGGCGTACGTCGGCTACGTCTACGCGGACTCGACGGCCGGGCAGCGCGCGCTATATGGCGTCGGCATGACTGGCATCCCGATCGTCAACGTCAACAACAATTGTTCCACCGGTTCGACCGCGCTCTTCCTCGCGCGCCAGGCGGTGGAGACCGGCGCGGCCGACTGCGTGTTGGCATTGGGATTCGAGCAGATGAGCCCGGGCGCTCTCGGTGCCGTGTTCAAGGATCGGCCGACCCCTTTCGACCGGTTCGACGCGGCGACCGAGGCGCTGGTGGGCCACGCCGAGATACCGCTCGCGCTGCGCTACTTCGGCGGCGCGGGATTGGAGCACATGCGACGGTTCGGCACCCCGCTGGAGACCTTCGCCCGCATCCGCGCTAAGGCGAGCCGGCATGCGGAGAAGAATCCGCTGGCAATGCTGCGGCGGGTCGTCACTACCGAGGAGGTCATGGCGTCTCCCGTGCTCTGGCCAGGCGTGATGACCCGCCTGATGGCCTGCCCCCCCACTTGCGGGGCCGCCGCCGCGGTCCTCTGTTCGGATGCGTTCGCCGCGCGTCATGGACTGGATCGGACCGTGCGCATTCGCGCTCAGGCCATGGGTACGGACACACCCGCGACCTTCGATTCCGACGACATGCGCGAGGTCGTGGGCTTCGGCATGGCGCGCCGGACCGCTCGACAGGTGTACGAGGCCTCAGGGGTCGACCCCGCCGACCTCGACGTCGTCGAGTTGCACGATTGCTTCGCGCAGAATGAGCTGCTCACCTATGAAGCCCTGGAACTCTGCCCCGAGGGCGGGGCACAACAGTTCGTCGAGGATGGCGACAACACCTACGGCGGCGCGTTCGTCACCAACCCCTCGGGCGGCCTGCTGAGCAAGGGTCATCCATTGGGTGCCACCGGCCTGGCACAGTGCCACGAGCTGGTGCGCCAGCTCCGGGGCACCGCCGACGAGCGCCAGGTCCACGGGGCGCGGCTTGCGCTGCAGCACAACCTGGGGCTCGGCGGGGCCTGCGTGGTCACGCTCTACGAGGCCGCATGACGCTCGAGGGCGCGGTCGTCGTCGTTACCGGCGCCGGATCGGGGCTGGGTGCGCGCACCGCCTCCCACCTCGCCGCAGACCGCGGCATGAAGGTGGTGCTGCTCGATCTGCCAGGCTCTCACGCCGGCGACCTTGCTGCGCGGCTCGGGTCGGAGCGGGCGCTGTTCCTGCCCACCGACGTCACCGTCGAGGCGCGCGTGGCCAGCGCCATCAGCCGGGCGCGCGAACATTGGGGTCGAATCGATGCTTGCGTGAACGCCGCTGGTGTCCCCGGTACGATGCGCCTGCTCGACCGGGAGGGGTCGGTTCCGGTGGGCGACGTCTTCGAACGCACCCTGCGCGTCAATCTCGTCGGCACCTTCTTCGTCATGCGCCATTGCGCATCGGCGTTCGTCCGGAATCCGCCGGAGAATGGCGAGCGCGGCGTCGTCGTGAATGTCGCGTCGATCGCCGCCTTCGATGGCTCGCGCGGCCACGTCGCCTACTCGGCGTCGAAGGCCGGCGTGGTCGGTATGATGCTGCCGGCCGCGCGGGAGCTGTCCGCGTGGGGCATCCGAGTCGTTACCGTCGCGCCCGGGCTTTTCGACACGCCGATGCTGCACACCATTGCCCCGCCGACGCGCGACAAGATGGCCGCTGCCACCGTGTGGCCGAAGCGGTTCGGAGACGCCGGCGAGTTCGCCAGCCTGGTCGCACACGTCCTCGAGAACCGCTACCTAAATGCCGAGGTAATACGTATCGATGCCGGGGCCCGGCTGGCTTGACCCGGGGTCCAAGGCACAGGCCCACGTCCCGTGCCAATCACCCGTACCGCTACACGATGCGCAGCCGGGTCTTCCGCTCGGGCGGTGGAAACAGGCGATCGAGCGCGGCCAGCGTCTCTCGCGAAAGCTCGAGGTCCAGCGCCGCCACGTTCTCCGCTGCCCGGGCGGCGGAAGTCGTCATCGGCACCGCCCAGGTGTTGCCCTGGCTCAGCAGCCAGGCGAGCGCAAGCTGCGCCGCCGTCACGCCGAGGTCCCCCGCCAGCTCATTCAGCTGCCGATGCCGCGGCAGCCGGCCTTCGTCGAGCGGGCAGTACGCCATGGTGACGATGCCGCGCCGGTCCTGCCAGGGCTTCAGGTCGAACTCGATGCCGCGTTCGGACAGCGAGTAGTAGACCTGGTTGGCCGCGCAATCGCCCCCGTGCTCGAGCCGCTCGAGCTCCTCCATGTCGGCCAGGTCGAAGTTCGAAACGCCCCAGCGCAGGATCCTGCCCTGTCGCGCCAGCTCGTGGAAGGCCCGCACCGTGCCGCCGAGCGGCTGGCTGCCGCGCCAGTGCAGCAGGTAGAGATCGATGCGATCGGTGCCGAGCCGCTTCAGGCTGCGCTCGCAGGCCGCGATGGTCCCCTGGTAGGAGGCATTCTGCGGCATCACCTTGGTGACCAGGAAGCAGTCGTCCCGGCGCCCGCGGATCGCCTCGCCAACCAACTCCTCGGCGCCGCCGTCGCCGTAGAGCTCGGCGGTGTCGATCAAGGCAACGCCGTGGTCGAGCGCGGCACGGATGGCCTCGATCTCCTGCGCGGCCCGCGACGGCGCCTCGCCGAGGCGCCAGGTCCCGATGCCAAGCGGCGGCAGCGTGTCCGGATCCATCGCATCACTCCTTGCGTTCGCTCAGCGGCCGGCAGGCACAGTCCGGCAAAGCGGCTTCGATCGGCGGCGCGCCGGCGCCCTTCGCCCCGCCCTCGGCCACGCGAACCGCGCAACCCGAGGTCGTGGCCAGAAGGCGCAGCACCAGTGGCGCCGGCGCCGGCGCCCGGCCATCGAGCGGGCGGCCGTCGGGTCCTCGATGCGGCGCTCGCGTGAGCACCAGCTGGTCGGATCCTGCGAAAGCCGCCTGGCCGAGCATGACACGATTGCCGCTGTGCCGCTCGGCGAACGCTTCGATGGCGGCCAGGCATTGCGCCGAAGCGCCGGAACCGGCCACCGGAAAGGTCGCCGCGCCGGACGCGCCTTCCGGGGCGCGTGCCGGCCGCCCTGCCGGCGGCACCAGCCGCGCCGGACGCGCGACCTCCGCGCCACCGGGTGG
>JAEWGX010000009.1 GCA_023388075.1 Pseudomonadota bacterium
TCCAGCACCTGCCCCGTCTGCAGCACCACCGGCTCGAAACGCCCCGCCCAGGACTGGATCTCCTGCGCAATCAGCTCGCGATCCGACGGCTTGAGGTGCGTGATCAGGATCTCCGGCTCCACCCGCAGGCTGGCCAGCTCCTGGCTCAGCTGGATGGGATACAGGTGCTTGGCGGTGATCGCCAGATCCTGCTCCTTGTTCGAGAACGCGTTCTCGATGATCAGGTACTTCAGGTCGCGGATGCCGTTGATCGTCCGCCAGAACTCGGCGTTGGGCCAGGTGTCGCCCGAGTAGACGATGGACCCGCCGGGTGCCGACAGGTGAAAGCCCAGCGCCGGCACGGTGTGGTTGGCGGCAATCGGCCGGATCCGCCGCTCGCCCAGCGTCACGGTCGTTCCCACGGAGAGCGGCTCGAACACCATCCAGGGCCGGTCGTAGTGCGGGATCTCGGTGAAGTCCGGCCAGATCACCCAGTTGAAGATGTGCGCCTTGAGGGCATCGATGGTCTCCTGCAGGGCGTGCACCACCAGCGGCTTCTTGCGCGAGCCGCCCACGGAATCCACCATCAGCGGCAGCGCGCAGATGTGGTCCAGGTGGGAATGCGTCAGGAACACATGGTCGATGCGCGCGAGCTCCGGAACGGTCAGGTCCTCCACGCCGGTGCCGGCGTCGATGAGGATGTCGTCGTCCAAAAGGAAGGAGGAGGTGCGCAACTGGTCGCGCCGCCGGTAGAGCCGCTCGGACTCCGGTATGCGCCGGCCGTTGCCTTCGGCGGCCACGGACACGGGGCGCGCCGGCAGCGCGGGGCTGGAGGCCGAGACGGACGCAAGCGCCTCGGCCATCGCCTCGCGCAGGTCCGCTTCCGCTCCCTGGGGCCCTGCGATCAGGCCGCCGATCCCGCCACTGCAGCCGAGTACTTGCAAGCGCATGGCCGGATTAGATCACTGTCTCGGGAACGGGGGGAGCGACCTCGATGAACACCTTGGGGCAATAGACCCGCACCCGCTCGGTCCGGCCAGGCACGTCCGTCTCGCCAAGCGGCTCGAGCGGCACCTGCGTCACGTACTTGGCGGTGGCTTCGCCGATCAGCACGGGCAGGTTGAAGCGCTTGGTGGCGGCCTCCAGTCTCGCCGCGAGGTTCACCGCGTCGCCGATCGCGGTGTAGGTACGGCGCAACTGCGAGCCCATGTCGCCCACCCGGGCGGTACCGGAGTTGATGCCGATGCCGATCGCGAGCAGCGGCCAGCCGCGTTGCTCGAACTCGACGTTCAAGCCGGCCACGGCCTTCTGCATGTCCAGCGCCGCGGCCACCGCGTTGTCGTGCTGGCGCGGGTCGTCGATCGGCGCGCCCCAGAAGGCCATGATCGCGTCGCCCATGTACTTGTCGACGGTGCCGCCATGGCGGTGGACCACCTCGGTCATGCGGGTGAGAAACCGGTTGAGATACTCTCGCAGCGCCTGCGGCTCCATCGCCTCCGCGATGCGGGTGAAGCCGCGCACGTCCGCGAACAGGATGGTCAGGTTCTTGTTCTGGCTCTCGATCGGGTAATCCTGCGGCCGGCGCGCCATGCGCCGGACCAGCTCGGGCGAAACATACTGCCCGAAGAGCTCGATCACCGCCCGCCGCGCCTTGCCTTCGACGAAGTGGCCGACGGCGAGGTTCAGCGTCGCCACGGACGATACCAGGAAGATCGTCGGCGCAAGCGGCAGCACCCAGCCCACGCGGGTGAAGACCAGCAGGTTCAGCAGGTAGAAGGCGCCCAGCAGCGCGCCGGTCAGCACCCCGATTCCGGCCGCCCCGAGGTTGGGCATCCACCAGGCCACCAGGAAGCCGATCGCGATGGTGAGCACCGCCATCCCGACATCGCCATGCCACGGCCTGAGAAGCTGCTTGCCCCGCAGCGCGCCGGCAAGCAGGGTGGCGTGGATCTCCACCCCCGGCTGGCTGCGCGCGATCGGCGTCGCCTGCCGGTCGCCGATGCCCTGCGCCGACGCGCCGACCAGCACGATTCGGTCGCGGAACACCCCCGGGTCCACCCGGCCGCGCAGCACGTCCGTGGCCGAAACCCGCACGAACGGCTGCACTTCGCCTCCGCTCGCCCCGGCAAACGGCACCAGCGCGGTGAGGTCGTCGCCCACCGCGATGGCGACCTCGCCCACCTCGACCGCATGCGGTCGCAGGACGATGGGCTTGCCGTCGAGATAGACCCGAAGGACCGCGAGAGTGAGGGATTCGTAGAGCTGGTTGCCGTAGGCGGAGAGCAGCGGCACCGAGCGCACCACCCCGTCGTCGTCCACGCGGGCGTTGTAGAAGCCGCTCGCGCGCGCCGCGTCGGTCATCGCGGGGAGGTTGGCGCCGTAGCCGTCCCACGTGTAGGCGCGCAGGCCCTGGCGCGCGAGCTCGCTCGCCGGAAACTGCGGCGGGGGCAGCTTGCCGATGGTCCTGCCGCCTTCGTCGCTGGAGAAGTAGTAGCCCAGCACCACCGGCCGGCCGGCGATCGCGCGGGTGAAGGCGGCATCCTCGTCGCCCGACAGCGGCTCGGCGAAGACGACGTCGAAGCCGAGCACGCGGGCGCCGCCCTCGTCGGTGATGCGACGCGTGAGCTCGGCGAGCGTCGAGCGCGGCCAGGTCCAGCGGCCCTGCTCCCACAGGCTCTTCTCGTCGATGTCGACGATGACGATGCGCTCCTCCGCCACCGGCATGCGCCAGCGCGCGCGGGTGTCCTGCAGCAGGCGGTCCATCGCCTCGAGCGCGCTCAGGTGCAGGTAGCCGAGCAGGTGCAGGCAGGTGATGGCGGTCAGCGCCATGCCGGCGAGCGCGGACCACATGCGGTAGGACCGCATGGAGCGCTTGATGGCGTCGAGCTGCTTCAATGGTCCAGGGTGAACTGGATGATGGTCCCGGCGAGCTCGATCAGGTCGTTGTCGCGCAGGACGTGAGCGCCGAGCCCGATGGATTCGCCGTTCACCAGCGGATAGGCGAGCCCCTCCACGTGCGTGAGGAAGTAGCCGTTCTGCCGCTTGGCGACCACGGCGACCTGCCCGCTGCCATTTCGTATGCTGACGATCGGCCGCTCCAGGATCATCTGGCGGCCGGCATCATGGCCCCCCAGAAAGCGCAGCAGCGCGGTCCGCGCCGGTTCCTGCTGCGGCGCTCGCGGTGGCACCGGATGCGCGACGCGGGCCGGCCCGGCGGCCGAGGGCACCCAGGCGCTGGTGCGGGCGCCTGCCAGGTTGGTCGGGGGCTGCAGTGCCGGCAGGAAGGCCGGGCGGGCGCCGGCGGCCCTGCCCGCCCCTGTCTCGAGGCGCTCCACCTTGTAGACCAGTCGGTAGATGCCGATGTCGACACAGTCGCCGTCGACGAGCTGCTGCTGCATCACCGGCGCGCCGTTGATCAACGTGCCGTTGCGGCTCTTGAGGTCGTGGATGACCGAGTCGCCCTTCACGGTGTGCACGATCGCGTGCTCGCCGGAGACGGTGAGGTCGTCGAGCAGGAGGTCGTTGTAGGGCCTGCGCCCGATGGTCAGCCGCTTGCGGTCGATCAGGACTTCACGGAGGATCCGGTTGCCTGCCGAGAGCACGAGCTTGCCGACGGTTGCCTGCTCATCCTGCTGCATCGATTCTGGTCCTGGTTGCGCAGCGCCGAGAAAAAGGGGTCAATGCATCGCCCCGGAGGCGCCCGCGTACGACGACCGCCCCGGCACGGCGGCGCGAACGACAAGGGCGGTGATGTTGTCGCAGCCGCCGGCGTTGACTGCGGCAGCAACCAGCGCTTCGGCCTGCGCCGCCGCCCCGGCCGAATCGAACTCGACGAGCAGCCGTGCGATGGCCTCGTCCGGCAGCGGGTCGCTCACGCCGTCCGAGCAGAGCAGGAGGCGGTCCTCGGGCTCCCAGTCATAGGCCACCACGTCGCAGGCCACGGATTCCTCCACGCCCAGGGCGCGCGTGAGGATGCCGCGCCCGGGGAGGTTGCGGAGCTGGGATTCGGTGACCGCGCCGGAATCGGACAGCGCCTGGCCGATGGAGTGGTCGCGAGTCAGGCGATGAAGCCGGCCGGCGCGCAGCAGGTAGGCGCGCGAGTCGCCGACATGCGCCACGTGCAGGACACCGTCGTGCAGCAGGCAGGCGATGAGCGTCGTGCCCATGCCGAGGCAATCCGGGTTGGCGGCGGCCCAGTCCAGGATCGCGTGGTTGCTGGCCGCGAAGGCGCGGGCCAGCGCAACGCCCGGCTCCCCGGACATCGAGTAGTCCGGGACCAGCCTGCAGGCCGTGTCGACCGCGATCTCCGCGGCCACCTCGCCCGCCCGGTAGCCGCCCATGCCGTCGGCCACGACGAAGAGCCCCGCTTCGGGCAGCGCCCGCCAGGAGTCCTCGTTGTGGGGCCGTACCGGCCCGGCGTCCGAGCAGCCGCCGTGTACGAGGCCCGGCACCGCGGCCGCCGCGCCGGCCAGGCGAGGCGCAGGCACCCGTTGCGCGGGCGCGAGGCCGCATCGCGCCACCGCGAGGGGTTCGAAAGGAGACCCGTCCGGGCTGCCAGCCCGGCCGTCGGAACGGATCGATGCCATGGCACCGAATCTAGCGGGGGCCCGTCAACCGGGGGAGGAACTACGTCATGAACGGCCAGCGGGCTCGGTCAGGCGGCGCGGCTCGCGGGCGGGTGGCGGGCCGTATGCCTGGCGCCTGCTGGCCGGCGCCTCGCGGCTGCTACAGCACCGACTTGACCAGCCGACCCATCTCCGACGGATCCTTGGTGGTCTTGATGCCGCAGGCCTCCATGATCTCGAGCTTGGCCTGCGCCGTGTCCGCCCCGCCGGAGATCAGTGCGCCGGCATGGCCCATCCGCTTCCCCGGCGGTGCGGTGACGCCGGCGATGAAGCCCACTACCGGCTTCTTCATGTTGTCCTTGATCCAGCGCGCGGCATTGACCTCGTCCGGGCCGCCGATCTCGCCGATCATGATGACGGCTTCCGTCTCCGGATCGTCGTTGAAGAGCTTGACCACGTCGATGTGCTTGAGGCCGTTGATCGGGTCGCCGCCGATGCCGACCGCCGAGGACTGGCCAAGGCCGAGCTCGGTCACCTGGGCCACTGCCTCGTAGGTGAGCGTGCCGGAGCGGGAGACGATGCCGATCCGCCCCCGGCGATGGATGTGACCCGGCATGATGCCGATCTTGAGCTCGTCGGGGGTGATGGTGCCCGGGCAGTTCGGGCCGAGCAGGAGCGTCTTCTTCGCCTGCTTGCGCATGCGATCCCGCACCACCAGCATGTCACGCACCGGGATGCCTTCGGTGATGCAGATGACCAGGTCCAGGTCCGCGTCCACCGCCTCCCAGATGGCCTCGGCAGCACCGGCGGGCGGCACGTAGATGACCGAGACGGTGGCGCCGGTCTGCTCCCGGGCTTCCTTGACCGTGGCGTAGATGGGGATGCCTTCGAAGTCCTCGCCGGCCCGCTTGGGATTGACGCCTGCGACGTAGCAGTTGCGGCCGTTGCCGTACTCCCGGCACATCCGCGTGTGGAACTGGCCGGTCTTCCCGGTGATCCCCTGCGTGATGACCTTCGTGTCCTTGTTGATCAGGATCGACATTCGATTGTCCTTGGTTTCAGCGCGGGCCGGGCAAGCCGAGGCGTGCCGCGGCCGTTCTGCTCAGGCCGCCTTGCCGGCCGCCGCTGCGACCACCTTGCGCGCAGCCTCGCCCATGGTGTCGGCGGCAATGATCGGAAGGCCCGACTCCGCCAGCATCTTCTTGCCCAGCTCCTCGTTGGTGCCCTTCATGCGGACCACCAGCGGCACCTCGAGGCCGACCGCCTTGCTGGCGGCGATGACGCCTTCGGCGATGGTGTCGCAGCGCATGATGCCGCCGAAGATGTTCACCAGGATCGCCTCCAGGCCTGGATTGCGCAGCATCAGCTTGAACGCCTCGGTCACTTTCTCCGCGGTGGCGCCCCCGCCCACGTCCAGGAAGTTGGCCGGCTCGCCGCCGAAGAGCTTGATCGTGTCCATGGTGGCCATGGCGAGGCCCGCGCCGTTGACGAGGCAGCCGATGTTGCCGTCGAGCTGTATGTAGGCGAGGTCGAACTTGGAGGCCTCGATCTCGGTCGGGTCCTCCTCGTCGAGATCGCGCATCTCCACGATCTCGGGATGCCGGAACAGCGCGTTCGAGTCGAAGTTCAGCTTCGCATCCAGCGCGATCAGCGCGCCGCCCTTGGTCAGGATGAGCGGATTGATCTCCGCAAGCGACGCGTCGGTCTCGAAGAACGCCTTGTACAGCCCCCTCAGCACCTGGGACGCCTGGGGCAGGCTCGCCTCCGGGATGCCGATCTTGCGGCCGAGATCCTCCGCCTCGGTGGCGGTCAGCCCGGTCTGCACGTCGCAGAAGACCTTGTGGATCTTCTCGGGGGTCTCGGCAGCGACCTCCTCGATGTCCATGCCGCCTTCGCTCGAGGCCATCACGCAGATCTTCTGCGACTGGCGGTCGATCACGACGCCGACATAGAGCTCCTTGTCGATATCCGCGCCTTCCTCGATGAGAAGCCGCCGGACGAGCTGCCCTTCCGGCCCGGTCTGGTGCGTGACCAGCTGCATGCCCAGGATCTGGGAAGCCAGCTGGCGGACTTCGTCCACCGAGCGGGCGAGCTTCACGCCGCCACCCTTGCCGCGGCCGCCGGCATGGATCTGGGCCTTGACCACCCAGACCGGCCCGCCGAGCTGCTCCGCCGCCTTGACTGCTTCGTCGACGGTGAACGCCGGTATCCCGCGTGGAACCGGGACGCCATAGCGCCTCAGGATCTCTTTTCCCTGGTACTCGTGGATCTTCATTTCGTCTCTCGATTGGCAACGGACAACCCGAGAGCCACCCGTCTGCAGGCCCGCGGGTGAGTCGACGCGGACGACGCAACTCCGATGCGAAGGCAGGCGGCGATGTTAGCACAGGGGTCACTGCGATGCTGCGGTGCCGCAAACCCTGGCGGCCGCAGGAACGGGTCAGTCCGGTGGGTTGCCGCCGTGCTTCAACACCCAGGCGACCGTGGCCGGATCGAACCCCCGGCCGATCAGGAAGCGGTGCTGCCTCGCCCGCTCCTTCAGGTCCGACGGCGGCTGGCTGAAGCGGCGTTTCCAGATGGCAAGCGCCCGTTCCCGCTGGGTGGCGCGCAGCGGAGCCAGCGCATCTTCAGCCAACCGGCCACCGACACCGTGGGTAGCCAAGGTGCGGGACAGGCGGGCGACGCCATAGCGGCTGCCCTTGCTGTTCACCAGCACCTCCGCATAGCGGCGGTCCGAAAGCAGGTGGCTACGCTCCAGATCATCGAGCAGGGAATCGATCCGCTCGAGCAGCTCGTCCGTGATCGGCTCCAAGGCATCCGGGTCCGGGCCCCCGCTCTGCTGGAGCGACTTGCGGACGTCCGACTCTTCCGCAAGCAGCAGCTTGCGCCGCAACTCCGCGCGGGTGTACTCGCGCCGCGCGAGCAGGCGCAGCGCCCGGGACCTGAGGCTTGCGCCGGTACGCCGGCGGTCACGCGGCCGGGCGAGAGACTGGAGATCGCCTGCCGCAGGCTGGTCTTTCGGATGCGGGCCCAGGCTGGCGACGTCCGAGGAGGTCACTTGCCAGGGCCCTCGGCGATACGGCGATCAGGCCGCCTCTTGTCAGGCGGCCTCTTTCTTGTCCTTGCCGCCCTCGATGATCTTCAACCCGCGGGTTGCGACGCCGAATGATTCGCGCACGCGGTTCTCGATCTCCAGGGCCAGCTCAGGCTTCTCACGCAGGTACTCCCGCGCGTTGTCCTTGCCCTGGCCGATCCGCTCGCCGTTGTAGCTGTACCAGGCGCCGCTCTTCTCGACGATGCCGGCACTGGCGCCGAGATCCAGGATCTCGCCCAGGCGGGAGGTTCCCTCCCCGTAGAGGATGTCGAACTCCGCGTTCTTGAACGGCGGCGCCACCTTGTTCTTGACGACCTTCACCCGGGTCTCGTTGCCGATGATCTCATCGCCCTTCTTGATGGAACCGGTACGACGGATGTCCAGGCGCACCGACGCATAGAACTTGAGCGCGTTGCCGCCGGTGGTGGTTTCCGGGTTCCCGAACATGACGCCGATCTTCATCCGGATCTGGTTGATGAAGATGACCAGGGTGTTGGTGCGCTGGATGGAGCTGGTCAGCTTGCGCAGCGCCTGGCTCATCAGCCGCGCCTGCAGGCCGGGCAGCGAGTCACCCATCTCGCCTTCGATCTCCGCGCGGGGGGTGAGCGCGGCCACCGAGTCCACCACGATGAGATCCACCGATCCCGAGCGCACCAGCGCATCGCAGATCTCAAGCGCCTGCTCGCCCGTGTCCGGCTGGGACACGAGGAGATCCTGCAGGTTCACGCCGAGCTTGGCGGCGTACTGCACGTCCAGCGCATGCTCGGCATCGATGAAGGCGCAGGTGCCGCCCAGCTTCTGCATCTCCGAGATGACCTGCAGCGTGAGCGTGGTCTTGCCGGACGACTCCGGCCCGTAGATCTCCACCACCCGGCCGCGCGGCAGGCCGCCGACGCCCAGGGCGATGTCCAGGCCCAGCGAGCCGGTGGAGACGACATCGATGTCGGGGGCGACCTCGCCGTCGGCCATGCGCATCACCGAGCCCTTGCCGAACTGCTTCTCTATCTGGGCCAGGGCGGCCGCCAGGGCCTTTGCCTTCTCACCGCGAGCCTTGTTGTCATCCATGTGCATTCCCCTGCTGTCGATTGTCCAGGCTGGCCGCGATTATTCCACGGAACCGCTGTATAAACAACCAGTCTTTTGTCTTAGGCAAGACGGTTGTCATGCCACTGGCGGCTGGTCCCGCAACCGCTGTTGCAGCAGCCCCGATGCCTGCGTCAGCGCATGCGCAGCGGCGGCGCGCCGCACGCTCGCGCGGTCGCCCGCCAGGAGCCGCGTCGCGCTGGTCACCAGCGCCTCCCCGCCCTGATCCGGCAGCGCGAGCGCCCAACCGAAGCATACCGTCCCGACCGGCTTGCCCGGCACCGCGCCGCCCGGCCCGGCGATGCCGGTGACCGACAGCGCGAGCCTCGCCACCGACCGCTTCAGCGCGCCGGAGGCCATCTCCCGGGCCACCGCCTCGCTCACCGCGCCTTCCGACCGGAGAGTCGCGAGCGACACGCCCAGCAGGTCCACCTTGGCCTCGTTGGAGTAGGTGACGAAGCCGCGGTCGAACCACTCGCTCGAGCCGGCCGTCTCCGTCAGCACCTGCGCGATCAGACCGCCGGTGCACGATTCCGCCGTGACGATCAGGCCACCCGCGTCGCGCATGGCCCGGCCCAGCGCCGCGGCCAGCCGCGCCAGCACGGTCTCGTCTTCCGTGCCGCCCTGCGCCGTCATGTGAAGCGCACCCAGAAGGCGATCGCCAACACGGTGTAGCCGGCGGCGAGCAGATCGTCGGCCAGCGCGCCGGCAGGCCCCTGCCATTCGCGGTCGATCCGACGGATCGGAGGCGGCTTGACGATGTCGAAGAACCGGAAGAGCAGGAACGACACCAGCTGCGTCGCGAAGCTCGCCGGCACCAGCAGCAGCACGCCCCAGAAGGCGACGACCTCGTCCCACACGACCGCGCTGTGGTCGTGCTCGCCCAGGTCGCGGCCCACCCGCTCCACCGCCCAGTAGCCCAGCGCCAGCGCAAGGAACCAGAGGACGACCATGCCCGCGGTGCCCAGCAACTGGTAGAGCGCCACGAAGCTTGCCCACGCGAAGATGGTGCCGACGGTCCCGGGCGCGGTCCGCGACAGTCCGCTGCCCAGGCCGAACGCGATCCATCGCGACAGCCTCGGCTTCATGAACTCGAAGCTCGGTTGCGGCGGCCGTACCGTCCCGTCGGCGCGCACCAGGTCGGTGACGTCTTCAGCCTTGTGATTCATCGCGCGAAATGATCGAAACCGGCCCGATCGAGCGGCGTACGGGCGCCGTCGCGGCCAACCAGCAGGATACCGCGTCCGCCGCCCTCCGGCGCCGCCCGGATTCGCCCGACCACGGCTCCCGTGGGGCAGAGCGTCGCGATGCGCGCGCGCTCGCCGGGCGGAGCGGTGAAGAGCAGCTCGTAGTCGTCGCCGCCGGAGATCGCGTGCTCGAGCGCGGCGGCCGGCGGCAGGCCAGCCAGTGCCGGAGCGAGCGGGATCGCTTCCGCGTGCAGCTCCGCGGCGAGCTCGCCGCCGATCGCTTCCGACGAAGCCGCGATGACATGGCGCAGGTCGCCGGCGAGCCCGTCGGAGAGGTCGATGGCCGCGTGCGCATGGCCGCGCAGCGCGAGGCCGAGGTCGACCCGCGGCTCCGGGCGGTCGAGGCGCCGGGCGGCGTCCTCGTCGCCGACGGGCTGCCCGCGGGCGCGGGCAGCGACCGCCAGCGCCGCGCCGCCGAGCGGTCCCGATACCCAGAGATCGTGGCCGTCGCGCGCGAGGTCGCGCCGCAGCGCCTGCGCCGGCGGCACGCGGCCGAACACCGTGATCGCGAGCGCGAGCGGGCCGCGCGTGGTGTCGCCGCCTACCAGCGGGCAGGCGAACCGGTCGGCCAGCGCGAAAAGGCCGCCGCAGAAAGCCTCCAGCCAGGCGCCGTCCACTGTCGGCAGCGCGATCGCCAGGGTGAAGCCGACCGGCTCGGCGCCCATCGCGGCGAGGTCCGACAAGTTGACCGCGAGCGCCTTGTGTCCCACCGCGGCGGGATCGGTGCCGGCGAAGAAGTGGCGCCCCTCCACCAGCATGTCGCTCGAGACGGCCAGCGCCTGTCCGTCGCAGGAGGGCGCGAGGAGTGCGCAGTCGTCGCCGATGCCCAGCAGGACGCCGGCGCCGGTCGCCTGCGTCGGCCGCCGGAAGAAGCGCCGGATCAGCCCGAACTCGTCCAGGACGTCAGCGTCGCGACCCACCTGCCTCGTCCGGCCGGATCGCCCCGGCGAGCTTGTCCAGCACCCCGTTCACGTACTTGTAGCCGTCGGTGCCGCCGAAGCTCTTGGCGAGCTCCACGGCCTCGTTGATCACGACGCGATACGGAATCTCCTGGTGGCGCAGCAGCTCGTAGCAGCCGATCATCAACGTGGCATGCTCCACCGGGCTCACCAGCGCGAGCTCGCGGTCCAGGCAGGGCAGCAGCAGCTGGTCGATCTCGCCGGCATCGCGAATCGCGCCGTGCAGCAGCGCATCGAAATGCGCGCGGTCCGCCCGGTCGAAGCCGGGGCTCTTCTCGATGTGCGCATGGATCGCCCCGCTCGCCTCGCCCGAGAGCAGCCACTGGTAGAGGCCCTGCATGGCGAGCTCGCGTGCCCGGCGACGCGCGCTGCGCGCGCCGCCGCCCGCGCGCGCGCCCGGCCGCGACCCTCCCGGCCCACGGCGCTGTTCCTGCGGTTGCTCTTCAGCCGACATCTCGCTCCCCGCCTGGCGCTCCGGTCGCCGCTCTCAACTCGGGTCTTCCCCGAGCGACTCGATCGCCGCGGCGAGGTTGGCCATCTCGACGGCCACCCGGGCCGCTTCGGCGCCCTTCTCGCTTGCCCTCGCGTGCGCCTGCTCCTCGGTGTAGGTGGTGAGAATCGCGTTCGCCACCGGGATGCCGAGCTCGAGCGCCACCCGCGACACGCCGGACGCGCTCTCGTTCGAGACCACCTCGAAGTGGTAGGTGTCGCCCTTGACCACGGCGCCGAGCGCGATCAGCACGTCGAACTCGCCGGAGCGTCCCAGTTGCAGCAGCGCGGTGGGGATCTCCAGCGCACCCGGCACGCTGCAGAGGAGCATGTCGGATTCCGCGACGCCGAGCGCCAGCAGCTCGGCCACGCATGCGTCCCTCAGCCCGTCGCAGATCTCGGCGTTGAAACGCGCCTGCACGATGCCCACGCGCAGGTCCACGCCGCGGTGATCGCCCCTGATGATGTCTACGCTCATGTCCGCTTCACGCCTCGTGGATGGCCGGCCGCGCCGCGCCCTGCCCTCGTGCCTGCTGCTCCGGTGGCTGCGATGCCGATTCCGGCCCGTCCGCGTCGTCCGCCTCCGAGAAGCCGGTCACCTCCAGGCCGAAGCCGGCCATGCTGGGCATGCGTCGCGGATGCGCGAGCAGCCGCATCCGGCCGACGCCGATATCGCGCAGGATCTGCGCGCCGATGCCGTAGGTGCGCAGGTCCACCGCCTCGCCGCGCGACGCATGGCGCCGGCTCCCTTCGGCCGCGGCCTCGGGCTCGCACCAGGCGCGGGCCTGGGCGAACGCCGCCTCGGGGCCGAGGGCGCAGTTGAGCATCACCAGCACGCCGTTGCCATGCGCGGCAATCTCGGCCAGCGCGCGGCGCACGTTCCAGGAATGCGTGCCGCCGTCCTGCGTGAGCAGGTCCAGCGGCGAGAGCGGCTCGTGCACCCGCACCAGCGCCTCGCCCTCGGCCTGGATCGGCCCGCGGCACAAGGCGAAGTGCGGCTGCCCCATCGGCTTGTCGCGGTACACCATCAGCTCGAACTCGCCGCAATCGGTAGTCACGGTGCGCTGGTGCAGCCGCTCCACCAGGCTCTCGTTGGCGCTGCGATAGTGGATCAGGTCGGCGATGGTGCCGATCTTGAGGCCGTGACGCTCGCTGAACTCGAGCAGATCCGGCAGCCGCGCCATCGTGCCGTCGTCCTTCATGATCTCGCAGATCACGGCGGCAGGCGTGAGGCCGGCGAGCGCGCCGAGGTCGCAGCCGGCCTCGGTGTGGCCGGCGCGTACCAGCACGCCGCCGTCGCGCGCCATGATCGGGAAGACGTGACCCGGCTGCACCAGGTCAGACGGGCGGCTGTCGCGGGCCACGGCCACCTGGATGGTGCGGGCGCGGTCGGCCGCGGAAATCCCGGTGGTCACGCCTTCGGCGGCTTCGATCGACAAGGTGAAGTTGGTGCCGGTGCGGGTGCCGTTCAGCGTCGTCATCAACGGCAGGCGCAGCTCCCGGCAGCGTTCCTCCGTGAGGGTCAGGCAGACCAGGCCGCGGGCATGGCGCGCCATGAAGTTGATCGCCTCGGGCGTGACGAAGTCCGCCGAAAGGAGCAGGTCCCCTTCGTTCTCCCGATCTTCCTCGTCGATCAGGATGACCATCTTGCCGGCCTTGAAGTCGGCGAGGATCTCGTCAATGGATGCGAGTGCCATGTCGGGATTGTACGAGTCGACTCGATAGGGGACAGCGATATCCGGGCAAGGCGGGCCGCGGCCCGCGATCAGCCGGCGGCGGCGTCGACCGCCCGCATCCGATCCAGGTAGCGGGCGATCGTGTCGATCTCCAGGTTGACCCGGGCCCCCGGGACGAGCCTCCCGAGCGTCGTCGCCGCAACGGTGTGCGGGATGAGGTTGATCGATACCACGCAACCTTCGGGCAGGTCGGTCACCTGGTTGACGGTCAGGCTCACGCCGTCGACGGCGACCGATCCCTTGTAGGCCAGGTAGCGGGCCATCGAGGGCGGCGCCTGCACGTCCAGCGCCCGGCTCTCCCCGCTCCGCTCGAACCGCACCACCCGTCCGACACCGTCGACATGGCCGGAGACCAGGTGCCCGCCAAGCCGGTCGCCGAGCCGCAGCGCCTTCTCCAGGTTGACCTGGCCCGGGGCATCCAGGCCCACCGTGCGCGCAAGGCTTTCCCGGGAGATCTCGAAATCGAAGCCGCTGGCCCGGACCGCGACGACGGTCATGCAGGCGCCCTGCACCGCGATCGAGTCGCCGATCGCGACAGCCGACATGCCGAGTGCTGGCGCCTCCACCTGCACCCGCAGGCCGGCATCCGTGCCGAGCGGCTCGACCCGCGTGATGCTGCCGACGGCGGCGACGATCCCGGTGAACATGGCTGCGTCAGCCCGCGCTCGCCGCGCCCGGCAGCCGCGCGCGCAGGCGCAGGTCCTCCCCGACGCGGTCCATGTCGATCCATTCGAGCCGCACCCGGCGCTCGAGATCCGAGATCTCGGGCAGGTCGAACATCGGCTGGCCCTGCCCGAGGAGCGACGGCGCGAGGTACACCAGGACCTCGTCGATGCACCCCGCGGCGATGAGCGAGCCGTTCAGCTTGTGCCCCGCCTCGACATGCACCTCGTTGAACTCGCGTCGGCCGAGCTCCTGCATGGCCGCGACCAGGTCCACCTTGCCACGGGGCCCGGGCAGCGAGACGAGCGTGCAGCCGACGTCCTCCAGGCGCGCCGCACGGCCCGGGTCCAGGGACTCCTCGGGGACCGCATGAAGCACCAGCACCCGGGCCTCGTGGAAGATCTCCGCCGCGGGATTGGCCTCCAGGCGCGAATCGATCAGCACCTTCACCGGCTGCCGCGGCGTCGGCACCATCCGCACCGTGAGCGCCGGGTTGTCCGCCTTGACCGTGCCGATGCCGGTGAGCACCGCGCAGGCGCGCGCCCGCCAGCGATGGCCGTCGGCCCGCGCCGCCTCCGAGGTGATCCACTTGCTGCGGCCGTCGGAGAGCGCGCTCACGCCATCGAGCGAGGCGGCGATCTTGAGCCGGGTCCACGGCCGGCCGCGGGCCATGCGCGAGACGAACCCGCGGTTGAGCTCGATCGCTTCCTGCGCCATGAGTCCGCAGCGCACGTCGATGCCGGCGGCGCGCAGCCGCTCGAGCCCCTGCCCGTTCACCACCGGGTTCGGGTCCTCCATCGCCGCGATCACGCGGCCGACCCGCGCCTCTATGAGGATGTCCGTGCAGGGCGGCGTGCGGCCGTGATGGCTGCACGGCTCCAGCGTGACGTAGACGGTGGCGCCGCGTGCGCGGCCACCGGCCTGGGCGAGCGCGAGGATCTCCGCATGCGGCTCGCCGGTCTGGCGATGCCAGCCCTCCCCCACCACGTCGCCGTCCTTGACGATGACGCATCCGACCCGCGGGTTCGGCGTGGTCGTGAACAAGCCGTTCGTCGCGAGGACGAGCGCGCGGGTCATGTGCGCGCGATCCGCGTCGCTATACATGGCCAGGCAGCTCGAAAGGAGGCCGGATCTCGTTGATGGCTTCGGCGAACGCGTCGATGTCCTCGAACTTGCGGTAGACCGAGGCGAAGCGGATGTACGCGACCTTGTCGAGCTTGCGCAGCTCGTCCATCACCACCTCGCCAATCGTCGCGCTCGGGACTTCCTTGAGCCCCAGCTTGAAGAGGCGCCCTTCCACCCGCTCCAGCGCATTGTCGAAAGCTTCCTTGCTCACCGGGCGCTTGCGCAGCGCAAGGCTCATGGAGAACTCGAGCTTCGCGCGGTCGTAGTCCGCCCGGGTGCCGTCGCTCTTCACCACGGCCGGCATCGACAGCTCGATCCGCTCGTAGGTGGTGAAGCGCTTGTCGCAATGGACGCAACGCCGCCGCCGCCGGATGCTGTCGCCGGTCTCGGACACCCGGGTTTCCATCACCTGCGTGTCGCCGTGATTGCAGAACGGGCAATGCATGCCCGATTATGGCATTGTTGCTGCGCCGCACCGGACGGGGCTGGCCGTACAACCCCGCCGCCGACCTTCGGCTCGAGTGGACGCGGACCGTTCATGCCTGCCGAAGGCGCCCTCCGCCTCCGGCGGAGGCCTCCCGGCCGACGCTTCGGGAACGGGCCCGGGGTCTCCGGGAAGGCTGTCTACGAGTACACGGGGAAGCGCTCGGTCAGCTGCGCCACCTTCTCCCGCACCTGCCGCAGGTTGGCGTCGTCCTGCGGCCTCTCCAGGACGTCGGCGATCAGCTCGCCGACCAGCACCGACTCCGCCTTGCCGAAGCCACGGGTGGTCATCGCCGGCGAGCCGACCCGGATGCCGCTGGTGACGAACGGCTTTTCCGGGTCGTTCGGGATCGCGTTCTTGTTGACGGTGATGTTCGCCCGCCCGAGCGCGGCTTCCGCGTCCTTGCCGGTGATTCCCTTCGCGCGCAGGTCCACCAGCATCACGTGCGATTCGGTGCGACCGGAGACGATGCGCAGGCCGCGGCCCACCAGTGTCTCGGCGAGCGTCCTGGCATTCTCCAGCACCTGCTGCTGGTACGCCTTGAACGACGGCTGAAGCGCCTCCTGGAACGCGACCGCCTTGGCGGCGACGACATGCATCAGCGGCCCGCCCTGCAGGCCGGGGAAGATCGCGGAGTTGATCGCCTTCTCGTTGTCCGGCGTCATCAGGATGAAGCCGCCACGCGGGCCGCGCAGGCTCTTGTGGGTGGTGGACGTGACCACGTCCGCATGGCCGACCGGCGACGGGTAGACACCTGCCGCGATGAGGCCCGCGTAGTGCGCCATGTCGACCATGAAGGTCGCGCCCACGTCGCGCGCCACCTTCGCGAAGCGCGCCCAGTCGATCACCAGCGAATAGGCCGACGCGCCCGCGATGATGATGCGCGGCCGGTGCTCGTGGGCGAGCCGCTCCATCTGGTCGTAGTCGATCGCCTCGGCCTCGTTCAGTCCGTACGAGACGACGTTGAACCACTTGCCCGACATGTTGACCGGCGAGCCGTGGGTAAGGTGGCCACCCATCGCGAGCGACATGCCCAGCAGCGTGTCACCCGGCTTGGCCATGGCCATCAGCACCGCCTGGTTCGCCTGCGAGCCGGAGTTGGGCTGCACGTTGGCCGAGGAGGCGCCGAAGAGCTGCCTGACCCTGTCGATCGCGAGCTGCTCGGCCACGTCGACGAACTCGCAGCCGCCGTAGTAGCGCTTGCCCGGATATCCCTCGGCGTACTTGTTGGTGAGCTGGCTGCCCTGCGCCTGCATCACCGCCGGGCTCGCGTAGTTCTCCGACGCGATCAGCTCGATGTGGGCCTCCTGGCGGCGACACTCTCCCTGTATCGCCTGCCATATCTCGGGATCGGCATTGGCGATCGTCATGGAACGGTCGAACATGATGGTGCACTCCTGCGATTCAGTTGAGTAGTCGGGTCTCGATCTCGTCGGCCGGCGCGTCCAGATGCGCCACGTCGCCCCAGGCCACCACCCGGCAGGCCCCCTCGGCCCACGCGAGCGTGTTCAGGCTCGCGTTGAAGAGGCTCCAGGTGCGCGGCGCGTCGAGCGGCATCGTCCCTGCCATCCGGTAGACGCAGTCCAGCACCCCGCCGTGGGAGACGACGACGATGCGGCCCCGCGGATGCCGGGCCGCGAGATCGGAGAGCGCGTCGCAGACCCGCTCGTGAAAGCGCGGCAGCGTCTCGCCGCCGTCGAGGTCGAAGTCGAGGTCGCGCGCGCGCATGCGCTCGTGCACCTGCGGCGCATCGCGCTGCAGCTCCTCGTAGTACCGGCCCTGGAGGCCGCCGAAGTGGCGCTCGCGCAGGCGCTCATCGAGGCGCAGCGGCAAGCCGAGCGCCTCGGCGACCGGCTTGGCGGTCTGCCGCGCCCGGGCGAGGTCGCTCGCGTAGACCGCATCGATCGCGACCCCGGCAAGGCGCGCCGCGAGCGACCGCGCCTGCTCGCGGCCGGTGGCGTTGAGCGGCACGTCCAGTTGACCCTGGATGCGGCGCTGGCTGTTCCATTCGGTCTCGCCGTGACGCACCAGCAGGATCTCGAGGCCGCGTGAGGCAGCGGGCGAAGTCATCGCGCATCGCCTCCGGATGCGGCCGGCCGGGCCGGAGCGGTGCCGTGCCCCGCCGGCGCTTCGGAAACCAGGGTCACGCGCGCGAAGCGGCGCTTGCCCACCTGGGCCACGAAGGTCCCGGGGGGCAGCTGCAACTGTCGATCGGTCACCGGCGTGCCGTCGACGCGCACGCCGCGCTGCTCGATCATGCGCACCGCCTCCGCGCCGGAGGCGACCAGGTTGGCCGACCGGAGCACGGCGGTGATCGGCAGCGGCGCGCCGCCGATGGTCACCTCCGGGATCTCGTCCGGGATGCCGCCGCGCGCCCGCAGGTCGAAGTCGCGCTCCGCGGCGTCGGCCGCCGCGCGATCGTGGAAGCGCTCGACGATCTCCCGGGCGAGCATCACCTTGGCCTCGCGCGGATTGCGCCCCGCGGCGCACTCGGCGCGCAGGCGCTCGATGTCCGCGAGGTCGCGGAAGGACAGCAGCAGGTAGTAGCGCCACATCAGCTCGTCGGAGATCGACAGGATCTTCGCGAACATCGTCTTCGCGTCCTCCGTGATGCCGACGTAGTTGCCCTTGGACTTGGACATCTTCTCCACGCCGTCCAGCCCCTCGAGCAGCGGCATGGTGAGGATGCACTGCGGCTCCTGGCCATACTCGCGCTGCAGCTCGCGGCCCACCAGCAGATTGAACTTCTGGTCCGTGCCGCCGAGCTCCAGGTCCGACCGGAGCGCCACCGAGTCGTAGCCCTGCATCAGCGGATAGAGCAGCTCGTGGATGGCGATCGGCAGCCCGCCCTTGTAGCGCTTGCTGAAGTCGTCGCGCTCGAGCATGCGGGCCACGGTGTAGCGCGAAGCGAGCTGGATCAGGCCGCGCGCGCCCAGCGGATCGCTCCACTCGGAGTTGTAGCGGATCTCGGTCTTGCCCGGATCCAGCACCAGGCTCGCCTGCCTGAAGTAGGTCTGCGCGTTGGCTTCGATCTGCTCTCGGGTGAGCGGCGGGCGCGTCGTGTTGCGCCCCGACGGATCCCCTATCGACGCGGTGAAGTCCCCGATCAGGAAGATCACCCGGTGGCCCAGGTCCTGGAGCTGCCGCATCTTGTTGAGGACCACCGTGTGGCCGAGATGCAGGTCAGGCGCCGTGGGGTCGAGGCCCAGCTTGATCCGCAGCGGCTCCCCGGTCGCCTCGTGACGCTCGAGCTTGCGCACGAAGTCTTCCTCGACCAGCAACTCGTCGACGCCGCGCTTGGCGATCGCGAGGGCCTGACGGACGGACTCGGCATTCTGCCCGGTGGATGACATGGCTGGACGGCTCTATGAGAAAGTAAGTGGGCTGAAAGAAAGTAACTGGGCTGAAATATTGGCGTTTTTCCGACGATGGGACGTTAGAATGAACTTTCAGCTTGTTTCCGTTTCAGAACGGGTGTATTGCGGCGCGGGAACCGGCGTCGCGTTCGTGGCGCACAGCGCCGCGCTACGCACCGGAGCCGCCGCCTGGTTCGCCGCCTGGCTTGTCATGCCGGCCGGCCAACCGGTCCACGTCAAAGCTACGCGCGTGGGCTCGAGGCGATCTTCCGCCGCTCGCCCTGCCGGCGTTGGGCCGGTGTCTGCACGGCGGCGGGCCGGTTTCGACGCTGGCCGGGGGTACGTTGCTTGCATTGCGGGCAGCGATCATTCCGTCCGGAGGTCGCACCGACTCGTGGCCGAACGAGACAAGCCCGCAGTAGCAAGCCAGTTGGCCTCGCCGGCCGCCAGGACGGGATTCTATCCGAGGCAGGAGCTCGGATGGCGTCGTCCCGTGCCGGTCGAGGCGCTGGAGGCAGGCGCGAGAGGTCGCGCTCGCTTGGCCCGGACCTAGAAGAAGACAGCTCAGATCGATCGCATGCAGACATCCACAGGAAAACGCCTCGCTTCCGCGCTCGCCGCCGCGATGTCGGTCGCAACACTGACCGCCTTCGCCGTGGCGCCGTTGACGGAGCAGCCGCTGCCGCCCAGCCTGAGGGTCGTGCATCCCGTGCCGGTGCTGCCGCAGCCGTCCGCATCGGAGGACATGTTCCTGCGCCAGGCGGTGATCGCGCGAGGCGAATCGCTGGGCAGCCTCTTTCGCAAGCTGGGCGAGCAGGACCGCGATCTGGTCGATTTCGTCCGCCTGGATCCAAAGGCGCGCAAGCTGCTGCGCCTGCAGACGGGCGTCACCGTGCGCGCCGAAGTCGATGGCCGCAATCAGATCCAGGCCCTGAGCTATCCGCTGTCGGACTCCGGTGCGGAGCAGCCCATGCGGCTCGAGATCGAGCGCACCGATGAGGGATGGAACGCGCGCATCGCGCCGATGATCCTCGACCGCACGGTGGTGGCACGGTCGGTCACCATCACGTCGTCGCTCTACGCGGCCACGGACCGCGCCGGCATTCCGGATGCGATCACCGCCGTGATCCCGGAGATCCTCGGCTCGGACATGGACTTCCACCGCGACGTGCGCAAGGGCGACAAGCTGCGGGTGGTCTACGAGATGTTCTCGGATCCCGAGACGCTCTCCGAAGGTCGTCCGGGCAAGCTGCTCGCGGTGGAGTACGAAGGCGAGAAGCGGCGCCTGGAGGCGATCTGGTTCGACCGCGGCGAAGGCGAAGGGGACTACTACGACTTCAACGGGCTCAGCCTGCACAAGAGCTTCCTGCGCTCCCCGCTGGAGTACACCCGCATCACCTCCGGCTTCACGTCCGGGCGGCGCCACCCGGTCTTTCGCGACTGGCGCGCCCACAAGGGCATCGACTACGCCGCGCCCGCCGGCACCAAGATCCGCACCATCGGCGAGGGCGTGGTGGAGTTCATCGGCGTGCAGCGCGGCTACGGCAAGGTCATCATCGTGCGCCACGATCGCGAGCGCAGCACGCTCTACGCTCACATGAGCCGGTTCGCGCCCAACATCAAGGAGGGCACCAGGCTCGAGCAGGGCCAGGTGATCGGCCACGTCGGCCAGACCGGCTGGGCCAGCGGGCCGCACCTGCACTTCGAGTTCCTGGTGAACGGCGAGCCGAACGATCCCGCCGCCGTGATCCCGCCGCCCCAGCCGCCGCTGAACCAGGAAGCGATGGCCCGCCTGCGCGAGACCGCCGAGGCGTTGCAGCGGCAGATGCGCTGGCAGGAACAGACGCAGGTCGCGGCCTTCGAGTGAGCGAACGCATGACCGGCGCGGCTGCCGGGGAGTGCGCGGGCCTGTCAGGCCTCTTTATCGGGCTCATGTCCGGCACCAGCATCGACGCGGTGGATGGCGTGCTGGTGCGGTTCGACGAGTCGGGCGTGCTGGCCGGCACGCTTGCCGCGGCGAGCCTTGCGATGCCCGTGGAATTGCGCCGGCTGCTCACCGATCTGCAACAGCCGGGCGCGGACGAGCTCGCGCGCGCCGCGCTTGCCGGCAACCGACTGGCCGATCTCTACGCGCAGTGCGTCCAGGCTCTGCTGGCGCAGGCCGCCGTGCCGTCGTCCGAGGTGGTCGCGCTGGGCGCGCACGGCCAGACCGTTCGCCATGATCCGGCGCAGGGCTTCACCATCCAATTGCTCAACGGCGCCCGCCTCGCCGAGGCGAGCTGCATCGACACGGTCGCTGACCTGCGCAGCGCCGACATCGCCGCCGGCGGCCAGGGCGCGCCGCTGGTGCCGACGTTCCACGCGCGCGTCTTCGGCTCGGCCTCGGCCCGGCGCGCGATCGTCAACATCGGCGGGATCGCCAACGTCACCGTGCTGGAGCCCGGGTCTGCCGCGCCGGCGCTCGGGTTCGACACCGGCCCGGGCAACACCCTGATGGATGCCTGGTGCGAGCGCCATCGCGGCGAAACCTTCGATCGCGACGGTGCCTGGGCGGCGGCCGGACGGGTCGACCAGGCCCTACTCGGGCGGATGCTGGCGGAGCCGTACTTCTCGCTGCCGGCGCCGAAGAGCACCGGGCGCGATCTGTTCAATCCGACGTGGCTCGATCGGCTGGCGCTGGACAGGATCGCGCCGGTCGACGTGCAGGCCACGCTGCTGGAGCTCACCGCGAGGACGATCGCGCGGGCCTGCACCGAGGCGGCGGCGGACGAAGTCCATGTCTGCGGCGGCGGCGCGGCCAATGGCGCCCTCATGCGCAGGCTGGCAGCCTGCGTCGCGGGCATCCCGGTGGGGACCACCGCTGCGATCGGCCTCGCGCCGCAGGCGGTCGAGGCGACCGCCTTCGCCTGGCTCGCGCGACAACGGGTCGCGCGCGAGCCGGGAAATCACCCGGCGGTGACGGGCGCCTCGGGTCTCAGGGTGCTGGGCGCGCTGCACGCGGCCCCGCGAGTGCGGACGTGATCGGCGCGCGCTCCCCGGTCAGCTGGCCGCGCGCCGGACCGGCTGGCCGACAGGCAGCGGCTCAGCCGGCGGCGAAGGACGATCCGCAGCCGCAGGTGGTGGTGGCGTTGGGGTTCTTGATGACGAACTGCGCGCCCTGCAGGTCGTCCTTGTAGTCGATTTCCGCGCCCAGCAGGTACTGGTAGCTCATCGCGTCGATCAGCAGGGTCACGCCGTTCTTCTCCATGACGGCGTCGTCCTCGTTCGTTTCCTCGTCGAACGTGAACCCGTACTGGAACCCCGAGCAACCGCCGCCCTGAACGAAGACGCGCAGCTTCAGGTCCGGGTTGCCCTCTTCCGCGATGAGCTGGCTCACCTTGGCCGCGGCGGCGTCGGTGAAGAGCAAGGGGGCGGGCATCTCGGCAACTGCATTCATGTGGAGCACTCCATTCCTGTGAACAGGATAATCGATCCGGAACCGCCGTGGTCGGTTTCCGCCGTCCGGCAGGGGTGGACGGCAACCCGGATTGCCTCTCGCGGGCCGATTCCGCTCAGATGCGGCTGTTGGCCACCAGTTTCAACGGCACCTGGTCGCCTTCCATGGGCTTGAGCGAGCCCTCGACGACGGCGCCGTGCTGCACCTGCAGGTCACGGTAGACGAGGTCGCCGTAGACCCGCGCGCCCGGCAGGATGTCGAGACGCGTGCTGGATCGGACCGGCCCGTGGATCCTGCCGGAGACCTCGATCACCGCGGCGCGAACCTCGCCCTGCACGCTGCCCTTGGGACCGATGATGACCTCGCCGCCGTCGTCCGGCTCCGCGATCACCGAGCCGGCCACCGTGCCGTCGATCTCGAGCCGGCCCTTGAAGCGCAGCGTACCCTCCAGCGTGGCGGCCTCGCCGATGCGATGCACCGGCGTGGCGGAACGATTGCCTGAACGCATCGAAACTCCTTCCGAATGCCGGCGCGCGCCGGCTGCACCGCATTGTAGGCTGGCCGCCCTCCCGAGTTGTCGGCTGGCCGCCCTGCCGAGTCGTCATGGACCTGAAACGAAACGAGGCGCCCTCGGCGCCTCGCATGGTTCGGGTCCCGGGCTGCCGCGACGCGGCGGCAGCACAGCGACCGGATCAGCGCTTGGAGAACTGCTTGCGGCGACGCGCCTTGTGCAGGCCGACCTTCTTTCGCTCGACTTCCCGTGCGTCCCGGGTGACGAGGCCCGCAGCCGAGAGGTCGGGTTTCAGAGCGGCGTCGAAATCGATCAGCGCCCGGGTGATGCCGTGGCGGACCGCTCCGGCCTGGCCCGATTCCCCGCCGCCGTGAACGTTGACGCGGATGTCGAAGGACTGCGGCATGTTCGCCACCTCGAGCGGCTGGCGCACGATCATGCGGCCGCTCTCGCGGGAGAAGTAGCTGTCCACGTCCTTGCCGTTGACCGTGATCCGACCGGTGCCGCGCCGGATGAAGACCCGGGCGACGGATGTCTTGCGGCGGCCGGTACCGTAGTTGTATTCGCCGATCATCTTTGTTCAGTCGCCTTCGGTCAGATCTGCAGGGGTTTGGGTTGCTGGGCGGCATGGGGATGCGAGGCATCGCCATAGACCTTCAGCTTCTTGATCATCGCGTAACCGAGCGGCCCCTTGGGCAGCATGCCCTTGACCGCCTTCTCCAGCGCACGGCCGGGAAAACGGGCCTGCATCTTGTCGAAGTTGGTTTCGTAGACACCGCCGGGGTATCCGCTGTGACGGTAGTACTTCTTGTCCAGCCCCTTGTTGCCGGTCACGCGGATGCGCGCGGCGTTCACCACGACGATGTAGTCGCCGGTGTCCACATGGGGCGTGAATTCGGGCTTGTGCTTGCCGCGCAGGCGATGCGCGATCTCTGCGGCGAGCCGTCCGAGGACCCGATCGGTCGCATCGACGAGAAGCCAGTCACGGCGCACTTCGTGCGGCTTGGCGGAGAAGGTTTTCATGTTCGTGGTACGGGAATGGGTCCTCGCAGACATCAGGCGAGGTGAGCCCGCTAGTATAGCGCCGCCCCGTCGTTCCGGTCAAAACGAGGCGTCCCCCTACGGCATGCGCACGAGGGATACGGACGAAAAAAGGCCCGGAATGGAATCCGGGCCCGAATCCACCAAAGGAGGAGGTGGAGGAGACAGAAGCAATCATAGCACCATGATCTTGTGCTTTGCAATATGCCCAGACCGGTGGTGCCGTCAAAGACACGAACGTTGCCATATGGCAACGTTACAATGTAACGCGTTGATTCCGCGCCGGCCTTCGTTGCTTCATGGCAACGTGATTGCCCTCAAAGCTGAGCAGTGCCGTCGGAAAGTCTGCTTCCGGCCAAGGAAGCGGCCACCGCCTGCCCCAGTTTGCTGCATTGCGCCATGACATCGCGGAGCCCGGTACCACGCACCGGCAGCGAGTTGCGGGCGACAGGCGCTAGCATTGCCGGTCGGAAAGTCGCTACGGGATGCCAATGAAGACGACCATCAGGTGGATCGGCCCGGACACCATGCGGTTCGTGGCCCAGACCGGCAGCGGCCATCTCATCAACATGGATGGGGCCCCGGAAGGCGGCGGCGAGAACCTGGCACCCCGGCCGATGGAAACGGTGCTCGCCGGCACGGGGGGATGCACCGCCTATGACGTGGTGGTGATCCTGCGCAAGAGCGGCCAGGACGTGCGGGGCTGCGAAGTCCGGCTGGATGCGGATCGGGCCGAGGCCGACCCCAAGGTATTCACCCGGATCGGGATGCATTTCATCGTGCGCGGACGGTCGCTCAAGCCGAACATCGTCGAGCGCGCCATCAAGCTGTCCCACGACAAGTACTGCTCGGCCTCGGCGATGCTTGCGCACACCGCGCGGTTCGAGCTGAGCTGGGAGATCGTCGAGGACTGAAGGAGAACCTCTTTCCGACGGAGACCCCCTTTCCGAGCCCTACCCCCTCCTAGAGCCGGTAGGCCACCGTCGTCATCACCCGGCTCATCGCCCGCATGAGCCCGCGTACCGGCGCCGGCATCGTGTCGGCACCCGCGGCCATCGCGTCGTCCGCATGCCGGGCTTCGTCGGTCTTCATGCGGGCGACGATCGCCCGTGAGCGCTCGTCCTGCGGCGGCAGGCGCTCGAGGTGGCCCTGCAGATGCGCTTCCACCTGGCGCTCGGTCTCGGCCATGAAGCCAAGCGCTCGCCGCGGCCCGGCCAGGCCCGCCGCCGCGCCGATCGCGAGCGAACCGAGGTACCAGACCGGCATCAGCGCGGAGGGCTTCGCGTCGAGCTCGCGCAGGCGCTGGGACGTCCAGGCAAGGTGGTCCCGCTCTTCGTCGGCGGCGGCCAGGAAGCGCGCGGCGAGCCGCTCGTCGCTGACCGTCAGCGCGTGCCCCTCATAGAGCGCCTGCGCGCACACCTCGCCGACGTGATTGACCCGCATGAGGCCCGCGGCGTGGTAGCGCGCCGGGTCCGGCACGCCCTCGCCATGCGCGGAACCGGGCGTGCCTTCCTTGGGCAGTCCCTCCGCGATGCCTCGCGCCGGGCTGGGCCTGCCCGCCACCGGCTCGGTGGTGGCATCGGCAAGGCCGCGCGCCAGGACAGTGAGGAGTCGATCCAGCCGGGACAACCGGCGCACGGGCGGGGCGGATCTCGGGATGGCACGCTTCATGGGATGCGGGTACGGCTGGTTCAGCGTCGGGCGATTCATCATTACGCGAGTGTTGCACGTTTCGGGGTCCGGCCATCCGTGCGCGCGCGTCGGGAACACGGTTGCGCCGGACGGTCTGTTTCGACCCGGTCACCGGTCGAATCGACTGGCCAAACGGCGAGTTGCAACCAAACAACGGTCACGTCGTTTTATCACCTGCGGGCTCCATCGACTCTTTGACCCGTGCAGGAATTTGGCGACAATACTTTCAACTTCCTTCCGGGGCATCTCGGGGAGTTTCGGTAACGCGCCTTGCAACGGTCGTAACCGATTGAATTCCAGAAACTTAGGAGATTGATCAATGAAGAAATCGCTTCTCGCGCTGGCCGTTGCGGCAGCCCTGCCCGCGTTCGCG
>JAEWGX010000094.1 GCA_023388075.1 Pseudomonadota bacterium
CGAACCGACGCGGTCACTGCGCCGACTCCAGCTCCTCGGTGCGCAGCGGCGAGTAGCTGTCCCACCGATTGCATCCGGGGCACTGCCAGTAGTAGTGCTGCGCCCGGAAGGCGCAGACGCTGCAGACATAGCGCGACATCCGCTCCGCCTGGTGGCGCACCAGGGTGCGCAACGCCGCCTCGTCCATGTCGGCGGCGCTGCCGGCCGCGCCGGCCCGCTCCTGGTGCGACAGGTCGAGGAGAAGCTGCAGGCCCAGGAGCGACGGATGCGTCACCAGGATCTGGCGCACCCATTGCGCTGCCGCCGGCTTGCCGTCCAGCCGGGCGATCGCCTCGGCGACCGCCTTGACCAGGTCCGTGGACTCGGCGGCATGCTCCAGGCGCTGCATCCGCGCGATGGCCGCGCGCAGGCCCTGGTCGCCGGCATCGCGCGCGCCGGCCTCCATCCAGTCGCGCGCGATGAGCGCGACATAACGCGGATTGCGCCCGGCGACCGGCTCCCAGGCTCGGATGGCCTCCGCCCACGCCTCCTGCTCGAAGGCGATCCGTCCGAGCACGATGGCCGGGCGCGGGTGGTCCGGGGCGGCCTCCCGCGCCTCGTGGGCATGGGCGCGGGCCTCCTCGAACCGGCGTGCCTTCAGGCTTTCCATCGCCAGCTCGCAGAACGCATGCGCGACGATGCGTCGGGTATCGAAGGCCGGATCCACCGGCCCGTCGCGAGCGAGGTCGATCACCCGCGGCCAGTCGTGGGTGCGCTGCGCGATCTCGAGGCGCAGGCGCGAAGCAGCGCCGGCGTAGGCGGTGCCCTCCAGCCGGTTGAAGGCGTCCTCGGCCCGGTCGATCAGGCCCGCCTTGAGGAAATCCTGTCCCAGCTCGAAGAGCGCATGCGCGCGCTGCTCGGCATCCAGGTCGCCGCGCTCGACCAGGTTCTCGTGGACCCGGATGGCGCGCTCGGTCTCGCCCCGGCGCCGGAACAGCGACCCCAGCGCGAAATGCAGCTCGATCGCCTCGGGCTCGATGCGCACCACCTCGATGAACGCATCGATCGCCTTGTCGGACTGCTCGTTGAGCAGGTAGTTCAAGCCCTTGAAGTAGGCACCCGAGAGATGGTCCGGCGCGCGGGTGGAGAGCCGCCGGTCACCACGCGCCGCGAACCAGCCCAGCCCGAAGAAGAGCGGGATGGCGAGAAAGTACCAGTACTCGAACTCCAGGGCGGATTCCACGGCGGATGCTGGCGCGGCTCAGCGCCGCCGCCTGCAGGCGGCACGCACCGCCGCCCGGGAAGACGCTGGGGCGGCGCGCATCAGGGCGGAGGCAGCTGTGCGGCGATCGCCTCGATTTCGGCCTGCGCCCGCTGCTCGGGATCCCGCTGGCGCTGAAGCCGATCCAGGTCGCGCTTGAGCCTTGCGACCAGCCGGCGCTGCCGGAAGAGCCGCGGCATGAAGGTAGCGAAGCCGAGCAGCAGCCCGAGCAGGAAGAAGAGCAGCAGGAAGACCACCAGCGGGCCGGAGACCGAGAGGTCCTGGTTGCCGAAGAAGCCCATGCGGACCGGTTCGGTGTTGCTGAGCGCGAAGCCCAGCAACACGATGAACACCACCAGTTTGACGAGCCAGCCGATCAGGCGCATCGGGAATCCGGCCGCTCAGGCGCCGCGCAGCGCGGCATCCACGCTCTCCCGCAACTGCTTGCCGGGCTTGAAGTGCGGCACCCGCTTCTCGGGCACGAGAACCTGCTCGCCGGACTTGGGGTTGCGCCCCATCCGCGGCGGACGATACGACAACGCGAAGCTGCCGAACCCACGGATCTCGATTCGGTTGCCATCCGCGAGCGCCCGGGCCATGGCGTCCAGCACCGTGCGCACCGCGTACTCCGCGTCCTTCGCCACCAGCTGCGAATAGCGATCCGCAAGCCGGGCGATAAGCTCCGACTTGGTCATCGTGCCCGGCGCGGACTGATCGTCCACGTCCACCGCTTCCGTCACGGTCTCATTCCTTCTGGTTGTCCAGCTTGGCGCGCAGCAGGGCGCCAAGGTTGGTGGTGCCGGTGACCGCGGACGTCTCGGCCATCTTCTGCATCGCCTCGGCCGTGTCCGCCGTCTCGCGCGCCTTGATGGAGAGCGCGATGGAGCGGTTCTTGCGGTCGATGTTGATGATCATGGCCTCGATGGTGCTGCCTTCGGTGAGGTGCATCCGCGCGTCCTCGACACGGTCGCGCGAGATCTCCGAGGCGCGCAGGTAGCCGTCCACTTCGGGCTCGATCTGCACCGTCGCACCGCGGGCGTCCACGCTGGTGATCGTGCCGGAGACGACCGCCCCCTTGTCGTGCGTGGAGGCGAAGTTGGTGAACGGATCGCCTTCGAGCTGCTTGATGCCGAGCGAGATGCGCTCGCGCTCGACGTCGATGCCGAGCACCATCGCCTCGACCTCGTCGCCCTTCTTGAAGTCCCGCACGGCTTCCTCGCCGCTCTTGTTCCAGGACAGGTCCGACAGGTGCACCAGGCCGTCGATGCCGCCCGGCAGGCCGATGAAGACGCCGAAGTCCGTGATCGACTTGATCGAGCCGCTCACGCGGTCGTTGCGGCGATGGTTCTCCGAGAACTCCTGCCAAGGGTTCGGCCGGCACTGCTTCATGCCGAGCGAGATCCGACGGCGGTCCTCGTCGATCTCCAGCACCATGACCTCGACCTCGTCGCCGAGCGACACCACCTTGCTGGGATTGACGTTCTTGTTGGTCCAGTCCATCTCCGACACGTGCACCAGCCCCTCGATGCCGGGCTCGATCTCGACGAACGCGCCGTAGTCGGTGATGTTGGTGACCTTGCCGAACATGCGCGTGCCCTGCGGGTAGCGGCGGCCGATGCCGACCCACGGATCCTCGCCGAGCTGCTTGATGCCGAGCGAGACGCGGTTCTTCTCCTGGTCGAACTTGAGCACCTTGGCGGTGATCTCCTGGCCAACCTGCAGCACCTCGGTCGGGTGCCGCACGCGGCGCCATGCCATGTCGGTGATGTGGAGCAGGCCGTCGATGCCGCCCAGGTCCACGAAGGCGCCGTAGTCCGTGATGTTCTTGACCACGCCGTTGACGATGGCGCCTTCGGCCAGCGTCTCCAGCAGCTTGGCGCGCTCCTCGCCCTGGGAGAGCTCGATCACCGCGCGGCGCGAGAGCACCACGTTGTTGCGGCGACGGTCCAGCTTGATGACCTTGAACTCCAGGGTCTTGCCTTCGTACGGCGTCGTGTCCTTGACCGGGCGCGTATCGATCAGCGAGCCTGGCAGGAACGCGCGGATGCCGTTGGTCATGACGGTGAGGCCGCCCTTCACCTTGCCGGTGACGGTGCCGCTCACCAGGTCGCCGTTCTCCAGCGCCTGCTCCAGCTGCACCCACGCGGCGAGGCGCTTCGCGCGGTCGCGGGAGAGGCGCGTCTCGCCGAATCCGTCCTCGAGCGCGTCGATCGCGACCGAGACGTAGTCTCCCGCGGAGACCTCGAGCTCGCCTCGATCGTTGTAGAACTCCTCGATGGGGATGTAGCTCTCGGACTTGAGGCCCGCGTTGACGACGACGTAGTTGTGGTCGACGCGCATGACTTCCGCGGTGATCACCTCGCCCTGGCGCATCTCCTGCCGCGAGAGCGACTCCTCGAACAAGGCCGCGAAGCTCTCGTCCTGCATCACGCTTTCCTTGACCGGGCCTTCCGAAACTGCTGTGCTCATTGAAATCCAGTTGGTTTCACGCCAGGCGAGATCTGCTCGATGGCTGGATCTTCGCGCCAGCGGTGTTGAAGAAACGGGGACGCAAACCGATGTCGCCCTTGACTGCCGCCGCGTTCACTTCTGCCGCGGCCCGCCCCCGACGGAAACGAGCAGTTGCCATGCCCCCAGTACCTGCTCGATCGTCTGTTCGACGGAGAGGTGCGTGGAGTCGATGACGACCGCATCGCTCGCGGCCCTGAGCGGCGCGACCTCGCGATTCGCATCGCGATCGTCCCGTTCACGCAGGATCCGCAAAAGGCTGGAGATGTTACTGGAAAAACCCTTTTCGATCAACTGCTTATGTCGGCGCTCCGCGCGCGACTGCACGTCGGCCGTCAGGAACACCTTGAGCGTCGCGTCCGGGAAGATCACGGTGCCCATGTCGCGGCCGTCGGCCACCAGGCCCGGGGCGACCCGAAAGCCCCGCTGCGCCTGCACCAGGGCGCTGCGCACCGCCGGCAGCGCCGCCACCTGCGAGGCCGCCGCGCCGACGCTTTCCTCGCGGATCAGGTCGGTCACGTCGCGCCCGGCCAGCAGGATTTGACCATGCTGAAACAATGGTTTCAGGTTCCGACCGATCCGAGCCAGGGCGGCCTCGTCACCCAGGTCGACGCCGGCCTCCCGGGCGGCGAAGGCGACCAGCCGGTAGAGCGCCCCGCTGTCGAGATAGTGAAAGCCAAGCCGCCGCGCCACCTCGGCGGCGATCGTGCCCTTCCCCGACGCGGTGGGACCGTCGATCGCGATCACCGGCACATCGGCGGTGGCGCTGCCGCGCCCGGGCTCGGCTGACTGGTGCGAAGTCATCGACGCGCCTCGATCGGGATGCCGACCGACGAGGCCAACTGCGCGAACCGGGGAAACGAGGTGTCGACGTTGGCCGCGTCGCGGATTTCGATCGGACCGCTCGCGCGCAGGCTCGCGACCGCGAACGACATGGCGATGCGATGGTCGGCATGGGATTCGACGCTGCCGCCGCCCAAAGGCGTGGGCTCGCCGCCGCGTCCGTCGATCACCATGCCGTCCTCGAGCGGCTCGACTATCACCCCGAGCCGTTCGAGGCCCTCGGCCATCACCGCGATCCGGTCCGACTCCTTCACCCGCAGCTCCCCCGCGCCGCGCAGGACGGTGCGGCCCTCCGCGCAGACGGCGGCGATGAAGAGCGCCGGGAACTCGTCGATCGCGAGCGGCACCCATTCCGGCGGGATCTCGATGCCCCGGAGGCGGGCGCCGCGCACCCGCAGGTCCGCGACCGGTTCGCCCCCGACGGTCCGGACAGAGGATTCGGTGATGTCCGCGCCCATCGCGCGCAGGATGTGCAGCACCCCGATGCGGGTGGGATTCATGCCCACGTGCACCAGCTCGAGATCGGCGCCCGGGCAGATGCTGGCCGCCACCAGGAAGAACGCTGCCGACGAGATGTCCGCCGGCACTTCGATGCGGCAGGCACGCAGCCGGCCGCCGCCGGTGACCGAGACCGTGGCACCGTCGCGTGCGACCGGCACGCCGAAGGCGGTGAGCATCCGCTCCGTATGGTCGCGGGTAGGCGCGGGCTCGGTGACCCGGGTGGTGCCATCGGCATAGAGCCCGGCGAGCAGCAGTGCCGACTTCACCTGGGCGCTCGCCACCGCCAGGCTGACGTCCGTCGCCCGCAGCGCGGCCACGGGGTGCACCACCAGGGGCGGCCGGCCCTCGTTGCTGTCGATGCGCGCGCCCATGGTCGCGAGCGGATCGATCACCCGCCGCATCGGGCGTCGCCCGAGGCTCTCGTCGCCGACCAGCCGCGCCTCGAAGCGCTGCCCGGCAAGCAGGCCGCACAACAGCCGCATGGTGGTGCCCGAGTTGCCGCAATCGAGCGGCGCGGCGGGGGCGGACAGGCCGTCCAGGCCCACTCCCTCGATGGTGACTTCCCCTTCGCGGGGCCCTTCGATCCGCACGCCGAGCGAGCGGAAGATGTTCGCGGTCGCCACCGCATCGGCGCCCTCCAGGAACCCGCTCACCCTGGTCGTGCCTTCGGCAAGCGCCCCCAGCATGACCGAGCGATGCGAGATCGACTTGTCTCCCGGCACGCGCAGACGTCCCTTCACCCTGCCTCCGGGCTGCGCGTGCAGCGAATCGAACATGAAAAACTTCCTCCCCTGCCGCCGAGGCGGCTGCCAAACTGCTGCATGCGTCAGCCCAGGGCTGCCGTTCAGCCGGTCGAATGCGCCGCCAGGCGCGTCCGATCCGACGGTTGTCAGGATTGCGCCAACGGGTCCAAAGCCGCGATGTTCAACTGGTTTCAACGATCGAGCAAATCTCCAAGACGCCGCCCGCCGACGCTTCCAGCGTCCACGCCGGCGCCGGCGATTCCCCTGCCTGCGGCGGATCCCGCGGCGCTTGCCCGCCTCCCGGCAGCCGCGCGCGAGTTGAGTCCCCAGGCCCAGCGGGTGCTCGCGAGCCTACCCGCCTCGGTGGACCTCGCCCGAAGCTGCGCCGGCTTTCCGGTCGTGGTGGAACGACTCCTCGGCCAGTGGCGCGACCCGCGCAGCTTCCGGGCCACCCTGGACTCGATGCTGATGGACTCACGAGGCGGCCGCCAGGGCTTCCCCTTCGACGTCGTGAGCGAGCTCGGCGCGCTGCGTCACTACTACGACAGCGCGGTCTTTCCGGTGGCCTCCGCCGGCTGGGGCAGCATCGACCCCCGGTAGCGCGGCAGTCCCGCGGGCATACGCCGTTGCCCCGCGTGCTATCTTCCTTGCCTTCATGCATCGAACGGGCGAGGGTCAGATGGCATTCCAAACCGGCGCAAGCGGACTGGGCATCGACGACGTGGAGATCGGAACGGGCGCGGAGGCACGCGCCGGCCAGCATGTCTCGGTGCACTACACCGGCTGGCTGTGGGAGGCGGATGCCACCCAGCCCGAGGGCGGACGCGCCGGCAGCAAGTTCGACTCCAGCAAGGACCGGGGACAGCCCTTCGACTTCCCACTGGGCGCGGGCCACGTCATCTCGGGCTGGGACCAGGGCGTCGCCGGCATGAGGGTGGGCGGCAAGCGACGCCTGCTCATCCCCGCCAGCCTCGGCTACGGCGCCCGCGGCGCGGGCGGCGTGATCCCACCGGACGCCACGCTGCTTTTCGAGGTGGACCTCCTCTCGGCTTGACAGCGCGCCCGCCGCGGCGGGCGCCGCAGCCGTACCGCATTCCATGACTTCCCCGGAACCCGTCCCCAGCAATTTCATTCGGCAGGCGATCGATGCGGATCTGGCGACCGGTGCCTACGCCGGCCGCCGCTGGGCCGGACGCCCCGGCCCCGCTGCCGTCCAGCGCGCGGGCGCGCCGGACCCGGCGACCATCCGGACCCGCTTTCCTCCCGAGCCCAACGGGTACCTCCACATCGGCCATGCCAAGTCGATCTGCCTCAACTTCGGCATCGCCCAGTCCTACGGCGGGCGCTGCCACATGCGCTTCGACGATACCAACCCGGTCAAGGAGGACCAGGAGTTCGTCGACGCCATCCTCGACTCCATCCACTGGCTCGGCTTCGACTGGACGCACCCGGACGGCCAGACGGATCTCTATCACGCGAGCGACTACTTCCAGGATCTGTACGAGTTCGCGCGATACCTGATCGGCGCCGGCCATGCCTACGTCGACCAGCAGACCGCGGACGAGATCCGCGACAGCCGCGGCACGCTCACCGAACCCGGCCGCGACTCGCCCTATCGGGACCGTCCGTCCGAGGACAGCCTGCGGCTCTTCGAGGAGATGCGTGCCGGCCGCCATCCGGAAGGCGCGATGGTGCTGCGCGCGCGCATCGACATGGCCTCGCCCAACATCAACATGCGTGACCCGGTGCTCTACCGCATCCGCTTCGCGCATCACCATCGGACCGGCGAAGACTGGCCGATCTATCCGATGTACGACTACGCGCACCCGCTCTCGGATGCGCTGGAGCGCGTCACCCATTCGCTCTGCACGCTGGAGTTCGAGGACCATCGGCCGCTCTACGACTGGCTGATCGAGCGGGTGGCCGAGGGCGGGTACTTCGATGCCCCGTTCCCGCGGCAGATCGAGTTCGCGCGGCTGAACCTCAACTACAGCATCTCGAGCAAGCGACGCCTGCAGCAGCTGGTGAGCGAGGGCCATGTCGACGGCTGGGACGACCCGCGCATGACGACCCTGGTGGGCCTGCGCCGCCGCGGCTACACGCCGGAGTCGATCCGGCTCTTCTGCGATCGGATCGGCGTCGCCAAGGCGGCGCAGTGGATCGACATGGACGTGCTGGAGCAGACGGTGCGCGAGGACCTCGAGGCGCGTGCCGGGCGCGTGGCCGTCGTGGTGGATCCGCTGCGGCTGGTGGTCACTTCCGTCGAGGACGCCATCGCCGAGCCGTGCGAGGCACCGGTGCATCCGCACCAGCCCGAGCGCGGCGTGCGACGCTTCCACTTCGGTCGCGAGCTGTGGATCGAACGCAGCGATTTCGAGACCGACCCGCCCAAGGGCTTCTTCCGGCTCGCGCCCGACCGGATGGTCCGGCTGCGCTACGGCTACGTGGTGAAGTGCACCGGTTTCGACCGGGATGCCGACGGCCGGGTGTCGACCGTCTACTGCGAGCACCTGCCGCAGACCCGCTCCGGCACCCCTGGCGCGGACTCGGTGAAGGTGAAGGGCAACATCCATTGGGTCAATGCCGCCGAAGCGGTGCCGGTGACCCTGCGCATCTACGACCGGCTCTTCACCGAGCCGCAGCCCGACCTGGGCGGCCGCGACTTCCTCGCCGCGCTGAACGGCGAATCGAAGAAGGTCTGCACCGGGTACGCCGAGCCGTCGATCGCCGGGGCCAGGCCCGAGGACCGGCTGCAGTTCGAGCGCCAGGGCTACTTCGTCGCGGACCGGTACGATCACCGCCCGGAGGGGCCGGTGTTCAACCGGACCGCCACGCTGAAGGATTCCTTCGCGCGCAAGCGATAGCCCGCCGGGCCGGGTATCCTCGGTATTGTTCTCCGAAAGAAGCACGGGTATCTTCTGGGCTCCAACGGCCGGCCCCGCCAGGGCACGCGTGCCGACAACGCACAAGGAGACCATATGAAGCACTCGACATCGAGGCGCGCTGCTGCCGTCCGCGGACTCGGCCTGGCGCTCGGCGCCGCACTCTCGCTCGGGCTCGCCCCTTCGGCCACCGCCCAGCAGGTCACCTTCATGACCGGCCCGCAGGGTGGATCGTGGATCCCCCTCGGCGGCGCGCTGAAGGGCATCTGGGAGAAGGAGGTGCCGGGCCTAAAGATCCAGATGACCCCTGGAGCCGGCATCAGCAACGTGCGCGGCGTCGACGCCGGCAAGGCCCACATCGGCTTCGGCAACTCCATCACCACGGTGGACGGCGTCAAGGGCAACCCGCCCTACCCCAAGGCGACGACCAACGTGTGCCAGGTGGCCAATCTCTATCCCCAGTATTTCCAGGTGGTCGCGCTCGCGGATTCCGGCATCGAGACCGTCGCGGACATGAAGGGCAAGGCCGGCGTGATGCAGTCGCGCGGCAACACGGCGGAGCTGATCACGCAGCACATCCTGAAGACGCAGGGCCTCACCTACGATTCGCTGCGCAAGGCCAACTTCGTCGCCAGCTACGACGACGCCGTCTCGATGCTGAAGGACGGGCAGGCGGAGGTGTTCACCCTCGGCACCACGGCACCGGCCTCCTCCGTGATGAACCTGGCAAGCGCGCGCGACATCAAGCTGGTCGGCGTGGACGAGAAGATCCTTGCCGAGATGAAGAAGATCAATCCCGGCTACAACATGGCCACCATCAAGGCCGGCACCTACCAGAAGCAGGACAAGGACGTGAACGTCATCGCGTACTCCACCCACCTGGTGGCGGCCTGCGACCTGCCCGAGGACGTGGTCTACAAGATGACCAAGTCGCTCGCCGACAATGCCGGCGACCTGGTCGCGGTGGTCAAGGCGGTAGCCGGGCTCAACGCCAAGGCGATGGCGCAGGACATCGGCGTGCCGTTCCACAAGGGCTCGGAGAAGTACTACAAGGAGGTCGGCGCCCTCTGAGCCCGGAGCCGATCGCAGCGGCACGGACGCATCCGGACGTTTCATGAAGGAGGCGCCCCCGATCTCCATGACGCTGCCGGAGCTGCCCGCGGAGCCCGCCCCTCGGGCGCCGCGGGTCATGCTCATGGTCAGCGTCATCGCGATCGCGATGTCGCTGTACCACATGTACGTGGCGCTGGTCGGGCCGCCGGAGACCTTCTTCTTCCGCGGCACCCACCTCGCCTTCGCGCTGGTGCTGGTCTTCCTGCTCTACCCCGCCGCGGCGCGCGGTCGCATCGGCGTCGCTCTCGATACGCTGTTGCTGGCGGCGAGCGTCGGCATCGTCGCCTATATCCTCGTCAACCACGACTACCTGCTCGACCGCATCATCTACATCGACGAGCTGACGCTCTCGGACAAGGTCGCCGGCGTCATCGCCGTGGTGACCGTGCTCGAGGCGACGCGGCGGATCATCGGCTGGGCGCTGCCGCTCACGGCCATCGCCTTCCTGGGCTACGCGCTTGCCACCACCGTCTCCTTCCCGGTGCTGCTCGAGCAGCTCTACATGTCGACCGAGGGCATCTTCGGCAGCACCCTCGGCGTATCCGCCTCCTATGTGATCCTGTTCGTGCTCTTCGGCTCGTTCATGGAGAAGAGCGGGACCGGACAGCTCTTCATGGACTTCGCGCTCTCGATCACGGGCCACCAGGCCGGCGGTCCGGGCAAGGTGGCGGTGGTGAGTTCCAGCCTCTTCGGCACCGTGTCCGGCAGCGCGGTGGCCAACGTGATGGTGGACGGGCCCATCACCATTCCGCTCATGAAGCGCAGCCGCTTCCGTCCGCCCTTCGCTGCCGCGGTGGAGGCGGTCGCCTCCACCGGCGGCCAGATCATGCCGCCGATCATGGGCGCCGCCGCGTTCGTGATGGCGGAGTTTCTCGCCGTGTCCTATCTGCAGGTGACCATCTGGGCGGTCATTCCCGCGGTGCTCTACTACGTGGCCATCTTCTCGGCCGTGCACTTCGAGGCGCGACGCCACGGGCTCGAGGGCGTGCCGCGCTCCCAGCTGCCGCGGCTCGGGCGCGTCATGCTGGACCGCGGGCACCTGTTCCTGCCGATCGGCGTCGTGCTCGCCGGCCTGGCCATGGGCTACTCGGCGCCGCTCTGCGCGCTGGTCGCCGCGCTCACCTGCATGCCGGTCGCGCTGCTTCGCAAGACCACGCGCGCCCAGCTTCGCTGGCGCAGCGTCCTGGAGGCCCTGGAGGAAGGCGCCCGCAACGCGCTGGCGGTGGCCATGGCGTGCGCGTGCGCCGGCATCGTGATCGGCTGCGTCAGCATCACCGGCCTCGGCATCGATTTCTCCCAGCTCGTCGTGGCGGTGTCACGCGATGCCCTGCTGCTCGCCCTGGTGATGACAGCGATCGCCGGGATCGTCCTCGGCATGGGCATGCCGACCACTCCGGCGTACATCGTGATGGTCGCGCTCCTGGTTCCTGCGCTGGTCAAGCTCGGCGCCGAGATCCCGGCCGCGCACATGTTCGCGTTCTACTTCGCCATCCTTTCTGCGATCACGCCGCCGGTGGCGCTTGCCGTGTTCGCGGCGGCCGGGCTCGCCAAGTCGGACCTGTGGGAAACCGGCCTGGCGGCCATGCGCGCGGCCGCACCGGCCTACATCGTGCCCTTCATGTTCATCTACGAGCCGGCGCTCCTGATGATCGGCGAATGGCATGTCATCGCCGTGGCGGTCGCGACCGCCTGCATCGGCGTCGTGTGCCTCGCCTCCAGTCTGCACGGTTGGATCTTCGGCCATGCCCGCATGTGGCAACGCATCCTCATCGGCGTCGCGGCGCTCGCCCTCATCAAGCCGGGTCTCTACACCGACCTCGTCGGCCTGGCGCTGATCGCCATCACCATTGTCGGCCCTCGGCTCGCCCCCGTCTCGACCGCCCCCCGCGCCTGATCCCGAGCCGGGCGGAAGAGCCCCGTCACCGCCCCCAGGCGTGCGCCATCAGCATCTCCAGCGGCACCACCCGCAGCGCCCGCTCGTGCGTCGCCTCCAGCACCACGGGCGGCGCGACGCCACCGGCGAGCGCCTCCTGCCACCGGGAGGCGCAGAGGCACCAGCGGTCACCGGGCTTGAGGCCGGGGAAGCGGTAGGCGGGCATCGGCGTGCTGAGGTCGTTGCCCTGCTCGCGCGAGAACGCGAGGAACTCCGCGGTGACCCGCACGCAGACGGTGTGGTTGCCGCGATCGGTGCTGTCCGTGTTGCAGCAGCCGTCCCGGAAGTAACCGGTCAGGGGAGCGTAGGAGCAGGCCAGCAGCGGGCCGCCCAGCACGTTCTTCGCATCCATCAGGGCACCACCACCTGGTCGATGACCTTCCCATCCTCGTCCTCGACGCGGATACGCGCAGGCAGCATGGACATGGCAGGGGCGAGCCAGGCATCGATGACCGGATCGGTGGGGTCGTCCTCGTTGCGCACCTTGAGGTGCAGCGCCGCCACGTCGCCGCGTGCCGTCCGCACCGGCTCCTCGCCCACCACCGTGAAGCGCGGCTGGTCGATCGTCTTCATGGAGGCGAGCGGCACCGTGAACTGGCGTCCTGCCACGAAGTCCCGCGGGCGCGCGCGCGCCATCAGCCCCACCTGGTAGAAGATCGAGAGCCGATCCTGCGTCCCGGGCAGCAGCGGCACCTCGGGCGCAGGCTCGCCATTGCCCAGCATCAGGCCGCGGGCATAGTCGAAGCGGATGCCGCGCTCCGGACGCTTGCCGCGTCGTTCGCGATAACGCTCCGGGACCAGGCCTGCCGGCCCGACGCGCCCCACGCTCTGCTGGACCAGGACGCCGGAGTAGAAGATGGCCACGACGCCGATCGCCTTGCCCTCGGTGCCCAGCTCGTAGCGTCCGTCGCCGTGCGCCAGCCGGTAGCTGGCCTCGGCGACCACCAGCTTCCGGCTCATGTCGCCGTAGTAGACCTGGAAGCTCTGCGTGACGGGCTCCGGCAGCGGTGCCACACGCGATGCCGTGCTGGGCGGTGCCGGGTCGGCCGCCGAGGCGGCGAACGGGCGCAATCCCCCTGCCCCCAGCAGGGCAAGCGGCATCGTCGCGAGCACGCGCCGCCGATCATTCATCGAGCGGTCCGCCGCAGGCCGTCCTGCCGCGCGGCGACCAGGCTGTCGGGCAACGTTACGCGGCGACGAAGGCGGGAAGCCTCGCGCGCCGGCCGGACGGACCAGGGGTTGGACACAGGAAGAAAGTCTCTCGGAGAGCTGCTTCGACCCTATACTATCCCAGCAACATGAGACACCTTCCCAGCCCGTGAAGATCCACCTGGAGCGAATCTGGAAGATCCTGCCGGTGCCTGTCGTCACGCTGCGACGGATGCCGGGACGGCTGGTGGGTCTGTGTGTCGGGCCCTTCATCGTGGTTCGCGAGGACTACGTCTGCGATCGCCCCACCATCGTCCACGAGCTCACCCACTGCCGCCAATTCTGGCGCGGCCTCGGCCTGCTTCACCTGGTCCGCTACTACGGCAGCCGACGCTATCGGCTCAAGGCCGAGGTGGAGGCCTTTCGCGCCGAGCTTGATGCCTGCCCGCCGGGCGAGCGGCGACGGCGCCTGCACGAATCCGCACGGTCGCTCGCCACCAGCTATTCGCTTGGACTCGACACCGAGGCCTGCCGGCTGCTGCTCACCAGCTCGGCCGCCCCCGCCGCCACCGGCCGTCCGGAGTTCCGCCCGGCCTACATCGAGAGCGTGCCTTCGGTGATGCCGGCGCGCATGGAGCGCCGCCAGTCGCGGCAGGACCGCCGCGTCGCCGGCCGGCGACCGCCGGGTGAACGGCTGCCGGAGCACAACCGTCGTCGGCAGGTGGATCGACGACGCTCGTCCGCGGTGCACCCGGGCGCCTGATCCGTCCCCGCCTACGGCCTGCGGCTCGCGGCCCGCGGCTCGCGGGATGATCAGAGCACGATCGGCGCGTTGGGCAACTCGTCCCGATCCCCTTCGCCGACCGGCAGGACCGGCGCCAGCGTATCGTTGATCGCGGCGAGCGCGGCGAGCACGCCCTCGAGCGCGCGCCCATCGCGGCAAGCCGATGCGAGGGCCGTGCAGATCTCCTGCCAGCGACCCGGGGGGACCCGTCGATCGGCGCCGCGGTCCGCGACGATCTCGACAGCGTGGTCTGCCCAGAGGAGATAGAGCAGGATGCCGGTGTTCTCCTCGGTGTCCCAGATGCCCTGCTCGGAGAAGACCTGCACGGCGCGCTCGCGCGGCGCGAGACCCGCCCAGATCTGGCTCGGATCCAGCGTGGGCTCGATGGCGAAGCGCACTTCGCCGCGATGGCGTCGCTCGCCCTCGCCGATCACCGCCTCGATGCGATCGAAAGCGGCCTGGTCGAAGATGGCATCGGACTCGCGAATGGCGCCCCAGCGGTGGCGCCAGAGCCGCCGCAGCCGCGCGCTGACCGAGCCACCCTCCTCACCAGCCACCGGAAGCTCCGCCGCCACCGAACCCACCTCCACCGCCGCCGAATCCGCCGAAGCCACCACCACCGCCGCGTCCGCCCCAGCCGCCCCCGGGGAAGAAGATCGGCCCGTGGCGATAGGTGTGGCGCCCGGCGCGCCGCAGGCCGCCGCCGGCCGAAGGCGCCATCAGCAGCACGAGAAAGAACACCAGAACGCCCGCACCCAGGCCGAGCAGCATCGAGCCCGCCGCCGCGCCTCCCAGGAAGCCCGCGCCCAGCCCTCCGAGGCCGGCGCCGAGGATGCGACCCACCACGGCCGAGGCGATCGTGCCGGCCACGAACGCGAACACCAGCGCCGGCACGATGCCGAGGCTGTCGTCGGCAGCGCCCTCGCCACCGCGCCGTCCCGGTGGTGGCAGGTCCTCTCCGTCGATGCGGATGCGCAGGTCCTGAACCGCCGCCTGCAGCCCGCCGAAATAGTCCTCGCGCCGGAAGCGAGGCGTGATCGATTCGTCGATGATGCGCCGGGCGATGCCATCGGGAATGGCGCCCTCCAGGCCGTAGCCGACCTCGATGCGCACCCGTCGATCCTCCTTGGCCACCAGCAGCAGGACGCCGTCGTCCACGGCCGGCGCGTTCGGGTCACCGGTGGCGCGCTGGGCCGACGCCCTGCCGCGCCCGAGCTTCCATTCCTCCGCGACCCGGATGCCGTACTGCTCGATCGCCTCGGGGCGGGTGGTCGGCACCATCAGGATCGCGACCTGCGCGCCCTTGCGCTGCTCGATATCCGCGAGCGCGCCTTCGAGCGCCTGCACCTGCGCCGGGGCGAGCGTGCCGGTCAGGTCGGTAACCCGAGCCGCGAGCGGCGGCACCGGCTGCAGATCCTGGCCGGACGCGCCCGCCGGCGCGAACAGCACGAGCAGCGCGATCACCGCCAAGAGCGGACCCAGGGCGAGCCGCCTCGCGCGGAGGGGCGGCCGGACGGCGCGCACGGGGACGCCGACGGACCGCGACGGCAGTACGGCCAACCGTCGCCTCCGCGGCTACTTCGGCGCCGGCGCCGGGGTGCCGAAGTCCACCGTCGGGGGACGAGAGATGACCTGCTCGTTCTCCACGGTGAACTGCGGCTTGGCGTCGTAGCCGAACACCATCGCGGTCAGGTTCACCGGGAACTGCCGGATCATCACGTTGTACTGGTTCACCGCGTCGATGTAGCGCTTGCGGGCCACCGAGATCCGGTTCTCGGTGCCGGCGAGCTCGGCCTGCAGCTCGCGGAAGTTCTGGTCCGACTTGAGCTGCGGATAGTTCTCGGCGACGACCAGCAGGCGCGACAACGCGCTGCTCATGTCAGCCTGGGCGGACTCGAACTGCTTGACCGAACCGGCATCGCCGGGATTCACCTGGATCTGGCCGACGCGCGATCGCGCCTCGGTGACTCGGGTCAGCACCTCCTTCTCCTGCTCGGCGTAACCCTTGACGGTGTTGACCAGGTTGGGAATCAGGTCCGCGCGGCGCTGGTACTGGTTGACCACCTCGGCCCATGCCTGGGTGACGCCTTCATCCGCGGACTGGATGCGGTTGTAGCCGCATCCGGAGAGCAACGCGGCAAGCGCGACGAAGGCAAGCCGCTCCAGCCAGCGCGAGGCCGACCGGAGCCCCGACCATTCACTCGGGGCGGGGGCCGTGCCGAACGGATTCACCATGATTTCTCCTTGTTCTCCTGGCGGTCCGGTCGCGGCGTCGTTGCGCACGCGGTGCCGGACGAGCCCATCCATAATATAGCCCTCGCCTTTACCGCGTCGGGATTGGCCATCCGGAGGATCTCGCGATGTCGATCGCATTCGTGGCAGCCTGGCTGGTGGGAGTCGGCCTGGTGGCGGTCGCGTGCACGCGTCCGGGTCGTCCAGTGCGGCCGGCCTGTCGTGCCCTGCGCGCACCGGCGTTGCGCGCGGCCTGCACGGCCGGCGTGGCCATCGCGGCGACCGGAGCCGCCCTCGCCCAGGCGCCGGCAGACCCCGTCGACAACCTGGAGCGAACTGCCCAGGCGTTCGTTGCCTACGAGGAGGGCCGCATCGAGGACGCGCAGCGGCTGTACCTGCTCGCGGCCTCGGCAGGCGATGCGCGCGCCGCGTACAACGTGGCGGTGATCCGGCTCGGCCAGGACACCGACCATCCCTCGGAGGCCGAGGCGCTCGGCTATCTCGAGGCGAGCGCGCAGGCGGGCTTCGCCCTCGCGCAGCACATGCTCGCGAGCCTGCATGAGCGCGGCTGGTTCGTGCCACGTTCCCAGGAGGCCGCGGTCCGGTGGTATCGCCTCGCCGCCGAGCAGGGCAACGCCGATGCTCAGCTCGCGCTGGCCACCCAGTACTTCCTGGGACGCGGCACGACGCGCGACTACCGCGAAGCCGCCCGCTGGTACGAGAAGGCCGCGGAGGCCGGCGACGCCGGGGCGCAGTACATCATCGCCTCGATGTACGAGAACGGCACCGGGATCGAAGTCGACGACGACAAGGCGCTGGGCTGGTACGGCGCCGCCGCGCGCCAGGGCGACATCGCAGCGGACCTCAAGGCGAAGGCGCTCGCAGGCCGGCTCGCCCGCGAGCGCCGCTGACCGCGGCGGGCGGCATCGGCATCGCGGGCGGCCGGGTGCAGCCGGTCGCGTTCACCTGCGGCGCAGCGCCGCGTGAAGCTTGCGGAACTTCTGCACCTTGGGAGCCACCACCATGGCACAGTAGCCCTGGTTCGGATGGTTCTCGAAGTAGCGCTGGTGATGGTCCTCCGCGCGCCAGAACCGCTCGAGCGGAGCCACCTCGGTCACGATCGGATCGTCATAGAGCTCGCGGCGGGCCAGGTCGTCCACGAAGCGTCGCACCGCCTCGCCCTGCGCCTCGTCGCTGTAGTAGATCGCGGAACGGTACTGCGTGCCGACATCGTGACCCTGGCGGTTCAAGGTCGTGGGATCGTGCACGGTGAAGAAGATCGCGAGGATGTCCTCGAGCCGGATGCGATTGCGGTCGAAGGCCACCTGGACCACTTCGGCATGGCCGGTCTCGCCGCTGCAGACGGCCTCGTAGGTGGGATTCGGGACCTGGCCGCCGGCATAGCCGGACTCGACCCGTGCCACCCCTTCGACCTCCAGGTAGACCGCCTCTGTGCACCAGAAGCAGCCACCCCCCAGGGTGATTACTTCGAGATCAGGATCGGCTGTGCTTTGCATGACGTCCCCGTGGCTGGCTGGGCAATCGGCCAGGATACCGCAGGGCGGACAGTCCCGCCATGGCGCGGCACGCAGGCAGGCCGGCATTGCCCGGTAGAATCGGCGGGACGGGCCACCGACCGGTCGTGCGGTGGCGGCAGCAACAGCAGAGGAAGAGAATCATGGCAACTTCGGCCGGCAAGAAGGCCAGCTTCGACTGGGCGGACCCGCTGCGGCTCGATGACCAGCTCGGCGAGGACGAGCGCATGGTGCGCGATGCGGCCCGTGAGTACTGCCAGGGCAAGCTGGCCCCGCGCGTACTGGAGTCGTTTCGCAACGAGACCACGGACGCCGCCATCTTCCGCGAGATGGGAGAGCTCGGGCTGCTCGGGCCCACCATTCCGGAAGCCTATGGCGGTCCGGGACTGAACTACGTGAGCTACGGGCTGATCGCGCGCGAGGTGGAGCGCGTGGACTCGGGCTATCGCTCGATGATGAGCGTGCAGTCCTCGCTCGTCATGGTGCCGATCCACGAGTTCGGGACCGATGCGCAGAAGGAGAAGTACCTGCCGCGGCTCGCCACCGGCGAGTGGATCGGGTGCTTCGGACTCACGGAGCCCAACCACGGTTCGGATCCGGGCTCGATGGCCTCGCGCGCCAAGGTGGTCCCGGGCGGCTTCGAGCTCACGGGCTCGAAGACCTGGATCAGCAACTCGCCGATCGCCGACGTCTTCGTCGTGTGGGCGAAGGTGCAGGGGGGCGATTCCGACGGGCGGATCAAGGGCTTCATCCTGGAGAAAGGCATGAAGGGCCTTTCGGCGCCGAAGATCCACGGCAAGGTGGGCCTGCGCACGTCCATCACCGGCGAGGTCGTGATGGACCAGGTCTTCGTGCCGCAGGAAAACCTGCTGCCCGGTGTCGAGGGGCTGAAAGGACCGTTCACCTGCCTCAACAGCGCCCGCTACGGCATCGCCTGGGGCGCGTTGGGCGCGGCCGAGGACTGCTGGCACCGCGCCCGCCAGTACGTGCTGGACCGCAAGCAGTTCGGCCGACCCCTGGCCGCCAACCAGCTCATCCAGAAGAAGCTCGCCGACATGCAGACCGAGATCGCCCTGGGACTCCAGGGTTGCCTTCGCCTGGGCCGCATGAAGGACGAAGGCACTGCCGCGGTCGAGATCACCTCCATCCTCAAGCGCAACTCCTGCGGCAAGGCGCTGGAAATCTCGCGTCTCGCGCGCGACATGCTCGGCGGCAACGGCATCAGCGACGAGTTCGGCGTCATCCGGCACCTGGTGAATCTCGAAGTCGTGAACACCTACGAGGGCACGCACGACGTCCACGCGCTCATCCTCGGACGCGCGCAGACCGGCATCCAGGCGTTCAGCTAGGAGGCTCTCGCCGAAGGGGCGGTGTCCGGGATCTGGCGCCAGATCTCGAATACCTGCTCCCGCGCGATGCGCCCGTCGCGCATCGCGAAGTGGTGCACCAGGCGCAGCTCCACCCGCGCGCCGATCGGTACCGGCGCGCTCACCATCCCTTCTCCGGTCAGCCGGAAGCGCACGATCATGTCGTCCACCACCCGGTCCTCGGTGGCGAAACGCTCCAGCGGCTGGAGCTCGACCTCGGCCATCGACCCGAACATGGCGACGTAGTTGGCCCGGATCGCCTCGCGGCTGTCCAGGCGCAGCCCGCGCGATGGGACCTCCAGCACGACATCGTCCGTGTACAGGTCCATGACCGCATCCACGTCCCGCGCCTCGTCGCGGATGTGCTGCTCCACCACCGCGAGGTTGTGTACGACGCGCTCGCTCATCATTTTTCTGCTCCCTGCATGTCTGCGCTCCTGAAGGTCATGCGCCCGATGGCGCGGGATGGACATCCTGCCGCACGGCTGCGACAATGCTGATAGACAGCATCTCTGACCATTATAGACAGACAGTCTGACCGAATGCAACAAGCTTCGTCGGCCGCCGCAACGGCGCCCCCCGGCCATCGGGCCATGAATCCCACCGAGGCCGAGCGTACGCTCGGGGCCCTGCTTCGGGCGCCATACGAGGCGCTGGGACGCCGCCTCTATGGCGAGCTGGCGAAGCGCGGCTTCCCGGACCTGCGGCTATCCCATGGCCCTGTCTTCCGCTACATCCTGCCGGCAGGCTCGCGCGCCGGTGAGCTCGCGGAACGCGCGCAGCTCACCAAGCAGAGCATGGCGTATCTGGTCGAGTCGCTGCGGGCGGCGGGCTATGTGGAGATCGTCGCCGACCCGACGGACCGACGCGCCAAGCTGGTCCGCCTCACCGCCAAGGGCACCCGGGCGCAGCGCACTGCCCTGCAGCTCAGCCGCGAGATCGAGGAGGAGTACGGTGAGCGGCTCGGGCCGGCCAAGGCGAGGCAGCTGCGCCGCCTGCTCGAGGATCTCTACGACGTGGTGAGGGAAGAATCGCGCGGCGCGGCGCCTTGAGGCAATATGCGGGTCACGGCTCCGATCATCGACGAGGCACCGACATGAGCAGCGCCATTCCTGCCCCTACCTGGCCGACCCTGGCGCGCCGGCTTTCCGCCGTCGTCGTCACCGCCTTCCTGGGTGCGCTCGCGGCGCCGCCGGCCCTCGCGGAGCTGAAGGTGGGGGATGCGGCGCCAGCCTTCGAGGCCGACGCCACTCTCGCCGGCGAGCCGTTTCGCTTCGTGCTCGCCGATGCCCTGCGCAAGGGCCCGGTCGTCCTCTACTTCTACCCCAAGGCGTTCACCAAGGGCTGCACCATCGAGGCCAACCGCTTCGCGGAGGCCGCGCCTCACTATGCCGACCTCGGCGCGACGGTGATCGGCATCTCGGGCGACGACATCGAGACGCTCAACCGCTTCTCGGTGACCGAGTGCCGCAGCCGCTTCGCGGTGGCGTCGGACCGCGGCGGCAGCATCATGAAGGCCTACGACGCGCGCATGCCGTTCTCGGACACGTACGCGAAGCGGGTATCGTACGTGATCTCGCCGCAGGGCCGCATCCTGCACGCCATCACCTCGATGGGACCCGAGGAGCACGTGCCGAGCACGCTGGAGGCGCTGGAGCGATGGGCCGCTCGGCAGCCCTCGGGCGATACGCCGTCGCGGCGTCCGCCGCGCTGAAAGGCAGGCGGCCTACATTCCCGCCCAGCGTCCCCCCGCCACCACCGCGAGCCCCGCCAGCGCCGCGATCAACTCGTTGCCGCTGCGCTTCATCGCGATCGCCACCGCCACCAGCGCGGCGAGCTCCGGCAGGCGACCGGATGCGGCCGAGGGGGTCACGATCCCCACCATCACGGCAAGCGGCACGGCCCTCAAGGCGGCCTCGATGCGCGGCGTGATGCGCACGAAGCGCATCAGCAGGAAGCCCCCGGCCCGGCAGGCATAGGACGCCGCGGCGAGCGCGAGAACCGCCAGGGCGAGATCGCCGTCAGGCATGGCCGGGGGCTCCGCCCGCGCTGTCGCGATGGCGCAAGGCGCCGATGACGGCGCCCGCGAGACCCGCGGCGACGATGTGCCAGCCACCCGGCAGCCAGCGCAATACCAGGAGCGCCGCGAGCGCGGCGACGAACACGACAATCCAGTCTCCGCGGCCGCGCCAGGCGCCGACGCCGATCGCCGCCGCGAACGCGACCAGCATGAAGTCCAGTCCGAGCGCGCGCGGATCCGGCACCCAGCTGCCCAGGAGGTGGCCGCCCGCCGTGCCCGCCACCCACGGCAGGTAGGTGGCGAACCCGGCGCCGAAGACGTAGCCGGCGTCGCGATTGCCCTCGGCATACTCCTTCATCGAGAGCGCCCAGCTCCCGTCTCCGTTGAAGAAGAGCGACGCGTAGGCCTGCGCCGGGGTAGTCCGGGATAGCCACGGACGCAGGGCTGCCCCGTAGAGCAGGTAGCGGGCGTTAAGCAGCAGCACGGCCAGAAGCAGTTGCGGCAGCAACGCCACCGCCACGCCGATCTCGACCGCCGCGAGCTGGGCGCTGCCGGAATAGACGAACGCGCTCATCAGCATCGCGTCCGCCACCGACAAGCCGCTCTCGCCGGCGAGCACGCCGAACACGGCGCCGTAGAGCACCACGCTGGCGGCCAGCGGCTGCGCGGCGACGAAGCCGTGGCGCACGCCGGCCCGCGTGAAGGTCACGTCCCGGAGGCGCCCCGCGCGGCGGCTCACAGCCACTGCACCAGCGAGATGCCGACGCCGATGCGGGTCTGGCGATGGTTGTAGTCCACCATGCTGGCGCCGTAGCCGCTGAACACCTGGATGTAGCCCTTCAGATAGCTCGCGATCGGGAAGGCATGCCCGATTTCCACCGCGCCATGCGAACGGCTGCCGGTCCGAAGCGAATGCCGCAGCATGAGGGTAGTCTCGTGCCCCTCGGACTTTCGCACCAGGAGCAGGTCCGCGCGCCCCATGTAGTCCTGGATGTCGGGGTTGTCGTCGGTCGATGCGGATTCCGGGATGCGCCACCACGGCCGGATCGTCATCATCCAGTTGTCACGCTCGAATCCGAACTGCGCGATGATCCGGTTCCAACTGCGCGAGAACGGCTCGGTCCGTCCATTGGACTGGTGATTGAGGTGCACGGCCGCCATCCGGCCGCTCCAGCCGAACAACGAGTAATCGGTGCGGAACACCGCCATGACCTCCGGCTCGTAGCTGGTTTCCCGGAAAGGTCGCGACAGGCCGCTGTTGTACACCTGCCAGTGGGAAGTCTGGGTGTAGCCCAGCCAGAGATCGCCGTGGTTCGCGATCAGGCCCTTCGCGGCCTTGGTCTTGAAGCTGAGCTGGTACTTGGCCTCGGCCGCGTCCAGCGGCACCCTGCCGTCGAAGGCATTGGCCGGGTTCGGGCTGGTCGGGCGGATGTTCGGGTTCGAAGACCAGTCGGCGATCAGCACGTACATCGGCTTGTACGGCCGGAAGAGGAAGCGCCCGCGGTCGTGCTCGTCGTCCAGCTCCCAGCGATCGGAAAGCGAGGTGCCCAGGCTGCGGCGCAGGTCGCGCTCCTCGTAGGCCGCCGCGGGTGCCCGCGCCGGCGGCATGGCCTCGAGCGCGGGGGGCGGCGAGCCGCGATTCGCCTCATCCCCGCTCGTCCCGCCGGGCGGGGGCGCGGCCGCGGTTGCGGCCGGAGACGGGAACAGCCGGTCGAAGCAGGCGAGGCGCTCGACGTCGTTCGCGATCAGCCGGCAGCGCCGGGCTTCGGACGCGGGGCCGGAATCCGGATCGCCCGGTCGTGCCGGACCAGGCTGCGCCCGCACGCCGCAGCCGAGCACCGCGATCGCCAGCCCGAGGGTGGCCGCCGCGACGCCGTGTCGGCGTGCCCCGGTTTCATTGCCGCCGCGCCGCAATTCTCAGGTGGGCTGCTTGACGGTTCTCAGGTACGGCTTGATGGTCTTGAAGCCGCCGGGATAGGTCTTCTTCGCTTCCTCGTCCGAGACTGCCGGCACGATGATGACGTCGTCACCCTGCTTCCAGTTGACCGGCGTTGCCACCTTGTGCTTCACGGTGAGCTGCATCGAATCCAGCACGCGCAGGATCTCGTCGAAGTTGCGGCCCGTGGTCATCGGGTAGGTCAGCATCAGCTTGATGCGCTTGTCAGGGCCGATGATGAAGACCGAGCGGACAGTCGCATTGTTCGCCGCGGTGCGTCCGTCGGAGGTCCCCGGCTCCTCGGCAGGCAGCATGTTGTAGAGCTTGGCGACCGCGAGATCCTTGTCGCCGATCATCGGGTACTTGACGGCGGCGCCCTGGGTCTCCTCGATGTCCTTCGCCCAGGCGGCATGCTGGTCCACCGGATCGACGCTCAGGCCGATCAGCTTGCAGTTGCGCTTGGTGAACTCGGGCTCGATCTTCGCCATGTAGCCGAGCTCGGTGGTGCACACCGGCGTGAAATCCTTCGGATGCGAGAACAGGATGGCCCAGCTGTCGCCGATCCACTGGTGAAAATCGATTTTTCCCTGCGTCGTCTCGGCGGTGAAGTTGGGCGCGACGTCATTGATTCTTAAGGACATCTATATCTCCTTCTGTGCAATTTCCCCGGACCGGCCGGCCCGGCGGGCCACCTGCGGCCGCAGGCACGGCTCGAGCCGTGGCCAGCCCTTGAATATACGCCCCGTCCGGCCCGCCGCCGCTCACTCCGGCAGCGACCAGAGATGGCGCTCCACCAGTGCGAAGAAGCGATCGTAGAAGTCAGCCGAGGGGATGGTCTCGCTCGCGATCTTCACCAGCGAGTCCGAGCTCGACCCGAACGGCAGGGACACCGAGCCGACCGGGCCGACCCCGAGGCTCGCGGAGTTGCTGGTCTTCTTGAGCGCATAGCGATCCTGCAGCGCGTTGGCGAAGACGGTGGTGTTCCGGTCCGCCTGGGCGACGCAGGTCACATGGAACTCGATCTCCACGTGGGCATCCGGCGAAGGCTGGAATCGCTTGCGGCCGTCCACGACCTGGGCGCTTGCCTGCTGCACCAGGTAGCCGTTGCCGAGCAGCGCGCGCCGCGCCGCTTCGCACACCTGGGCGGCCGGCTCCGAGTAGCTGCGCGCATGGAGGCTCTCGGCGTCGAAGCGCTCCTGGCTGTAGACCGACGGCCCGGTGCCGGCACAGGCCGCGAGGAGCGCCGCCAGGGCGACCGCAGCCGCGACCGAAGCGCCACGAGAGATGCCGGCGACCCCGGCGACCCCGGCGATGCGGCGCGAGGCGCCAGGGGGGCTTGCTTGCGATGACATCGACAACCCGACTCCTTCTGCCGGCAGGGGCGCGAAACGGCCGCACCCGGTCCGCCGGCGTCGAGCGCCGAGTTTATCGCAGGGCTGGAAGGGGCCGGTGGCGGCCGGCCGGGACGGGTGCCGCCCTTTCGCGGGCCGGTGGCGGTGTCGTGGGGAACGACGGTTCGCGGGAAGCCGCCGGAACGCGCCGGCGTCTGCCGACGGAATTCCTGTGCGGGGTCTACAATTCCAAGCGCGCCCTGCGTGCCGGCAACCGACCGACTCGGCGCGGAACCTATCCCCATACATGGCAACATCCCGAGGCAGCGACAGCACCGACCAGAGGCGACTCGAGGAGCGTCGTTTCGAGCTCCTCATCAACTCCATCACGAACTACGCGATCTACATGGTGGATCACGAGGGTCGCGTGATCAGCTGGAACCCCGGCGCCGAGCGGTTCAAGGGCTACGCCGCCGAAGAGATACTCGGCAAGCACTTCTCCACCTTCTATACCGAGGAGGACCGCCTCGCCGGCAAGCCCGAGGCATCGCTCGCGAACGCCGCGGCCAACGGACGCTTCGAGCAGGAGGGCTGGCGCCTGCGCAAGAACGGCGAGCGCTTCTGGGCCGCGGTGGTGATCAGCCCCATCCACGACGAGGCCACCGGCGAGCTGATCGGCTACGCCAAGGTCACCCGCGACATCACCGACCAGCGCGAGGCGCAGGAGGCGCTGGACCGGGCTCGTGCGGCGCTCTTCCAGTCGCAGAAGATGGAGGCCCTCGGGCAGCTGACCGGCGGGGTCGCTCACGACTTCAACAACTTCCTCACCGTCATCGTCAACAACCTGGCGATGATCGAGCACCTGACCAGTGACCCGCGCATCCTGGACCTGGTCGGCGCCGCGCATCGCGCGGCCGACCGCGGCGCGAAGCTCACCCAGCAGCTGCTGGCGTTTGCCCGGCGGCAGCCCCTGCAACCGCGCCAGCACGACCTCAACGTGCTGATCCGCGAGTTCGAGGCGCTCCTGCGCCGAGCCTGCGGCAAGTCGGTGGAGATGGAGTTCCAGCTCAACGCCTCTGTGCCGGTGGCAGAGGTGGACCGCAACCAGTTCGAGGGCGCGCTGCTCAACCTCGTGGTCAATTCCAACGACGCGATGCCCGAGGGCGGACGCATCGTCATCCGCACCGGACGCGAGGAGGTCGACAACGTCCATGCCCAGGCGGGGGGCGTCCCGGCCGGCAGCTACGTCCGGGTCGAGGTGGAGGACAACGGCACCGGCATCCCGGCCGACATCCTGCAGCGGGTCTTCGAGCCGTTCTTCACCACCAAGGAAGTCGGCAAGGGCACCGGTCTCGGCCTGAGCCAGGTGGACGGATTCGTGCGGCAACTCGGCGGATTCGTGGAAGTGGCGAGCCAGGTCGGCGAAGGCACGCGCATCTCCGTCTACCTGCCGTCGGCCGGCGGCGGGAGTGGGGACCCGCGCCTCGCCAAGTCGGGCCCCGAGGGCACCGTGCTGATCGTGGAAGACGATCCCGACGTCATGGCGATCGCGGTGGAGATCTTTCGGGGGCTCGGCTACGACGCGGTGACCGCCGGCAACACTTCCGATGCGCTCTCCCTGCTCGAGGGCAACGAGAACGTCCAGATCATGTTCTCCGACGTCGTCATGCCCAACGGGCCGAACGGGGTGGAGCTCGCCCGGCGGGCGCGACGGCTGCGCCCCGACCTGCCCATCCTGCTCACCTCCGGCTATCCGCAGCGCGCGCTTGCCGGCGACCTGAGCGAGCTGTCCAACTTCCACTTCATCGCCAAGCCGTATCGGGCGGCCGACGTGGCGGCCCAGGTGCACGACCTCAGGCGCGGACTTCGACCGGACCCGGACTCACGGACGGGCTGAAGGCGGCCGTCGCCAATCGGTGGACTGAGGCCGCCCCGGCAGGCAGAGGCGGGCGACCCTGGGCTCGCCGCGCGCGATGACCGTGCCCCGGCGCACGACGGCGAGCCTGGCGGCGCGCAGCCGGATGGCCTCCACCGGGTCGCCAGCCTGGAGGAGCACGAAGTCCGCCTGACAGCCCGGCTCGATTCCGTAGCCGGACAGGCCCAGGATCGCCGCCGGCGTCTCGGTCACCGCCTCGAAGCACTGCAGCATGGCCGCCTGGCCGGTCATCTGGGCGACGTGCAGCCCCATGTGCGCCACCTCCAGCATGTCGCCCGAACCGAGCCCGTACCAGGGGTCCATCACGCAGTCGTGCCCGAAGGCGACCGGCACCCCCGCCGCCAGCAGCTCGGGGACCCGGGTCATGCCGCGCCGCTTCGGGTAGGTGTCATGCCGGCCCTGGATCGTGATGTTGATCAGCGGATTGGCGATCGCCGAGACGCCGGCCTGCGCGATCAGCGGGATGAGCTTGGAGGCGTAGTAGTTGTCCATCGAGTGCATGGACGTGAGGTGCGAGCCGTTCACGCGACCGCCCAGGCCCAGGCGCCGGGTCTCGAAGGCCAGGGTCTCGATGTGCCGCGACAGCGGATCGTCGCTCTCGTCGCAGTGCATGTCGACCCGCAGGCCGCGGCGCGCGGCCTCCTCGCACAACACCCGGACCGACTCGGTCCCCGCCTGCATCGTCGGCTCGAAGTGCGGGATGCCCCCCACCACCTCGACGCCGAGGTCGAGCGCCTTGCACAGCAGCCCGAAGGCGGTATCCGTGCAGGCGGGATCGTCGGCGCGCGGATCGTAGCGCAGCACGCCGTCCTGCGGGAAGGCGACGAGTTGCAGGTCCAGGTAGGGCGCCACCTGGCGCTTGACCTCGAGCAGCGCCTCCACCGCCAGCAGCCGCGGGTCGCAGGTGTCCACGTGCGTGCGGATGGCGAGCAGGCCGTTGGCCACCGCCCAGTCGCAGTACGCGAGCGCGCGGCCGATGATCGCGTCCTGTACCAGGGTGGGCTTCAGCTCGCCCCAGAGCGCGATGCCCTCGAGCAGGGTGCCGGATTGGTTGACCCGCGGCAGACCGTAGGAGAGCGCCGCGTCCAGGTGGAAGTGCGCATCCACGAACGGCGGGCAGACCAATTGCCCGGCCGCGTCGATGGTTTCCCGCGCCGACGCCCCGCGCTGCGCGATGCCGGGCGACACCTCGGCAATGCGGCCGCCGCGCACGGCGATGTCGATGTCGCGGCGGCCGTCGGGAAGCGTGGCGTGGGTAACGAGCAGATCGAGCATCAGCGTTCGCCCTTGCGATAGGGCTTCATGAGGGCCTGAGGATACGCGGCTCGTCGCGAGACGGCCACCAGCGCGAGGATCGAGAGCACGAACGGCACCATCAGCCAGAACTGGTACGGCAGCACGTCGCCGGCCGACTGCGCGAGCCTGAGCTGCAGCGCATCGAAGAACCCGAACAGCAGCGCGCCCAGCAGCGCCTTGCCGGGCCGCCACGACCCGAAGACGACGAGCGCGACGCACACCCAGCCGCGGCCGTTCACCATGTTGAAGAAGAACGCGTTGAAGGCGGCGGTGGTCAGGAACGCGCCTGCCACCCCCATCAGCGCCGAGCCGGCGGTGATCGCGCCGATGCGCACCGCCGCGACGGCAATGCCGGCGCTTTCGGCGGCCGCCGGGTTCTCGCCGACGGCACGGATCGCGAGCCCTGCGGGCGTGCGCGACAGCAGCCACCCCACGACCGGGACGATGGCGAGCGCGAGCAGGGTGAGCGGCGTGAGCGCGCCAAGGACCGGGCCGACCACCGGGAGGTTCTCCAGCCAGCCGTGGACCGGGGCGAACGGCTCGATCGTCGGCGGCGACGAGACCTTCGGAAAGAGGACGCGATAGGCGTAGTAGGTCAGGCTGGTCGCGAAGAGCGTGATGCCGAGGCCGGCAACGTGCTGCGACAGGGCGAGCGTCACCGTGAGCCAGCCGTGCAGCAGCCCGAACGCGGCGCCGGTGAGCGCGGCCACCAGGATGCCGGTCCAGAGATCGTGGCCGCCGTAGACGGTGAGCCAGCCGGCGAAGGCACCGGCCACCATGATTCCCTCGATGCCGAGGTTGAGCACCCCGGCGCGCTCGCAGAGCAGGACCCCGATCGTGCCGAAGACGAGCGGCGTGGCGAGCCGCAGCACCGCCACCCAGAAGGTCGCGGTACCCAGCGTCTCGAGCAGGTCGGCCATCATCGCCTGATCCGGTAGCGCACCAGCATCGACGCGACCAGCATCGCGATCAGCGACACCGCGACGATGACATCGGCGATGTAGTTCGGCACGCCCACCACCCGGCTCATGCTGTCCGCTCCCACCTGCACGCCGGCGACGAACACGGCGGCCACCACCACCCAGACCGGTGACAGCCCGGCCAGCATCGCGATCACGATGCCGCTGTAGCCGTAGCCCGGCGACATGTCCAGCGTCACATAGCCGGTGCGCCCGGCCACCTCGGCGACGCCAGCGAGGCCGGCAAGCGCGCCAGAGAGGATGGCGGTGCCGAGCACCACCCGCTCCACCGGGATGCCGAGATGGCGCGAGGCGCGGGCGTTGCTGCCCACGGCCTGCATCTCGAAGCCGAAGGCGGTCGCCCGCTGCAGCCACTGCAGGAAGAGCGCCGCGCCGATGGCCCACAGGAAGCCGGTGTGCAGCCGCGACTTCTCCATCAGGCGTCCGAACTCCAGCTCGGGCTTCAGCGTCACGGATTGCGGCCAGCCGAGCGCCATCGGATCCTTCATCGGCCCATCCAGCATGGCCGAGACGAAGAGCAGCATGATGAAGTTGAGCAGCAGCGTGGTCACCACCTCGTCCACGGCCATCCGGGTCTTGAGCCAGGCCGGCAGCAGCAGCAGCGCGGCGCCGGCGGCCATCGCCGCGAGCATCATCAGGGCATAGAGCAGTCCGTCGGGCAGCCCGAAGCCGGTGCCGCCGTGAAGGCCGCCCACCGCGACCGCGGCGAGGGCGCCGGCATAGAGCTGCCCTTCCGCGCCGATGTTGAAGAAGCGCGCGCGAAAGGCCACCGCCACCGCGAGCCCGGTGAGGATGAGCGGCGTTGCGCGGGTGAGGGTCTCGCTCAGCGCGAAGCGCGATCCGAAGCCGCCTTCCAGCAGCAGCCGGTAGGTCTCGCCGACCGGCGCCCCGGCCCAGGCGACCAGCAACGCGCAGGCGGCGAGCGTCGCGGCGATCGCCCCGAGCGGCGCCAGCACCCAGGCGGCGCCGGGTCCGTCAGCGCGCCGCTCGAGCCGCATCGGTGGAGGCGCCGTGCGCCGGGGCCGCTCCGGTCGCGGCCAGGGCGGCCGGCGGGCCGCCGGCCATCGCCAGGCCGATCGTGGCGGCATCCCAGTCGCGTGCCGGCAGCGCCGGGGACAGGTTGCCCTTGCTGATCACCGCGATCCGGTCCGCGATGGCGAGTATCTCGTCCAGGTCCTCGGAGACGAGGAGCACCGCGGCGCCGCGCTCGCGCGCGAGCAGGAGCTGGCGATGGACGAAGGCGACCGCGCCGACATCCAGCCCCCAGGTGGGCTGGTTGGCGATGATCACGCGCGGCTCCCTCCCGAGCTCGCGACCGAGGATGAACTTCTGGATGTTGCCGCCCGAAAGCATCCGGATCGGCTGCTCCAGGCCGGTGGTGCGGACATCGAAGTCGCCGACGATCCGCGCGGCCTCGGCCCGGATGCGCGGGCGGTCCAGCAATCCGAGGACGCGCGCGAGGCGCCCGCCGCGCAACGCGGCCGGACTGCGCAGCCGGTGCGCGACGGCGTTCATCGCCACCGAGGCATCTCCGACGACACCCATGTTCACCCGGTCCTCCGGGATCCGTGCAATGCCGGCATCGATCCACGCCCGCGGCCGGGCCGGCAGTCGGCGGCCCATGACGCGAACCTCGCCACTCGTGGCCGCGACCTCTCCACAGAGCAGGCCGGCCAGCGCCTGCTGGCCGTTGCCGGCCACCCCGGCGATCGCGACGATCTCCCCTGCCCTCACCTGCAGGTCCACCGCCTCGAGCCCCGGGCCGCTCGAGCCGGGCGCGGCGACGCGCTCGAGCTCGACGAGAGCCGGCCCGGGCGGCCGCGCCGACTGGTGCGTAGCCACGGCGGTGTCGGCGCGGTCGCCGACCATTGCCCGCGCGAGGGCCTGCCGGTCGGTGGCGCTCGCCGCGGCCTCCAGCACCACCCGCCCCTGACGCAGCACCATCACGCGGTCGCTCACCCGCAGCACCTCGTCGAGCTTGTGCGAGATGAAGATCACGGCGAGCCCGGCCGCGGTGAAGCGTTCGAGCGTGGCGAACAGCGATTCACTCTCCTGCGGCGTCAGCACCGCGGTGGGCTCGTCCATCACCAGGATGCGGGATCCGCGCACCAGCGCCTTCAGGATCTCGACCCGCTGGCGCTCGCCCACCGAAAGCGCCGCCACCCGCGCGGCGGGGTCCACCTGCAGCCCGTAGTCCGCGGCGGCGGCCAGCAGCCTTGCGCGCACCGCCTGGCGTCCGAGCGACGGCGACCAGAGCGGCGCCATGCCGAGCATCACGTTGTCGAGCACCGTGAGGTTGTCGGCCAGCGTGAAATGCTGGTGGACCATGCCGATGCCGGCGGCGAGCGCCGCGCGCGTGTCGCCGGGCGGCAGCGTCCTGCCGAAGGCCGTGACGGTGCCGGAGTCCGCGACGTAATGGCCGAAGAGGATCGACACCAGCGTCGACTTGCCGGCCCCGTTCTCTCCCAGCAGCGCGAGCACCTCGCCGCCGGCGAGCTCGAGCGAGATGCCGTCGTTGGCGGTCAGCGGCCCGAAGCGCTTCGTTATCCCGGAGAGTCGAAGGACCGGCTGATCGCCGGGCCCCCCTTCGCGCCCGCCGCCGTCCGTCGCGGCATCGCCGGCCTGTCCGTCACGACCCACGCCCGGCTACTGGGACGCCTTCGGTTGCGCGTCGTTCACCTTGACGGTGAAGGAGCCGTCCAGGATCTCCTTCTGTCGCGCCGCGACCCGGTCCATCACCGCCTTGGGCACCTTGCTCTCGAAGGTTCCAAGCGGCGCGAGCTCCGAGCCCTTGTGCTTCATCATCGAGTACTGGCCGTAGTCCTCGTGGGTAAACTTGCCGGTCTTCACCGCGGCGATGGCGCGTTCGATCGTCGGCTCCATGTTCCACAGCGCGGAGGCGACCACGGTCTGCGGATAGGCGTCCTGCGTGTTGATGACGTTGCCGATCGCGAGCGCATTGCGTTCCTTGGCGGCATCCGACACGCCGAAGCGCTCGGCATAGAGCACGTCGGCGCCCTTGTCGAGCATCGCGAAGGAGGCCTCCTTCGCCTTGGGCGGATCGAACCAGGAGTTGATGAAGGACACCATGAACTGAACCTTCGGATTGGTCTCCCGCGCCCCTTCCATGAACGCGTTCATCAGCCGGTTCACCTCCGGAATCGGGTAGCCGCCCACCATGCCGATCTTGCCGCTCTTGGTCATCGCCCCGGCGATCATGCCGGTGAGATAGGCCGGCTCCTGGATGTAGTTGTCGAACACCGAGAAGTTCGGCGCCTGCGGCTTGCCGGAGGAGCCGAGCAGGAACGCCGTCTTGGGGTAGTCCTTCGCCACCTTGCGCGCGGCGGCCTCCACCGCGAACGCCTCGCCCACGATGAGCGCGTTGCCCTGCTCCGCGTACTGCCGCATCACGCGCTCGTAGTCCGCGTTGGCCACGTTCTCCGAGAACCGGTACTCGACCTCGCCGCGCGCGGCGGCGGCGTTGAGCGCCTTGTGGATGCGGCTCACCCACTGCTGCTCGACCGGCACCGTGTAGACCGCCGCCACCTTCACCTTCTCCTGGGCGGAAGCGGTGCCGAACGCGGTGATGCTCGTGGCGACGGCGAGGGCGCCGGCAAGCGACAGCAGGCCGCGGCGAGCGGCGACGACGGGCGCGCGGCGCCCCGGATGCGAGGATGGCTTCATCGGAACTCCCTGTCTGGCGGTACGGGTCAATCGATCACGATGGCTGCGGGATCGAACTCGGGCTTCGGGAACTGCGGATCCAGGCGCTTCAACGCGTCCACGATGATGCGAAGCATCGCGTAGTCGCGGAACCACTTGCGGTTGGACGGTATCACGAACCAGGGTGCATCTTTTCGGTGCGTCTCGACGATCGCATCGCGATAGGCCCGCATGTAGTCCTTCCACTTCCTGCGCTGCTCGAGGTCGTGCGCGTCGAACTTCCAGTGCTTCTCGGGCTCGTCCAGGCGCGCCTGCAGCCGCTCGCGCTGCTCGTCGGCGTCGATGTGCAGGTAGAACTTGAGGATCAGCGTGCCTTCGTCGGCGAGCATCCGCTCGAAGTCCCGCAGGTGGGCGTAGCGTCGCTTCCAGACTTTCTTCGGCACCAGCTCGTTGACGCGCACCACCAGCACGTCCTCGTAGTGCGAACGGTTGAAGACGACGATCTTTCCCTTGGTGGGCGCTTTCTGGTGGATGCGCCAGAGGTAGTCGCGCGCCAGCTCGTTCGAGGTCGGGGCCTCGAACCGTGCCACGTCCACGCCCTGCGGATTCACGCCGGTGAAGATCTTCCGGATGGCGCCGTCCTTGCCGCCGGTATCCATCGCCTGGAGCACGATCAGGACCGTGTGCTTCTGCTCGGCGTAGAGCCGCGCCTGGAGATCGGACAGCTCGTCGCGCAGGTGGTCCGCCGCGGCATCGGCGGCCGCCTTGTCACCGTCGAAGCCGGGCGTGGCGCCGGCCGGCAGCGAGAGGAGGACGTCCTTGTCGGCGTCCCCGTCGAGCTCGAACCAGCATTTCGACACGATCGCCTCAGGCGCCGCCGCGCAGCTTGTAGCGCTGGATCTTCCCCGTGGCCGTCTTCGGCAGCTCGTCCAGGAACTCGATCCACCGCGGGTACTTGAACGGAGCCAGTGTGTCCTTCACGTGCTGCTTCAACTCCGCGACCAGTGCGTCGCCCGGCTGGAAGCCTGGCTTGAGAACCACGAACGCCTTGGGCTTGACCAGGTCGTCCAGGTCCTTCTGTCCGATCACCGCGGCCTCGAGCACCGCCTCGTGGCTGGCGATGGCGGATTCGACCTGGAACGGCGAGACGAACTGGCCGCTCACCTTGAGCATGTCGTCGGATCGCCCGGAGTAGGTGTAGTAGCCGTCGCCGGACCTGACGTACTTGTCGCCACTGCGGGTCCAGTCGCCCTGGAAGGTCTCCCGCGACTTGCCGCGCTGGTTCCAGTAGGAGAGCGCGCTGGTCGGCCCCTTGATGAACAGGTCGCCGATCTCGCCGTCAGCCACCGGCGTGCCGTCGTCGGTGACCAGCTTCAGCTCGTAGCCGGGCACCGCCGTGCCCGTGGTGCCGTAGCGAACCTGGCCGCGCCGGTTGGAGAGGAAGATGTGCAGCATCTCGGTGGAGCCGATGCCGTCGAGGATCTCGATACCGGTGAGATCGGTGAAGCGCGCGCCCACCCGCTCCGGCAGGGCCTCCCCGGCGGAGGCGCAGACCTTGAGGCCCAGGCGGTCCTTCGACGGGAACGCCGGGTTGGCAAGCATCGCCGCGTAGAGGGTGGGCACGCCGAAGAAGATGGTGGGCAAGGCGCCGTCGGCCGCGGCCGGCGCCTCGCCGGTGAGCCGCCTGAACACCGCGTCGGGCGTCGGACGCTCGGCCATGAGCACCGAAGTGGCGCCCACCGCCATCGGGAAGGTGAGCGCGTTGCCCAGGCCGTAGGCGAAGAAGAGCTTCGCCGCGGAGAACGTCCGGTCGCGCTGGGTGATCCCGAGCGTCGGCCGCGCATAGAGCTCCGCCGTCTGGATCAGGCTCGAGTGGCAGTGGATGGTGCCCTTGGGCGCGCCGGTGGAGCCCGAGGAGTAGAGCCAGAAGCACGGTTCGTCGGCGCAGGTGTCGGCGGGCTCGAACTCGTCCTCGCCGCCGTCGAGGATGGCGCCGAAGTCGCCGCCCTCGGCAAGCGGCTCCTCCGAGATGACGATCCGGTTCAGGGTCGGGATGGCGTTGTGCAGCCCGTCGAACGCCGGGAACAGCGCGCGGGAGACGAAGAGCACCTTGGCGCGCGAATCGCGCAGCATGTAGTCGTAGTCCCCCTGCGTGAGCAGCGTGTTGCCGCACACCGGCACCACGCCGGCCTTGATCGCACCGAGGAAGGCGGTGGGCCAGTCGATGGTGTCCAGCATGCAGATGAAGATGCGGTCCTCGGGCTCGATGCCGCTCGCGAGCAGGCCGGATGCGAAGCGGTTCACCCGCCTGGCGAGCTCGCCGTAGGTGATGGACCGGCGATCGTCGACGAAGGCGAGCTGGTCGTGGCGACCGGCGGCGAGGTTGCGCTCGATGAGGTCGAAGGCCGCGTTGTAGTTGCGCGGGATGCTCAGCTCCGGGGAAGCGCTGAAGTGCTCGGCGCTGGAAAGTTCTGGCATCGGTTCAGTCTCCCGGTGGCGACCGCCTGCACCACGCGATTCGGATCAAGACAGGCCCCTCGTTGATCCTCACAGGGGCACGGCGCGGGAGGTCGGCTCCGCGACCAGCCGCTGCAGGTCCGTGCGCAGGACCTTGGCGACGCGCCGCATCAACAGGACCGAGATGTTGCCTTCACCTGCCTCCAGCTGCGCGAGATAGCGCTCGGACAAGCCGGAGTGCTCCGCAAGCTGACGGCGCGTGAGCCCCGCCGCCTGGCGCGCGTGCCGCACGCGTCGGCCGAGTTCGACGAGGTAGGCCGCCTCCTCGTCGGGCTTGCCTGGGAGTTGGATCGACATGCACCATACCGGTTGGTTGAAGGCAATATAACGCAACCCGCCCGGAATCTCGAAGTGCCGACGCCCTCGCAGCCCGCTGGTCCCGGCTCCTCCCCGGTCGAGCCTCACCGGCGTTTCGTCGAGGCGGCCGGACACCGCCTGGAAACCTGCCGCTACGGTCCGGGGGATGTACCGCTGCGCGTCGTGCTGCTGCACGAGGGCCTCGGTTCGGTGTCGACCTGGCGGGATTTCCCCGCACGCCTTGCAGAGCAACTGGGCGAACCGGTGCTTGCCTACTCCCGCCCCGGCTATGGTCAATCGACGCCCGGATCAGAGCCACGACATCCAGGGTCGATGCATTACGACGCTCTGGTCGTCCTTCCTGCGCTCCTCGGGAAGTTGAGAATCAATCGCCCCGTGCTCGTGGGACACAGCGAGGGCGCATCGATCGCACTGATCCACGCAGGCACGTTCCGCGACGAATCGGCCGGAGCAGCAGCGGGGGTGGCGGTAATGGCTCCACACCTGTTCGTGGAAAGCACTACCGTTTCGGAGATCTCCAACGTGCGTCTGACGTTCGAATCAAGTGGCCTGCTCGAGCGGCTCGGAAAGCACCACCGCGACCCCCTTAGGACGTTCTCCGAGTGGACCGACCTGTGGTTGTCCCCCGCATTCCAGAGCTGGAACATCGAGCAGCTGGTGTCGGAGATCAGATGTCCCCTGCTGGCACTCCATGGTCGCCAGGATCAGTACGGCACTCCGCGGCAGGTCGCTCGTCTCGTCGAGTTGCAGCCTGCGGCCAAGGCCTTGGTTCTGGAAGACTGCCGCCATAGCCCCCACCGGGATCAGCCGTTGGCCGTGTTGGCGGCGTTGACTGGCTTCCTGGCGGGTGTCGGATACGTCCAGGAGGGGCCGCTGCCGTCCGCCAAGTCAAGCGCCGCTGGCAAGCCCGGCGACGGGCCGCCGGGATCGGGTTAATCCCGGTACATTGCCAGGCGCCGCAACAATTGTTCCGGTTTACACTCATCTGCGACCGCCCTCCGGGATGAGCCTTCGCGGCCTGCCTGCCGGCAGCCGCCGCACCCGACACCGGAAGCGACACACCAAGGAGGAACCCAGATGAAGAACGACAAGCACCGCTCCGCCCGCTGGCTGGCGGCGGGCATCGTTGCCGGCGCCTTCGCGGCCGCCCCCGTGTCCGCTCAGCAGCCCATCAAGATCGGCTTCATGGCGGAGCTGAGCGGGCCGCAGGGCGCGCTCGGGCAGGACCAGTACGACGCGCTGATGATGGTGATCGAGCGCAACGGCGGCAAGCTGGGCGGCGTCCCGGTCACCGTCGTCAAGGAGGACAGCCAGCTCAAGCCCGAGCTCGCGGTCCAGCTCGCCGACAAGCTGGTGGAGCGGGAGAAGGTGCAGATCGTCACCGGCATCACCTTCTCCAACATCATGATGGCGGTCAACAAGCGCATCACCGGTGCGGGCGTCTTCCTGATCGGCAGCAACGCCGGCCCCTCGCCCGTGGCCGGCGCTCAATGCAATCAGAACTACTTCTCCGTGTCGTGGCAGAACGATCAGCAGGCCGAAGTGGTCGGCAAGTTCGCGGTCGACAAGAAGTACCAGCGCGTGGTCACCATCGCGCCCAACTACCAGGCGGGCCGGGATTTCGTGAGCGGCTTCAAGCGCTATTACGACAAGGCCCCGGTGCAGGAGCTCTGGCCCGCGCTGAGCACGCAGGACTTCTCCGCGGAGATCGCGCAGATCGCCGCGGCCCAGCCCGATGCGATCTTCACGTTCCTGCCGGGCGGCCTCGGCATCAACTTCATCAAGCAATGGGCGCAGTCCGGGCTCAAGGACAAGATCGCGCTGCTCTCGGCCTCCACCGCGGACGGCATCGGCCTGCCGGCCATGGGCGACGCAGCCACCGGCGTGATCGCCGGCGGCCACTGGGCGCCGGACTTCAAGAACGAGGCCAACCAGCAATTCGTCAAGGAGTTCGAGGCCAAGTTCAAGCGGATCCCTTCGCAGTACGCGGCCCAGTCGTATGACGCCGCCCTGCTGCTGGACTCCGCCATCGCCAAGGTCAAGGGCAATGTCTCCGACAAGGATGCATTCCGCGCGGCCCTGAAGGCGGCCGACTTCAAGTCGATCCGCGGCGACTTCAAGTTCGGCAACAACAACTTCCCGATCCACGACCTGCATGTCTTCGAGGCGTACAAGGACGAGAAGGGCCGCATGAACCTGAAGACCATCGCCACGCCGCTCACGGACAGCGCCGACGCGTACCACGAGCAGTGCAAGATGAAATGAGGGCCGGGCAGGCCAACCGCCCGGCCTGCCTTGCCCGCCTGGCGGCCCCAGCCGATACCGCCTCGTGCTGACCGGGCTGCTCGTCACGCAGGCGCTGAACGGCCTGCAGCTGGGCGTCCTGCTGTTCCTGCTGGCCGCCGGACTCACGCTCGTCTTCGGCATCATGAACTTCGTGAACCTGGCCCATGGTTCGCTGTACATGATGGGCGCCTACTTCGCGGCGGTGGCGGTCGGCCGGACCGGCTCCTTCCTGCTGGGCGCGCTGATCGCCATCCCGGCCACCGCGCTGCTCGGCTTCGTGGTCGAGCAGCTTGCGCTGAAGGGGCTCTACCGGCGGGATCACCTTGACCAGGTGCTCGCAACCTTCGGGCTGATCCTCTTCTTCAACGAGCTGGTGCGCATGATCTGGGGCCCCTCGCCGGTCTACATGTCCATTCCGGACTGGCTCTCGGGAACGGTCAACCTCTTCGGGTACAACTACTCCGCCTACCGCTTCGCGATCATCGTCGTCGGACTGCTGGTCGCCGCCGGCCTCTACTGGCTGATCAACCGCACGCGCGTCGGCATGCTGATTCGGGCCGGATCCACCAACGCACCGATGGTGGCTGCGCTCGGCGTCAACATCAAGGCGTTGAACAGCCTGGTGTTCGCCGTCGGCGCGGCCCTGGCCGGCCTCGCCGGGCTCATGTCCGGTCCGATCCTCTCGGTGCAGCCCGGCATGGGTGACCCCATCCTCATCCTCACGCTGGTGGTGATCATCATCGGTGGCATCGGCTCGGTGCGCGGCGCCCTGCTCGGCGCGCTGCTGGTGGGCGTGGTCGACACCGTCGGCCGGACGTTCCTGCCGATCTGGCTCGGGGCCATCTTCGCGCCGACGATCGCGCAGGCCGCCGGTCCCGCCATCGCCTCGATGCTGATCTACCTGCTGATGGCGGCCGTGCTCGCCTTCAGGCCCCAGGGCCTCTTCCCCGCACGCGCCTGAGGCGCGCGCCGACCGAGCCGATCCCGGAACCGTCGAGGCCAGCTTGCTCTTCCCCGATAAAGTCGACCTGAAGGCGCCCCACACCTGGGTCGTGGTCGCGGTGCTCGCGATCCTCGCGCTGGTGCCGGTCTACGCGGCGGCCACGGGACAGTCGTACTACCTCACGCTGGTGTCGCGGATGATGATCTACGCGATCGCGGCGACCTCGCTCAACCTGCTGGTCGGCTACACCGGCCTGGTGAGCCTGGGACACGCGCTGTTCCTGGGAATCGGCGCGTATTGCGTCGGCATCCCGGCGCTGAAGGGAGTGGAAAGCGGCTGGCTGCAGCTGCTGATGGTCGTGACGGCCAGCGGCCTGGTGGGCGCCCTCACCGGGGTGGTGGTCCTGCGCACGCGCGGCATGGCCTTCATCATGATCACCCTCGCCTTCGCGCAGATGTTCTACTACCTCGGGGTGTCGCTGAAGGAGTACGGGGGCGACGACGGAATGTCGCTGCCGGGCAGGTCCGTCCTCGCGCCACTCGATCTCGAATCCGACCGGCAGCTCTACTACCTCACCTTCGGCATCCTGGTGGCGAGCCTCTACCTGAGCTGGCGCCTCGTCCACTCCCGCTTCGGCTACGTGCTTCGCGGCATCCATTCCAACGAACGGCGCATGCGCGCGCTCGGCTTCGCCACCACCCGCTACAAGCTGGCCATCTACGTGGTGGCGGGCATCGTGACCGGGATCGCCGGCTTCCTCATGGCCAACCTCACCAACTACGTCTCGCCTTCGATCAGCGCATGGACGGTCTCGGGCGAGCTGGTCGTGATGGTGATCCTGGGCGGCCTCGGCACCGTCTTTGGCGGCACGCTCGGCGCACTCGCCCTGCTGCTGATCGAGGACGTCCTGAGCGGCATCACCGAGCACTGGATGGCGATCCTGGGCCTCTTCATCGTGGGGATCGTGCTGGTGGCCAAGAACGGCATCTACGGCTCCCTGCGCCAATGGTCGGTGAGCCGCGACCGGCGTCGCCGGCGTGCGAGGACGAGCCCTTGACCGCCACGCCGATCCTTCGCACCGACGGGCTGGTCAAGCGGTTCGGCGGGCTCCTCGCGACGGACCATGTCGACATCGACGTGGTGCCCGGCGAGGTGCATGCGCTCATCGGACCGAACGGTGCCGGCAAGACCACCCTGATCACGCTGCTGAGCGGGGAGATGCGGCCGGACGCCGGCAGCATCATGCTCGACGGCCGGCTGGTAACCCGACTGGACGTGGCCGGCCGCGCCCGCGCGGGACTGGGCCGCTCCTACCAGATCACCCAGGTCCTGATGGAGTTCACGGCGCTGGACAACGTGCTGGTCAGCATCCTCGCGCGCAGCCGCGAGACCGGCGCCTGGGCACCGTTGCGCGCGGCCGCCCGGCATGTCGAGGCGGCGCTGCACTACCTCCACCAGGTGGGGCTCGGCGAGAGCGCCGAAGTGCCGGTCACCGAGATGGCGCACGGCGAACGACGCCAACTCGAGCTCGCGATGGCGCTTGCCCTCGAGCCCAAGGTGCTGCTGCTCGACGAGCCGCTCGCCGGCGTGAGCAAGGCGGAATCCGAGACCATCGTCGGCCTGCTTTCCGGCCTGCGGTCGCGCTATCCGATGCTGCTGGTCGAGCATGACATGGACGCGGTGTTCGCGCTGGCCGACCGCATCAGCGTGCTGGTCTACGGCAAGGTCGTCGCCACCGGAACACCCCAGGCGATCCGCGCCGACGCGTCGGTGCGGGCGGCCTACCTCGGCGACGAGGAGGTGCAATGACGAGCACCGCCGCGTCCGGGGCTGCCACGGCCGGCACGGCGACCCCGCTGCTGGCGGTCGAAGGCCTCGCGGCGGGCTACGGCCCGAGCCAGGTGCTCTTCGGGATCGGCTTCCATGTCGGCCCCGGCGAGGTGGTCACGCTGCTCGGCCGCAACGGCATGGGCAAGTCCACCACCATCAAGTGCCTGAGCGGAATGCATCGCGCGAGCGGCGGTTCCATCACCCTGGCCGGGGAGCGCATCGAGAAGCTACCCTCCTACCGCATCGCGCAGCGCGGCATCGGCCTCGTGCCGGAGGGCCGCCAGGTATTCCCCGCCCTCACCGTGCGGGAGAACCTGGTTGCCACCGCCTCCCGGCGCAATGCAGGCGCCCGCCCCTGGACCCTCGAGCGCGTCCACGAGCTGTTCCCGCGCCTGCACGAGCGCAGCCGCCAGGTCGCCGGCCAGCTCTCCGGCGGGGAGCAGCAGATGCTCGCCATCGGGCGCGCGCTCATGACCAACCCGCGACTGCTCGTGCTGGACGAGGCGACCGAGGGCCTCGCCCCGCTCATCCGGCTGGAGATCTGGCGCTGCCTGGACATGCTCAAGGGCGAAGGCATGTCGATGATCGTGGTGGACAAGAACCTCAAGTCGCTGCTGCCGCTCGCCAACCGCCACTACATCGTCGAGAAGGGGCGGATCGTCTGGAGCGGGGACAGCACCGCGCTCGCCGCCGATCGCAAGGTGCACGAGCGCTATCTCGGAGTCTGAAGCCGGCGGTCGAGCGCGCTCAGGGCTTGCCGTCGCGCGAAGCCGCCGGACGGACCGGGATGTCGAAGTGCAGGACGTCCTCGCGCCGGCCGAGCCGGGTGTACAGCGCGATGGCCGGATCGTCGCCGTGGTCGGCCTGCACGAAGATGACCCAGGCGCCGCGTTCGGTCGCGATCCTGCCGAGCTCCGCGATCAGCGCGGTCGCTATACCCCGGCGACGATGCGACGCGGCGACGGCGAGATCGTAGAGGTAGATCTCGCTGCGCTCCTGCTCGTACTTGCGCAGCTCGTAGGCCACGAGGCCGCCCACGACATTCCCGCCGGCGAGCGCGGCGACCGCGATGAAGTTGTCGCCGGCCAGCAGGCGTCGAAGATAACTGGCACTCGGCCTCGCGGCGGAGTGGACCTGTTGCTCTCCGAAAGCCTCGCCGAACATCGAGGACATCGCTTCCATCAGCGCGACGTCGTCCGCGCCGAGGCGTCGCGCCACGGCATTCGCGCCGGCGTCGGTCATCGCTGCCGGCCGCGCTTCAGACGACCAGCACCGCGTCGCCGAACGCGGCCGTCTCGGCCGGCGTGCCGACGCTCGCCAGCGGCCCGAGCTCCGCTGCCAGGCCGCGAAGCCGGTTGGGATGCCGGGAGGAGAGCATGACGCGGTGACCGGCGCGAGTCCACAACCGGGCAAGCGTTCCACCGATGTTGCCGGCACCGATGATCCCGATGGAGACCGTCCCGGACGGCGCCTGCGCGCGGATCGGTGCGGCCGCGGCTGCGCGGCAGCGCAAGGGCGAGAAGCAGCCTGCGGCGCGCAGCGGTCGGCGCATTCCGATGGCTGGATTTCCCTGGAAGACATCGCATGGCGCGCATCGCTCCTGCGGCGGACGCCCCATGATAAAGTCGACGACGATGCTCTCGCCATCGTCAACCTTGATCGGTGCGCGGGGAGCGATCGCCAAGAATCGGAGTCGCGTATGAGCGCGAGCAAGCCTGCGTCGGTCGCCGCGCTGGTCGAAGCGATCGTCGCGTTCTCGCGGCTTGCATGAGCATCGAGATCGTTCCGTGGGATCCGGACTGGCCGCGCCGCTTCGCGGCGGAGCGCGATGCGGTTGCGGCGGCGCTGCGGCCCTGGATCGTCGGCGGGATCGAGCACATCGGGAGCACCGCCGTGCCGGGCCTTGCGGCGAAACCAGTCATCGACATCATGGTCCCCGTCGCGTCGCTCGAGGCGTCTGCCCACGCGCTTGCGGCCGCCGCGACGATCGGCTATCTGCACGATCCCTACAAGGCCGAGGTGATGCACTGGCTCTGCAAGCCGTCGCCCACCGTTCGCACGCATCACCTGCACCTCGTGCCCCACCACAGCCGCCTCTGGCACGAGCGGCTCGCATTCCGGGACGCGCTGCGGAGTGACAGCAGGTTGCGGTCGGAGTACGCTGCGCTCAAGCAGCACCTGGCAGCGCAGGTCGGTCACGACCGCGAGGCGTATACCGATGGCAAGACCGGATTCATCGAGCGGGTGCTCGCGGGCCACCTCGAAGGGAGATCGAGGCCATGAGCGAAGCCAATCACCTGACCACTCGCCAACGCATCGTCCCGGGCTGCCTGGTGATCGCCGTGACGATCGCCATCGGCTCGGCGCCGGCGGCCACGAACCTGGGTGAGCCGGCATGAAGCCGCGAGTTTCGCTGATCACCCTTGGCGTGGACGATCTCGACCGCGCGGTCGCCTTCTATTCCGAAGGCCTTGGCTTCAAGACCGACGGGGTGGTGGGTCGCGAGTTCGAGCACGGTGCCGTCGCCTTCTTCGACCTGGAGGGCGGCCTGCGGCTCGGGCTGTGGCCGCGGGCGAGCCTCGCCCACGATTCGGGACTGGCGCAGCAGCCTCCCGGCTCGGTGGATTTCAGCCTGGCGCACAACGTCGCCTCGCGCGAGGAAGTCCGCGCGGTGATGGCGCAGGCCGAAGCCGCCGGGGCGCGCATCGTCAAGCCGGCCGCCGACACCTTCTGGGGCGGCTACGCGGGCTACTTCCGGGACCCGGACCACCATCTTTGGGAGGTGGCATGGAACCCGGCCTGGGAATCGGGGTAGACGCGTGTCACGACTGCGCCTGAGGATTTCGATGTCGCTCGACGGCTTCGTCGCCGGGCCGAACCAGAGCGTGAAGGAACCGCTCGGGGTGGGCGGCGAGCCGCTGCACGAGTGGGCCTTCCCGCTTGCGGCCTTTCGCCGGATCCATGGCATGGAGGGCGGCGAGACCAACGCCAGCAGCGCCGTGATGGAGGCGTCCTTCGCCGGCATCGGCGCGACCATCATGGGCCGGAACATGTTCGGCGGCCATCCGGGCCGGTGGGATCCGGAGAAGCCATGGCAAGGCTGGTGGGGCGACGATCCGCCGTTCCACCACCCGGTGTTCGTGCTGACGCATCATCCACGCGAACCGCTCGTCCTGGCCGGCGGCAACTCGTTCACGTTCGTGACCGACGGCATCGAATCGGCGCTGCGCCAGGCGCGCGAGGCGGCCGGTGGCGATGATGTCGCGCTCGCGGGCGGGGCCCGGGTGGCCGCGCAGTACCTGGCCGCGGGCCTGGTCGACGAAATGCTGGTCAGCCTGGTGCCGATCCTCCTGGGCAGCGGCGCGCGGCTGTTCGACGGCGCCGGCACCGACCTGCACGGGCTCGCGCCGACACGAACCGTGCCGGCGCCCGGCGTCACCCACCTGATCTTCACGCGGTAGCGACGGGGGCGCGGCACCCTGGCTAGGGCGGCGCTTCCCGGACGCGCCGGCAGGCCGCGGCGCCGCCGGCCACCATGAAGCCGATGTCGGTCCCGAGCGAAAGGTAGCGGGCGCCCTTCGTGACCAGCTGCGACATGAGGTCCGGCCGCGCGGCCAACCCGCCGATGCCGGCGTGCTTGCCGGCGGCCCGGCAGGCTTCGATCACCTGGTCGAACGCCCGGCCGAGCGCCGGATGATCGAGATCTCCCGCGCAACCGAGGTCGGCACCGAGATCGCCGGCGCCGACCAGCAGAAGGTCGATGCCGTCGGTCGCGGCGATCTCCTGTGCGCGCTCGAGGCCGGCCCGGCTCTCGATCATCGCAACCACCATCGTCTCGCCGTCGACCGCGGCATGCGCAGCGGCAGTCGCGCCGGCCGCATCGCGCGGCTTGCCGTAGCCGAGCTGCGGCAGCGTGCTGGAGGTGGAACGCCCGCCGCGCGGCGGATACCGGCAGCAGGCGACCAGGTGCGCGGCGTCGGCGGCCGACGCCACATGAGGGGCCACGATGCCCATGGCGCCACCGTCGAGGAGGCGCGTGATGAGCCCGCCGTCGATACCGGGCACGCGGACCAGCGGCGTCACGCCGGCCGCCTGCGCGCAATGGCAGAGCAGCGAGACCGTCTCCAGCCCGAGCGGACTGTGCTCCAGGTCGATGTAGACCGCATCGAACCCGGCGGCGCGCGCGATCCCGCCGAGCTCGGGTCCGCGCGACATGCGCACGATCATGGAGGTCGCGACCTCACCCGCGGCGAGCTTGCGCTTGAGGTGGTTGATCCACATGCCGGCCTCCGGGCGCTCGCCGCCTGCGCTCAACTACTCCGCGCGAATGCCGGCCTTTTGCAGGAACGGGATCCAGCGGTCGAAATCACCCGCCAGCTTGGACTCGAAGTCCGCCATGTTCATCGGCTCGCTCAGGCCGGCATCCGAAAGCTTCGCCGCGACCTGCGGCGAGCGCACCGCCTTCAGCAGGCCCTGCTCGAGCTGCTTCTTGACGTCTGCCGGCGTGCCGGCGGGCACCATCGCGGTGTAGTAGTTGCTCATCATCAGCTCCGGCAGGCCCGCCTCGGTGGCGGTCGGCACGTCGGGAAGCTTGGGCGAGCGCTTGGTGTCATAGATCACCAGCGCCTTGAGGCGGCCGTCCTTCACATGCGGCTGCAGCACGGGAACGTCCGCGTTCAGCATGTCGATCTGGCCGCCGAGCAGGTCGGTGATCGCCGGTGCCGCGCCCTTGTAGGGTACGTGCTGGACCTTGGTGCCGGCCGCCATGTTGAACAGCTCGCCGCCCACGTGCATGGTGGATCCGACGCCGGTGGAGCCGTAGTTCAGCGCCGCGCCACCCTTGGCCTTTGCGATGAGCTCCTGCACCGTGTTCACGCCGAGCGAAGGCCGCGCCACCAGCAGCGTCTGCACCTGGCCGATCAGCATCACCGGCTCCAGGTCCTTCTTCGGATCGTAGGGCAGCGACGGCGTCGTGCCGGCCGAGAAGACATAACCCGAGGTAGCCATCAGGACCGTCGCGCCGTCCGGCGGGGACTTGGCCACGAAGTTGGCGCCGACCGTGCCGCCGGCACCGCCGCGGTTCTCCACGATCACCGTCTTGCCGAGCTCGGTGGCGAGCGCCGGCGCGATGGTCCGCGTCACCTGATCCACCGGCCCGCCGGCGGCGAAGGGCACCACCAGCTTGACAATGTCGGCGGCCGCCGCAGGCGCGGCGAAGGTGGCGGTCGCGATGGCGGCGACAATGGGCTTCAGCAACTTGGTCATCGGATCTCCTCGATCATGGTTTGAAGGTCGCGCGGCCGCGGTGCGGCTGCGGGCGATTCATTGCGGGTCAGCCGGCAAAGCGCGGCTCCGGTAGCCCGCGCACGCCGGGATCCAGTGCGAGGACGCATCCGGCGAGCGGTTCGGCCGCGAGCTGCTCCGGCGTGAACCGCTGCGAGTGGCTGGTGATGTAGAGCGTGTCGAGGTCGTCGCCACCGAAGGCCGGGCAGGTGGGATTGGTGACCGGCAGCTGGATGACGCGGTCGACCCGGCCGTCGGGCGCGAGCCGCACCAGCTGGCCGGTCGCGACCATGCAATTCCAGACGAAGCCTTCCCGATCCACCGCCGTCCCGTCCGGCCTTCCCTTCTGGTGCGTCCAGTCCTTGAAGACGCGGCGGTTGGAGATTGCCCCGTCGTCGGCGTCGAAGTCGAAGCGCCAGATCACCTGATCGTGGGTGTCGGCGAAGTACATCGTGCGGTCGTCGGGGCTCCAGGCGATCGAGTTGGGCAACACGAAGCCGTCGAGCATCGCGTGGCAGGAGTGATCCGGATCGAAGCGATAGAGCGTGCCCTCCGGATCACGCCGGAGGTCCAGCATGCTGCCCACCCAGAACCGCCCGCGCCGATCGGTCTTGCCGTCGTTGAGGCGGTGCTCCGGCTTGTCCGGCTCCGGATGGTGCAACAGGCGTGGCGCCTGGCCGTCGGCAGGGTCGAAGCCGAAGATGCCGCGGTTCGTCGCGAGCAGGAAGCCGCCCTGCTCGCGCAGCGCGATCGAGCCGACCTGCAGGTCCTGCGGCAGCCGCTGGGCCGCATGCTCGCCGGTGCGGGGATCGAACCACTGCAATGCCGGGCGGCGCACGTCCACCCACCAGAGCCTCGCTGTCCGGTCGCACCACAGGGGCACTTCGCCGAGGATGTCGGCAGATCGGACGACGCACTGGATGTCGGGAGTCGCTGGGCTGGCCATGAGAGTGATTCGATCCTTCGGTTGCTCTGTTCTTGATCGCGCTGCGCAGAGGGAGTCGACCCTTCTGCGCGGTGCTACTTGTACCGGGTGGCCGCCAGCGTGGCGAGGTCGATGCCGGCCGCGATGTCCCGCTTCTGCTTGTCATCGCCGGCGGCGATGCGCTCGGCTTCCTGCAGCACGGCCGGAATGTGCGCGAACGGGACGAAGACGACGCCGGCGTCATCGGCCACCACCAGGTCGCCGGCTTCGACGGCGACGCCGGCGATGCGCACCGGGCCGTTGATCGCGACCGTCCGCAGGCGCCATTTGCCGGTGACCGGCGTCACGCCGCGCGACCAGACGGGAAACCCGAGGGCCTGCGATGCCTGCGGATCCCGGTACGAGCCGTCGATGATCGCGCCCGCGCAGCCGGCCCGCGCGGCGACGGTGGCGGACTGCCCGCCCATGTTGGAAGCGCCGGTCAGGCCTTCGATGACGACCACGTCGCCGGGCCGCGCCAGGTTGTAGGCCTCCTGCTCTCCCATCAGGCCGACGCCCGAGGCAGCCGCGCGCGTCACCGAGTCGCTGCGTTCGACATTGCGCACCGTCACCGCCTGCCCGACGATGCGCTGGCCAGGCAGGTTCGGCGCGAGCGTCGCAGCCGCGATGGCGCCGCGAAGCCCGAGCTGGTCCATGGCGTCCGAAACGCTGCCGGCCAGGTCCTCGAGCTGCCTGAAGCGATCGAGGATGCCCGGCTCCAGCCCGGGCAGGTCGAGCCGCAGGATGGCCTCCCGCGGGACCCGTCCCGTCAGCTTCCTCTCCGCACCCAAGCGCTCCTCCTCGCGGGCCGCACGCCGGCCCGGCATCCATCCTTCCGGGACTGTAACCGCCATCGGAGGTGAAATCAAGAATCCCAAATGCTAGGATTCGTTCGAGCGCCTGGCCCGGCGCGGAGAATCTCGACCCGAGGAGGAGCGAATCGGTCCCACTGCCCCCACCAGCCTCGGCAAGGCGCTGGAGATCCTCGATCTCTTCTCGCTGGACGCGCCGCTGGTGCGGGTCGAGGCGATCGAGCGCCGGCTCGGCTACACCCGCTCCACCGCGTACCGCTACCTGAAGGAGCTGTGCGATGCCGGCCTGCTGGCGCCGTTGTCCGGCGGCGTCTACAGCCTGGGGCCGCGCATCATGGAGCTCGAGCGCCTGCTGGAGCTGACCGATCCGCTCTACACCGCCGGCCGCACGGTCCTGAGCGCCGGACGATCACGGCGCAATGTCTATCTGCTCCACAGCCTCTACCGGGACAAGGTGCTGTGCATCTTCAAGGCGGGACCGGACGCGCTGCTGTACCGCGGCCAGAAGGTGGTGGTGCGGCGCGCGCGCGGGCTCCCCTTTCCGCTCTACCAGGGCGCCGCATCGCTCGCGCTGTTCGCCCACATGTCCTCGCACCGGATCAGGCAGATCTGGCTGAAGGACGCCGAGCGGATCGCGCGAGCGGGACTCGGCACCACGCCGGAGGAGCTGAAGGCGACCCTGGCGACCATCCGTCGCCAGGGCTATGCGACCAGCCATGGGCAGATCACGCCGCTGCTCGCCGGCGTTGCCGTCCCGATCTTCCGTCCGGACGACGGCCGGTTGGTCGGCAGCCTCGCGCAGACCTTCACCGCGGACGCGATCGACGACCTCGCGATCGCGCGCGCGGCGGCACGGCTCACGCAGATGGGACAGGAGATCGGCGCGTTGTACGTGAAGGCGGCCGGCAGTCGCGGAACCTAGCCGGCGAGCAAACCGGTTCGTGAGATCTAAGTACGATGCCTTCGGCAAGGGCGACGTGGCGACGGTGGTGGCTGCGCTGGGCTTCCAGCAGTACACGGACACGCGGCAGTGGGTGGACGCGGGCAAGACCTGACACTCGAGGCGCGGCTGTCGCGCTTCCCACGGGTCGGCCTCGCCCGCCTGCCCACTCCGCTCGAGCCGCTGCCGCGCTTGACCGCGGCGCTCGGCGGGCCGCGGCTCTGGGTCAAGCGCGAAGACTGCACCGGCTTCGGCTTCGGCGGCAACAAGCTGCGCAAGCTGGACTTCGTGCTGCACGAGGCACGGGCCGCCGGCGCCGACACGCTCGTGTCCGGCGGGGTGGTGCAATCGAACAGCCAGCGCCAGGTGGCCGCCGCGGCGGCTCGCCTCGGCCTGGCATGCCACCTCGCGGTCTACCACGGCCGGGTGGCGGCACCTGGCCCGGAGTACGAGCAGAACGGCAATGCGCTGCTCACCCGCCTCTTCGGTGCCACGCTTCACGACGTGCCGTGGGACGGCGACCGCAACGGCGCGATCGACCGGCTCGCCGCGCGCCTGCGCGACGAAGGTGCCCGGCCTTATGTCGTACCCTACGGCGTGTCCTCCGGGCTCGGCGCGGTCGGCTATGCCTCGGCAACTACGGAGATCGCGGCGCAATGCGGCGACCTCGGTTTCGTGCCGGCCGCGATCGTCCACTGCTCGGGCAGCGGCGCGACCCAGGCCGGGCTCGCCGTCGGCGCGGCGGCCTGCCTGCCGGACACGCAGGTGCTCGGCATCGACATCGACGCCGAGCCGGCTCGGGTTCGCCGCGACGTGCGGCGGATCGCAACCGAAGCCGCCAACCTGCTGGACATGCCGTTTGACCTCGGACGCATCGAGGTGATCGCCGGACACGCCGCGATCTTCGCGTATCGCGCAGCGCTGTCTACCTGATCCGATCGGCGATCCGATAAAAAAAGCGCGGTCAGAAGCAAAACGTTGTTCGCCTTCCTGGTGCCCTGGATTCCTAGAATTCGGGCAGCCACAACCGACGGAGACGTACATGCGACGACGCTTTCTGGCCTTGGGCCTTCTGGCAGCTTCCACGTTCGCGATCCAGGCCGCGCCTGCCTTGGCCGCCTGGCCCGAGCGAACGATCCACCTGGTCGTGCCCACCGGCGCCGGCGGCATCACGGACCAGCTCGCCCGGATCCTGGGCGAGCGACTCGGCACGATCCTTGGCCAGCCGATCGTGATCGAGAATCGGGCCGGCGCGAGCGGGGTCATCGGCACCGCGCGGGTCGCCCAGGCAGCCCCGGACGGCTATACCCTGCTCATGGCGTTCCCGTCCCACGTCGCCAATCCGTCCACGCAGAAGTCGCTGCCCTACGACACCGTGAAGGACTTCGCCCCGGTATCGAAGGTCGGCCAGGTCGCGCAGATCCTCGTCGTCGACGCGAACCGCGGCAAGACCAGCCTGGAGGAGATCATGGCGAAGGCCCGCAGCGGCCCCGAAGCGGCGTCGTACGGGTCGGTCGGCAACGGCAGCCTGGGCGCGCTGTGCGCGCAGCTCTTCGGCGAGCAGATCGGCGCCAAGCTGCTCTCGGTCACCTTCAAGGGCGAGCCGGATGTCGTGATGGCGCTGAACCGGGGGGACATCGATTTCGCGTTCGTATCCCCGCCGGCCGCGCTGCCGCAGATCGCCGCCGGCAAGTTGAAGGCGATCGGCATCTCCTCGCCCGACCGGCTGGTGGCCGAGAAGGAGATTCCCACGGTGGCCGAAGCCGGCCTGCCCGGGTATGCGGTGACCGGCTGGAACGCGATCTTCGCGCCCGCCGGCACGCCGGTCGAGATCACGGAGAAGCTGAATGCCGCGATCAACCAGGCGCTCTCGGATCCGGGCCTCGCCGATCGCTTCGTGAAGCTCGGGGTGCCCCCGCTGGGCGGCTCGCGGGAGGAGCTCCAGGCCTCGGTCGTCGCGGACATCGAACGGGTCCGCAAGGCGCTCGCCGCGGTCGGGTTCCAGCCCCAGTGACCGGCCCCAGCCAATTCCGCAGCACCCATCCCGAATCATCGACAGCGGAGCAAGCCGTGCCCTACCTGGACATCGCACCGGATTTCAAGCCCTACTACGAGATCCACGACTTCACCGACCCATGGACGAAGCCCGAGACCATCGTCTTCGTCCACGGCTTCACCGAGAACACCACGGCCTATCGCGCCTGGATTCCGCACCTGTCCCGCCAGTACCGGCTGGTCATGTTCGATCTGCGCGGCTTCGGCAAGACCGCGCCGGTGGACGAGGACTTCAAGTACACCACCGACCTCTATGTCGACGATCTCGTTCGCGTGATCAACGCGCTGGCCGGCGAGCCGGTCCATCTGGTCGCGGCGAAGAGCGGCTGCATCACGTTGATCCGGCTGGCCGCGACCCGCCCGGACCTGGTGCGTTCGATCACGCTGGCCTGCCCGCCGCTGGTCGCCCCGGGCGGCAAGGACTGGCTGCCGTACATGGTGAGCGATGGCATGCGGGCATGGGCACGCCGGACGATGCCGGCCCGACTGGGCTACGACGTGCCTCCGGCCATGATCGACTGGTGGGTCGACATGATGGGCGCCACCGAGCTCTCGACCGCCAAGGCTTACCTCAAGTGGGTCGGGACGACGGAGTCCGGAAAGGACCTCCCGTCGGTCACCTGCCCTACCCTCATCATCCTTGCCGATCCGAAGGGCAGCACCAATGCTGCCGCCGGGCAGGTGCCGGTTGAACGGGTGCGGGAGCTTGCGCCGAAGGCAGAGCTGGTGCTGCTGCCCTATGACTGCTATCACCCGTCCGGTTCCCACCCGGACGAGTGTGCGCAGGCCATGCTCGAGTTCCTGAAACGCCGCCGCTGATCGGTCGTCCATGGCGCGAACGCTGGAGGCCTGCCTTGCCGTCGACGACTTCGAGCGCGCGGCCCGGCGGGTGCTTCCCAGGCCGATCTTCGGCTACGTGAGCGCGTTCGCCGAGGACGGGCAGTCGTTCGACGCAAACCGGGAAGCCTTCCGGCGCTGGTCGTTCAACCCCGGGATTCTGGTCGACACGAGCCAGCGGACACAGGCAAGGCAGCTGTTCGACGTCGAGTACCGGGTGCCGTTCGGCATGGCGCCGGTCGGGCTCAGCGCGCTCTACACCTATCGCGGCGACCTGGCGCTCACCGAGATCGCGCGGGACCGCATGCTGCCGATGGTGCTCAGCTCGTCCTCCCTGATACCGATGGAGGACATCGCGCGCGCGAACCCCGGCGCCTGGTTCCAGGCCTACCTGCCGGGGGACATCACGAAGATCGACGCGCTAGTCGACCGGGTGAAGCGCGCCGGCTTCCGGACCCTGGTCGTGACCGTCGATACGCCGGCCAACCCGAATCCCGAGAGCTACCGGCGCGCCGGCTTCCGCAGCCCGCTGCAGTGGTCGCCGCAGCTGGTGTGGCAAGGCATCACCCATCCGCGCTGGACCGCCGGCACGTTCCTCCGGACGGTCGTACGCCACGGCCTGCCGCACTTCGAGAACAACTACGCCACGCGCGGCGTGGCCATCCTGGCGCGCAACGTCGAGCGGTCCTTCGCCGACCGCAGCCGCCTGACCTGGGCGCATCTGCGCCGGGTCAGGGAGCTCTGGCCGCATCGCCTGGTGATCAAGGGCGTGCTGCGGGCCGACGACGCGGCAACCGCTTGTGACCTGGGCGTGGACGGCATCGTCGTGTCCAACCACGGCGGCCGCCAGCTGGACGGTGCCCGCGCGCCGCTCTCGGTGCTGCCGGAGATCGTGCAGCGTTGCCCGGGCGTGCCGATCCTGATCGACGGCGGCATCCGGCGCGGCACGGACGTGCTCAAGGCCCTGGCGCTGGGCGCCGCGTTCGTGCTGCTCGGCCGGCCGTTCGCCTATGCCGCGGCGGCCGGCGGGCGCCCCGGGATCACGCGGCTGATCGACCTGCTGGAGGCGGAGATCGATCGCGACATGGCCATGCTCGGCATCTGCCGGCTCGACGAGCTGACGCCGGACCGCCTGGTGGCGACGTCGCCATGACGCGGTGGCGTCGGCCGGATCACGCCGCGAAGTCCAGGGTCGCGCTTCAGCCCTTGCGTACCCGGGGCTGCCTTACGAAATCCAACGCGACCTCGTGGATCGTGCGCAGCAGGCGGACATTCGCCCCGTTGTCGTCCCAGAACACGCCCATGTCGCGCGATGGCGGCCGACCCGGCAGCGCGAGGCGCACGATGCCGAGCCGCGCGAGCCACGCCGGCGCCCAGTCCGGCACCAGGGCGACACCCAGGCCGGCCGCGACGAGATAGGCGATGGTGTCCAGCATGTCCACTTCGAGCCGCTCGCGCGGCACGATGCGGTTGCGACGCATCCAGCTCTCGGCAATCTGCCCGCCGCGCAGCTCGCGGTCGAAGCGAAGCAGCGGCCGCTCCTGCAGCAGGCGCAGTGGATCGGCGTCCTCCGGGGTTCCGGGCGGCGCGAGCAGGACCAGCCGTTCCCGCTTGATCGCCCGCCATTCGAAGCCTTTCGGCAATCCGTGTTCCGGCTGCACGATCAGCGCGGCATCGAGGTCGCGGGAGACGACGCGGCCGAACAGCCAGGTGGACGCGCCGGAGGCCACCTGGATGCGCAGGTCGGGATGCAGGCGATAGAGCGCCTCCAGCACTGCCGGCGTCAGCTCGGCGAGGGTCGAGGTCGCCACGCCGAGGCGAAGCTCGCCGAGCCGCTCTTCGCTGTTCGCGATCGCCTGCAGGTCGCGCGCCTGCTTGACCAGGTCCCGCGCGCGCTCGAGGATTCGCAGGCCGGCCTCCGTCGGCCGCGCGCGGCGTCCGGCCCGCGCGACCAGCGCGGTGCCGACCTCATGCTCCAGCGAGCGGATCCGGGCGGCCAGCGCCGCCGGCGTGAGGTTGAGGCGACGAGCCGCGTCGGCAAACGAGCCGTGCTCGCAAACGGCGACAAAGCCCTGCAAATAGCGCGTATCCACCGCGAGAATGATAGTTCAGCGCCGATGCGCACCTGACGATCCACGACCGCACGAGCCCTTCCGACGATGCTTCCGCCGCTCTTTCCGACAAGTCTTCCGGTCACGCCGGTTCGCCTGCACAGCCGCATGCCCGACGATTGGCGACGACCGCTATCCGACTCCGACTGGTGCGCCGCCAACGCGGTGGGCCGCGTGGTCGATTCCTTCATCGAGGGGCCGGTCTTCGACGCAGCCGGCCGGCTGTACCTGACCGATATACCGAACGGCAGGATCGCGCGGATCGAGCAGGACGGCAGCTGGCGGAGCATCGCGCAGTACGACGGCGAACCGAATGGCCTGAAGTTCCTCGAGGCGGGCGTGCTGCTCGTGACCGACTACCGCCGCGGTCTGCTTCGCATCGACGTGGAAGCCGGGACGGTCTCCCCGTTCCTCACCCGGGTCAACAGCGAAAGCTTCAAGGGGGTCAACGACCTGACTTTCGACGGCGCCGGGAACCTTTACTTCACCGACCAGGGACAGACCGGCCTTCACGATCCGACCGGACGTGTCTATCGTCGACGTGTCGACGGCTCGCTCGATCTTCTCCTGGCGACGGTACCGAGCCCCAACGGCATCGCGATCAGTCCCGACGGTCATGTGCTCTACGTAGCCGCCACCCGCGACAACTCGGTGTGGCGGGGAACGCTGAACCGCAACGGCCTGTTGAGCAAGGTGGGCCGGTTCTTCTCGCTGAACGGACCCGGGGGCCCCGATGGCCTCGCGGTGACGCCCGAAGGCGACCTCATCGTCGCAGCGGTCGGATCCGGCTGCGTGTGGCGAGTGGACCCCGCCGGCCGCCCCAGGCAGGTCTGGGACTGCAGTACCTTCGGGATGATGCCGACCAACATCGCGCTCGGCGGCCCGCCGCCCGGGCGGCTCTACATCACCGAGTCGTCCAGCGGCTCGGTGCTGGTCGGCGATCTCGACGCGCCTGCAGGGCCCGGACGCTGACTATACTCAATCACGAGATCGAGGAATCCCGCATGATGTCCGAACACCGCGCACTGACCGGCATCTTCTCCCCCGTCGTCACGCCCTTCGAGGATGACGGCACGCCATCGACGCAACGCTTCGTCGCGCACTGCCGCTGGCTGCTTCGCGTGGGCGTCGGCCTCGCGATCTTCGGCACGAACTCGGAGGCAAACTCGCTCGGCCTCGCGGAAAGACAGGCACTGCTCGATGCGCTGGTCCGGGATGGCATCGATCCACGCCGCCTGATGCCGGGTACCGGCACCTGCAACGTGCCGGACACGGTGGCGCTGACCAGCCATGCCGTCAAGGCCGGCTGCGCCGGCGTGCTGATGCTGCCGCCCTTCTACTACAAGGGCGTCAGCGACGACGGCCTCTTCCGCTACTTCTCGCAGGTGATCGAGCGGGTGGCCGACGAGCGCCTGCGCATCTACCTCTATCACATCCCGCCCGTATCGCAGGTGCCGCTCGGTTTCGCACTGATCGAACGCCTGATTGCCGCGTGGCCGCGGACGATCGCGGGCATCAAGGACAGCTCCGGCGAGTGGGAGAACACGGCGGAGCTCGTCCGCCGGTTCCAGGGCCCGGATTTCTCGGTCTTCGCGGGCAGCGAGGTGTTCCTCCTGCGCACGCTTCGCGCGGGGGGTGCCGGCTGCATCACCGCGACCGGCAACGTCAACCCGGCGGCCATGGTGCGCCTGTTCTCGAGCTGGAAGGCCGACCCTGCGGCGGCCGATACCCAGCAGGCGGCACTGGACCGCACGCGCGCCATCTTCCAGGCCCGGCCGGTGATCCCGGCGATGAAGCGCACGCTTGCGGACGCCACCGGCGATCGCGCGTGGGCGAACGTGCGGCCGCCGCTGGTTACGCTTGACGACGCACAGGCCGCGGAGCTCGCCGCGGCGCTCAGGGGCGAAGGCTTCGCGATCTCCGATGCCGCGGAGCTGATGCCGCGGAGCTGATGACGCCATGGATCGACGCGTCGTTGCGTCCTTCCTCTGGCGCCGACTGGAGGAACCGGGCCACGACGCCTGCCGGCTGCTGCGGTCGGTAGACGGCTGGCGGCTGGAAGGGACCACCGTGTTCGACGCGGCCGCAGGGCCGTGCTGCCTGCGCTACGAGGTTCTTGCCGATAACGACTTTCGCACCCGGCGCGCCGCGGTCTCCGGCTACCTGGGGCGGCGAGCGGTCGAGCTGCGCATCGTCGCGAGCGGCCGTCCCGGTTCGCGTCGCTGGCGCCTGAACGGCGAGCCGGTGTCCCGCGTGGACGGCTGCCTCGACGTGGACCTCGGCTTCACGCCGGCCACGAACCTCCTGCCGATCCGTCGGCTGGCCCTGGGAATCGGCGAGGCGGCCGAGGCGCCTGCCGCCTACCTGTCGTTTCCCGGCCTGCGGATGAGCGCGCTCGTGCAGCACTATCGGCGGGTGGGACGTGACGCCTATGCCTACGAATCGCCCAGCTTCCGCTACGCGGCGACGCTGCAGGTGGAGCGCCACGGTATGGTCGTCGACTACCCCGGGCTGTTCGAGCTGGCCGGGCACTGAGGCGCACGCGGGGGACGGACGACCGCGAATTCCCGATTGAACCCGGCACGCGGGGTGCGATAGACTCGTTCGCCCCATCCCGCCAAGCCCCGAATGCATGCGATGACGCATCCCCGGAGCCTGTTCGACCCTGTCGCCGGCAACGGTGCGGCGGCGTTCGCAAGCGGGCAGGCATCGCGGGCAATCGGGCACGAGTCATGAGCGCCGCGGTCATCGCGCGGTCGCTGTTCGCCGGTGCCGTCCTCGGCAGCATGGCGATCGTATTCTCCATCTCGTTCGCCGCGATCATCTATTCCGGCGACATGGCCGCCTTCCTCAGCCGCGGCATCGGACTCACCCTCTTCGGCGCCACGGTCATGGCGCTGGTCGGGGCGCTGCGCTTCTCCTACCGCGGGACGATCGCCCTGCCGCAGGACGTGACCGCGCTGATCCTATCGCTGGTCGTCGCCTCGGTGGCCGCCGACTGGTCGGCGGGCTCGCGCGACCAGCTCTTCGCGACGGTGGCGACGCTGGTGGCCGTCACGACGGCGATCACCGGGCTCGTGCTGTACTTGTTCGGACGCCTTCGCCTCGGGTTCGTCGTCCGCTACATGCCCTACCCGGTGATCGGCGGCTTCCTGGCGGCGACCGGCTACTTCCTCACCACCGGCGCCCTCGGCATGACCATCGGGGAGAACATCAGCCTCTGGTCGGCGGGGGCGCTGTTCGAGCCCGGCAATCCGGTGAAGTGGGCGCCGTGGCTGCTGGCCGGACTGCTGTTCTGCGTCGCGACGAACCGCATCCGCCACGGCATCGTCCTGCCCGCCTGCATCCTGGCCGCAGCCGTCTGCTTCTACCTGGCCCTCTGGCTGACCGGCATCGGCATCGATGGCGCCCGCGCCGCGGGGCTGCTGCTCGGACCGTTCGATGCGGCCAGCTTCTACGCCGGCCTCGGCACGTGGATCGTGACCGACGCCGACTGGGGCGTCGTCGTCTCCCAGCTGCCATCGATCGTCGTGGTGATCGGCATGGCGATCATCGGATCGCTGCTGAATGCGTCGGGGCTGGAGCTCGCGACAGGCAAGGACATCGATCCCGACCACGACCTGCGCGCGGTCGGGATCGCGAACCTGCTGGCTTCGGTCGGAGGCGGCATGGTCGGCTATCACGTGCTCAGCCAGACCCTGTTCGCCCGCGCGCTCGGCGTGACCGGATCGATGGCCGGCGTGGCGGTCGCGCTCTTCACCGGCGTCACGCTGTTCTCGAGCGCCGCCTGGCTGTCGGTCCTGCCGATCGGTGTCTTCGCCGCCGTCATCGCGTTCCTCGGCATCGACCTGCTGTTCACCTGGCTCTGGACGGAGCGGCGTCACCTGCCGGCGCGAGATTTCGCGATCGTCCTGCTGATCCTGGGGGTGGCGGCAACGGTCGGCTTCCTGCAGGCCATCGCCGTGGGCCTGCTCGCCGCATCCGTGCTGTTCGTTATCGCCTATGCGCGGATCGACGTCGTTCGCCTTCGCACCACGGTGGCCGCCATGCCGTCGCGGGTGGAACGCGGCGAGACCGACATGCGCCGCCTGTCCGAGCAGGACGGCTACGCGACGATCTACCAGCTCTCGGGGTACCTCTTCTTCGGCACCGCCAGCCGCCTGCAGTCCGAGCTGGTCGCGATGGCCGCGTCACCGGACAAGCGGCCCCGCTTCATCCTGGTCGATTTCAAGCGCGTCCAGGGCATCGATGCCTCCGCCGCCTTCGCGCTCGGCAGGCTGGACCGGGTCTGCGCGGCAGAGGGCGTCGAACTGATCTTCAGCGGGCTCGACGGCCGGCAGGCTGCGCTGCTGGAGCGATCCGGCGTGCTGTCGGAGGGCGGCAGGCTGCGACGGGTCGACCAGCTCGACGATGCCCTGCAGATCGTCGAGGAGCAGCTTCTCGCCCACGGCGCACGCGACGCGAAAGCCACTGAGGCGATCGGCTTCCTGGACGAGCTCAAGCGGCTGCATCCCCAGGTCGACCTTGCGGAGAGCCTCGAAGAGGTTCTCGCCCACGCCGACGAGCAGGTCATCGAGCAAGGCGCGCCCGCCGACAGCATCATCGTGCTCCAGGAGGGACGCCTGCGGGTCGAGTACCTCGACCCGCAAGGCGCGGTCACGCCGGTCGCCCGGATCCTTCCCGGCGCGCTGGTGGGCGAGATCGGCCTCTATGCCCATGCGCCGCGCACGGCGCGCGTGGTGGCGGAGCAGGCATCCCGCCTGCTGCGGATCAGCGCCGACACCCTGGAGCGCCTGGGCCGCGAGAATCCGATGCTGGTCGCGGACATCCATCGCCTCGCCGCCTCGTACCTGGCACGTCGGCTCATCCGCGCCAAGTCGCTGCTGCGGGATGCGGACATGTAGTCGTCGCACACGGAGAAACCCATGAAGCTCATCGGCATGCTGGATTCGCCTTATGTCCGCCGGACCGCCATCTCGCTGCAGTTGCTCGGCCTGCCGTTCGAGCACCAGTCGCTTTCGGTGTTCCGGACCTACGACCAGTTCCGCGGCATCAATCCGGTGGTCAAGGCGCCGACCCTGGTGTGCGACGACGGCACCGTGCTGATGGACTCCACCCTGATCCTGCAGTACGCCGAGGCGGTCGCTGGAAAGAGCCTGCTGCCGGCCGGGCCGGACGCGGTGCGGCAGGCGCTGCGGGTGATCGGCCTCGCGCTCGCCGCCTGCGAGAAGAGCGTCCAGATCTACTACGAGCACATGCTGCGGCCGGAGGAGAAGCGGCACGGCCCCTGGCTCGAGCGGGTGACCGCGCAGCTTCATGCCGCCTGCGCCGCGCTGGAGCACGAGCTCGCGCGGCGGCCGATCGAAGCAACTGCGTCCGCGATCGGACAGGCCGGCATCACCACGGCCGTCACCTGGCACTTCATCCAGAGCACCACTCCCGGGATCGTCGCGCCGGATCGCCATCCTGCCCTGGTCGGCTTCTCCGGAGAGGCCGAGGCGCTCCCGGCGTTCAAGGCGGCGCCCCACGGCCCCGACACCTACCCCGTATCCGCCGCGGCCTGACGGTCATCCGCGACGGTCGGGTCTTCGCGAGCATGGACAGGGACGGAAAGACCGGCCTCGCGGACGGCATCCGCTGCGACGAGGACGGCAACGTCTGGGCCGGCACGGACTGGGCGGGCAAAGGCTTCGAAGGCGTGCACTTGCTCCACCGCCGCGGCGTTGCCCGGCGGCTTGGTTGTCAGCCTTCCGCCTCGTCGGCATTCGAGACCGTCCAGCTCAGTGCCACCGGTACCCCGGCGCGCAGGGTAGCGAGGTTGATGCAACAGGCCTCTGCGCCGGCCTTGAGCTTCTCGCACGATCGCGAGTGAGTGCCGGCCGCCACGACCATGTTTACCCTGCATTCCAGCGCGGGGAGGCCGACCGGCACCCCGGGATCCACCGCGAGGCAGCCGCGCACGTCGACCGTTCCGGTCGCTTCGACCTCGAGTCGCTCCAGCACCACGCCGAGCACCTCCGCGATCATGCGGATCGTCGCGTGCTCGCAAGCGGCGAGCGCCGCGCACAGCATTTCCGCGGGATTGGGGGCGTCATGGTCGCCCCCAACCGCGCGATCGATTCCGAAGGACCAGGAGACGCCGTAGCCATCGCCCGCCGCCACCGTTCCATGAACGGCATCCTCGCCGCCGGCCCAGACGGTGTACGCCCGCTTCCGGATGCAAGCCTCTTCCGGATACACGCGGTAGCGGCCCCGCAGCGTGGCCTGGCGCTGCACCAGCGGCGAGCTCGGACTCGCCACGGCCGACCCTGTGTTCGCGCTCATGACCCTGCGGCCAGTTGCTTCACGTCTTCGGTCGACAGCGGCTTGCCGCCGATCCCCCAGTCGCCGCTGGCGACCTCCTCGACGACGACCCAGGTGACCTGGCGCATGCGCTCGCCTTCGATCGACACCATCGCGTCGGTCAGGCTCCGGACGATCTGCTGCTTCTGCGTCGGCGTGAAAACCTGTTCGATCAGCTTGACTTGGATGAGTGGCATGACAAGACTCCTCGATACTGGATCGGCGTCGCGCGGAGTTGCAGCGACGCCGTGAGGAAAGGCTATGACTCGACGTCCGGGTATGCCAGAGTCCGGTAAGCCATTCATCGCGCAACATCGGACAGGACCCTGACCGCGACAACAGGTCGCTCCGGGCCGCGTCGATCCTGCTCGGGGACGATGGCGCGCTTCGCGACCGGAGGGTATTCCAGTGAGTCATCGGATCACGCTGCTTGCCCTGGAAGGCTGCTTCGCGTCCAACGTGATCGGCTTCATCGACCTGCTTCACACCGCCAACCTGGTGGCGGCCCAGATCGGGCGTGTGCCACCGTTCCAATGGGAGGTACTGTCGGTCGACGGCAAGGCCGTGCGTGCGTCCAACGGCGGCTTGCTTGCAGTCGACGGCGTCATCGGCGCCGAGCCACCGGGCCAGGTGATCGTCATTCCGGCATTCGGGTCGCCCCAGCCCGGCTTGCTGATCGAGGCGGTGCGGCGGAACGCCGGGCTGCTGCCTTGGCTGACGGCGCAATACAAGGCAGGCGCGACACTCGCCGCGACCTGCGCCGGCACTTTCCTGCTGGCCGAGAGCGGCGTACTCGACGGCAAGCCCGCCACCACGAGCTGGTGGCTCGCCACGGCCTTCGAGCACCGCTATCCGAAGGTGAAGCTCGATCTCGCTGCGATGGTGACCCGTGGCGATCGCGTAGTGTGCTCGGGCGCCGGGATGTCGCATTTCGACCTGGCGCTGCACTTCATCGGCCAACTGGCTGGCCGCGACATCGCACGCGCCTGCGCCCGATACACCGTGCTCGACGACCGGCGCCGCTCCCAGGCACCGTTCATGATCCTCGAGCACGCCCGACGCTACGATCCGCTCATCACGCGGGCGGAGCGCTGGATCAAGGCGAACCTTCGGCGCGACGTCAGCGTGGCGGAAATCGCGGTGCAGGTCGCCGTCAGCCCACGGACGCTCGGACGGCACTTCAAGGACTGTACTGGCGACAGCCCGCAGGTGTACGTGCAGAAGCTGCGCGTGGAGGCTGCCAAGGCATTGCTGGAGAATACCCGGCTACGCATGAGCGACGTGCCCGAACGCGTAGGCTACGGCGACGAAAGCACCTTTCGACGCCAGTTCAAGCGCCACACCAGTCTCTCGCCGAGCGACTATCGGCGCCGCTTCGGCCTGG
>JAEWGX010000111.1 GCA_023388075.1 Pseudomonadota bacterium
CGCACCAACCGGCTGGTCGCGCGGGCCACTCGTGCCGGCGAGTACCGAGGCGTCTGCGCCGAGTTCTGCGGGGTGAGCCATGCGCGCATGGCCTTCGACGTGGTGGCGATGGAGCCGGAAGCCTTCGATCGCTGGCTCGCGGAGCAGGCGCGGGAGGCTGCTCCCGACGCGCCTGCGGATGGCCGGGCCCTCTTCGAAGGCTACGGCTGCGCCGGCTGCCATTCGGTGCGCGGCCACTTCCCGGGCAGTCCGATCGGGCCGGACCTGACCCATGTCGGCTCGCGCCGCTCGCTCGCCGCGGCGACGCTGCCGATGGACGTGCCTTCGCTCGCCCGCTTCGTGCGCGACGCGAACGAGGTCAAGCCCGGATCTCTCATGCCGACCTTCACCCACATGACGCCCGCGCACGCCGAAGCGATCGCCGGCTACCTGGCCGGGCTTCGCTAGATGGCTGACGGCGCGGCGATGCCCGACCAGGACGATCCGGCCGTGCGCAAGGCCCAGGAGGATCGGCTGCGCGAGGTCTGGGCCGCGCCGCGGGGTGTCTTCTTCCGCTGGACCGATGTCAACAACAACGCGGTCGGGGCGTGGTACGCCATCGCCGCCTTCGGCATGATGCTGTTTGCCGGCGTGCTGGCGCTGGTGATGCGGGCACAGCTGGCCGTGCCCGACAACGACATCGTCTCGCCCTCGACCTTCAACCAGCTCTTCACGCTGCACGGCTCGGTGATGATGTTCCTGTTCGCCGTGCCGATGTTCGAGGCGGTCTCGGTCCTGATCCTGCCGCAACTGCTCGGCGCGCGCGACCTGCCGTTCCCCCGGCTCTCGGCATTCGGCTTCTGGAGCTTCCTGCTCGGTGGCATCTTCGTTGCCGGCTCCATCTTCTTCGACGCCGCGCCGGACGGTGGCTGGTTCATGTATCCGCCGCTCGCCACTGAGCCGTCGCTCGCCGGGATCGGCGCCGACATCTGGATGCTGGGGCTGTCGTTCATCGAGGTCTCGTCGATCGCCGCCGCGGTGGAGCTGATCGTCGGCGTCCTGAAATGCCGGCCGCCCGGCATGCGGCTCAACCTGATGCCCCTCTATGCCTGGTACATCCTGGTGGTGGCCGGGATGATCCTCTTCGCCTTCCCGCCGCTGATCGCCGGCGACATCCTGTTCGAGATGGAGCGTCTGCTGGACTGGCCGTTCTTCGACGCCTCCCGCGGCGGCGATCCGATCCTCTGGCAGCACCTCTTCTGGATCTTCGGCCATCCGGAGGTGTACATCATCTTCCTGCCGTCGATCGCGATCTTCGCGATGGTGATCCCCACCTTCGCCCGGCGCCACCTGATCGGCTATCCGTGGATCGTCCTCGCCGCGGTGGGCACCGGCTTCCTCAGCTTCGGGCTGTGGGTGCATCACATGTTCACCACCGGGCTGCCCAACATCAGCCTCGGCTTCTTCTCCGCCGCCTCCGAGGCGGTGGTCATTCCCACCGCAGTCCAGATCTTCGCGTTCATCGCGACGCTGTGGGCGGGCAGGGTGATCTGGTCGGTTCCGCTGCTGTTCGGCGCGGGATCGCTCGCCATCTTCGTGATCGGCGGGCTGACCGGCGTGATGATCGCGATCGCGCCGTTCGACTGGCAGGTGCACGATACCTACTTCATCGTCGCCCACATGCATTACGTGCTGATCGGCGGCGCGGTGCTGCCGATCTTCGCCGGGATCTACTACTACTGGCCGCTCTTCACCGGCAAGAAGCTCTCGGACCGACTCGGTCGCATCGCCTTCTGGCTCGCCTTCGTCGGCTTCAACGTCGCCTTCTTCCCGATGCACATCACCGGCCTGATGGGCATGCCGCGACGCGTGCACACCTACGCGCCGGAGCTCGGCGTCGGCATGCTCAACCTCGTCTCGACGGTCGGCGCCTTCCTGCTCGCCGCGGGCATCGCCGTCATCGTGATCGACCTGTGCCTCACGCCCTGGCGGCCGCTCGCGCCGCGCAATCCCTGGAAGGCCGGCACGCTCGAATGGCTGGCGGAGCCGCGGGGCGAGAACTGGGGCGTGCGTTCGGTGCCTCTGGTGGAAAGCCGTTATCCGCTGTGGGACGAGCCGGAGTTCATGCGGCGCGTCGACGAGGGCCGCTACTTCCTGCCGGACGCGGAGGAGGGGCGCCGCGAGCTGATGGTGAGCTCGGTGCTGGATGCACATCCGCTGCAGGTGATGCGCATCGGCGGCCCCACGGTGAAGCCCATGCTCGCGGCGTTCGCGCTGGGCGGCGTCTTCATCCTGACCACCTTCCACCTGTATCTCGCCGCCGTCGCGAGCGGCGTCGCGGCGCTGGCAGCGATCGTGTGGTGGCTCTGGACCGGTACCAGCGAGATCCCCGAGAAGCGCGAGAAGGCGGTGGGGATGGGACTGGTCCTGCCGCTCGGCTCCTATGGCTCCTTCTCGCCGGGCTGGTGGGCCATGCTGATCACCATGACCGCCGACGCCACCGCGTTCGCGAGCCTGGTGTTCGGCTACTTCTTCTACTGGACGATCCACGCCGGCTTTCCGGTCGATGCCGGTCCGGGCATCGCTGGCCTGGGATGGGGCTGGCCGATGGCAGCGATGGCCCTCCTGGCTGCGGGCTGGCTGCTCACCATCCTCGCCCGCGAGACCAACGCGCGCGCCCGCTACGGGCTTGCGCGCGGCGCGCTCTGCGTCGCGGCGCTCGCCACCGCGGGCGGTGGTGCCGCCGGGCTCGCCGGTCCCTGGGCGGCCGGCATGGATCCCACGCTGCATGTCTACCCGGCCATCGTCTGGGTGCTGGTCGGCTGGGTGGCGGTGCACGCCGCGCTCGGCGTGGTGATGCACCTGTACGTGCTCGCGCGCAGCCTCGCGGGCCGCATGGACGCGACCCACGACAACGACATCGGCAACATCACCGTCTACCAGCACTTCCTCGCACTGTCCGCCGTGGTCACCTACCCGGTGATCGCCTTCTTCCCGGGGCTCGCGCCATGAAGGATGCCGGACAGGCCCTGGAAGAGGAAATGAACCAGGCGCTGGCGCAGGGCGACCCGGCGCCCAGGACGACGCTGTGGGCGCTGTTCGCGCCGCCGACGCTGTGGGCGCTGCACTTCCTGTTCTCCTACGTGTACGCGGCGATCGTGTGCGCGTTCGCCGGGCGCGGCGCGTCGCTCGACAGTGCGCGCATCGCCATCGCGGCCGCCACCGTGATCGCGCTGGTGCTGGTCGGCCTCTGCGGCCGGGCCGCGCTGCGCGAGGCCCGCATCGAAGGCGATCCGCCGCCCCATCGCGACAGCACGCTGGAGGACCGCCGCCGGTTCCTCGCGGTGGCGACCCTGCTGCTCTCCGCCCTCAGCGCCGTCGCCATCGTCTTCACCGCCTTGCCGGCCGTGTTCTTCGGGGATTGCCGATGAATAGCGCCATCGCGGCCTCCGCCCGTCGCGGCGCGCTCGCCGGGGGGCTCGCGGTGCTCGGGGCAGCCTGGGCCACGGCGTCGGCGGGTGCCGGCATCACCGGGCACATGGCGGCGCACATGGCGGCGGTCGCCGTGGCGGCGCCACTGCTCGCGTTCGGCCTGGCAGGCAGCAGGCTCGACCCTGCCACGCGCTGGCCCAGGCTGGTCGCTCCGGTGGCGATGTCGCTGCTCGAGCTCGCGGTGGTGTGGGGCTGGCACCTGCCGGCGGCGCGCGCCTTCGCCGCCGGCGGCGGTTGGGGGCTCGCGCTGGAGCAGGCGTGCTTCATCGGCGCCGGGCTGCTGCTCTGGAGCGCCTGCCTCGGCAGTCGCGAGGCCGCGGCCAGCGCCCGCCGGGCTGCCGGCGTGGTGGCGATGCTGCTGACGACGATGCACATGACGCTGCTCGGCGTGCTGGTGGCGCTCGCGCCGCGCCCGCTCTTCGCGGACGCCGGCTTCACCTGCCTCGGGGTCACCCTGGCGCCGCTTGCCGACCAGCAGCTTGGCGGGGTGGTGATGCTCATGATCGGGGCGGGCGGCTACCTGGCCGGCGGCCTCGCGCTGCTCGCGGGGCTGCTGCGGCAGGCAGACGGGAGGCTGGCATGGCGCTGACGCTGCGCGTCACGTGGCGCCGCGTCGTGCTGGCGCTGGTCGGGCTGGGGCTGGCCGGGCTCGCGTTCGCCTGGTCCGGGATCCTCAACATCGGCGCGTCCACCGGTCACTGGGCGATCACGAGCTGGTTCCTGCACTGGTCAATGGGCAACACGGTCCGGACCTGGTCGCTGCTCACCGTGGACGACTCGTACGTGGCGGGGATGGACCGGGAGCACCTGGTGGCCGCCGCGGGGCACTTCGCGGCGCAGTGCTCCGTGTGCCACGGCGCGCCGGGCGAGCCGCCTTCGCCCGTGATGCGCGCGGCCACGCCGCCCGCGCCCGATCTCGCGACGACCGAAGGCAAGTGGAAGGATCGCGAGCTCTTCTGGATCATCCGCCACGGCGTCAAGTACACCCCGATGCCCGCCTGGCCCGCCGGCGAGCGGCTCGACGAGATCCGCGGCATGGTGGCCTTCGTCCGCAGCCTGCCTGACATGACGCCCCGGGCGTACCGGGAGCTCGCCTACGGTGGCGACGCCACGGCGGCGACCGGCCGCGTCGTGCGCTTCGACGACGCCTTGCGCGATTGCGAGCGTTGCCATGCCGACGACGGACGCGGCCAGCCCGACATTCCGGTGCTGGCCGGCCAGAAGACCTCCTACCTGGTGGCGTCCCTGGAGGCCTTCGCCGAGGGACGACGGCCAAGCGGCGTGATGGGCGCGGCCGCGTCGCGGGTCGATCCGGCGCTCTTCACCGCGCTGGCCGAGCACTACGCCGGGCAACCGCGGCGGGCGAGGCCGCCGGAGCTTGTCGCAGCGGAGCCGCTGCCGGAGCGCACCGCGGCTGCGACCGCCGAGGGCGAGGACCGCCAGGCGCTGGCGGCCCGGGTGAGCCAGCACGGGCTTGCCGAGGCCCGCCTGCCTGCCTGCCTGAGCTGCCACGGGCCCGGCGAGCGGCCGCCGGAGCTCCCGCGCGACGCACCGGTGCTGGAAGGGCAGAAGGCGCCGTATCTCGCCAAGCGGCTTCGCGGCTGGCGCGGGGATCCCAAGGTGGTGGAGGCGCGCAAGTCGACCGACACCATGGCGATGATCGCGCGGCGCATCCCCGAGGACCTGATCGAACCGCTTGCCCGGCACTTCGCGGCCCTGACCCCCGGCGAGGATCGGTGAGCTTGCCTCCGGTGCGGTGGTCGGGCAGAGTGTGAGGCGGGAGGAGGTGGACGCTTGAAGACGCTGCTGCTTGCCCGACACGCGCTGTCGGACCCTGGCGAGCCCGGGATGGCGGACGAGGATCGCCCCCTGAACGCGCGAGGGCGGCTCGACGCGGCCGAGATGGGGCGCCGGCTGCTCGCCAGGTCGCTGCAGCCCGATGCGATCGTCGCGAGCCCGGCGGCCCGGTCCCGTGCCACGGCGGAGCTGCTCGCGGTCGAGCTCGGATTCGACCCCGGCGCGATCCGGTTCGTCGCCGCGCTCTACAACGCGAGCAGCGAGGCCGTGCTGGACCAGGTCCTGCGGCTGGACGATTCACTGGATTGCGTGGTCCTGGTCGCGCACAACCCGGGGCTTGCCGAGCTGGCCCAGCGTTTCGACCCCGCGATCGCACACCTCGTGCCGGGGGCGGTGGCGGGATTCCGGTTCGCCGCCCGCAGCTGGGGCGAGGCCGCCTTCCGGCAGCCGACCGGCTTTCTCTTCCTGCAGCCGCGGCAAGGGCAGGATTCGTGACGCTCCTCGCCCCTCGGCTGCCATGACGCTCGTCGCCGCTCGCGAGTGCGTGCTGGTGCTGGTCGACTACCAGCAGCGCCTGTTGCCGGCGATCCACGACGCCGACCAGGTGCTGCAGGAGGCGACGCGCCTCGCCGATGCGGCGCGTGAGCTCGGCATCCGCGTGATCGGCACGGAGCAGAATCCGAAAGGGCTCGGCCCGAGCGACCCGGCCATCCGGAGCCGCTGCCACGCGATGCTGCACAAGATGCACTTCGATGCCTGCGCCGACGGGCTGCTGGCACTGGCGAGGCAGGACGGCGCCGCGCCGACCCAGGCCGTCGTCGCCGGTTGCGAGGCGCACGTCTGCCTGCTCCAGACCGCGCTGGGGCTGCTCGATGCCGGGCTGGCGGTCTGGGTGGCGGCGCCGGCCTGTGGCAGCCGGCGACCACGGGAGCACGAGCTTGCGATGGCCCGCCTGCGCCAGGCGGGCGCGGTGGTCGTGAGCGGCGAGATGGTCATCTTCGAATGGCTGCGCACCTGCGAGCACGAGCGTTTCCGCCCGGTGCTGTCGCTCGTGAAGGGGCCCGGACGTACGGCGACCGATAGAATTCCCGAGTGAACGCCGCTCCCGACATTCCACTCCTCGTGCTCAACTGCGGCTCGTCGAGCATCAAGTTCGCGGTCTTCGACGTCGCTTCGCAGCCGCTTGCGCGACAGCCGGCGTGGAAGGGAAAGGTAGAGGGCATCACCGGCCCGTCGCCCACGCTCCAGGCCGGCGACGACGAGCCGGCACCGATCGCGCTCGCCGAAGGCAAGCCCTACCGTTCCGCCCTCGAGCGCATCCGGGCCCTGGTGGATGCCTGGCTCGCAGGGCGACGGCTTGCCGCGGTCGCGCATCGGGTGGTGCACGGCGGCGCGGCGTACTTCGAGCCGGTGGCGGTGGACGGGGAGGTCCTCGCGCGGCTGCGGTCGCTGGTGCCTCTCGCGCCGCTGCACCAGCCGTTCGCGCTCGAGGCGATCGACCTGCTGCATGCGCGCGATCCCGACGTGCCCCAGATCGCGTGCTTCGACACCGGCTTTCACCACACGATGCCGCAGGTGGAGCAGGTGCTGCCGCTTCCGTACGACGCGTGGGAAAGGGGAATGCGCCGCTACGGCTTCCACGGCCTGTCCTACGAGTACCTCTCCATCGCGCTGGCGGAGCGTCACGGTGATGCCGCTCGCGGGCGTTGCGTCGCGGCTCACCTGGGCAGTGGCGCGAGCCTGTGCGCGATGCACGACCTGCGCAGCGTGAGCACCACCATGGGCTTCTCCGCGCTCGACGGCCTCATGATGGGGACCCGGTGCGGCTCGCTGGATCCGGGCGCGGTCATCTACCTGATGGAGATCGAGAAGCTGAGCCTGGAAGAGGTCGGCCGGGTGCTCTATCACGAGTCGGGCCTGCTCGGCCTTTCCGGCGTGTCGTCGGACCCGCGCGTGCTGCTGCCGCGCGAGGCCGACGACGAGCGGGTGGCGCTCGCCATGGCGCTCTACGTGCGGCGGATCGTGCGCGAGATCGGCGGGCTGGCGGCGGTGCTGGGCGGCCTGGACATGCTCGCCTTCACGGCGGGGATCGGCGAGAACAACGCGACGGTCCGGGCGCGCGTGTGCGCAGGGCTCGCCTTCCTCGGGGTGGCGCTGGATGCGTCCGCCAACGAGGCCGGCAGGCCCGTGATCTCCACCGCGGACTCGCGGGTGAAAGTGGTGGTCGAGCCCACCAACGAGGAGTGGATCGCGGCCCGCCACGGTGCCGCCCTGTTGCGACGCCCAGCGCCCGCCCCGGATGGCTGAGCGGCGGGCGGGGCCAGCCGCCGCGGCTGCCAGCGACGCCCCCGGACCCGAGGACTCCGCCGCGACGGCGGTCCGGCCATGGCAGGCGAGCATCGACGAGCTCGCCCGCATGCTCGACGTCGATCCGCAGGCGGGCCTGTCCGCCGCCGAAGCGGCACGGCGGCTGCGGCGTGACGGGCCCAACGCGTTGCGCGCCGCGCCCGCGGTCCCGGCCTGGCGCCGCCTGCTTGCGCAATTCCAGGATCCGCTGATCTACCTGCTGCTCGCCGCGGTCGCGATCTCGCTGCTCGCCTGGGTGCTGGAAGGTACGCATGGCTGGCCGGTGGATGCAATCGTGATCGCGCTCATCGTGATGCTGAACGGGGTCCTGGGCTACGTCGAGGAAGCGCGCGCCCAGAGCGCCGTCGCCGCGCTCTCGCGCATGACCGAGGTCACGTCGGGGGTGCTGCGCGACGGGCGGCTCGAGCGCGTCCCGAGCACCGCGCTGGTACGGGGCGACGTGCTGGTGCTGGGCGAGGGCGATGCGGTTGGCGCGGACGGGCGCCTCTTCGATGCCGCGACGCTGCGGGTGCAGGAGGCGTCGCTCACCGGCGAGAGCGAGGCGGTGCTGAAGCAGGTGGAGGCGCTCGACGGCGAGGTAGCGCTCGGCGACCGGGTCAACATGGTGTTCAAGGGCACGGCGGTGGCCCAGGGCTCGGCCCGCGCGCTGGTCACCGCCACCGGCATGGCGACCGAGATGGGCGCCATCGCCGACATGCTGGAGCAGACCCGGGAGGAGGCCACGCCGCTGCAGCGGGAGGTCGGGCGCGTCGGGCGGATGCTGGGCATCGCGGTGGTCGTCATCGCGGTCGTCGTGGTGGCGACGGTCCTGGCGTTGTCCGATGTCCGTGGCGCCGGCGACGTCGTCACGGTCCTTCTGCTTGGCGTCTCGCTCGCCGTGGCGGCGGTGCCGGAAGGGCTGCCGGCGATTCTTTCCCTGGTGCTCGCGATGGGGGTGCAGCGCATGGCCCGGCGCAACGCGATCGTGAAGAAGCTGTCGTCGGTGGAGACGCTCGGCTCGGCATCGGTGATCTGCTCCGACAAGACCGGTACGCTGACGCGTTCGGAGATGACCATCGAGCGCATCCTGACCGCTTCCGGCGACACGAGCGTGACCGGTGTCGGCTATGCGCCCGAGGGCAGCATCGAGCACGAGGGTCGCCCGCTTCAGCACGGTCCGCTGCTCGCGGAGGACATCGTCGTGCTGTCCGGCGGCAGCCTTGCCGGCGATGCGGAGCTGCATCGCATGCCCGACGGCCACTGGGAGATCGTGGGCGACCCTACCGAGGCGGCGTTCGTGGTGGCCGAGCGCAAGCTCGGGGTGGCCGAGCGCAGGGAGCGGCGGTTCGAGCGGGTTCGCGTGATCCCGTTCACCTCCGAGCGCAAGATGATGTCCACGGTGGAGATCGACCACGAGCGTGGGGGATCGCGGGTCCTGATCAGCAAGGGAGCACCTGACGTGCTGCTGCGTCGGTGCAGCCGCTATCGCAAGGGCATGGACGTGCTGCCGATGGACGAGTCGATGCGCGAGCGGATCCTGGCCGACGTCGACGCGCTGACCGGCGCGGCCCTGCGCACGCTCGCGGTGGCCTACCGGCCGCTGGACGAGGAGGGTGCGCAGGTCGACGACGGCACGGATCCGGCAGAGGAGGATCTCGTCTACGTCGGTACGGTCGGGATCATCGACCCGCCGCGCGAGGAGGCCGCCACCGCCATCGCGGAAGCGCATCGCGCGGGCATCCGCGTGGTGATGATCACCGGCGATCACCCGCGCACCGCGGCTCGGATCGCCGCCGATCTCGGCATCGTGGCACCGGGCGAGGCGGCGGTGACCGGCGCCGAGCTGGACGGGCTCGACGACGGCGCCTTCCGCGATGCCGTGGCCCGCACGTCGGTGTTCGCCCGAGTGGCACCGGAGCACAAGCTGCGCATCGTCGACGCCCTGCAGGCGCAGGGGCACATCGTCGCGATGACCGGCGACGGCGTCAACGATGCCCCGGCCCTCAAGTCCGCCGACATCGGCATCGCCATGGGAAAGACCGGCACCGAGGTGACCAAGGAAGCGGCGAAGATGATCCTCGCGGACGACAACTTCGCCACCATCGTCGACGCGGTCCGGGAGGGCCGCGGCATCTTCGCCAACATCCGCAAGTTCCTGCGCTACCTGCTCTCCTCGAACATGGGCGAGGTGCTCACGGTGTTCCTGGGGGTGGTGCTGGCCGGGGTCATCGGGCTTGGCGGCGCCGACGGCGACCTGGTGCTGCCGCTGCTCGCGACCCAGATCCTGTGGATCAACCTGGTGACCGATTCCGGTCCGGCGCTTGCGATGGGCATCGATCCCCAGACCGAGGACCTGATGGCGCGCAGGCCGCGCCGCCTGACCGACCGTGTGATCGACGGGCGCATGTGGGCCGACGTGCTCCAGATCGGCCTGGTGATGGCCGTGGTGACGCTGCTCACCATCGACCTCTACCTGCCAGGCGGCCTGCTGGAAGGATCGCAGGGCATCGAGCAGGCGCGGACCGCCGGCTTCACGGTCCTGGTCCTCGCGCAGCTCTTCAACGCGTTCAACGCCCGGTCCTCGAGCGGCTCCGCGTTCCGGCACCTCTTCAGCAATCATTGGCTCTGGGGGGCGGTGATCGTCGCCGCGCTGCTGCAGGTGGCGGTGGTGCACGTGGCGCTGCTCAACACCGCGTTCGGCACGGTCCCGCTCGAGCCCGCGCAGTGGGGCGTCTGCGTGGCGATGGCAAGCCTGGTGCTCTGGTACGAGGAGCTCGTCAAGCTGACGCGACGCCTGCGCCGGCCTGTTAGCATGCCGCCGAAAGCGACAGCCTCTTAGGAGCGCAGCGATGAGAGTGGCCACCTTCGAACTCAACGGACGGCGCGGCGTCGGTATCGTCTCGGCCGACGGCAAGACGGTCCAGCCGCTGGATCTCGACCCGGCGCACGCCCGACTCGGGGTGCTCGCGCTCGTCGACGCCGCGGTCGCGGGCCAGCCGCTCCCGGCCCCCGCCGGCGCGCCGGTCGACATCGGATCGGTGCGGCTCGAGGCGCCGATTCCCCGGCCACGGCGCAACATCTTCTGCGTGGGTCGCAACTATCACGAGCATGCGAAAGAGCTGTCCGGTTCGGTATTCAAGGACAACAACCCCAACCCGGTCGCCTGGCCCATCGTGTTCACCAAGGTGCCGGAGTGCGTCGTCGGGCCAGGGCAGCCGGTACGGTTGCCGGGCGCGATCTCGACGCAGATCGACTACGAAGCGGAGCTCGCGGTGGTGATCGGCACCGGCGGGCGCAACATCGCGCGCGGCGATGCGATGAAGCACGTCTTCGGCTATGCGGCAGTCAACGACGTGACCGCGCGCGATGTCCAGATGCGCCATCAGCAATGGGACCTCGGCAAGTCGTTCGACACCTTCTGCCCCATGGGGCCGTGGGTGGTGACCGCCGACGAGCTCGACGGCGAGGACACGCGGGTGCGATGCTGGGTCAACGGCGAGCTGCGCCAGGACGCGAAGACGACGGACCTGATCTTCGACATTCCGACGCTGATCGAGACCTGCTCGCGCGGGATCACCCTGCTGCCCGGCGACATCATCGCGACCGGCACGCCCTCGGGCGTCGGCATGGGAATGAAGCCGCCGGTGTTCCTGCAGCCGGGCGATACGGTGCGCATCGAGATCGACGGGCTCGGCGTGCTGGAGAATCCGTTCGTGGACGACGCCGCCCGCTGAGCGGCACCGCCCTCGACAACGCCCCTCGCCGTCGAGGCCGCACGAGGCACGCGCTGTCGGCCGTGCCCGTCGCTCAACGTCGCGGCAGCGCGAACGCCACCACCGCGTCGCCGATCTCGTTGCCGAGCACCGGATGCCCGCCGGCGACGACGACCACGTACTGGCGACCGCCGGTGGCGTAGGTCATCGGGGTGGCATGGCCGGCATATGGCAGCTCGCCGGCCCACAGCTCCTCGCCGGTATCGGCATCGAAGGCGCGCAGCAGGTTGTCCATGGTGGCCGCGATGAAGACGAGCCCGCCGTCGGTGACGATGGGCCCGCCGAAGTTCGGGGTACCGAGCGGCAGCGCGATCCCCAGCGGTGCGAGCTTGCGGGTGTTGCCGAGCGGCACCTGCCAGGCGATCCGGCCGGTGGCCAGGTCCACTGCCGAGAGCTGGCCCCATGGCGGCTGGTTGCATGGCAGGCCGATCGGCGACAGGAGCGGCGCCCGCATCATGCCGAAGGGCGCGCCGCGCATGAGCGCGACCTCGCGGTCACGCTCCGTGCGACGGCGCCGCTCCGCCTCCTCGCTCGCGAGCAGGGTGACATGCTGGACCGCGTTGTTGGTGTTCACGAAGACGCGGTTGCGCGCCGGATCCAGGGCGAGGCCGCCCCAGTTCGCGCCGCCGGCACCCATCGGATAGACGAGCGTGCCGTGACCGGTCGTGGGCGGCGTGAAGAGGCCCTCGTAGCGCGCCGCGGACATCGCCTCTGCGCAGGCCCGTCGGTCGAACACCAGGAGCCCGAACGGATCGGCGACATCGAGAGCTTGCGGCGTGATCGCCGGCAGCCCCACCGACCAGGGTTGCGTCGGCGAAGTCCATTCGCCGGGCACGTCGCTGGGCGGCACCGGCCGCTCCTCGACCTCGGCAAGCGGCTCACCGGTCTCCCGGTGCAGCAGGTAGAGGAAGCCGGACTTGGTGGCGAAGGCGAGCGCCGGGACCGCGGCGGCGCCGGGCGGCGCGTCGGCGGGGCGGATGTCGAGCAGGGTCGGGCCCGCCGGCAGGTCGTAGTCCCACAGGTCGTGGTGCACGGTCTGGAAGTGCCAGACCCGTTCGCCCGTGCTCGCCCGAAGCGCCACCATGCTGTTCGCGTACAGGTTGGCGCCCTTGCGCAACCCGCCGTAGTAGTCCGGGCTGGGGCTGGAGGTCGGCACGAAGACGAGGTCGCGCGCCGCGTCCACGGTGATCGATCCCCACACGTTGGCCTGTCCGGTGCGCGCCGCGCTGTCCCCGTGCCAGGTAGGAGAGGCTACCGGATCATGGGTCCGCGGTATCGGGTCGAAGGACCAGCGCTGCGCGCCGGTGCGCGCATCGAACGCCCTCACGGCGCCGGAGGGCGCGTCGATCCGGCCGTTGTCGCCGCTTGCCGAGCCGACGACGATCGTGTCGCCGATCACCGCCGGGGCGGCAGCGAACTGGAGCTCGCCTTCGCGGACGTCGGCGCGGTCGAGCGGCACCTGAACCTCGCCGCCACGGCCGAAGCCGGCACAGGGCTCGCCGCTCGCCGCGTCGAGCGCGACGATGCGCCGGTCCGTGGTCGCCAGGATCAGCCGCTCGTTGCAGCTCCCGGCCTCGACCGGTGCCGCGGCCACCCAGCGCGCCAGCCCGCGGCAGTTGAAGCGCTCGTCGGGCCGCCGCTCGAAGCGGATCTGCGGATCATGCACCCAGCGTTGCGCGCCGGTGGCCGGATCGAGCGCGATCACCCGGCCGAACGGCGTGCACAACACCAGGCTGCCGCCGGCGATGATGGGCGTGGCCTGGAACTTGCCTTCGCGCCCCCAGCGGTCGCGCCGTGCCAGCTCGCCGGTCCGGTAGGTCCAGGCCTCGCGCAGGTGGCCGACGTTGCCGCGGTCGATCTGCCGGATGCCAGCGTGACGCGTCTGCCCGTCGTCGCCGCCATAGGCATGCCATTGCAGGTCGTCGGGCGCCGGCGCCACCTCGGCGAGCGGGGCCGGCGGATGCCTGGCCTGCGGCGCGACGAAGCGGTTGGCATGGGCATAGAGGCCCATCGCCGCGCAGGCGACGAGGACGAAGACGAGCAGTCCCAGCAGGGTGTAGCGGACGGCGATGCGCACGGACGCGATTCAGGCGCCTCCGGTGGCGTTGGCGATTCGCCCGGTGCCGCCGCAGTTGGTGCACTCGGTCCGGTCCTTCAACACGCCATGCCCCTCGCATTCGGGACACACCGATTCGGAGAGTCCGGCTCCGTCGACCAGCGACTCGTCCCCGGGGGTCATGTCGTTGGGATCGACCGGGTGGTTGGTGCTCATGATGTTCCCCCTTGCCGCAGGCTGCAGCCACCGACCGGGCGACTCGCCGATCCGCAATGACCCTGGTGGCGCAAGCGTCATCCTAACGCCATCCGGGTCGGCTGCGATCGCGACCCCGCCGGGCGCGTGGTAGGCGAACGTTTCGACATGTCCGTCCATGTTGCGCCCGGCGCCGTTGCTGGTGCAAAACGCAACATCCGTCGGCAAGGCGATCGCATCGCCCCCGCGAGTCTTAAAATGAAGATGCGGTCATGCGCTTGGATCGCGTAGTCGAACGGGTTGCATCATGTCGATCAGTCGTGCCGTCGAGCGGCATCACATCGTTTTCGTGTATGACGAGAAAGGCAGGAACACGGCCCAGATCTTCGCCGGGCACTATCCCGGCGACGGGCTGAAGGGCTATACCGATTCCACCGTGATCGTGCGCAAGCTGGGACGCATCTTCGTGCACGACGAGCATGGTGGCCTCGCCTCTCGTACTTCGCTGAGCTGAACCGCGGACGGGACCGGCAAGCGGCCGGTCATTCGTCCTCGCCCTCGAGGTACTTGCGCGCCTTGCGCTCGAAGTACCCCGTCCGCGTGATCGCCATCATCAGTTCGCCCGGGGCCAGGTCGCGCAGCTGGCTCGGCGCGGCGCCGGCGTGGACGTCGCCGAGGGTGGCGTGGATCGCCTGCACCGCCGCGGCGAACGCCTGGTGCCCGCCCAGCCAGAGCCGCACGCCGCGGCTCGCGAGGTAGTCGCGGTCCGCGAGGTTCTCGTGGCAGCCGCCCAGCACCAGCGGCAGCGTCACGGCGTCCGCGATGCGGTCGAGCTCCGCCCTCGTGCGCAGTCCCGCGACGAAGAGCCCATCCACGCCGGTCGCATCGTAGGCGCGCAGTCGCCGGATCGCATCGTCCACCCCGGCGATGCCGGCCGCGCTGGTCCGGGCGAGAATCAGCGGGCCGCGATCCTCGCCGGCCCCGGCGCGCGCATCGAGCGCGGCCTTCATCTTGCCCAGCCCTTCCTCGAGGCTCACCAGGGCGGGCGCGCGGCCGGCAACCCCGTATCCCCGCGGCAGCATCGTGTCCTCGATGGTGATCGCGGCCGCGCCGGCCGCCTGCAGCTCCTGCACGGTGCGCATCACGTTGAGCGCGTTGCCGTAGCCGTGGTCGGCGTCGACGACGACGCAGAGCCGCCCGGCGCGGCAGACCCGCCGGGTCTGCTCGGCGAGCTCGGAGAGCGTGATCAGCACGAGGTCGGGGTCTCCCAGCACCGCGAACGACGCGACCGAGCCGCCCATCACGCCGACTTCGAAGCCGATGTGGTCGGCGATGCGCGCGGAGACCGGGTCGAAGACCGATGCCGCGGTGACGCAGCGCTCGCCGGCCAGGATGCGGCGCAATCTGTCATGGCTTGCCGTCATACCGGGCTCCGCAGGCGCTGCCTGGCCCACCCTAGTTCGCCTTCCATTCCCGCAGCTCTTCCTGCAGCACCGTGTGGCCGTCCCGTGCCGCCAGCTTCATCAGGGTGGCGACGTTGCCTTCGTTCACTTCCTGGCGGCCCTCGCCGCGCTTCAGGCGTTCGTACAGCGCGAGTGTCTCCTGCGCGACCTGCGAGTCCTCGGGATGCTTCATGTGGGATGCTCCATGGCTGAATCAGGAATCCTGCGCCGCGCGGGCTCGCGCGACGGCGTCGGGTTCCCCCAGTATCAACGGTCGGCGCCAATCCCGCATCACCTGCGTGCCGTCCTCGACGCGGGCGAAGCTGGTGAACGGCTTCCAGCGCCGGTCTTCCCGCACGTAGACGTCACGGGCGGCTGCCCGCGCGAGCACGATGCCGCCGGCGACGTCCCAGATATTCGGCTGCGAGAAGCTAGCCACCTGCAGCAGGCCGGCGGCGACGAACGCGCATTCGATCGCGGCGGAGCCGGTCTTGCGCGCGTCCCAGGGCATGCCGCGCACCGGGGCCTCGGGGTGGCCGCCCAGGCGACGGTGCACCATCGGATTCGGCACGCGCACGTACGGCTGCGAATCGAAGCGCAGCGCTCCCCCGGCGCGGGCGTGATAGACCCCGGGCCGCAGGACATGCGAGGTGGAGCACCACAGCGCACCCACGACAGGGTCGCCGCGATGAAGCACCGCAAGCGAGGCGCTGAAGAGCGGGAAGCCGTTCACGAAGTTGGTGGTGCCATCCACCGGGTCGACCGCCCAGACGATCTCGCTCCCGGCGCCTGGCCGCTCGGTGAACTCCTCGCCGAGCACGTCGTGGTCCGGGAACCGTTCCGACACCCGGGCGCGTATGAGCATCTCGATCTTGCGGTCGATCTCCGAGACCGGATCCCGGAAGGTGCCCGGCTTGCCCTTGTAGCTGACGGTGAAGGTCCGATTGAGCGCGGTCACGATCTCCGCGCCGGCGAGGGTGGCCAGCTCGATCGCGAGCAGCTCCACGTCCTCCCAGTCGGGCTCGGCTCCGGCAGCCGCTGTCCCGGCGCCGGGCGTCGCTTCGCCGGCGAGCGGTCCGAACGGCTCGGCGGCCGGCCCGGACGACGAGGTGCGCGTGCTCATCGCTTGCTTCCCCCGATCCGGCGCGCCGGACGGAGGATCCGCACTGCCGCGAGCTCGATGCTCGCCTTCATGCGGCAGGGCTGCTCCGGCCGCTCGAAGAAGTTGTCGTCGAGATGCGAGGCGGTGTCCACCCAGGCGACCTCGACCTGGCGGGCGCGCCGCACCCGAACCGGCGCCTCGGCCTGGCCGTCCGGATCCTCGAGCCATCGGAGCATGTCCTCGCGGGCCTCGGGCGCGAGCGTCACCACGTGGATCGTGCCATCGCCAGGCGTCGCGCCCGGGGCGAGACACAGCCGCGGACCGAGGGTATCGACCCGGGCCAGCTCGAGCATCAGCAGGCGCTCGTCCTGGCGCTCCCCGTCGATCGTGACCTGCAGCCGAACCGGCTCCATCCGGCCGAAGGTCTCGCGAAGCGCGCGGCGGCCGCTCGGGATCTTCTCGGCGCTCGGCACCCGCGCGGCATTGACCGGGCCGAGTCCCTCGGCGAGCGCGCCGAATCCGGCCGACTCGAAGAATCGGGTCCGGCCCCAGGGCCCGTCGGCGATGCCGAAATCGACCGGCGCGAGCTCGCCGTCGGCAAGGCCCTCGATCAGCTCCTCGATATCGCCCTCGATGCCGAAGGTGCGCGCGAGGTTGTTGGCGGTGCCGAGCGGAAGGATCCCGATCGGAGCGGAGCCGCCTTCGACCTTCTCCAGCACCGTCGCCACCGTCCCGTCGCCGCCCGCGATGAGCAGGAGGTCCACCTTCTCGACCATGCGGTGCGCGAGTTGCGGGTCGTCCGTGGCGACGCGGGAGACGTCGTGGCGGGCGTCGCGCAGGAGCTCGACCAGCTCGCGCTCGGAAGGCCGGTCGTCGCCGGCGGTCGGATTGTGCAGGAGGAGGATGTTCACGGTCGGGGTGGCCTCTGTGGAGTGGGGGCGACGAGCGGAAGAACGAAGGGCACGGAGCCGGCCTACATGCCGTGGCGCCGATGCCAGGCCGCCAGCGATTCGCGGGGATAGGCGTCGAAGCGCTCGTCGCCATCGCGGATATCCGGCTGCACCCAGCCGGCCATCGAGCCCAGCATGATATGGACCCGCTCCGGCGGCAGGGGCAGCGGCGTGTCGATCGCGCTCGCGTGGGGATGGACCAGGTCCGGCCAGGTCGGATCGTAGAGCCACAGCGCGCTGCCGCATCGGCTGCAGAAGTGGCGCTGGCCGCTGCTGGTGCTGCCGTCCTCCATGCGGGCGCGATACACCGACAGGTGCTCGCGACCCTGGACCTCCAGGGTCTCGTGGCGCGCACCCAGGTTGACCGCGTAGCCGCCGCCCCCCGCAGTCTTGCGACAGATGGAGCAGTAGCACCGCATGAACGGACAGGGCTCGCCGGATTCGACGCTGAACCGCACCGCGCGGCAATGACAGGAACCTTGCAGTTTCATGCTCCTCTCCAGACGGGTCGGCGCTCCGGCGAGGGACGTGCCCGCCTTCGCGGAGGCCGGTTTCGGCCTCGGCTCATTATTTGCTCGCCGGCGCTCGCCGGCGGGAAGTCCATGTTTTGGGGGCCCCCGCCCGCGCAGGGCAACGCCGATCGGCGCACAATGACGTCTTCAGGGCCCAACGGAGGAACCCATGGCGTCTTCGGACCGGATCCTCATCGCGCAGGGTGGCGGGCCCACCGCCGTCATCAACCAGTCGCTGGTGGGCGTCGTGCTTCAGGCGCGCTTTCACGCCGGGATCGAACGGATCTACGGCGCGCGCCACGGTGTGCGCGGCATCGTCGACGAGGACCTGTGCGACCTCGCCCAGGAGACCGTCCAGAACCTGGAGCGGGTGGCGCTCGCGCCTTCGGCGGCGCTCGGGTCCACCCGGGACAAGCCGGACGAGGCCTACTGCCGCGAGATCTTCGCGGTGCTGAAGGCCCATGGCATCACCCGCTTCTTCTACATCGGCGGCAACGACTCCGCCGACACCGTCCGGATCGTGAGCGAGCAGGCGGCGAAGGTGGGCTACGGGCTGCGCTGCATCCACATTCCCAAGACGATCGACAACGACCTGGTGGACAACGATCACACGCCGGGCTATCCGTCGGCGGCGCGCTTCGTCGTGCAGGCCTTCGCCGGCGCCAACCTGGACAACGCGGCGTTGCCCGGGGTCTACGTGGCGGTGGTGATGGGGCGCAATGCAGGCTTCCTGACGGCGGCAGCGGCGCTCGCGCGGCGGTATCCCGACGACGGGCCGCACCTCGTCTACCTGCCCGAACGCGCCTTCGACATGGCGCGGTTCCTGTCCGAGGTGAAGGAGGTTCACCAGCGCCTGGGCCGCTGCGTGGTGGCGGTCTCCGAAGGCGTCCACGACAAGGACGGCCGATTGATCGGGGAGGGCGCGGGCGGATCGCACGGCGCGGCCGAGAAGGACCCGCACGGCAATGTCCAGCTCTCCGGCAGCGGCGCGCTCGCGGACGTGCTGTGCGACCGGATCAAGGCTGACCTCGGCATCAAGCGCGTGCGCGGAGACACCTTCGGCTACCTGCAGCGCTCGTTCGTCGGCTGCGTCTCGGACGTGGACCGCCGAGAGGCGCGCGAGGCGGGCGAGAAGGCCGTCCAGCTCGCCATGCAAGGCGGCGCCGACGGCTCGGTGACCATCCGGCGGGTGGGCGACTACGCGGTGGACTACCGCCTGGCAGCGCTCGCCGACATCGCCGGCCGTACCCGGCGGATGGACGACGCGTTCATCGCCCCGTCGGGCGTCGACGTGACCGACGCATTCCGCAACTACCTGCGCCCGCTGCTCGGCTCGGACCTGCCCGAGGCCGCGCGGCTGCGGATGGCCCCGGTGCCCCGCCTGCGCAACGCTCGCTGAGCCCGAGAGGAGATCCGATGGCCACCGACGCCCCCCTGCTTGCCCTCGCCGAAGTCCATGGCCGCCTGCTGCGCCACTGCGCCTCGCTGACCCGGCTGCATGCGATGGTCGCCGGCGGCGGCGCGGACCATGCGGCGCGGACCCTGGCCGCCGAGCTGCGGCGCGAGTTCGACCTCGCCACGGCGCGACTGCATCGGGACGAGGAGCGCGCGCTCTTTCCGGCGCTCCTCGAGTCGATGGCCGGCTCGGATGCCGTCTGCATCCGGCAGATGGTGGATGCCCGCGCCGAAGAGCACCGCGAGATCGAATCGCGCTGGCTCCGGCTCGACCAGTGGCTGCAGGCAGTGGAAGCCGGCCAGACCGCGCTGCCGCAGCCCGGCACGTTGGAGGCCTTCGTCGCGTTGTGCCAGGCGCACCTGGAGCAGGAGGACGGCGAGCTCCTGCCGATGGCGGAGCGGCTGCTGTCGGATGATGCCCTGGAGGAGATCGCCGAGGCGATGCAACGCGGGCGCTAGGAGACCACTCCTGCGGCCCGGGCTCTCTAGGGGGCGGTCGCTTCGGGGGGCGCCCTGAACATCACGCGGGAGATCAGGACCACCGGGATGATCCCGATCGCCACGATCGCGAGCGACGGCAGCGCCGCTTCCGCGAGCCGCTCGTCCTGTGAAAGATGCAGCGTGATCACGGCGAGCGTGTCGAAGTTGAACGGACGCAGCATCAGCGTCGCGGGCAGCTCCTTCATCACGTCGATGAGCACCAGCATCCACGCGACCATCGCGGCCCTGCCGAGCAGGGGAACGTGCACGCGACGGAACACGGCCAGGCGTCCCGCGCCGAGGGTGCGGGCGGCGGCATCCAGGTTCGGCGTGATCCGCTGCATGCTGGCCTCGATGCCGCCATAGGCCACCGCGAAGAACCGCAGCATGTAGGCGTAGAGCACGCCGACGATCGTGCCGGTCAGCACCGGCGTGGCGAGGTCGAGCGCCCGCGTGACGGCCTGGTCCACCGCCGCCATCGGCCAGAGGATCGCGAGCGCAACCACGGCGCCGGGCACCGCGTAGCCGAAGCGCAGGCCGGTCGCCGTGGCGGTCACCAGCCGTCCCTGCAGGCGTTCGCCGAAGCGGGCGGCGTAGACGAACCCGATCGCCACGGCCAGGGTGAGCGTCGCCCCGAAGAGACCGGCGATGAAGCTGTTCGCCGCCCAGGCCCAGAAGCGATCCAGCGTCGGTGTCATCTCGGGCTCGCGGGCGAGCAGCCAGAGCAGCCCTCCGGTCGGGATCGCGAATCCCGCCAGCACCGGGATCGACAATCCGGCGCCGAGCAGCCAGCCGCGCCATCCGGGCACCCGCTCCGGCGGCCAGGGCCGCGGCGTGCGGGAGGTCACCTGCATCGCGCGGCCGCGCGCATGCCGCTCGACCAGGTGCACCACCGCGACCGCCGCGAGGAGCACCACGGCCAGTACCAGGGCCGCGCTGCGGCTGCCGAGGGCGAACCAGGCCTTGTAGATGCCCGCGGAGAACGTGGTGAGCCCGAAGTAGTAGGTGGCGCCGACGTCGGCCAGGGTCTCCATCAGCACCAGCATGGCGCCGGCGACGATCGACGGCATGATCAGCGGTCGCACCACCCGGAAGAACACCTTCCAGCGCGACTGGCCGAGCAGGCGGGCCGATTCCACGGCCGATCCGGACACCTCCGCGATCGCGGTGCGGGTGATCAGGTAGACGTACGGGTAGAGCACGAAGGAGAACAGCACGACAGCGCCGGCGATCGATCGGATGTCAGGCAGGCGTCCCTCGAAGCCGAGCGAGACGCGCATCCAGCGCTGGACCGGGCCGCTGTATTGCAGCAGGTCGGTGTAGGCGTAGGCGATGACGTAGGTGGGCATCGCCAGGGGCAGCACCAGCATCCAAGCGAGCGTTCGGCGCCAGGGGAAGTCGTAGCGCTCGATGCACCAGGCGCACGCCACCCCGAGCGCGACGCTGCCCGCGAGCGTGCCAGCGGCGAGCAGCGCGGTCACCTCGATCGTCTCCAGCAGCACGGTGCGGGCCAGGTGCGCGAGCACGTCGGCCTCGAAGGTGACGAGCGCGGTCACCACCAGCGCCACCAGGGGCACCAGCAGCAGCACGCCGATGGCGAGCACCACGCCGCCCGCGCTGCGCGGCGAGCGCGGACCGATCATCGCCCAGGAGGAGGCTTGCCCAGGCGGCGTCGCGTCCAGCGTCGTCGCCTGGATTACATTTGACGTCATGGATTCGGAATCAGCCATGAGCCTTGCACGGCCGCCGGAAGGCGGCAACGGTGCCCACATCCCGGCCCACCTGCGGGTGGACCACCTTTGCGTGGCCTACCCGGGCGCCGCCGCGGCGACGGTGGAGGATGTCTCCATCACGCTTGCCCGCGGGGAGATCGGCTGCCTGCTCGGAGCCTCCGGCTGCGGCAAGACGACCGTGCTGCGGGCGCTCGCCGGCTTCCTGGCGCCGCGGGCCGGCGTGATCGAGCTGGCCGGGCGCCGGCTTGCCACCGCGAAGGGCAGCCTCCCCCCGGAGGCCCGCAACATCGGCATGGTCTTCCAGGACTTCGCGTTGTTCCCACACCTGACGGTGGCTGCCAACATCGGCTTCGGCATCGACCGGCTGAAGGCGGACACGCGGCGCGACCGCGTGGCGCGCATGCTCGAGCTGACCGGCCTGCAGGCCGAGGCCGCGCACTATCCCCACGAGCTGTCCGGCGGCCAGCAGCAGCGCGTGGCGCTGGCGCGGGCGCTGGCGCCGCAGCCGGAGCTGCTGCTCCTGGACGAACCGTTCTCCAGCCTGGACGCCGAGCTGCGCGAGCGCCTGTCGCTGGAGGTGAGGCGCATTCTCGAGGCGACCGGCACCACGGCGATCCTGGTCACCCACGACCAGCGCGAGGCGTTCGCGATGAGCGACACCATCGGCGTGATGAGACGCGGCCGGATCGAGCAGTGGGACACGCCCTACAACCTCTACCACCGGCCCGGCACCCGCTATGTCGCCGACTTCATCGGGGAGGGTGTGTTCATCTCCGGCCGGCAGGTGGACAGCCTCGATGGCGACCACAGCCACGTGGAAACCGAGCTCGGTTTCATCACCCCGCCGGACCGGTGCGGCCATCGGCACGCCGAGCCGCGGACGGTCGACGTGCTGCTGCGCCCGGACGACGTCATCCATGACGATGCTTCCGCGATCCTCGCCCGGGTGGTGCGCAAGGCGTTTCGCGGCGCAGAGTACCTGTACACGCTGCGCCTGCCGTCGGGGCAGGAGATCTTCGCGCTGGTGCCGAGCCATCACGACCATGGCGTCGGCGAGTCCATCGGCATCCGCCTCGACACCGAGCACGTGGTCACGTTCCCGGCAGTCCCCGGCGGCAGCGGACCCACCAAGGCGACCAGCGTCCCCGGGCGATAGTCAGCGGCCCGCCCCGCCGGGGGCGCGGCGCTACTTGTAGCCGACCTTGTCGAGCAGCTTCTGGGCATCCGCGGCCCGGGCGGCCATCTGGTCTGTGGGCATCGTATCGGCCTTGAAGGAGCCGAGCGATGCGAGGGTTTCATTGCCGGCGTCCACGTTCCTGACCACCGGCCACTCGTTGTTGCCATTGGCGAAGTAGCGCTGCGCGTCGTCGGTGGCGAGGTACTCCAGGAACCTGACCGCCGTCTCCTTGTGGGGCGCATGCCGCGCGACCGCCCCGCCGGCGAGGTTCATGTGCGCGCCGGCGCCATCCTGGTTGGGCCACACCATCGCGACCTTGGAGACCACTTCCTTGTCCTCCGGCTTGTCCGAGCGAAGCAGGCGCACCCAATAGTAGCTGTTGGTCAGCGCGACCTGGCATTCGCCGCTCGCGACCGCGCGGATCTGGTCGGTGTCGCCGCCCTTGGGGGCACGGGCCATGTTGGCGACGTAGCCGGAGAGCAGCTGCTCGGTCTTCTCGATGCCGTGGCGCACGATCATCGAGCCGAACAGCGACAGGTTGTAGGGGTGGCTGCCGGAGCGCGTGCAGACCTTGCCCTTGTTCTTCGGGTCCGCGAGCGACTCATAGGTGGCCACGTTCCCGGGCTCGACCTTCTCCTTGTTGTAGACGATCACGCGAGCGCGGCTGGAGAAGCCGAACCAGCTGTTGTCGCTGGCGCGGAAGTGCGCCGGGATCCTTTCGGCCAGCACCTTGGAGTCCACCGGCTGGAACAGGCCGTCGCGCTGCGCGTTGGTGAGGCGGGTGGCGTCGACCAGCAGGACCACGTCGGCGGGGCTGCGGTCGCCCTCGGCCTTGAGCCGCTCCAGCAACGGCTGGTCGCCCATCTCGATCCGGTTGATCCTGACCCCGGTCAGCTTGGTGAAGCCGCCGTAGAGCTGCTCGTCGGTCTGGTAGTGACGCGCGGAATAGACGTTGAGCACTTTCTCCTGCGCGGTGGCATGGGTGGCGTGGCCCGAGAGTCCGACCGCGGCCACCAGAGCCGCGGCGAGCGAAGTACGACGGCGCGCCAAGGCGCGTGGCACCGATGCGTTGTACACGTGAAGGCTCCTGTTCCCTGGGGCGGCTCGGTGCCGCCGGATCCGGTTGTGAAACGAGAATGGTTATCGTATCAGGTCGGGATCCGAGAGGCAGCATGGGCGGCCCGGGATAGCAGGCTTCTTCGAGCCGGGCGTCAACGTGCGGGCCTGGCCGCAGCGAAATCCAGGAACCATTGGATCACGCCGGGATTGGACATCGAGTCGCGGTTGACCGCCTTCTCCACCGGATGACCGAGGAGAATGCGCTTGATCGGCACTTCCAGCTTCTTCCCCGTGAGCGTGCGCGGCACCTCGGGGATGGCATAGACCTCGTCGGGGACGTGGCGCGGCGAGAGACGGTTGCGGATCGCCTCGGCCAGGCGCCGGCGCAGCCCGTCGTCGACGCCGGTCTCGCCGCGAGCCGCCGCGGCGCCGGAGGGAGCGGCCGCTGCGCCGGCCGGTCCGGCCAGCACCACGAACAGGGCGAGGAACGACGGGCGGCCAAGGTACTCCAGGTCGATCGCGACCGCGTCCACGATCTCGTCGAAGTCCTCCACCACCCGGTAGAGCTCGCTCGTGCCCATGCGGATGCCGTGCCGGTTGATGGTGGAATCGCTGCGGCCGTAGATGCGGGCGGTCACCGATTCGGGCCGCTCGATCAGCTCCAGCCAGTCGCCGTGCTGCCAGACGCCCGGCCAGGTCTCGAAATAACTGCCGTGGTAGCGGCTGCCGTCCTCGTCGCCCCAGAAGTAGAGAGGCATGCAGGGCATCGGCTCGGTACAGACGAGCTCGCCCACCTGTCCGATCTGCGGCTTGCCCTCCTCGTCGAAGGAGGCGATGGCGGCGCCGAGCGTGCGGCACTGCATCTCGCCGGCGTAGACCGGCAGGATGGGGCAGGACGTGAGGAACGCGGCGCCCGGATCGGTGCCGCCGGAGATCGAGGCGAGCAGCAGGTCCTGCTTCACGTTGCGATAGACCCAGCGGTAGGCCTCGTCGGTCAGCGGCGATCCGGTCGATCCGACGGTGCGCAGCGACTGCAGGTCGAAGGCGTTCCTGGGGACGTAGCCGGCCTTCATGCACTGGCCGATGAAGGCCGGGCTGGTGCCGAAGAAGCTGGCGCGCTCCTCGGAAGCCATCCGCCAGAGTGGCGAGAGGTCCGGGTGCCCCGGACTCCCGTCGTAGTGCACGAGCGTCGCGCCGCCGGCGAGCGCCGAGACCCAGAGATTCCACATGATCCAGCTCGTGGAGGAATACCACATCATGCGGTCGTCGGCGTCGATGCCGAGCTGCATCGCCAGGTCCACGACACCCATCAGCAGCGCGCCGCCGTGCCCATGGACGATCGGCTTCGGCATGCCGGTCGTCCCCGACGAGTACACGATCCGCAGGGGATGCTCGAATGGCACCGTCTCGAATGCCGGCGGCCCGGGGTCGGCGATGGCGTCGCGCCAGGCGAGCACCGGCATCGATCGTGCAGGCATGAGCGTCGCGCCGGGGTCCAGGTAGGGAACGAAGATCACTGCCTCGAGCGAGGGCAGCCGCTCGATCAGCTCGGCGAGCACGCCGTGCCGGTCGAAGGGCTTGCCGCCATAGCGGTAGCCGTCCACCGCGAACATCACCTTCGGCGTGATCTGCCGGAAGCGGTCGATGACGCTGGTCGGCCCGAGGTCGGGGGCGCAGCTCGACCACACCGCGCCCACCGAGCAGGCGCCGAGAAACGCGGAGACGGTCTCCGGAATGTTGGGCATGTAGGCGACCACGCGGTCGCCGGGCACCACGCCGAGTGAACGCAGGCTCCGGGCGATCGATCCGGCTTCGTGGGCGAGGGTCCTCCAGGCGACCTCCCGCCGCTCGCCCGCCTCGTTGCGGAAGACGATCGCGGGACGCGTGGCGGCGTCGGCCGCGCCGGCGCGCCGCAGCAGGTGCTCCGCGTAGTTGAGCGTGGCGCCTTCGAACCAGCGTGCCCCGGGCATCCGGCGTTGCGAGAGAATCCGCCCCGGCGGCGAGTGAAAGCGTACTTCGGCGAAGTCCGCGATTGCCAGCCAGAACGCCTCCAGGTCCGAAACCGACCAGCGCCACAGCGATTCATAGTCGTCGAACACCAGGCCGCGGTGTTGCGCCAGCCAGCTTCGAAAGCGCGTGATCGGCGCGCGTTCGATGCGCTCCTGCGTCGGGCGCCAGAGCGGGGCGGCCGCGTCCGGTGCTTGCGTCTTCTCCATCAGTCTCCTCGTCGTGCCACCGTCATGGATTCTGCCCGCTCGCCGGATGGCGGTCCAGCAAGGCCAGCACCGCCAGCGCGCATTCCTCCGGCGCTTCGAGCGGCAACAGGTGTCCGCCATCGAGCGCGATGAAGCGATCGCCGAAGAGGCGGCGGTTGTGCTCCCAGCCGACCATGCGCATCTCCTCGGACGCCTTGCCGGCGACCATTCCGACCGGATTGCCTGCCGCGCGCAGCCGGTGCAGCGCGCGTTTCGCCTCGCGATGCGGCAGGCCCGCATAGATGTCGCGCTCTTCCTCGCGAGGGATGCGCAGCGTGGTGCCGCCCGTACCCTTGCCGGGCGCGGGCGGCAGGTCGCGCAGGCCGTGCTCGATGAAGTCGTCCAGCACCCCGGGCGCCCAGCGCTTGACGAAAGGCTTGCTCCCGAAGAACTCCCGCGCTTCGGCGCGATCCTGCCAGGTGTAGCGGCGCCGTGCGGCCACGCGCGCAGGCCCGAGCTTCGCGATCAGACCGGTGCGCTGCACGAAGCTGAGCAGCGCGCTGCGGCCGGGACCGAGGATCGGCGAGTCCACCAGGACGATCGGATGCCGCGTGGGCAGGGCGCGGGCCGCGGCCATCAGGGCCAGATACCCGCCCATGGAGTGACCGACCAGGGCGGTGCCCGGCCCCTCGGCGTCCAGCGCGAGCAGGCGCTCCTCCACCTGCTCGCGCATGCGCCGCCAGCGCAGCGCGGCGGGCGTCGCCGCCTCCGTCTCCAGCACCGCGAACGGCAGCACCTCGATCGCGGTAGCAAGGCGCTCGAGGAATCGCCGATAGACTCCGGCCGGAAAGCCGTTGGCGTGCAGAAAGAGGAGGCGCTTCGCGCGCATGTCGGTTCCTTGCGGCGTACCGTCCAGAGACCCGTGACCGGGCGCGAGCTCGCCGGTTGCTCGCAGCGTCGTCGACAAGCGGGTATGCTCGACCGTTGCGCGTCGACGTGTCGTCGTCCGACGCCGCGCGCGGCGCGCGCCGGACCGGACCCGCTATTTTGCCAGCAACCGACAGACTCTCCGATTCACCGCCCGCTGTCTTTCCCAGGGCGAGCCAGCGCCGGCGGCTCGTGGTGCGCAGCCTCGGCGCCGGCCTCGCCGGCCTGCTGCACGCCGCATCCGCGCCGCGCTCCGCGTTCGCTCACCACGGCTTCAGCGGACGCTACGATTTCACGCGGCCCTACTACCTTGCCGGCAGGCTGGCGCAGTCCTACATCGGCTTTCCGCATGCCCGCCTCACGCTGAGGGTGCCGAAGAACCTGCGGATCCCTCGCGACCGCGAGTGGATGCGTGCGCTCGAGGACGCGGAGGCGCGGCCGACGCTCACGCTGCTCGCCGCGAGCGACCGGCGCGGGCTGGTCGAGGTGACGCTGGGCGGGCGGCTCACCCGGCGGCTGGTGGACGAGCCGGAGCTGCTCGGGGTGGACGATCCGGTCCAGGTGGTGGTCTACCGCCGCATCACCCGCGACGAGTATCGCGACGAGTTGCAGGCGGTGCTTCTCGCCCTGCCGGATGGCCGCATCCTCGTGAGCTCGATGCCGATGCAGTGAGCGCACGTGCGGCCTCGCGTTCCCGGCGGTGCGGCTACCGTGCCCGTGCCTTCGGGAGCCGCGCCGCCCGCCGCCAGAGATGCATCAGGGCGTAGCCGCGCCACGGACGCCAGCGCTCGGCCATCGCCAGCGCCTCGGCCGGCCTGGTTGCGCCCAGCGCGTTGAGCGCGGCCACGTCTCCCGGCGGGAACGCGTCGGCCCAGCCGAACCCGCGCATCGCGATGTAGTGCGCGGTCCACGGGCCGATGCCGCGGATCGCGCAGAGCGCCGCCACCGCTGCCTCGGCTTCGTCGCGAGTCGGGGACAGTCGCGGACGCTCTGCAAGCGGCAGCGAGCCTTCGGCCACCCGGCGCGCCAGCTCGGCGATCGCCTGGCCCCGGACGCGCACGACGCCCAGCTCGCCCAGGCTTGCGACCAGGCCGGCTGGCTGCATGGCAGCGAGCGCGGCCGCCGCGGGGAACAGGTGGCTCGGTTCGGTACCGGTTCCCGGCGCGCGTGAAATGCTCCGGCCTGGTTCGTCCCGGTCGGCCGCGCCGATCGGCGAGCCGAACCTCGCCACCACCCGCGTGGCCAGCGTCCGGGCGGCGGCGATGGTGACCTGCTGGCCGAGGACCGCGCGGACCGCGATCTCGAAGACGTCCACCGCGCCGGGCAGCCGCAGCCCGGGCTCGGCGTGCCCGAGCTCGCCCAGCACCGGCGTCATCGCCGCCGGGTCGCAGCCCAGGTCGAACAGGTGGGCGACGCGATCCAGCACCGTTGGCGCGTGATCGGCGAGGGACGGGGAGAGCTTGACCGCGAGTGCCTGCCTGCTGGCGGCATGACGCACCGAGACGATCCCCGTGGCCGAACGCCCGTCCCCGCCCGCCACGCGCAGGGTGCGTCGATAGACGCCGGCGACGACCGTCTCGGTCGTCGGCACGGCGCGCGCCTCGAGGAATGCCAGCATCGCCTGCCACTGGTAGGGCGGCCGGTAGGGCAGGTGGGTCGTTATCACTCTGCCGTGCCCGTCAGCCGTGCCGCTCCGGTGGCGCCGGTGCGTCCCGCGCCGCGCCGGTGAGGACCAGCGAGCATCGGCAGGACGCGTGACAGCGTGCGCAACATGGAGGCAGATGATACGTGCGAGCCCCCTGAGCTCACATGGGGCGGCGCGCGCGCAGGCACTAGAATCGAGGCATGCAGCCCAGCGATTCGCGCCGCAAGGTGTTCACCGAGCCGATCGAGGCGCTCGGGTACATCCGGACGCTCTACCAGGAGTCGATCGAGACCCTGCGTGCAAGCCTCGCGGAGTTCGGCCGCGGCACGCTCGGCGCAACGCGGGTGCGGGCTTTCTATCCGTATGTGCGCCTCAAGACGGAAAGCGCCTCCCGGTCCGACTCCCGGCGGTCATTCGGCTTCGTCGCCGGGCCGGGCGTATACGCCACCACGGTGACCCGGCCGGATCTCTTCGGACGCTACTACTCCGAGCAGCTGCGGCTGCTGGTCAAGAACCACGGCGTGGCACTGGAGGTCGGGCTCAGCCAGCAGCCGATTCCGATCCACTTCGCGTTGTCGGACGAGCTGGTGCTGGACGCGTCCTTCGACGAGCAGATCGGGCGCGACCTGTCGGATCACTTCGACCTGCCCGACCTGGCGGCGATGGATGACACCATCGCGAACGGCCTCGGGCCGGCGGGCCCTTATGCCACCCAGCCGCTCGCGCTCTTCACCGCGCCGCGCGTGGACTATTCGCTGCACCGGCTGCGCCACTACACCGGTACCTCGCCCGGCCATTTCCAGAACTTCGTCCTCTTCACGAACTACCAGTTCTACATCGACGAGTTCATCCGGATCGGCCGCGAGCGCGTGCTCGGCAACGCGGAGAGGGCGCCCCAGGAGGGCGACGACTACACCGCCTTCGTCGAGCCGGGCAACAGCGTCACCTGGAACCCGCGCCACCGCGGCAAGTACCCGGCCGGCGCGCCGACCGCCGAGGGCACGCCACCGGAGCGGCTGCCGCAGATGCCGGCGTATCACCTGCAGCGTGCCGACCGCAGCGGGATCACCATGGTCAACATCGGCGTGGGACCGTCCAACGCCCGCACCATCACGGACCACATCGCCGTGCTGCGGCCGCACGCCTGGATCATGCTGGGCCACTGCGCCGGGCTGCGGAACACGCAGCGCCTGGGGGACTACGTGCTGGCCCACGGCTACGTGCGCGAGGACCACGTCCTTGACGACGAGTTGCCGCTCTGGGTGCCGGTCCCGGCGTTGGCGGAAGTGCAGGTCGCGCTCGAGGGCGCGGTGGCGGACGTCACCCGCATGGAGGGCTACGAGCTCAAGCGCGTGATGCGCACCGGTACCGTCGCATCGGTCGACAACCGGAACTGGGAGCTGCAGCCCCATGCTGCCCTGATCCAGCGCTTCAACCTCAGCCGGGCCGTGGCGCTGGACATGGAGAGCGCCACCATCGCGGCCAACGGCTTTCGCTTCCGCGTGCCCTACGGCACCCTGCTCTGCGTCTCCGACAAGCCATTGCACGGCGAGCTCAAGCTGGCCGGCATGGCGACACGCTTCTACCGTGAGCGGGTCAACCAGCACCTGGAGATCGGCATCCGGGCGCTCGAGGCGTTGCGCAGCCAGGGCGCGGAGCGGCTGCATTCGCGCAAGCTGCGCAGCTTCGCCGAGGTGGCCTTCCAGTGACGGCGCGGGAGGCGAGTCCCACCACATGACCGACGGTTCGGGCCCGCCCGCCTCGGTGCTGAAGCGCGTGACCTTCTTCCTGGTGATCGGTGCCATCCTCTTCCTGCTCTTCGACCGGTTCGGTCCGTACCAGTCGGGTCGCGGCTACCGGCCGCGGCCGGTCGAGACCGTGAGCGCGGCCGGCACCGTGCTCGAGCGAACCTTGGACGGCCACTTCTACGTGAGCGGCACGATCAACGGTCGCGAGGTTGCGTTCATGGTGGACACCGGCGCCAGCACGGTGGCCATCGGGGAGGACCTCGCCCGCCGGCTCGACCTGGGCCCGTGCCGGCCGCGTCGCTATGTCACCGCGGCCGGGACCGTCGACGGCTGCGAGGCGCGCGCGGAGATGGTCGAGGTGGCCGGCCTGCGGGTGCCCGAGGTGGCCGTGGCCGTGCTGCCCGGCTCGGACACCATCCTGCTCGGCATGAACGTGCTGCGCCATTTCCGCATCGAGCAGCACGGCGGGCGCATGTCATTGGTTCCGCCGGGCCCCGATGCGTCGCGATACTGAGACTGCCAGCCTGCAAGATTCGGCAAGGGACGAACGATGGCCGCCACCGAAGAAGATCCGCACCCCTGGTCCCTCTCCGGGCACGCGCCGCTCGAGGCGCTGCGCGAGCAGGGCTTCGCGCTGCTCGCGCCCGAGGAGCTCGCGTCGCTGTCCGGCGTCGCAACCGCCGGTCTGCAGGACTGGCTGCCGCAATGGGACCGCCTGCCGCCGGACGAGTACCTGCGCGATGGCGGACGCTACCGGTTCCGTCGGCATGGCTGCTACATCCTCGAGGTGGCCGACGGCGTGCTCACCCGAACGCCCCATCGCCCCCACTGGCAATCCACCGACTACAACGCGCTGCACGGCGGCATCGACCGCTGGTTCGCGCCGCTCGAGGAGGAGCTGGCCACCGACCCGCGCTGGACGGCGCTGCTCCGTTCGCTCGGCGCGTTCTTCGCCGAGGTGGGGCCCGTCGAGCGGTGGTACATCGAGGCGCACCAGTTCCGCATCGACGCGGCCGGCGGGCTCGGACGGCCGACCCCGGAGGGCGCGCATCGCGACGGGGTCGACTTCGTTGCCGTGATCGTCGTCAACCGGTCGGGCGTGCGGGGCGGCGAGACCCGCGTGTTCCAGGCCGATGGTCCGCTCGGCATGCGCTTCGTGATCGACAAGCCGTGGAGCGCGCTGCTGCTCGACGACGCGCACGTGATCCACGAGACGACGCCGATCCAGCCCGAGGCGCAGGCCTCCCCGGCAACCGCCTCGGCCGCCGGTCGCGAGCGGAGCGCGCCGTCGGATCCGGACGACCCGGTGGCTCCTCCGGCGGTGCGCGATACGCTCGTGCTCACCTACCGGCGCGGCGGCTTCCAGTCGTCGGAGTAGCGCAGGCGGCACGGCCTTGGTGCGCGATGATGCCCGAGTACTATCGCTCGGGGTAACGGATGGATCCTTCTCGAGGAGGCGTTGTGCCAGATCAGGTCACCTTTCTACATACTTCCGCGGCCCACATCGAGACCTTCGAGCGCCTGGTGAAGGCCGCGGAGCCGAACGTCCGGACCAACCACGTCGTCGCCGAGGACCTGCTTGCGGATGCCCAGGTGGTCGGCGCCGACGACGCCAACCTGGTGGCGCGCATCCAGAGGGCGATGGTCGACGCCGCGGCGGGCGGGGCACCCCTGGTGGTATGCACCTGCTCCACCATCGGCGGCGCCGCGGAACGGACACCCACGCAGGGTCGCTTCGAGGCGCTGCGGATCGACCGCGCGATGGCCGAGCGGGCGGTCCGGTCCGGTCCGGAGATCCTGGTCGTGGCCGCGCTCGAAAGCACGTTGCAGCCCACGATCGAGCTCATACGCGAATCGGCGGTCGCGCTCGGGCAGGATGTCTCGATCAGGCATCTCATGGTGCGGGACGCGTGGCAGCACTTCATGCGCGGCGACCGCGAAGCCTATGTCCTGGCGGTGGCCGTTGCGATACGCCGCGAACCGCTCGGCGCCGACGTCGTGGTGCTCGCCCAGGCCTCCATGGCGTCGGCTGCCGAGCATCTGCGCGATCTCGGCGTCGAGGTGCTGTCCAGCCCCGCCTTGGGAGTGCAGGACGTCCTCCGGCGATTGCAGGGCAGGGGCGGTTCGCGAAGCGAGTGAACGTCGCGGCCGTTCAGGCCGCCTGCACCCGCTGCATCGCCTCGAGCAGGGTATCGGCGCCCTGGGCGCCACTTACCGCGAGATGCTCGCCCAGCGCATTGCGGAATATGAAGAGCGGCACGCCGGTGACGCCATACTCGCGCAACTCGGCATCGGCAGCGGCGACGATCTGCGTGACGGATTCGGTGTCCAAGACGGTATCGGCCAGCGCCTCGCTCATGCCCAGGCCCACGGCGATCCCGCGCAGCACCGCAGGATCGGAGAGGTCGCGGCCTTCCTGGAAGTAGGCCTGGAAGCAGGCCTCCGCCGCGGCCGACTGGTCCATCGCTTCGCCGGCGACCTCGATCAGGCCATGGGCCTTCAACGTGTTGGGCTGCACGCGAATCGCATCCAGCCGCAGTTCCAGCCCCACCGCGCGCGCCGCGGCGAGCACGCGGTCGTAACGGCCGCCGCCGTCGGCCGCCCCGAACTTGCGCTCCAGGTAAGTGGTGCGCGGCATCCCGCCGGGCGGCAGGTCCGGGTTGAGCTGGAACGGTCGCCACCGCACGACCGGCGGCGGCAGGTCCGGGGAGCGCGCGCGCCGGCGCTCCAGCGCCTGCTCCAGCTGTCGCTTGCCGACATAGCACCAGGGGCAGACGACGTCCGAAACGACATCGATGCCGAGAACAGACGGCGACAAACTGCTCATTTCCGAACCTCGCGACTTGGCTTCCATCCTACCCTGTTCCGGAAACCCGCCTAAAGACACCCCTGCCGCTGCCGATATTCCGGATATGCTGACGACCGCCCCGACTACGCTGCACACTTGGGCGTCCTACTTCTCCGGGACCGAGATCCCGGTGCTCGCGACGACCGCCGACGCGCTCACGGCGCTCGCCGCGAGCCAGGACGAGGTCACCGCCGGCCAGCTCGCACCGCTCGTGCTGGCCGATCCGATGATGACGGTCAAGCTCCTTGCGCACGTGGCGCAGCGGCGCCCGGCCCGCGCGCTGACCGGCTCCGAGACGGTGCCCCAGGCGATCCTGATGATGGGCGTGCAGCCGTTCTTCGCCGCCTTCGGCACCCAGCCGACGATCGAGTCCACGCTGGCGTCCTGGCCGGGCGCGTTGCAGGGCGTGCACGACGTGCTCGCCCGTTCCCACCGGGCGGCGCTGATCGCGCTGGCCTTCGCGGTGCACCGCAAGGATCCGGACGCCGAGATCATCCACGAGGCGGCGTTGATGCACGATTTCGTCGAGGCGCTGCTGTGGTGCCATGCACCGCTGCTCGCGCTCGCGGTGAAGCGGCTGCGCGCGGACGATCCGACGATCGGATCCGCGCTCGCGCAGCGCCGGGTGCTGAACATCGAGCTCTGCGACCTGGAGCAGGCGCTGCTCCAGGCCTGGCGGCTGCCGGAGCTGCTGGTACGCATCACCAACGACCGCCGCGCCGGCGATCCCCAGGCGCGGACCGTCCTGCTCGCTTTGCGGATCGCCCGGCATTCGGGCGCCGGATGGGACAACCCGGCGCTCGCGCAGGATTACCGCGCGGCCGGGGAGCTGCTCGGCCTGAGCGTCGATGCGGTGCGGGACAAGGTGATGCGGCTGGAGGAGCCGGAGCCCGCCTGAAGCGGCGCCGGACGGGGTACGCCTGCCTGCGTATTGCGGCGGCCACCCGACCCTCCCACAATGGCTGCGTCGCCGGGTGGCCGGCGAGCCATCGGTCATGGAGGTCGGCATGGACATGAAGGCGGAGACGAGGCCGGACACCGAGGCGGCCCGGGCGGCGGCCGCCCGGATCGCCAGCGCCTATGCGCGCGCCATCGAGGGCCGGGATCCGGCGCTCCTGGTCACCCTCTATCGCGAAGACTGCGAGCACATCCTCATCAACCGCAATGCGCCGCCGAGCCGTCCGGTGGTGCTGCGCGGGCGAGCGGCGGTGGCAGCCATGTGGGAGGAGGACTGCGGCCGCGACATGGCGCATCGGGTCGAGTCGATCATCACCACGCACGACCGCCTCGCGTTCTTCATGACCTGCCAGTACCCCGACGGCACGCGGGTCGCGGCCATGGGAACGGCCGAGATCGCGGACGGCCTGATCGCGCGAGAGACCAGCATCGAGTGCTGGGACGAGTAGCGGCGCCGCGCGGCCGCTGGGGTAGCTCAGGACCTTTCCAGCAGCGCGTAGCGGCTCGCCTGCCACGCGCGCAGCGTGGCGGCGGTGCGGGACTCCACGCCCATCTTCTGGAAGACGTGCTCCAGGTGCTTCTGGACGGTGCGGGCGCTCACGCCGAGGATCATGCCGATCTCCACGTTGTTCTTGCCCTGCGCGACCCAGGACAGCACCTCGGCCTCGCGTGGCGTGAGGCCGAGCGATCCCAGCGCGGCGGTCGGCGAGGCGAGCGCCTCCTCCGCGAGGATGAGGAGATGCTCGCCCTTGGCGTGATCGACCACCAGGTCGATCGAGAGGAAGCGCTCGCCGCGCGACTGCACCAGCGGATCGCGCACGGTCTGCGGATTGCGGCGGCCGATCGTCTCGGTGTGAAGCCGCTTGCGCACCCAACGCTCGACCGGCGACGGCAGTGTCGCGACATGCCGTTGCCACTCCTGCGGGAAGTACTCGGCCAGCCACAGGCGGGCCTGCTCGGTGCACAGCTCCACCCGCAGATCCGCGTCCACCATGACCACCCCGCGGCTGTCGCGCACCCGGTCCAGCGCCCGTGACGCGCCGGGATAGTGCCGCGCGCGCATGGCCGCGCGCAGGCAGGCCACCAGGCTCGGCCACAGCAGCTCCAGGCCGCGGCGTTCCCAGCGATCGAACTCCAGGTGGCTGCGTCCCAGCCCCACCAGGTGCAGGTCACCGTCGGGGCTGGCCAGTCGCATCGCCAGCTGGTATCGCGCCGGCAGCGCCTGGTAGACGGTCCGGTGCAGGTCGCTCGAGGCGAACCGATCGCCGCCGGGCACGTCGGCAAGGCGCCACGCGCGCACCGCCCGGTGGACCGCGAGGTGCGCGACCAGCGGGTGCTCGCGCCGATGCGCATCGATCGTCGCGCCCGACACCGGCGGCACCGCAAGCTCCGTCGGCCAGCGGGTGACATGGCCGCAGCGATGCCGTGCATCCACGGTGAGGTAGACGGCCATCTCGCAGTCCACCGCCCGGGACAGGGCGGTCACGATGCCACGGCGCAGGTCGCGCGGGTCGCGGATCGCGGACAGCTCGTACTGGCAGCGCACGAGCTTCGCGACCGCGGCTTCGCTGAACTCCATCAGGACTCTCCCCGGGAGCGGCAAGGCCGACCGAAGGCGTGGCGGCCCGGCGATACGCCGGCCTGCGTATTTCCGGTCCGCGCGGTCGGGCCTAGATTCTATTCACGACCTTCCATTCACGACCACCGCCGGATCGGCTCGGGCGGAACCGGCGACGGCAGGTCGGCAACCAACAGGAGATGCACATGGACATCGACCAGGCGAAGCTCGACGCACTGCTGCAACGGATCGTGGGCGAGATCGGCGCGACGGCGAGCGCCCCGCTCGTGATTCTCGGGGACCGGCTCGGCCTGTACAAGGCACTGGCCGGCGCGGGTCCGCTGACCGCCGAGCAGCTCGCCGACCGGACGGGCGTGCGGCTGCGCTACACCCAGGAGTGGCTGAACGCCCAGGCCGCGAGCGGATTCATCGACTACGATCCAGCCGGGGAGACCTTCACCCTGTCCCCCGAGGCCGCGATGGCGCTCGCGGACGACGACAGCCCGGCCTGCATGCTCGGCGCGTTCGACCTGCTGCGGTCGCTCTACCTCGACCTCGACAAGGTGGAGCGAGCCTTCCGCAGCGGCACCGGGCTCGGCTGGCACGAGCATCATGCGAGCCTCTTCGCCGGCACCGAGCGCTTCTTCCGGCCGGGCTACAACGCCAACCTCGCCTCGAGCTGGATCCCGGCGCTCGACGGCATGCAGCAGCGCCTCGAGGCGGGCGGTCGCGTGGCCGACGTCGGCTGCGGCTTCGGCGCCTCCACCATCGTCATGGCCAAGGCCTGGCCGGCGTCGCGCTTCGTCGGCTACGACAGCCATCCGCCGTCGATCGAGCAGGCGCGCCGCCGGGCGCAGGAGGCCGGCGTGGCCGACCGCGTCAGCTTCGAGGTGGCGGCCGCGAAGGACTATCCCGGCGACGGCTTCGACCTGGTCGCCTTCTTCGATTGCCTGCACGACATGGGCGACCCGGTCGGCGCCGCGCGGCACGTCCGGGAGTCGCTCGCGCCGGACGGCACCTGGATGCTGGTCGAGCCGTTCGCCAACGACCGGCTGGAGGACAACCTGAATCCGGTCGGCCGGGTCTACTACAGCGCCTCGGCCCAGATCTGCACGCCCTGCTCGCTTTCCCAGGAGATCGGGCTCGGGCTCGGCGCCCAGGCCGGCGAGTCGCGCCTGCGGGACGTCGCGGAGCGCGCCGGCTTCGGCCGCTTCCGCCGCGCCACCCAGACGCCGTTCAACCTGGTGTTCGAAGCGCGCGCTTGAGGCGGCCGAAGGCCGCTTCGGGTTCCGCCGATCCCGGCCGGCGCGCGTGGCGGCCAAGTGTTGCTACACACCGAGCGGCCGGCGTGGATCGGGCTTCGCCCGGCCACAGCCGGCGCCCCCTGGGGGGAGGCGGCCGAAGGCCGCTTCGGGGGGAACTTCTAATGAGGCTTGGCTTCCTCGTAGTGCACGATGGACCCGTCCTCGTCCACCGTGTCCAGCCGCACGCGAAAGCCCCACAAGCGCTGCAGGTAGCCCAGCACCCGGTTCGCGTCCTCGTTGAGGGGGCGGCCGCGGTGCCGGCGGTGCTGCACACGGAGGCTGCGATCGCCGTCGCGGTCGTAGTTGACGATCTGGATGTCCGGAAGCAGGTAGTCGCGGTTGTACTGCTGCGCGAGCAACTGCCGCACGCGCCGGTAGCCGCTGTCGTTGTGGATGCTGTCGATGCCGAGGGTGTCCTCGTCCTCGTAGTCGGCCACGGCGAAGAGGTGGAACTCGCGGATCAGCCGCGGCGAGAGGAACTGGGCGATGAAGGATTCATCCTTGTAGTTGCGCATGGCGAAATCCAGGACCTTGCGCCAATCACTGCCGGCGATGTCGGGGAACCAGTGGCGGTCCTCCGGCGTCGGGTTCTCGCAGATGCGGCGGATGTCGCTGAACATGGCGAAGCCGAGCGCGTACGGATTGATGCCGCCGTATCCGCGCTGGTCGTAGCCGCGCTGGGTCACCACGTTGGTGTGGGAGGTGAGCACCTCGATCATGAACCCGTCGTCCACCTTCCTCTGGTCGTAGAGGCGGTTGAGCAGGGTGTAGTGCCAGAACGTGGCCCAGCCCTCGTTCATCACCTTGGTGAGGCCCTGGGGATAGAAGTACTGCGCCACCTTGCGCACGATCCGCACCAGCTCCCGCTCCCAGGGCTGAAGCCGCGGCGAATGCTTCTCCACGAAGTAGAGCAGGTTCTCCTGCGGTTCCTCCGGGAAGCGGCCGGCGCGTCGCGAGCCGGTCTCGGAGGCCTGGTTCGCCGGCAGGGTTCTCCAGATCTCGTCGTACTGCTGCCAGGAGTACTCCTGGCGCTCCCGATGGCGACGCAGCTCGTCGGCCGGCGAGAGCGGCTTCGGGTGCCGGTAGCGGTTGACCCCGAAGTCCATCAGCGCGTGGCAGGCGTCCAGCAGCTCCTCCACCGCCGCGACCCCGTGCTTCTCCTCGCAGTCGCGCACGTACTGGCGGGCGAAGACCATGTAGTCGATGATCGCGTCCGCGCTGGTCCACTGGCGGAAGAGATAGTTGCCCTTGAAGAACGAGTTGTGGCCGTAGCTCGCGTGGGCGATCACCAGTGCCTGCATCGGCATGGTGTTCTCTTCCATCAGGTAGGCGATGCAGGGGTTGGAGTTGATGACGATCTCGTAGGCGAGCCCGCGCATGCCGGTGCGGTACTCGTGCTCGTGGTGGATGAAGGACTTGCCGAAGCTCCAATGCGGGTAGCCGATCGGCAACCCCACCATGGAGTAGGCGTCCAGCATCTGCTCGCTGGAGATCACCTCGATCTGGTTGGGGTAGCAATCCAGGTCGAACTCGTCCACGGCGATCGCGCCGATGGCGCGGTCGTACTTGGCGAGCAGCTCGAAGGTCCACTCGGCCCCGGTGGACAGCGGCGCGCCGCGGTGCGACGCGTTGTCCACCGGCCCGTGGTGGCCCAGTACGACGGTGGTGTCCTTGGTCATGGTGGCTGGCAGTCAGTGGCGCCCGGCCGCCCGAAGCCACTGACCAGCCCCCTCGGGGGGCAGCGAACGCAGCGAGCGTGGGGGTCGTTTCATATTTCAGGTTTCCGAGGTGAACAGCTCGCGGAACACCGGATAGATGTCGCGGCGCTCGCGGACCTGGCGCATCGCGAAGTGGCCGCACTCGATGCGTCGGTACGCCGCGGCGAGCCGCGACGGACGGCTGTCGGAATCCGGCACCTCGACGTAGGCGAAGTGCCGCAGGTCCGGAAGGATGCGCTCGGCCAGGAAATCACTGCTCTTGTCCGGGTCGGCGCCGAAGGCATCGCCGTCCGAGGCCTGGGCGCCATAGAGGTTCCATTGCCCGGCCGGGAAGCGGTCCGTCATGATCTGGCGCATCAGGTCCAGGGCCGAGAAGACGACCGTGCCGCCGGTGCGCGTGTCGTGGAAGAAGTGCTCCTCGTCGACCTCCTCGGCTTCCTCCGTGTGCCGGATGAAGATAACCTCCACCCGCCGGTACTTGCGGCTGAGGAAGAGATAGAGCAGGGTGAAGAACCGCTTGGCGAGATCCTTCTTGCGCTCGTCCATCGACGCCGACACGTCCATCAGGCAGAACATCGCGGCCTGGCTGATCGGCTGGGCCACCGGGACCCTGTGGCGGTACCTGAGGTCGATCTCGTCGATGAACGGCACCCGGGCGATCCGCTGCCGGGCCTGTTCGATGGCCTCCAGCAGCTCCGCCTTGCGCCGGGCGTCGGTCGGCCGCATTCCCGGCACCTGCGGGCTGGCCGGCACGTCGGGGCCACGCAGCCCTACCAGCACGCCGTCCGCCTGCCGGGCGGCCTCGGCCGCTTCCAGCTCCTCGAGCTCCTCTTCCAGCGCCTGCAGCTCGCGCCGCGGGCCGGCCGAAAGAGCGATGCGGCGCCCGAGCGCGTTGCGCAGCGACCGGCTCACCGAAAGATTGGTGGGCGAGCCGTCGCGGGTGTATCCCGCGCGCTGCAGCTTGTACTCGACGATGTCGCCGACCTCGGTGCGGGTGAGGTGCGGCAGCTCGAGATCGTCGAAGAAGAGCTCCATGAACTCCTCGCGGGACAGGCTGAAAGTGAAGCTGTCCTCGCCTTCGCCCTCGCCGCCGCGGTCCCCGCTGCCGTCGCCGTCCCCACCCTGCGGCCGCTTGATCCGGTCGCCGGGGTTGAATTTGTGGTTTCCCGGATGGACCAGCTCGCGATCGCCGCCGGGGCCGTGCCGGAAGGTCGGCTCCGAGATGTCCTTGACGGGGATCTTCACGTCGCCGCCCCGGTCCATCTCCTTGATGGACCGCTCCGAGACCATGTCGGTGACCGCGCGCTTGATGTGACTCTTGTAGCGGCGGATGAAGCGCTCGCGATTGACCGAGCTCTTCTTGCGGTCGTTCAGGCGGCGGTCGATGATGATGGACATGATGGTGCTCCGTCCGCTCCGGGGGCCGTCAGGCGGTGCGGCCCCCGCCCTCCCGGGTCACTGGGACTTGCGCACGCGCAAGTACCATTCGCACAGCAGGCGGACCTGCTTCTCGGTGTAGCCCTTGGACACCATGCGCGCGACGAAGCTCTCGTGCTTGTTCTTGTCCTCCGCCGACGCCTTGGCGTTGAACGAGATGACCGGCAGCAGCTCCTCGGTGTTCGAGAACATCTTCTTCTCGATCACCTCCCGCAGCTTCTCGTAGCTGGTCCACGACGGGTTCTTGCCGTTGTTGTTGGCGCGCGCCCGCAGCACGAAGTTGACGATCTCGTTGCGGAAATCCTTCGGGTTGGCGATCCCGGCCGGCTTCTCGATCTTCTCCAGCTCGGCGTTGAGCTGGGCGCGGTCGAAGCTCTCGCCGGTCTCCGGATCCCGGTAGTCCTCGTCCTGGATCCAGTAGTCCGCGAAGGTGACGTAGCGGTCGAAGATGTTCTGGCCGTACTCCGAGTAGGACTCGAGATACGCCGTCTGGATCTCCTTGCCGATGAACTCCGCATAGCGCGGCGAGAGCCAGCCCTTGATGAAGTCCAGGTAGCGCCGCATCGTTTCTTCCGGAAGCTGCTCCCGCAACAGGCGCTGCTCCAGCACGTACATGAGGTGCACCGGGTTGGCGGCGATCTCGGTCTGGTCGTAGTTGAAGACCGCCGAGAGCACCTTGTAGGAGAACCGGGTGGAGGATCCGGTCATGCCTTCGTCGATGCCGGCGTAGTCCCGGTATTCCTGGACCGAGCGGGCGCTCGGCTCCACGTCCTTCAGGTTCTCGCCGTCGTAGACGCGCAGCTTGGCATAGATGCTGGAGTTCTCCGGCTCCTTCAGTCGGGTGAGCACCGCGAACTGCGCCATCATCTCCAGCGTGCCGGGAGCGCAAGGCGCGCTCGAGAGCGAGCTGTTGGCGAGCAGCTTGCGGTAGATCTTGACCTCCTCCGACACCTGCAGGCAATAGGGCACCTTCACGATGTAGATGCGGTCCAGGAACGCCTCGTTGTTGCGGTTGTTCCGGAACGCCTGCCATTCTGATTCGTTCGAGTGAGCAAGGATCACGCCCTGGAAAGGTATCGCCGAGATGCCTTCCGTCCCTTTGAAGTTGCCTTCCTGCGTGGCCGTCAGCAGCGGGTGCAGCATCTTGATCGGCGCCTTGAACATCTCGACGAACTCCAGCAGGCCCTGGTTGGCCAGGCAGAGGCCGCCGGAGTAGCTGTAGGCGTCGGGGTCGTCCTGGGACAGCGTCTCGAGCTTGCGGATGTCCACCTTCCCGACCAGCGAGGAGATGTCCTGGTTGTTCTCGTCGCCCGGTTCCGTCTTGGAGATGGCGACCTGCTTGAGCACGGACGGCTGCACCCGCACCACGCGGAACCTGGTCAGGTCGCCTTCGAACTCCTGCAGGCGCTTCAGCGCCCAGGGGCTGGCGATGCCCGAGAGATAGCGCTGCGAGATCCCGTACTCCTTCTCGAGCATCCGGCCGTCCCGCTCCGGATGGAACAGTCCGAGTGGCGATTCGTTGACCGGCGAACCCTTGAGCGCGTAGATGGGATAGGTCTCCATCAGCGCCTTCAGCCGCTCCGCGATGGACGACTTGCCGCCGCCGACCGGCCCGAGCAGGTAGAGCACCTGCTTGCGCTCCTCCAGGCCCTGCGCGGCATGCCGGAAGTAGGACACGATCTGCTGGATGGCGTCCTCCATCCCGTAGAACTCCTTGAACGCCGGATAGCGACGGAGCAGCCGGTTGGAGAACAGGCGCGACAGGCGCGGATCGTTCCGGGTGTCGATGACCTCGGGCTCCCCGATGGCCGCGAGCATCCGCTCGGCGGCGCTGGCGTAGGCCAGCGGGTCTTCCCGACAGAGCGAGAGGTAGTCGAGGAGCGACATCTCTTCGTCACGGGCGGCGACGTAGCGCTCGCGGAAGGAATCGAACAGGTTCATGGAATCCTCCTGGATGGACGAGTCGCCCAAAGGAATTCAGAGTCCGATCGTGTCATGGTTGCATCGATCGTCGACACCGCCATCCGATCCGGACGGACGCGGACATCGGTGCGATAAATGGAGTCGGTTGGGTGTTTGCGCGACAGACCGGGATGGACTGCTTGGATCGCGCTGGAGAGGTCGGCGACTGAACACGGAGGCATGCCTGTGAACTCGGAGTGAAAGTGCGACCCCCTGAGACCGGACGGCTTGGACGCAGGCAGGGTCGTCTCGAGTTCAGACGGCAGCGACGACATCCGATAGTTGACTCATTGCTTCACCCGACACGTATAACGTATCACGCTTTGGTATGGTGTACGCAAAGCGCATGCCTTCCATTGAAGAGATTTTCGCGATGCTTTGCAGTCGGGCAACACCCCGCGCGCGGCGCCGTCGATGACGGAGAAATCGCTGCTCGTCGTATGGCATTCCCGGACCGGTGCTTCGAGGCAACTGGCCCAGGCGGCGGCGCGCGGCGCGCGCGCATCCATGCACCAGGATGGCGGCGACAATGGTGCGGTGCGCGTCGATCTCGTGCACGCGAGCAGGGCCGAGGCCGCGAAGGTGCTGGCTGCTTCCGCCTACCTCTTCGTCGCCCCCGAGAACCTCGGCTCGCTGTCCGGCGTCATGAAGGAGTTCTTCGACCGGAACTACTACGCCGTCATCGACCGGATCGCGGCGCGTCCTTATGCCCTGATCATCGCGGCCGGCTCGGACGGCCACGGCGCCGTCCGGCAGGTGGAGCGGATCGTGACCGGCTGGCGGCTGAGAGCGATCGCCGATCCGATGATCGTCAACACCGATGCGCAGACTGCCGAGGCGATACTCGCGCCCAAGCACCTGCCCGCCGAGCCGCTCGGCGCCGCCGCCGAGCTGGGTGCCGCCCTGGCGTCCGGCCTGGCGATGGGTGTCTTCTGAGCTGCCCGGCAGGCCGACTCCGCCCTGGTAAACCCGAACTATTGCAAGCCGCTATTGGCGCCATTCCCGGTATTGCTTCGCTGGATGGTGCTTCGGCCCATCTTCCTATAATCATCCACCCCGAAGAATCACGGATCGATTGGAGAGCAGGTGGGAAGGCGGCAACTCGACGTGCAGATCAGGCGCAGGAACGACGTCCGGAACGCGCCACGTGCCGCGGATGCCTGATGCGGTTGCTGCGGGGGGGTGCCTTGACCGCCACGTTCGTTGCCGCAACGCTCGGTGCCAACGCGGCGCAGGGTCAGGCCGGCGAGCCGCCGGTCGCGGATCGCGGCTCCGGATCGGGGTCGTCGGAGCGGCGTGCGCAACCGGTCTGGGAGGCAGGCATCGGATTCACCGCGCTCAGCCTGCCGGATTACCGCGGCGCTGGCAGGACTCGCGGCTATCTGCTGCCGCTACCCTACCTCGTGTATCGCGGTCCGTGGCTCAGTGTCGACCGGGGCGGCTTGCGCGCCGAGCTGCTGGACCGGGGCCGGCTCGAGCTCGACTTCAGCGTCAACCTGTCGGTGCCGGTACGCAGCGACGGCAACCCGGCGCGCGAGGGCATGCCCAACCTGCGGCCGGCGCTGGAGATCGGGCCGCAGCTGCGCACCCGGCTGTGGGATTCGGCCGGCCGCCGCAGCCGGCTGCGGCTGGAGTTGCCGCTGCGCTACGCCTTCGCCCTGGACAGCTCGCTGCGGGACGTCGGCTTCGTCTTTCACCCGCGGCTCGACCTGTCCGCGCGCGATGTCTTCGGCATGACCGGCTGGAACGGCAGCGTGGTGGTGGGGCCGATGTTCGCCACCTCCCGGCATCACCGCTATTTCTACTCGGTGGCGCCCCAGTATGCGACCGCGGCGCGGCCGGCTTACGATGTGGGCAGCGGCTACAGCGGCACGCAACTGACTCTCACCATGAGCAAGCGGTTTCCAAAGTACTGGATCGGCGGCTTCGTCCGGGCGGACTGGCTGGACGGCGCGACGTTCGCGGATTCGCCGCTGGTGGAGCGGCGCACCAGCGTGTCCGCCGGGATCGGCATCACCTGGATCATCGCGGAGTCGGCGGCCCGGGTCATGCGGCGCGATTGAGATGACGCTGCGCGCGCAGGAGACCGGCGACGGAACCGGCACCGGCACCGGTGGGCCCGAGGCGATCCGGATCGGGGGGCAGTCCGCGGGCGGCGCGGCGCTGCTGGCCGCCGTCTCCGGCTCGCTGCGCCTCTGGCTCGCGATTGTCCTGTGCGGAACGCTCTTTCTGGGGAGTTGCGCGGTTTTCGCCATGGTGCAGCCGTTCGTGTCCGAGGAGCGCGGCCGTCGACTGGGCCGAGCGGCCATGCGGCGGATCTTCGAGGGCTATCTGCGCGTGGTCACGGCGCTGGGCCTGGTCGAGGTCGACAGCGATGATCTCGCGTCGATCGGCGACGAACCGTCGCTCATCCTCGCACCCAACCATCCGTCCATGCTGGACGCGATGCTGGTGATCGCGCGGCTGGACAACGTCAGCTGCATCATGAAGGCCGAGCTGTGGGAAAGCCTCTTCCTTGGCGCCGGCGCCCGGCTGGCCGGCTTCATCCGGAACGACTGCGCGCACAACATGATCCGGCTCGCGGTGGCGGACCTGCGGCGCGGCGGTCGACTGCTGGTTTTCCCGGAGGCGACCCGCACCGTCCGTCGGCCGGTCAATCCGCTTTCGGGCGGCTTCGCCCTGATCGCCAGGAAGGCTCGCGTGCCGGTCCAGACCATCCTGATCGAGACCGACTCGCCGTACCTGCGCAAGGGTTGGCCGCTGTTTCGCCGGCCGCCACTGCCGATCCGGTTCCGCCTGCGCCTTGGCCGCCGCTTCGAGCCGAGCGACGATACCGGCGCCCTCGTGGCCGAGGTGGAGCGTTACTACGCGAGCGAGCTCGCGCCGCGGGAGGGAGGCTAGGTTTGGAGCCCGATCCCCGACGGCTGGTCCTGATCCCGAGCTACAACACCGGCCCGCGCCTGCGCCGGACGGTGGAGGAGGCGCTTGCAGCGTGGCAGCCGGTCTGGGTCGTGGTCGACGGCAGCAGCGATGGCAGCGCGCGGCTGCTGGACGACATGCTGGACCCCGCCCTCGACGGCTACCAACCCGGGCTGCGGGTGATGGAGCTGCCGGTCAATCGGGGCAAGGGGGGAGCCATCCTGCACGGAATCGCGCAGGCCGCGCAGGCCGGATACACCCACGTCCTCACCATGGACGCCGACGGGCAGCATCCGGCCGATTCGATCGCATCCTTCATGGCGGCTTCGTCCGCCGCGCCGAAGGCGATGATCCTCGGCCGGCCGATCTTCGACGCGAGCGCCCCGGCGCTGCGGGTCCGGGGTCGGCGCATCTCAAACTGGTGGGTAAACCAGGAGACCTTCGAAGTCCACATCGCCGACTCGCTGTTCGGGTTTCGCGTCTATCCGATCGCGCCGTTGCTGCAGATCATGATGGGCCAGCGGTGGATGCGCCGATTCGACTTCGATGCCGAAGCGGTGGTGCGGCTCGCCTGGCACGGCGTGCCCGCGGTGAATCTGGATGCGCCGGTACGCTACCTGACGGCCGAGGAGGGCGGCGTCTCGCACTTCAACTACTGGCGGGACAACGCGCTTCTCTCCTGGATGCACACCCGGCTCTACTTCGGCTACCTGGTGCGGCGCCTGGCCCGGCGGCTCGGGCTCGTCGCCGGCCCGCGCGGTTAGACCGGCCCGGCCCCTTGGCCGGGTGACCCCTACGCCATCGCGCCGTCGATGGCGATGACCTGGCCCGAGATGTAGCCCGCCTCCTCCGACGCCAGGAACGACACGAGCGCGGCCACTTCCCGGGCGCTGCCCATGCGCTTCATCGGCACGATGCGGTCGATCGTGGGCTTGTCGAAGACGCCTTCGGTCATCGAGCCTTCGATGATCCCCGGGGCGACACAGTTGACGGTGACGCCGCGACTGGCCAGCTCGAGGGCGAGCGACTTGCTGGCGCCATGCAGCGCCGACTTCGCGGCCGCGTAGTTGACCTGGCCGCGATTGCCCATGAGGGCGGCGACCGAGGAAATGCTGACGATCCGGCCCCACCGCGTGCGCAGCATCGGCATCGTGAGTGGCTGGGTCACGTTGAAGAAGCCGTTGAGATTGACGTCGATGACCCGCGACCACTGCTCCCGCGTCATGCCCGGGAAGACCGCGTCGTCGTTGACGCCGGCGCTGTTGACCAGGATCTGGATGGGCCCGGCGGCGAGCAGCGCGTCGCAGGCGCGGGCGGCGGCGTCGGCGTCGGTGACGTCGAAGGCGAGCGGCTCGGCGGAGCCGCCAGCCGCGACGATGGCGTCCACCAGCGCCTGCACCCGGGCGAGCCCGCTGCCGGCATGGCAGGCGACATGGTGGCCGTCGGCCGCGAGCCGGTGGGCGACGGCGGCGCCGATGTCGCCGCTCGCGCCGGTCACCAGCGCGCGCCGCTGCGTGCTCATCCTGTGACCTTCTCGCGCCCGCGGGCGTCGAGCACCACGACGGCGCGGCCGGAGGCGATCGGTCCGTCGGCCTCCACGGTGAAGTCGTAGAGCACCTGCAGCGCGTCGCCGGCGAAGCGCTCGACCCGCACGCGCAGCGGCGTGGCGCCGGCGGTCACCCATCGTCCGCGCACGCGCACGCCCCTCAATCCGGCAAGAAAGCCGCGCGTCGGCGTGTCGGCCGCGCCGTCGCCGGCCTGCTCGAGCACCAGCCTACCGTGCAGCGCCATGGCCTGGGCGGCGTATTCGATCGCCGCCACCGACGGAAGGCGGCCTCCGCGCGCCAGGGGATGCGGACTTCCTTCGAGGCTCGCGGCACGGCCCAGGCATTCGAGCTGCGCGGGATCCCAGCGCAGCACCCGCTCCAGCAGGCACATCGCACCCGCGTGGGGAATGCGGGCCGCGATGGCCGCATGGTCCAGCGGGCTCAACTCGACACCTCGAGCAGCAGGCGCGCCGGCGGCCGCGTGTCGTCCACCGGATCGAGATAGGGCAGCACGACGGTGCCCGCCGTCTCGCGCGCGATCAGGCCGAGGAGCGGCAGCGCCTGCCCGGTCGGGATCGATCGGCGGATCGCCTCGAGCGGCGGATCGTCCATTGCGGACGGCTCGCCCGCGCCGATCGCCAGTGCGATTCGCACGCTCGAGCCACGGGTGCGAGCCGGCGCGAGCACGAGGGCAACGCCGAACGCATCGGCCACCGGCCTGCAGGCATGCAGGGGCTCGGGGTAGGGCGCGTCGTAGGCGATCAGGATCACGGGCCGGTTGGAGGTGGCCATCTGCGAGAGCGCCTCCACCAGCCCGCAGGCGAGGCTGCCGTCGTAGCCGCAAAGGCTGGTGGAGGACGGTGTCGCCCGCATGGCGATGCCCCAGTAGCCCGCCGGGGCGTTGTGGACCGAGTTGTGGAACTGGGTCGGCGACACGCGGCGGTCTTGCTGGGCGAGCGCCTCGCAGATGAGGTGGCAGGTGGCCCCGTCACCGCCCGAGGAGGCGAAGACCGACGGCAGGTCGCTGCCATCGAAGGAGGCCGACGCGATGGCTTGGTGACCCACGGACAGCGCGACGCGCACGGCGAGGCTGGTGCGTCGCCGCTCGGCGGGCGGCAGGGTCGCCGGCAGGTGGATGGCCGAGGGCGCGTGCTGCCAGGCCTGCTCGCCACGCAGCACCGCGCGCGCCGCAGCCCAATCCGGCAGGCCCGGGCCGATGACGGCGACGCTGTCCACCCATGCGCCGACGCTCACGGGTGGCGCCTCCCTTCACGGCCCGACGCGCCCGCGGCGCGGGACGGGAGCGCCCCCGCGCGCGCGAGGACAATGGCGCAGTTGGCGCCGCCGAAGCCGAAGGAGTTGCTGAGCGCGCGATCGATGCGGGTCTGCAGGTTCTGCCGCAGGTAGCGCGAGCGCAGGGCGGGATCGGGTCGGGTCTGGTTGAGCCCGCCGGGCGCGAAGCCTTGCTCGATGGCGATGGCCGCGACGATGGCCTCGAGTATCCCCGCCGCCCCCAGGGTATGCCCGGTGGCGCCCTTGGTGGAGCTGACCGGGACCGTGTCGCCGAAGACGTCGTGGACTGCATGGTCCTCCGCCGCGTCGTTGCTGGGCGTGCCGGTTCCGTGCAGGTTGATGTAGTCGATGTCGCCCGGAGCCAGGCCCGCGGCCTGCAGCGCCTCCTCGATGGCGGCCCGTGCTCCGGCGCCCTGCGGATGCGGCGAGGACATGTGATGCGCGTCGCTGGATTCGCCGATGCCGGCGAACATCAGCGCATCCGCGTCGACCTTCGGGCCCGGCCGCTCCAGGATCGCGAACCCCGCCGCCTCGCCGATCGAGATGCCGCGACGGGCGGCGTCGAACGGCCGGCAGGGCTCGGGCGAGACCAGCTCGAGCGAGTCGAAGCCGTGCAGGGTGGTGAGGCAGAGGCTGTCGACGCCGCCGACGATGGCGGCATCGATCAGTCCGCAGGCCATCATGCGCGCGGCGTTGCCGAACACCTTCGCGCTGGAGGCGCAGGCCGCGGACACCGCAACCGCGGGCCCGTCGATCCCGAGCACCCGCCGGGTGAAGTCCGCCACCGAGAACCCGTTGTGGGTGGTGGCGTAGCGGAACCAGGACGGCAGCGCGCCCGCGGCATCACGATGGCGGTAGGCGATCTCCGTCTGCAGCATGCCGGAGGTGCTGGTGCCGATGAAGACGCCGATGCGCGCGGGGCCATGGCGAGCCGCGAGCGACCGCACCTTCTCCTCGAAGTGGTCGCTGGCGAGCGCCATCCTGGCGAGCCGGTTGTTGCGGCAATCGAAGTCGCGCAGGCGCGGCTCGATCGCGACGTCGTCGACGCCGGGAGCCTCGCCAACCCAGGTATCCAGGGTCACCGTCTCGAAGCGGCAGGGGGCGAGACCGGAGCGCTGCTCGCGAAGGGCGCGCGTGGTCTCGTCCAGCCCGACGCCGAGGCTGCTCGCCACGGCCATCCCGGAGATCAGCAGCGAATCCATGGTTGCAGTCTAGCAGTCCGGTGGTTGCCCTCCGGGTCAACCCCGCGTCGGTGCTGCGCCAGGCACCCGGGCCATCAGCATCACGTTGGCGAACGGGGTGCCTTGGCTGAGCGCGACCGTCCCGACCTCGAAGCCGAGCGCCTGCAGCGATGCCTTCCAGTCGGCGAGCGGCCGGCAGTGCAGGCTGACCGATCCATGTCCGCGCGCGAGGAAGACCGCGCGATCCACCCAGTTGCTGAGCCGGAACGGCCAGCCGGCCGCGGCGTCGCCCACGCGCAGCAGCAGCAGGCCGCCGGGGGCGAGCGCCTGGCGCAGCCGGCGAAGGACCGACTCCTGCGCCGTGCGATCGATGTAGTGCAGCACGTCGAGGATGACGGCGACGTCCGGGTTGCCGAACGGCGCCTCGCGGATGTCGCCCAGCTCGATCTGCGCGGCAGCGCCCAGCGCCGCCCGCGCCCGTTCGACATCCGCCGGCATCAGCTCGATGCCGCGCACCTGGCAGCCTCGGCCGGCAGCGATCAGCAGCGAGGCGAGCAGGCCCTGGCCGCAGCCGAGGTCGAGCACCCGGCTGCCCGGCGGGATCCAGTCGCCGTGGATGATCGCGCCGAAGGCCGGATCGCGTCCGAGCTTGCCGCGCGCGAAGTGATAGGCGAATCGGCCTGCCGCCCGGTAGGGCTCGGTCGCGGCGTCGAGGAGTCGGCGGTCCAGTCGTGGGGGGGGCTCGGCGGGTGATGTGGTCATCGGCACGGATCGGGCGATTCGGGGAAGGCTTCGCGCAGGCTCACCGGGCGCAGGCCGCGCGCGCGGCACGCGGCGAGCAGGGGCGGCAGCACCCGGAGTATGACCGGGTCCCCTTGGCGATCACGCGCGGCATGGCCGTCGTGCAGCAGCAGGATGTCCCCGGGGGCAAGTAGCCGTCCCTCGTCGCCGGCGAGCCGCCTCAGCACGCGCTCCGGGTCGGCCGTCACGGTATCGAAACCGCGACGCGTCCAACTGGTGAGCGGCAGGCCCAGGCGGCAGAGCACGGGCGCGAGCAGCGGGTTGCGCAAGCCGGCAGGCGCGCGGAAGAAGCGAGGCGGTTCGCCCGCGAGGCGCGTGAGGAGCGCCTGCGCCCGCGCGATCTCGCGACGAAGCCGCGCCGGCCCGCTGAACGAGAATGCGTGCGAGTGCGCATGGGTGTGGTTCTCCACGCTGTGCCCCTCGGCGACGATACGCGCGACCAGGTCGGGATGCCGCTTCGCGCGTTCGGCCACCAGGAAGAAGCTCGCGTGCGCCCCGGCCTCGCGCAGCAGGTCCAGCACGGCCGGCGTGACCGCTGGGTCCGGCCCGTCGTCGATCGTGATGGCGACCACCGGCGCCGTGTCGGGGCGGGTCGGAACCCGGGTGACGTTCCCGCCGAGCAGGCTGCAGCGCGGACAGAGCCCGGCGAGCGTGAGCACCGCGTGGTTCAACGCGATCGCGCCGACCGATGCCGCGAGGACCGCGGGAGACCATGCGCCCCAGGCGCCGATGACGAGCCGCTCGACCGCGACCGCCGCCACGGCGAGCGCGGCCACCACGTGCAGGCCGATCGAGGCGCGGATCGCGGCCGGCATCCGCCAGCGGGCCGATGGCCCGGGCCTGTCCTTCATCGTGGAACTCCATCGCGCACCCCCGGCCTGCCGCCGCGCATCGCGGCGAACGCGAGGCAGAGGAACGCGCCGGGTCCGACGGTCATGCCGATCGCGTTCAGCACCGGCACGCTCGCGAAGCCGAGTATCCCGAAGCCGGTGATGGTGGTGAGGTTGGCGAGCGCCAGCGACGCCAGCACCTTCGGGTCGTCGCCGGCGTCCTCCAGGAAGAAGAGGGTGTAGTTGGAGCCGACCGCCACGGTCAGCAGCAGCCCCACCAGGTGCAGGATGGTGAGCTCGATGCCCGCGAGGGCGAGGCCGGCGATCACGCACGCCACCGCCGCCGAGATCGGCAGGACCACCTGGCCGAGCCGTGACCAGGCCTGCGCGCGCGCCGCGGCTCCCGCCTGCCGGTACAGGAGCGCGGCGATGACCAGCACGATCGCGACCACGCCGCCAAGCGAGAGCAGGCGCGCCTCGGCCAGATAGCCGGCGTAGAGGGAATCCGTCTCGGCCTTGATGTCGAGGAGATGGATGGCGTGGGCCGGCTCGAAGGCGGCCAGCGCCGTGCGGACCGCCGTCGCGTCGATGTGGCCGTCGGCGGCATCCGGCGCGCGCAGCGGCAGGATGGCGCTCGAACGCCCCGGGGCGCGGACCATCAGCGAATCGACGCCCAGCGCGAAGGTGGTGCCGGCGATGTCGTCGAGGCCGAGCGGCTCCAGTCCGCGCGATCGCGCCACGTCGTCCTGGAACGGCGCGAGTCGGTCGGCGCGCAGCGGCGTGCCGGCGGTGGCTGCCTCCACCATGGCCCGAAGCGCCTGCGGATCGGGCAGGCGGTCGCGCCGCGCGAGCTGGGTGGCCTCGTCCGGCAGTGCGCGCGCCGGCGAATCGAAGCCCGCGAGGACGCCGCTTCGCACGAGCGGCTCGAGCAACTCGCCGGCCTGGCGGGCACCGGCCAGCGCGGCATCGGGATCCGACGCGGTGATCGCCACGACGTAGCGCAGGTCGGGCGCGCCGAGGTCGCTGCGCAGCCGGGCGTCGAGCTGCTTCGCCGCGTCGCTCACGGGGCTGAGCGCCTCCAGCGAGGTGGCCCAGAGCGGGCGCTGCAGGGCGATCGCGGCGACGATGGCCACGGCGGCGACCGCGGCGACCGCCGGGACCTGGCGCAGCCGGCCCATCCGCGCGAGGCCGGCCTGGAGCGTTCCTGCCGCCCACTGGGGCACCGTCACCGGCGGCCTCGGAAACATCGGGCCGAGCAGCCCCGCGGTCACCACGGCCGCCACCACGATGCCGGTGACCGCGAACAGCCCGAGCTGGGCGAGGCCCGGGAAGCCGGAGAGCAGGAGGACGCTGAATCCGATCAGCGAGGTGAGCACGCCGAGACGGATGGTGCGCCACAGGCTCGCCTGGCTGCCCTGGACCAGCACGTAGAGGGCATAGTCGATCGCCTCGCCGATCAGCGCGATGCCGAAGCCGATGGTCATCCCGTGCACCTGCCCGAAGGCGAGCGAGACCGCGGCGACGCTCGCCAGCGCGCCGGTGGCGACCGGCACGACGCCGGTGAGCAGCAGGCGCGGCGAGCGCAGGACCGAGCCCAGCAGCAGCAGGATGAGCAGCGAGCCGACCGCCGAGAGCCGGGCGACGTCCTTGCGGATCCGGTCGCGCGATTCGACCGCGAAGCGCGCGGTGCCGCTCACTGCGAGCTGCACTTCCACTCCGGTGGCCGCGGCGACCGATGAACGCGCCTGCTCGAATGCCCGCTGCACGGTGGCGAGCGCCGCTTCCTGCGCATCGAGCTCGATTCCGTCCTCGGCCAGCTGGATCAGCACGAGGGACCGGCGTCCGTCGGCCGAGCTCCAGACGCCGTCGCGATAGGCCGGCGAGGCGACGGGCTGGAGACGGTCGATCATGCGCAGCGTCTCGCCGGTCGGATCGCGCGGCAGCAGTGCCTTGTAGGCCATGCCGAGGGGCGAGGCGAGCGACTCCAGGCTCGCGCCGATCGCCTCGCGCATCCCCTCCGTCGTGAACCGTCCGGCGTCCACCGCGTCGCCGATCAGGTAGCGGTAGCGAAAGAGCAGCGCCTGCTCCTGTTCGTCGGGCGGCCGCGCACCGTTGGCCACGGTGGCGAAGGCCGGGTCCGGCGCCAGCGTATCGACGAGAGCGCGCGACATCGCCGCGCGCTCGCCCGAGCTCTCGGGCTCGCCTTCGATCGCGACCAGCAGCAGCCGCGACACCGGACCGTGGCGGAGCTGGTCCACCAGGAGCTGCTGCGCGGCTGTCGGCGAGGCGGGCAGGAAGGCCGACATGTCCGCGGTGAAGCGGGTGTCGACGACGACGGCGAGGCAGGCGAGGACGAAGGCGAGCCAGGTGGCCAACCTCAGCTTCATGACACCGGAACCCGTGAACCCATCGAACGATCTCAGCGCCGGTCGGTCAGCGTCATCACCGCGCGGTCCCCGTCCGACTGAAGCGTCTCGACTTCCTCGAGCCGGTCATCGCGGCCGCGCAGCGTGACCCGGTTGACCAGCTTCGCCATGTCGCTGTCCGAAGGCAGGAGGTCGATCTGCCAGCGCGCGGCGTCGCCCTGCACCACCACCTTGAACCGCCGCCGCAGGGCGTCGGCGTTGCCGGCGAGGATGTCGCGCAGGCTGCCCACCAGCGCGGCGACGCCGGGAAACTGCGCGGTCGAGGCGGTGCGGGTGCGGCCGTCGCGTTCCAGCACCAGCAGGTCGCCGTCGAGCCGCATGCTTTCCGCCACCGGCTGCCGGGTGATCCGCTCGAGCCGATCGGGTGCGACATAGCGCAGCAGCCCGGACGACTCCACCGGCGCATCCAGCAGCGCGAGATACTTGCGCTCGGTGAACTCCGCCTCTCGCGGCGACTTGCCGCCGATGCGCGCGAGGATCGATTCGAGCGTCGCGGGCTCGGCGACCGCTGCGCGCGGCACGACGCCCGCGGCGATCGTCGCCGCCAGGCAGGCGAGCAGCCGGCGTCGTGGGCTGCCGGCACGGCCGGCCGCGGCGAACCTCATGCCGGCTGCACCTGCCCCGCGATCGCGGCGGGCTCGGCGCTTTCCCAGACGTCGTAGAAGTTGAACCAGTTGTACGGATAGGCGCGGTTGTAGTGCTCGAGCCGGCGCACGTAGCGCTGAAGTGCCTCCTCCATCGCCGCCTGGCGGTCGATGCCGCGCGCGCGGAAGTCGTAGATCTCTTCGAAGACGAGGCGATAGCGGTTGCCGCCGAGGTAGAGGCCGAGCATCAGCACCGCCGGTCGCCTGAGCAGCGCCGCCATGCGGAAGGGGCCGATCGGAAACGCGGCGGGACGCCCATGGAAGGAGAGCACACGCCGGTCCTCGGCGCAGTCGCCTTCGTGCGGCGGCAGGCGGTCGGCGAGTATGCCGGCGAGGGCGCCCGCGTCCACCGCGTGCTTCACGCGGATCATGGAGTCGGTTGCGCCCAGTCCGATGATCTCCTGCTGCAGCCCCGGATTCAGGGTGGCGATGGCTTCCGCGATCATCCGCGCGTTCTCCTCGAACATCACCATGACCACCCGGGGCGGCTCGGACAGATGACGCCCCAGCGCGCGCGACACCTCGAAGCTGCCGACGTGCGCGCCGATCAGGAAGCCGCCGCGTCCGCTGGTGCGCAACGCCTCCACCGCGGGGGCGCCTTCGATCGCTATCTCGAATGCGTCGAGGCGGCCGCGCACCAGGTATGCCCGGTCCAGCACCACGGTGGCGAAGGCGAGGAAATGGCGGAACACGTCCATGGCACCGGGCGGGCGCGGCAGGACCGTGGCGAGGAACTGGCGCGACGCGCGACGCGCCTGCGTCGCCGTCAGCACGAAATAGAGCGTCACCGGATAGAGGAGCCAGCGCGCCACCTGCCGCGGAACGAGCAGCGTGAGGTGCCGCGCGAGCCGGATGGCTACCCGGTTGCTGCGTTCCTTCTGGTTGCGCCAGGTCACTTTCGCCGCTCCGCCAGAGGCTCGCCGTCGAGCGGGGCGAGCTCTCCGCTCGCGACCCGGACGCCGTCGCAACTGATCGAGAACCGCACTACCGGCTCCCGGCCGGTCAGCTCGATGCAAAGCCGCGCGCCCGGCCCGACCGGGGCGTGGAACTTGGCCACCTTCACCTGCAGCGCCTCCAGCGGTCGGGAGAGGTGGCGTTCCGCGGCCGCCACCACCTCGTCGAGCAGCACGACGCCGGGCAGCACCGGATGTCCGGGGAAGTGGCCGGCGAAGGAGGGGTGGTCTCGTGCCACCTCGACGGTCAGGAGCGCGGTGCTGTCGTTCACCGGGTCGCTCCGCCGTCGGCAGCACCGGTGGCCCGCGCCCGTCGGCCTCGCCGCTCCGGCTGCTCGGCGCAGCGCCTCGCGAGCTCCTCCAGCGCGGCCTGGGGCAGCTTGCCCGTCGCGGCCCGCGGCAGCCGGTCGACCAGGTGAAGGGGCCGCGGCAGGAAGACCGCGTCGGTTGCCCGGCGCAGCCCGGCGAGGATCGCACGCGGCGTGAGCGACTCGGTGACGACGAACGCGGTCAGCCGCTGGACCTCGCGGGCGCCGCCATCCGGATTGAAGAAGGCGCCGTCGATCACGCCGGGGATGGCGCACAGGAGATGGTTGAGGTGCGCGATCGAGGCGCGCTTGCCGGCTACGTTCACCATGTCGGCGTCGCGACCCAGCAGGCGGAATCGCTCCGGGCCGTGCAGCTCGAGCACGTCGGAGAGCCGTGTTGGCGTCTCGATGTGGCCGCCTTCGGCATACCAGCCGGTCGCCCCGGGGACCGGCGATTCCCGCCGCGAGACGCGCACGCCGTCGAAGGTCGCCCAGGTGTCGCCCTGCGTGGGCCGGCGGGTCGCGAGCTGGCCTGCCTCGGTGCACCCGTAGATCTCGACGAGCGGCGCGCCGAAGCGCAGCTCGGCCTCGCGCGCGAGTGCGGGCGCGAGCGGGGCGGTGGCGCTCACGACCATCGCCACCGGGGGTAGCTGGAGCGGCTCGGCGAGCAGCATCCGCAGGTGGTAGGGCGTGGTCACCAGCACGCGATCGCCTGGTGTCGCGGCGAGCGCGGCCACGATGTCCGCCGGGAAGAACGGGCTGCCGCCGTGGAACGCGGTCCGGTTCTGCAGCGCGAGCAGCACGGTGGACTCGAATCCGTACATGTGCTGCGGGGGCACCGTGCCGACGAGCGTCGCCCCCGGCCTCACGCCGAGCCGCCGCGCCTCGGCCCGCACATTGCGGACCAGGCTGCCCCAGGTCTTGCGGTGCGCCGTCGGCAGGCCGGTGGAGCCGGAGGTGAACACGTGGGCTACCACCTGCCGGTCATCGATCACCGGGACCTCGCCGCGCGTCCGGGAGCGCGTGCCAGGCGACGGTGCCGGCGGAAAGGACAGGACCGGGAGCGTCGTCTCCAGGCCGTCGGTGTCGCTCACCACCCCGGTGTCCCGGTACATGCCGGCGAGCCGACGCAGGAGGTCCGGCGTGTGGTTGGGCGGCAGCAGGCAGATGCGGCCGGACAGCATCGCGGCGCACAGGGTCACCGCGAAGCGGTAGCGATCGGCGCAGAGATTGAGCAGGTGGCGGCCGTCGGGCAGGGCCGTGGCGAGCTCGTGCGCATGCGCGAGGAAGCGCTCTGCATCGATCGGCTCGCCGCGGTGCCAGGCCACGACCTCCGCGCCGGTGGCCGCGATCAACGGCGTGGCACCCACTATCGCAGCTCCCGGCCGCCTTCGTCGGTCGGCTTGTCCATGAAGGCCCGGACGCCGTCGAGCAGCGAGACGTGCTCGAAGCGTGGATGCAGCCGCAACCGCACCAGGTACTCGGCGACGAATATCAGCCCGATCAGCGGGAGCGTGACCACGTTTGCGAGGATCGACCACGCACGCAGGGAGCCGAAGGCGAACAGCGCGCAGGATGCGAGCGCCATCAGCAGGAAGTAGGCCGTCCAGAGGACGGTCACGCCGCGGGTGTAGCGCACCATGGCCGGTGGCAGCGTGCCGTGCAGCCGCAGCGCAAGCCGGGTGATCAACGCCTCGCCGCCGGCGGGCCCCGCCCGCAGCGAGCCGGCGAACCACAGACCGAGCATCGCATGCGTGCCGGCATGCTGGAACAGGTACACCAGGTCGACGTGCCGCTCCAGCACTTCCCACCAGGCGGCGGCCAGCGCGAGCCCGAGCGCGGTGGCCGCGAGCCCCGCGACCCGATGCCGGGTCCCCAGGCTCGTGGTGACCGCGCACGCCACCGTCCAGCCGACGGCGATCAGCAGCGCGAGCGACCGGCCGTCGCGCTCCACCAGCAGCACGTGGATCGAGAGCACCAGCGCGAACGCCACCAGCACTGTCGACAGGATGGCGACGGTGGAACGGCTCATGGCGCCGGCTCGCCGGCGGCGTCAGCGGGCGGCCGCCCGAGGCCGCTGACGACTCATGTCCGATTCACGGCGATGTGCTGGCACAGGCTGCGCAGCGACTGGAAGATCCGGGTGTTGTCGTCGTCGTCGGAACGCAACTGGAACCCGTACTTCTTCGAGACCACCAGCGCGACCTCCAGTATGTCGATGGAATCGAGGCCGAGTCCGTCGCCGAACAGCGGCGCCTGGGGGTCGATCTCCTCCGGCGCCATCTCCAGGTTGAGGGCCTCGACGATCAGGCCGGCGACTTCCTGCTCCAGCGCCCGGTCCACCGGGGCCTCGGGCGCGACGGCCGCTTCGATCGACGTTGGATTGCTTGACTGTTGCGACAAAATGGACCCGGTCGGTTTCGGTTGCATCTACTCTGCGGACGCTCGAGGCGCTGCGATCCGCAGGTGCTCGAGACATCACCTCGACGGCATCGGCCGGCGAGGGTGGCCATGAACTGGGCAATGAGGGTGCCCATGAACTGGGCAATAATACCTCCATGAGCCTCACCGACCAGAAGCCGCACATGCACCCTGTCGGTTCCTCCGCGATACCGGTCGGCCCGGTGACCCGTCCGCACGAGCCGATTGCCGGCTACTACGGCGAAGGCACCGATCGCCAGCGTTACGTGAACGACCTGTTCGACAGCACCGCGCTCGACTACGACCGCATCGAGCGGCTCATGTCGTTCGGCAGCGGGTCGTGGTATCGCCGTGATGCCTTGAGACGCGCGGGCATCGGTCGCGGCAGCGCCGTGCTCGACGTCGGATGCGGCACCGGCCTGCTCGCACGCGAGGCCGCGAAGCTCGTCGGTCCGACCGGGCGCCTGGTCGGCGTGGATCCCAGCCCCGGCATGATGGCGCAGGCCAACCTGCCGCAATGCCGACTGGTGGAGGGCATCGCGGAATCCCTGCCGGTGGAGGACGCCTCGTTCGATTTCGTCACCATGGGGTACGCGTTGCGGCACGTCGGCGACCTGCAGCAGGCGTTCCGCGAGTTCCACCGTGTCCTTCGACCCGGCGGCACCGTGCTCGTGCTCGAGATCACCCGGCCGCGCAACCGGGCGGCCGCCGCCGCCTTGAAGGCGTACATGCGCGGCATGGTCCCGCTGCTCGCGCGCGTGGCCGGCCGAGGGACGCAGACGCCGCAGGTATGGCGCTACTTCTGGGACACGATCGAAGCCTGCGTGCCGCCCCAGCGCGTGCTGGACACGCTGCTCGAGGCCGGGTTCACCCGCGTACGCAGGGGGATCACGCTGGGCATCTTCACGGAGTACCTGGCCGTTCGGCCCCCCGACGCGTCGCCAGGGGCGGCCGCCGCGACAGGCGCGCCGGCGGCGGCCTAGCCCGGGGACCCCGGGGGCACGGCGCGCGGCCCGGTCCCGCTTCCGGCCGGCCCGTTGTCCCGGTCCGATCCGTCCTCTCGGTCCGATCCGTCCCCCGCGGAACGATCGTCTCCCGCGGAGCGATCGTCCGACGCGTGCGCCGGAAGAGTCGTCGATGCGCGCGGCGATCCGGTTGCGGCCCCCTCCGTGGCCTCGCTGCCGCGAAGGGTGGTGAAGCCGATCGGTACCTCGATCGGTACCTCCACCGGCACCTCCCGGTCGCGATAGACGACCCGCTCCACCGGCACCTCCACGATCCGCTCCGTACTGCCCTGGTCCTTCATCCGGTCCCGAAGGCGCAACAGGCGCTGCTCCGCGCTGGCGAGCCCGCGCTTGGCATGCAGCAGCGCCGCCCTCAGCGCCGACACGGACGCGCGCTGCCGATCGCGCTCCGACCGGACCCGGCGCAGCAGGATCATGGTGCGTCGCAACACGACCTCTCCGCGATGCCGGTCGGCCTCGGCCGATCTGAGCAACCGGGCCTTCTCCTGGCCGATCCGGCGATCCCCTTCGAGCTCCTCCTGCAACCGGACGAGCTCTTCCCGATCCCGGGCCGCCATCGTGCCCATCACGACGGCGCGCTCCGCGGCCTCCTCGCGTCGAGCCTGCAGCGCATCTTCCAGGCGGGCGTTCTCCTCGGCGAGCCGGGTCGCGCGGTCGGAGAGCTCGGCCAGGCGGGCCCGCCATGCGGCGACCTCGGAGCGGCGCTGCGTCGCGAGGCGCAGCAGCCGGCGGCGATGCAGGCGACGCCCGGCAAGCCAGCCCACGGCGAGCCCGACGAGGATGCTGACGAGGATGGCAAGGAGGACCACGCTGAGGTTCGGGCCGGAAGGCGGCTCCATCGCGCCGCTTGCCTATAGACGGGCCAGGACGTTCGTGCCTATCATATTTGATCGACGTCGCGCAGGAAGTTACCGGGATCGTTGCCAGGCTGCATCGGTTCCAGTGCCGTGTCGACGATATTGTGTTGATACTATCGATAGAAAAGATCACAAGAGGACGGTGGGGGCGGCCAGCCGCAGGATGGCAGGCGGACCGACACCGAGCCCACGACCCCGCAAAGACGGGGCCCCCAAGGAGAGAGTGCCGATGTCCAGCCAAAGAACCAACAGGAGGTTCCCATTGCTGTATCGATGGTTGAGCTTCCCTTATGACGTGGTCTGTGCCGTCCTTCACGCGGGCAACCAGCTGCTCGTACGTGCGGGGGCCCAGGTGCGCGAGTCCCTCGTGCATCCGTTGAAGCCGTTTCCCCTCGCCCACGTGGCGAGCGGTGTCGGCGTCGGCAGCCCGACCCAGCGGATCAGCGTGCAGGACACGATGCGCATGAGGGATCACCGGCATCCGTTCGGCATCGCCGGACTCCCGCCGGCCACCCTTCAGAACGCACATGCCTTCCTCACGCTCCTGCCCACCTGGCTGCCCATGCCGGAGACGCGGCGCCACGGCCATTCGCAGGTGCAGTTGGACTGGTCCGGCCGGGGCGGTCGGCACTTCAGCGTGCTGATCGGGTCGGACGGCATGCTGATCTACTCCGCACGCCTGGGCACCAAGGGCCGCTTTGACGGCGCCGAGCCGGTGTCCGACCAGCTCTCGCCGGTCGTCGTCCACGTCCTCAGGCAACTGCAGCACTGACCGGACGCCGGGGCCGAAGAAGGCCCCGGACCGCGTCGCGCAACCTGGTCGATATCGGCGGATATCGACCAGGAGCACATGTCTTGCCTCGTGCCCGAAGAGGTACGAACGCGGCCTCCTTTCCAGCCCCGACCGCTCCTAAGGGTAAGCGATGATGACCCGCGCGCGAGCGCCGACCGCACAATGACGACCGGGCGGCCCGCGCGGCTTCGGCAGCGCGTCCGTCCGGAGTTCGACCAACGTACGCACCGACGGGCAGCATCAGTCCGCGCCTGGAGACATGACGACGCTGGCACCCACCATCACGCTCTCGCTGAGCGGGGACACCACCTTCCCGCACCTGCTTCTCGAGCACGCCAGTGCGCGACCGGATGCGACCGCGATGCGCGAGAAGGATCTCGGCATCTGGCTGTCGATCTCCTGGCGGCAGTTGCGCGACGAGGTCGAGGCGATCGCCGCGGGGCTGGCCAGCGATGGCTTCGCACGGGGCCAGCACTTCGCCCTCGTCGGGGAGAACCGTCCCCGGCTCTACGCGGCGATGATCGCGGTGCAGGCGCTCGGCGGCATTCCGGTGCCGCTCTACCAGGACGCGGTGGCCGACGAGCTCGCCTACGTGTTCGACAACGCCGAGATCGCCTTCGCGCTGGTGGAGGACCAGGAGCAGACCGACAAGCTGCTCGAGGTGCGCCGACACCAGCCGCGGCTGCGCCGGATCATGTACGACGACCCCCGAGGGCTGCGCAACTACGACGACGCGTCGCTGATGTCGTACGAATCGCTCATCGCCCACGGCAAGGAGCATCTGCGCCAGCACCCGGGCTTTCTCGCTGCACGCATCGCGGACATCTCGCCCGACGATCCCGCCGCGATGTTCTACACCTCCGGCACCACCGGACATGCCAAGGGCGTGGTGCACACCCATCGCAACCTGATCTCGATGTCCGCGGTGGCTTCGGCGATGGAGAACCTGACCAGCGACGAGGAGGTGCTCGCGTACCTGCCGATGGCCTGGATCGGCCAGAACATCTTCTCGTACTCGCAGTGGCTGGTCTGCGGCTTCACCGTCAACTGCCCGGAGTCGGCGCAGACGGTGAACAACGACATGCGCGAGATCGGGCCCACCTACTACTTCGCGCCGCCGCGGGTGCTCGAGGCGCTGTTGACCCAGGTCACGATCCGGATGGAGGACGCCGCCGCGCCGAAGCGGGCGCTCTATCGCGCGGCGATGGCGGTGGCCGAGCGGGTCGGGGGGCGTCTGCTCGATGGTGACCGCGGCGTGCCGTGGTCCGACCGGTTGCGCTACCGGCTGTACGACCTGCTGGTCTATGGCCCCCTGCGCAACGCGCTCGGCATGAGTCGCATCCGGGTGGCGTATACCGCAGGCGAGGCCATCGGCCCGGATCTGTTCGTCTTCTACCGTTCCCTGGGCATCAACCTCAAGCAGCTCTACGGCTCCACCGAGACGGCTGTCTTCGTCTGCATACAGCCCAACGGCCAGGTGCGCGCCGACACGGTCGGTCCCGCGGTGCCGGGTGTCGAGCTCCGGACGACCGAGAGCGGAGAGGTGCTGATACGCAGCCCCGGCCTGCTGCGCGAGTACTACAAGAACGCGGAGGCAACGCGGGAGGTGAAGGACGCCGAGGGCTGGTACCACACCGGCGACGCCGGCTACCTCGACGCCGACGGACATCTCCGGATCATCGACCGGGCGAAGGATGTGGGCCGGCTCGCCGATGGCTCGCTCTTCGCGCCCAAGTTCCTGGAGAACAAGCTCAAGTACTTCCCGTTCGTGAAGGAGGCGGTGGCGTACGGCAACGGGCGTGACAAGGTGGTGGTGCTCCTGAACCTCGACTACGAGGCGGTGAGCAACTGGGCTGAACGGCGCAGCCTGAACTTCGCCGGCTATACCGATCTCGCCGGCAAGCCGGAGGTCCTCGCGCTGATGCGCGAATGCGTCCAGAAGGTGAATGCGGATCTCGCGGCAGACCCGATGATGGCCTCGAGCCAGATCCATCGCTTCCTGGTGCTGCACAAGGAGCTGGACGCGGACGACGAGGAGCTCACGCGCACACGCAAGGTGCGCCGCGGCTTCATCGCCGACAAGTACGGGGTCCTGGTGGATGCGCTCTACGCCGGGAAGACCGAGCAGTACATCGAGACCCGGGTGCGGTTCGAGGATGGCCGCGTCGGCTCGGTCGCCGCGACGCTCGAGATCGTGGACGCCCGCACCTACGAGCCGGCCCGTCGCGCGGCGGCGGCCGCGCAGGCGGAGCCAGCCTGATGTCGACTCGCCGCACCGGCGACGTGGTCCTCGCGGCCGAGGGCGTGACACTCGCCTTCGGCGGCGTCAAGGCGCTCAGCGACATCTCGTTCGACGTGAGGGAGCACGAGATCCGGGCCATCATCGGGCCGAACGGCGCCGGCAAGAGCTCCATGCTCAACGTGATCAACGGCGTCTACACCCCGCAGGCCGGCAGCATCGTCTTTCGCGGGCGGCAGTTCTCGCGGATGAACTCCCGCCAGGTGGCCGAGGCGGGCGTTGCCCGCACCTTCCAGAACCTCGCGCTCTTCAAGGGCATGAGCGTGCTGGACAACATCATGACCGGCCGCAACCTCAAGATGCGCTGCAATCTCTTCCAGCAGGCGCTGCGCATCGGCAAGGCCGAGCGCGAGGAGATCGGGCATCGCGAGCATGTCGAGCACATCATCGATTTCCTCGAGATCGAGGCATGGCGCAGGACGCCGGTCGGCCGCCTGCCGTACGGGCTGCAGAAGCGGGTCGACCTGGCGCGGGCGCTGGCGATGGAGCCGCAGGTGCTGCTGCTGGACGAGCCGATGGCGGGGATGAACGTGGAGGAGAAGCAGGACATGTGCCGTTTCATCCTCGACGTCAACGAGGAGTTCGGCACCACCATCGTGCTGATCGAGCACGACATGGGCGTGGTGATGGACATCAGCGACCGCGTCGTCGTCCTCGACTACGGGCGCAAGATCGGCGACGGCACCCCGGACGAGGTCCGCGGCAACCCGGACGTGATCCGCGCCTACCTCGGCACGGTGCACTGAGCTTCCCGGCATGGGATTCTTCCTCGAGACCCTGATCGGCGGCCTGATGGCCGGCATGCTCTATTCGCTGATCGCCCTCGGCTTCGTGCTGATCTTCAAGGCGAGCGGCGTGTTCAACTTCGCCCAGGGCGCCATGGTGCTGTTCGCCGCGCTCGCCATGGCCCGGTTCGCCACGTGGCTCCCGGACTGGCTCGGCTTCGAGAGCCGCGCGCTCGCGAATCTCCTTGCCTTCGTGATCGCGATGGCGGTGATGATCGGTGTCGCCTGGGTGGTGGAACGGCTGGTCCTGCGCAAGCTGGTCAACCAGGAGGCCGTCACGCTGCTGATGGCGACGCTCGGCATCGCCTATTTCCTCGACGGCTTCGGCCAGACGCTCTTCGGCAGTGACATCTACACCATCGACGTCGGCATGCCGAAGGATCCGATCTTCCTGTTCGAGGAGATCTTCGAAGGCGGCGTGCTGGTCAGCAAGGAGGATCTCTACGCCGCCCTGATCGCCGCCGGCCTGGTGGCGCTCCTCAGCCTCTTCTTCCAGAAGACCCGGACCGGGCGGGCGCTGCGCGCCGTCGCCGACGATCACCAGGCGGCGCAGTCCATCGGCATCCCGCTCGGCCGCATCTGGGTCATCGTGTGGAGCGTCGCCGGCTTCGTCGCTCTGGTGGCCGGGGTGATCTGGGGCAGCAAGCTCGGCGTGCAGTTCTCGCTCTCGCTCGTGGCGCTGAAGGCGCTGCCCGTGGTGATACTGGGCGGCCTCACCTCCGTGCCCGGCGCGATCGTCGGCGGCCTGATCATCGGCGTCGGCGAGAAGCTGTCGGAGATCTACCTCGGCCCCATGCTCGGCGGCGGCATCGAGATCTGGTTCGCCTACGTGCTGGCGCTGCTGTTCCTGCTGGTCCGCCCCCAAGGCCTCTTCGGTGAAAAAATCATTGATCGCGTGTAGATGTATGCAAGAGACGAGACCTGAAGCGCGATCAGTGATTTTTCGGCGAAGGCTGACTTGCGAAGCAAGTCAGGCGAAGCGTGCCGAAGCCAAAAAATCATTGACCGCGTCTGAACCTATGCAAGGACATCGATCGTGAGCGCGATCCCCCGCCCCTGACCATGCTCTACCGCGAAAACGGCCAGTTCAAGACGAGCTACCGCGCCGACCAGCAGATCTTCCCCATCCGGCAGGATCGCCTGGTGATCGGCCTGCTGCTGGTGGTCGCCTTCGTGGTGGTGCCGCTCGCGGCCGGCGAGTACTACCTGCGCGCGATCCTGATACCGTTCCTCATCCTGTCGCTCGCGGCGCTCGGACTCAACGTGCTCGTGGGCTACTGCGGGCAGATCTCCCTGGGCGCCGGCGCCTTCATGGCGGTCGGCGCCTACTCCGCCTACAACCTGTTCGTGCGCATCGACGGCATGCCGATGCTGGTGGCGGTGCTGGCGGGCGGCGTCTTCGCCACGCTGGTCGGCATCGTCTTCGGAATCCCGTCCCTCCGGATCAAGGGGCTCTACCTGGCGGTGACGACGCTCGCCGCCCAGTTCTTCGCGGACTGGGCGTTCCTGCGGATCAGGTGGCTCACCAACGACTCGCCTTCCGGCTCGGTGTCGGTGGGCAACTTCACGGTGTTCGGGCTGCCGGTGAGCTCGCCTGTCGAACGCTACCTGTTCTGCCTGGTCATCGTTACCGTGTTCGCGCTGCTGGTCAAGAACCTGGTGCGCAGCGCGATCGGCCGCGAGTGGATGGCCATCCGCGACATGGACGTGGCGGCGGAGGTGATCGGCATCCGTCCGGTCTACGCGAAGCTCACCGCGTTCGCCGTCAGCTCGTTCATCATCGGCGTGGCGGGCGCACTGTACGGCTTCGTCTATCTGGGCGCCTGGGAGCCGGCCGCCTTCTCCATCAATCGCTCGTTCGACCTGCTGTTCATGATCATCATCGGCGGACTGGGCTCGGTCATGGGCAGCTTCTTCGGCGCCGCCTTCATCGTGGTCCTGCCGATCGTGCTGGACCAGGTGCTGCCCGCGCTCGGCGCCTCGATCGGCGTGCCGATCGATACCGCGACCGTCTCGCACATCGTCTTCATGATCTTCGGGGCGCTGATCGTGTTCTTCCTGATCGTCGAGCCCCACGGCCTCGCCCGTCTCTGGTCCACGGGCAAGGAGAAGCTGCGGCTGTGGCCGTTCCCGCACTAGGCGCTTCGCACATTCCATGTCGACGTGAAACCCGGCAGCAAGGCGTGCTGTCATCCACCAGGAGGTAGACACCATGAAGCTCCGATCGATGGTCCTCGCCGCGGCCATGACCGCGCTGGCGAGCAGCGCCTTCGCGCAGGCGAAGGACCAGTTCTTTCCCGGTCTTCCCTATCGCACCGGCCCCTACGGACCCAACGGCGCGCCCTGGGCCAACGGCTATGCCGACTACCTCAAGCTGGTCAACGCCAAGGGCGGCATCAACGGCGTGAAGATCGTCTACGAGGAGTGCGAGACCGGCTACGACACCGCCCGCGGCGTCGAATGCTACGAGCGGCTGAAGGGCCAGCACGGCGGCGCGACGCTGTTCCATCCGCTGTCCACCGGCATCACGTTCGCGTTGACCGACAAGGCCCCGGTCGACAAGATCCCGATCATCACCGCCGGCTACGGCCGCAGCGACTCGCAGGACGGCCTGGTATTCGGCTGGAACTTTCCGCTCGCCGGCACCTACTGGGTGGCGGCCGACGTGCTGGTGCAGCACATCGCGAAGAAGGAGGGTGGCTTCGACAAGCTCAAGGGCAAGAAGTTCGCCCTGGTGTATCACGACAGCCCGTACGGCAAGGAACCGATCCCGTTGCTGCAGGAGCGCGCGAAGATGCACGGCTACGACCTGCAGCTGCTGCCGGTCACCCACCCAGGCGTCGAGCAAAAGGCGACCTGGCTGCAGATCCGCCAGTCGCGGCCGGACTACGTCTTCCTCTGGGGCTGGGGCGTGATGAACTCGGTGGCGCTCAAGGAGGCCCAGGCGACCGGCTTCTCCCGCGACAAGATCTACGGCGTGTGGTGGTCGGCCGCCGAGCCGGACGTGAAGGACGTCGGCGCGGGAGCCAAGGGCTATCACGGGCTGGCCATGCAGCACGGCGCGCACCCCAACGCGAAGGTCACCAAGGAGCTGCTGTCGCTCGTCCACGACAAGGGACAGGGAACGGGTCCCCGCGAGGAGGTCGGTTCGGTGCTCTACATGCGCGGCGCGATGAGCGCCATGCTCGGCGTGGAAGGCGTACGCCGCGCCCAGGAGCGCTTCGGCAAGGGCAAGTGGGTGAGCGCCGAGCAGGCCCGCTGGGGTCTGGAGAACCTCTCGCTCGACCAGAAGCGGCTGGAGGAGCTCGGCTTCGGCGAGGTGATGCGGCCGGTCTCCACCAGCTGCGCGGACCACATGGGCCCGGCCTGGGCGCGGATCCACACCTGGGACGGCGCGAAGTGGCAGTTCTCTTCCGACTGGTACCAGGCCGACGAGACGGTGATCAAGCCCATGGTGAAGTCGGCCGCGGCCAAGTACGCCGCGGAGAAGAAGATCACGCCGCGGACCCCAGCGCAGTGCCAGAGCTGAGCGTCGCCGCGATACCCGGGGGCGTCGCGTCCCCGGGCCACCGCCCGGACGGCGAGCCCGCCGTTTCCGGGCCGCTGCTTGCGGTGAACGGAATCGAGGTGATCTACAACCACGTGATCCTGGTGCTGAAAGGCGTCTCGCTCGCGGTCCCGGAGGGCCGCATCGTGGCGCTGCTCGGCGGCAACGGCGCGGGCAAGACGACGACGCTGCGCGCGATCAGCAACCTGCTCGCCGGCGAGCGCGGCGAGGTCACCAAGGGCAGCATCATGCTTCGCGGCCAGCGCACCGACGGTCTGACCACCGCCGACATGGTCGAGCGCGGCGTGGTGCAGGTGATGGAAGGGCGACACTGCTTCGCCCACCTGACGATCGAGGAGAACCTGCTCACCGGTGCCTACACCCGCAAGGACGGCAAGGAGGCGATCGCCGGCACGCTGGAGAAGGTCTACGCCTACTTTCCCCGGCTCAAGGCGCGGCGTGGCAGCCAGGCCGCCTACACCTCCGGGGGCGAGCAGCAGATGTGCGCGATCGGGCGCGCGCTGATGGCGAGTCCGCGCGTGGTGCTGCTGGACGAGCCGTCGATGGGGCTCGCGCCGCAGATCGTCGAAGAGGTCTTCGAGATCGTCAGGGATCTCAACCAGCGCGAGCGGGTGACCTTCCTGCTGGCGGAGCAGAACACCAACATGGCCTTGCGCTACGCCGACTACGGCTACATTCTGGAGAGCGGCCGCATCGTGCTGGACGGCGAAGCGCGGGCCCTGGCGGACAACGACGACGTCAAGGAGTTCTACCTCGGTGTCGGCAAGAGCGGACGCCGGAGCTTTCGCGACGCGAAGTTCTATCGCCGCCGCAAGCGTTGGCTTTCCTAGTCCGACAGCCAACCAGCCCAATCGACCTTGCCGGAAAGGAAATGGACGATCACAGCAGGTACTACGACACGCTGGAGACGCGGACGCCCGAAGCGCGCGAAGGGGCGCTGCTCGCGCGGCTGCCCCGGCTGGTCGCGCATGCGATCGAGAAGTCGCCCGGCTGGGCGCGTCACCTGAAAGGGGTGGAGCCGTCCGCCATCGCCTCGCGCAAGGCGCTCGCGGAGCTGCCGGTGCTGCGCAAGTCGCAGCTGAAGGCGTTGCAGCAGGCCGACCCGCCCTTCGGCGGATTCACGACGGTCCCTCCGGGGCGCCTCGCGCATGTCTTCATGTCGCCGGGGCCCATCTTCGACGCGGAGGGCACGGAGCCGGATCCGTGGCACGCGGCGCGCGCCCTCTGGGCCGCGGGTGTGCGCCCGGGCCATCTCCTGCAGAACTGCTTCGGCTATCACCTCACGCCCGGCGCCTGGATGGTCGACCATGCCGCCCGCAAGATCGGCTGCGCGGTGATCCCGGCCGGCACCGGCCAGACCGAGCAGCAGATCGAGATCATCCGGACGTTGCGACCGGACGCGTACGTCGGCACGCCGAGCTTCCTGCGGATCATCGTGGAGAAGGCGCAGTCCCTCGGTCTCGACATCGGCAACCTGAAGCGCGCGCTCGTCGCCGGCGAAGCGCTGCCGTCGAGCCTGCGCGACTGGCTGAGGGCGCAGGGCATCGAGACGGTGCTGCAGTGGTACGGCACCGCGGATCTCGGCTGCGTCGCCTACGAATCCGAGGCGATGGAAGGAATGATCCTGGAGGAGGACGTGCTGCTGGAGATCGTGCGTCCTGGCACCTCGGAGCCGGTGACGGATGGCGAGGTGGGGGAGGTGGTCGTCACGCGCTTCGACATGACCTATCCGATGATTCGCTTCGGCACCGGAGACCTGTCCGCGGTGATGGCCGGCCGCTCCCCATGCGGGCGGACCAATGTGCGGATCCGGGGCTGGCTCGGGCGCGCGGACCAGACGACCAAGGTGCGCGGCATGTTCGTCCACCCCGAGCAGGTGGCCACCGCCATGGCGCGCCATCCCGAGGTGCTGCGGGCGAGGGTGGTCGTGTCGGGCGAGATGGCAGACGACCGCATGGCCGTCGTCTGCGAGTTGCGCGAGCCGCCTCAGGGCGAGGCCGCGATGGCGCTGGCCGATGCCATCGGTGAAACCGTCCGCGACGTCACCAAGCTGCGCGCGGACGAGGTCCGGCTGGTCGCGACCGGATCGTTGCCGAACGACGGCAAGGTGATCGAGGATCAGCGTCCGGCGCCGGGGTGAAGAACCCTGCCGTTTCCCGCGTTACTGTCGTCGCGGTCCGCCGATGCTCTGTTGGGCCACCGCGTTGGCGTTGTTGAGGAAGGCCGCCAACGTGTCGCCCTTGATCCGCTGGGCGCATTCGTGCGCCGCTTCGCGCAGCTCCTGGCGCAGCCGGTTGGCGTTGTCGGCGAGGAGCTCCTGCAGCGTGGCACTGTCGCCGGTACGCTCGCGCCCCGCACGACACTTGCCGGAGGCGATCACCTGGCCGTCCCGGCGATCCACCAGGTTCACCCGCGCGGAGTAGACCACGAAGAGATCGTCCGGATCGTTGCGGTAGGGACGGAAATCCCAGTTGATCGTCTTGACCTCCAGCATGACGTCGGCGTCCGTGCGGGAGCTGGTGCGCATCCGGTTCTGGATGGCGAGCGATGCGATCAGCTCTTCGGAAAGGGTGACAGCGGGATCCTCCAGGCCGTAGTCCCGCACGAGTCGGTTGCCTTCGACGGCCATGGCCATCACGCCGAGAATGCCGAACGTGCGACGCCCCGGCGTGTCCGCATAGAAGCTCGGCGTGCTCCCGGTCTTGGCACCGATCGAACGCTCCCAGAGCAGGTCGCCCTTGACCTGCAGCGTCTCCGCCGAGTCCCCGTCGTCCCGGCGATCCTCGGCGACGATGCTCCCGTGGGCGCAGCCCGCGAGCGTGCTCCCGTGGGCGCAGCCCGCGAGCGCGGCCGCGGACAGCAGCGCACCGAAAATGCCGTGGCGCCGCAGCGCCGAGAACCCCCAAACCTTCATGACAACCTCAGTACGTCCAGACGAGTTGTTCCATGGCAGCAGCGGACGCAATCAATATGCCCGCGCCGGCGCCGGCGATGGCATAACGTTTACCTCTGGCGTCCTCTTGGGCGAGGAAGGGGTCCGCGAGGAGGATGTAAATGAATCCGACAAAGAGCGCAATTGCACCTTCCCGGTGCAGCGGCGCGTCCAGGAGCCAGCCGCCGAGGCCGAAGCCCAGGGTGACCGCCATCGACGAAAGGACATGTTGCACCGCGGTGCGATGCGAGGGGAGAGGAATCTCGAGATCGAACAACTTCATGGGATCGGGGTTTGGATCGGGTCCATTCCCCATGCTCTCGCCGCTCATCTCGTTCCTCCATCGGTGCCAGACGTAAGCCGGCAGCCGCTCGACGGGCGGTCCGCGTCTCGCAACCCTACAACGGGTGGGACCACCCCCCCGGTGACACGCCGGCCTGGCGTGACCTGCCGCTCGTCTCTCTGTCGCCGCCGGTGGTCGGCCGGTTCAACCGGCAGGTCCGGCGCGAGCGGCAGAGTCGCGGCCCGGAATCGAGGAGCAGGACTATGCCGGCACCCGGCCTGATGCGCCTGGCGGGCGCTTCCTTCGCGTTGCGGGCGGCACCGGCGAGGCCGAAGCGCCTCCCGCGTGGCCGGCCACCCGGGCCCGGGAGGGGCTCAGTTGGTGATCACCACCTTGCCGATCACCTTGCGGTTGAGCATGTCGGCGAGCGCGTCGGCGCCGCGCTCGAGCGGATAGCGGGCCGATACCCGCGGCCGTAGCCGGCCCTTGCCGATCAGGTCGAAGAGTGCGCGCAGGTCCTCGGCGAAGCGCTCCGGCTCCCGCGACACGTAGCCGCCCCAGAAGACGCCCACCAGCGACGCGCCCTTGAGCAGCGGTAGGTTGAGCGGCAGCTTCGGGATCTCGCCGTTGGCGAATCCGACGACCAGGTGGCGACCGCGCCAGCCGATCGAACGGAAGGCCGGCTCGGTGTATTCGCCGCCCACCGGGTCGTAGACGACATCGGGGCCGCGGCCGTCGCTGAGCGCCTTGATGCGCTCGCGCAGGTCCTCGCGACTGTAGTCGATGGTTGCGTCGGCACCGTGCTCACGGCACACCGCGAGCTTCGCCTCCGACGACGCCGCGGCGATCACCCGCGCGCCGAGCGCCTTGCCGATCTCGACGGCGGCAAGCCCGACGCCGCCGGCCGCGCCCAGCACCAGCAGCGTTTCGCCGGAGCGAAGCCCGGCGCGATCCGAGAGCGCGTGCCACGAGGTGCCATAGGTCAGCGTAAAGGCCGCCGCGACGTCGAAGTCGACGCCGGGTGGGATCGGAACCAGCCGGTCGGCTCGTGCCCTGACCTTTTCCGCGAAGGCGCCATGGCTCACCGAGGCGATCACCCGGTCACCGACCGCGAACCCGCGCACCTCCGGTCCGATCCGTGCCACCACGCCCGCCAGCTCCGCGCCCGGGGCGAAGGGCAGCGGCGGCTTGAACTGGTACTTGTCCTGGATCATCAGCACGTCCGGGAAGTTGACTCCGGCGGCCTTCATGTCGATGACCACTTCGCCCGGACCCGGGACCGGCTCGCCCACCTCCTCCACCACCAGGGTCTCGGGCGGACCGAATTGCTTGCAGAGCAGTGCCTTCACTTCGTCCTCTCCTATGGCCCGCAGCCGCGGCGACACCTCGCGATGTTAGACCACGCGCCGTGTCAGCTCGCCCTCGTCGAGACCGGCGCCGGCGGGGGATCGAGCGATGCGGCGAGGAAGTCGATGAAGCTGCGAACCTTCGGGGTGAGGTACATCCGGCTGGTGTACGCGCCGTGCAGCGTGATCGCCACCGGCTCGGTGCCGGGCACCGGCACGAGTCGTCCCGCGGCCAGGTCCTCGTCCACCAGCCAGAGCGGCAGGAAGGCTGCTCCCATGCCGGCGAGCACGCACTGGTGCATGAGGTGTGTGTTGTCGGTCCGCACGACCGCCTCGGGGCGAACGGACCCCGAGGCGGCGGAGCCGGTCGGCATCGCGGCCCCTGCCGGCAGGTAGCTCGGGACTATCGCCGCCACGGCCCGCGACGAGGCGCGCCCGCCGTCCCGCTCCCGGGCGGCGACGAAGCCGGGGCTGGCCACCAGCCTGAACGGAACCGCGCAGATCGGCCGGACGATGAGCGACGGCGCCGGCTCGTTGGTGACCCGCAGCGCGAGATCGAATGCGCCTTCGGCCAGGTCCACCTTCTCGTTCGAGAGGCGCAGGTCCAGGAGCACCTGCGGGTGGCGCCTGCGGTAGGCTGCAAGCAGGGCGGTGAACGAAGCCGTGGCGCACCACACCGGCGCGGTGACCTTGAGCTGGCCGCGGGGCTCCACGTGGCCCTCGCTCAGGGCGGCGGCGCCGCCGTCCAGCGAATCCAGCGCAACGCGGCAGCTCTCGTAGAAGAGATCGCCCGCCTCGGTGAGGCTCACATGGCGGCTGCTTCGGTGGAACAACCGCGCGCGCAGCCGACGTTCCAGGTGGGCCACGTGCTTGCTCGCCATCGCCGGCGAGACGCCGACCCGCTCGGCGGCCGCGGCGAAGCTGCCGTTCTCCGCGACCTGGCGGAACACTCGGAGGCTCGTCAAGGTATCCATCCCTTCCACTCCGCGTCTCTGGTGATCGCGCGCAGGCCCTATGGCCGGTTACGGCGATCATTTCCTATCAGGAAAGATGGCATCAATTGTATGGGTATGGATCAACCCCGGGGAAATTCATATCCTGTCGTCGTTCGGCCTGTCAGCAACGCAGGCGATAGGAGATCCCGATGCAGCACGACCAATCCCAGCCACGCCAAGCGCAGCCGCCCTCCGCCGTCGTGGCGCGGCAGCCCGCCATCTTCCTGCCGCACGGCGGCGGACCTTGCTTCTTCATGGACTGGCCGGCTGGCGGCAATCCGTGGGAGCGGCTGGGCGACTGGCTGCGCGGGCTGTCCACCACGCTGCCCGGGCGGCCGCGAGCGATCCTGGTGGTGTCCGGCCACTGGGAAGCACCGCAATTCACGGTCAACGCCGGCACCGCGCCCGAGTTGCTCTACGACTACCACGGCTTTCCGGAGCACACCTACCGCCTGAGCTACCCGGCGCCGGGCGACCCGGGCCTGGCCGGCAGGGTACGCGAGCTCATCGCGGCAGCCGGCCTGCCGGGCGCGACCGAGTCCGCCCGCGGCTTCGACCACGGTGTCTTCGTGCCGTTCCTGCTCGTGGACCCGCAGGCGTCGATCCCGGTGGTGCAGCTCTCGCTGCAGAAGGGGATGGATCCCGAGCGGCACATCGCGCTCGGCCGGGCCCTCGCCGGCCTGCGCGACGAAGGCGTGCTGGTCGTGGGCAGCGGCATGAGCTACCACAACCTTCGCGGCTTCGGCCCCGCGTTCGCGGCGCCGTCCCGCCGCTTCGACGACTGGCTCACCACCGCGGCGACGCATGCCGATCCGGCGCAACGGGATGCCGCGCTTGCCGCCTGGGAGCAGGCGCCGCATGCGCGCACCTGCCATCCGCGCGAGGAGCATCTGCTGCCGCTCATGGTGGTGGCAGGCGCGGGGGGCGACGACCGAGGCGTCAAGGTGTTCGAGGACCGTGTGATGGACACGACCCTCTCCGCCTTCCGCTTCGGCTGAGGCATCGCCCATCTTTCATTCCCCGCGAATCCGGTCACGGATTCCGGCACCCGATTTCGTCAATCAACCTCAGGAGCAAACCATGACCTCTGACAAGTTCTTCCTCTCCCGCTGGACGCCCGAGCTGCTTTCGATCCTCAGGATCACGACGGCCTTCACCTTCCTGCAGCACGGCAGCGCCAAGCTGCTCAAGTTCCCGCACGTCGCGATGTTCGACAACCTGCAGTACTTCTCGATCTACGGACTCGCGGGGGTGCTCGAGCTGGTCGGCGGGATCCTGCTCCTCATCGGCCTGTTCTCGCGTTCGGTGGCCTTCGTGCTCTCGGGCATGATGGCGGTGGCCTACTTCATGGCGCACAGCACGCCCTTCTTCTCGCCGATGCTGAACGGCGGCGAAGCGGCCTACCTGTTCTGCTTCGTCTTCCTCTTCATCGCTGCGGCGGGTCCGGGACCCTGGAGCGTCGACGCGGCGCGCGCCCCCGCGAGGTCCGCTTCGCTCGCGACCGCCTAGGCGCGCCGGCGCAGCTCCTCGGGCGCGAAGTCGTCCACCGCGATGACCTTGCGCACCAGCGCCTCGGCGCGCGCCAGGGCGGCGATGGCAACGGGATCCATCGTCGCCTCGTCCTCGGCGCCCGGACCGGAGCGGCGCGCCTGCTTCAAGGCGGCACGCGCCGCATCGGTCGAAACGACCGCTTCCAGCGCGGCCTCCAGCAGCGCGATCGGCTCCTCGTCGCCGGCAGGCAGGTACATGCCGGCCGTGAGGCGATCCCGGGCAGCCGATGGCTGCAGCAGCAGCGAAGCCACCTCGTGGCCCATCGCGTCGCTCGGCGCGGTGAGCGTGAGCCCCTTCGGGAACACCATGAGGCGTGCCAGCCAGGCGATCGGCCGGTTCGGGAAGTTGGCGAGCACGCCGTCGAGCGCCACCTGGATGCGAAAGAACGACGCATGCAGCGCCCAGGTGAGCAGCGGCAGGTCGTCGGCGGGCCGTCCCTGGTCCTCGAAGCGCTTGAGCGCAGCGGAGCTGAGATAGAGCTGGCTCAGGACGTCCCCCAGTCGCGCCGACAGCTTTTCCCTGCGCTTGAGCTCGCCGCCAAGCACCAGCATCGCGATGTCCGATAGCAGCGCGAGCGAGGCGGAGAACCGCCCGAGCTGCTGGTAGTAGCGAGTGGTCTGCGGCGGCCCGGGCACGCGGCTGAATCGGCCGCCGCTCAGCCCGAGCCAGAACGAGCGTCCGAGATTGCCGAGGAAATAGCGGACGTGCCCCCACAGCGCGCGATCGAACGCGGCGGCTCCACGCTCTGCATCCGTGTCGGCGGCCGCCTGCATCTCGGCGAGCACCCAGGGATGGCAGCGGATCGCGCCCTGGCCGAAGATGATGAGGCTGCGCGTCAGGATGTTGGCGCCTTCCACCGTGATCGCGATCGGCGCGAGCTGGTACGCGCGCCCGAGGTAGTTGGCCGGTCCGAGGCAGATGCCCTTGCCGCCATGCACGTCCATCGCGTCGTTGATGACCGAGCGCATCGATTCGGTGAGGTGGTACTTGACGATGGCCGAGGGAACCGCGGGCTTCTCGCCCTGGTCCACCGCGGCAGCGGTCATGCAGCGGGCCGCATCCATGAGATAGGCCTGGCCGCCGATTCTCGCGAGCGCCTCCTCCACGCCTTCGAAGCGGCCGATCGGCACGCCGAACTGCACCCGCACGCGTGCGTAGGCGCCCGTGGTGCGCGCGGCAAGCTTTGCGGCAGCCACCGATTGCGCCGGCAGCGAGATCGAGCGCCCGGCCGCCAGGCTTTCCATCAGCATCCGCCAGCCCCGGCCGATGCCGGCGCGGCCGCCCACCACCCAGTCCATCGGCACGAACACGTCGCGACCGCGATTCGGGCCGTTCTGGAAGGCGGCACCGAGCGGGAAGTGCCGGCGACCGATCTCGACGCCGGGCGTCTCGACGGGAATGAGCGCCAGCGTGATGCCGAGCGAATCCTCCGTGCCGAGCAGGCGATCCGGGTCACGCAGCTTGAAGGCGAGTCCGAGCAGCGTCGCGACCGGCCCGAGCGTGATGTAGCGCTTCTCCCAGCTGATCCTCATGCCCAGCACGTCGTCGCGACCGTCGAAGCTGCCGTAGCAGACGACGCCGGTATCCGGGATCGCTCCGGCATCCGAGCCCGCCTCCGGGCCGGTCAGCGCGAAGCAGGGGATGTCGATGCCGCGGGCGAGCCGCGGCAGGTAATGCTCCTTCTGCTCCTCCGTTCCATAGTGCAGCAGCAACTCCGCAGGGCCCAGCGAGTTGGGCACCATGACCGTCACCGCCGCCGCGTTGCTGCGCGTGGAGAGCTTCATCACCACCTCGGAGTGGGCAAGCGCCGAGAACTCCAGCCCGCCATAGCGCTTCGGGATGATCATCCCTAGGAAGCCGTTGTTGCGGATGAAGTGCCAGGCTTCCGGCGGCAGGTCCAGCAGCTCGTGGCTGATCTTCCAGTCGTCCAGCATCGCGCAAAGCGTCTCGACCGGTCCGTCCAGGAAGGCCTTCTCCTCGGCGGTCAGGCCGGGCCGGGGGATGGCGAGGAGCTGGCTCCAGTCCGGCCGCCCCCGGAAGAGCTCGCCCTCCCACCAGACGGTGCCGGCCTCGAGCGCCTCCCGCTCCGTATCGGACATCGAGGGCACCATCCGCCGGTAGATGGCGAGGATGCGGTCGCTGACGAACCGGCGGCGCCAGGGCACGTGGACCAGGACGGCCACGATCGCGGCCACCAGCAGCAGGATGACGAGCTCGAGCATCGATGTCCCCCCTCGTGTCGTTTCCCCTATCAGATCACACGTGGGCGGTTGCGGCCCCGAGTAACCGTACCGGTCCGTGCGTACCGGTCCGTGCCTCCACGGGCGAGGCTGCGCCCTTTCCGCCCACCCCAGGCCCGGTGGAGCCCGGTGAAGCCCGAGGCCCCGTTGAGAGATACTGATGGATGGTCATGTCGATCCCGAGCCGTGCCATGGAACATCCGCAGGATACCCACCCCGCCCCGATCGCCGGCGGCATCTACTCGTTCGAAGGGGTGACCCCGGTCGTCGATCCGGCCGCCTACGTCCATCCGCGGGCGGTGCTGGTGGGCGACGTGATCGTGCAGGCGGACTGCTATGTCGGCCCCGGTGCCGTGATGCGGGGCGACTTCGGCCGCATCGTGCTCGAGCGCGGCGCCAACCTGCAGGACAACTGCGTCGTCCATTCGCGCGGCGACATCGACTGCGTGATGGAGGAGGACAGCCACATCGGGCACGGCGCGGTGATCCATGCCTGCCGTATCGGGCGTGACAGCCTGGTGGGCATGAACGCGGTGGTGATGGACAAGGCGCTCGTGGGCGAGCAGGCGATCGTCGCCGCCATGTCGTTCGTCAAGATCGGCGCGGTGGTCGCGCCGCGCACCCTGGTGGCCGGGATCCCGGCGCGTCTCGTGCGCCAGCTCTCGGACGAGCAGTTGCTGGAGAAGCAGAACGGCACGCAGATGTACAAGGATCTGGCGCGTCGCTGCCTTGCCGGTCTCAGGCCGGCGACGCCGCTGCCGGCGCCGGAGCCGGACCGTCGGCGCACCGACTGGTCCGGCTACCGGTTCTGACGCCACCGGGGGGCGGCCGCGCCTCGAGGCTGCCCCGGCCTCGCCGACGTCAGCTTCGCCAGGGAAGCGCGAGCTCGGACGCGTCGGGCAGGTAGGTCTTCACCGGCGTCGCGCCGAACACGCCCAGGATCTCCAGCGGCGACGTTCCGGTGTTGAAGAGCTGGTGGACCTGGTCGCGCGGAAGGATGATCGTCTGGTTGGGCCCGAAGGCCCGGATCTCGCCGCCGACATGGACCTCGCCGTGGCCGGCCTGGCACATGACCACCTCGTCGCATTCGTGGCTGTGCGGCGGCGTCGCGGCGCCGGCCGCGAGAGTCTGGCGCCAGACGCTGAGGTGCCGCAGCCCCTCGTCGGAGCCCGCCCACGTGGCGTGGGCCACGCCGGGGATCGCGCTGGGCTCGGGTTGCACCTGATCGATGACTTGCATGTCGTCTCCTCCTTGTCGGTCCGTTGAACTGGAGGACGCCAGTGTGCCGTCCGCCCCGTGTATTGAGAATATGCGGCAACGGGATTACATTGAGGAACATAATTCCTCAATCGGGCGGGCAACGCCGGTTGGCTCTCCCGAACGCATCGCGTTGGAGACACGCATGCCCGCCATCCAGTCACTGCTGGCGTTCTCGGAGACCGCGAAGCGCGGCAGCTTCGCCGCGGCATCCCGCGAGATCGGCTCGGACCCGTCCACGCTGGCCAAGTCCGTGTCGCGCCTCGAGGCATCGCTCGGCCTGCGCCTCTTTCATCGGACCACCCGGCAGGTGCGGCTCACGCCCGATGGCGAGCGCCTCTTCGAGCGCTGCCAGCGCCTGCTGGCGGAGCTCGAAGCGCTCCGGGAAGAGGCTTCCGGCGTGCACGCGGAGCCAAGCGGCGTCCTTCGAATCGACATGCCGGTCGTCTTCGGCCGCCAGGTCATCCTGCCGGTGATCGCCAGGCTGCTGGCGCGCCATCCGCGGCTCCACCTGGATGCGCGCTTCTCCGATGCGCTGGTGGACATCGTGCGCGACGGCATCGACGTGGCCATCCGTGTGGGTCCGCTGCGGGATTCGACCCTGGTCGCACGGCGGATCGCGAGCCAGGACATGCAGCTTTGCGCCTCTCCGGACTACATCGCCCGCCGTGGCATGCCACGACGAGTCGGGGATCTCGCGGACCATGCGCCCATTCTCTTTCGCATGCCGAGCAGCGGACGCGATCGTCCGTGGCAGCTCCAGGTCGCAGGCAAGCCGGTGAGCCTTCAGCCATCGGCGCGCCTGCGCTTCAGTGACGGCGAGGCGATGGTGGAGGCGGCCTGCATGGGCCTCGGCGTCGCGCAGTTGCCGAGCTACATGGTGAGCGAGGCGATCGCCGCCGGCCGGCTGGTGGAGCTGCTGCCCGGATTGCGTCCGCCCACCTTGCCGATCCACGCGCTGATGCCGGCGACTCGGCTGGTGCCTCCACGTGTGCGGGTGCTGCTCGATGCGCTGGTCGAGCTCAGGGACAATTCGCCGCGCGATCGCGCCGCGACGTCCGTGCGTGGCCGCTCCAGCCGCAACTCACCGGCTCGAGTGGCGGTCCAGTCCGCCGGGAAGCGCGGTCCCAGGCCACGCAACTAGTCGGGTATCCGTGTCAAGCGCGACAATGCCATCCGATGGTGGCAGGCGCATTGACGCGCGGGTCAGTCCTTCGGGGCCTCCAGCAGCTTGACCAGGCTGTGCAGCGCGCGGTTGACCGGCGTCGAGACGCCGAGCTGCGCGCCCTTGCGAACCACGTAGCCGTTCAGATGGTCGATTTCGGTCGGCTTGCCGCGCATCAGGTCCTGCGCGGTGGAGGAATACTGCCCGGGCATGGTTCGCGCGATCTCGGGCACGGTCCGGGCGAGGTCGCCCGGCACGGTCACGCCGCCCGCTTGCGCCACCGCGAGGCATTCCCGCACGACGTCGTGCATCACGCCCGGAATGCCTTCACCCTGCACCATCCGGCCGTAGGGCAGGCGGGTGATCGCCGAGAGCGCGTTGTAGGCGCAGTTCACCACCAGCTTGGTCCAGAGGTCGCCGGCCACATTGTCCGAGACGGTGACCGGCACGCCGGCCGCGCGCAATTGCACGGCCACCCGCTCGCTGGCGGGGGAGCGGCCGATCACGAGCTCTCCCCGACCCAGGTGCTTCACCCGGCCCGGCCCGGACATCTCGGTCGCGACATAGACCACCGCCGGGATGACCTCGCAACGCAGGGCAGCCTGGAGCCGCTCCGCGTTGTCCACGCCGTTCTGCAGGCTGAGAACGATGCTGCGCTCGCCCAGGTGCGGCGCGATCGCCGCGGCGGCCGCGTCGGTATCGGTCGACTTCACGCAGAAGAGCACCAGCTCCGCGCCGGCTACCGCGTCGGCCGAAGTGCTGGCGTTCGCCGGCACGTGCCCGTCGAACTGGTCGCTCTCCAGGTGTAGGCCGTCCCGGCGGATCGCCTCCACGTGCTGAGGCCGCCCGATCAACGTGACCGCATGGCCGGCACGCGCGAGCATGGCGCCGTAGTAGCAGCCGACTGCACCGGCTCCCATGACGGCGGCGCTCATGCGGTTGGATTCCTCGTTCATCGTTCGGTATTGTATGACCTTCGATGCGGGCGCCGGCGGCGCCGGGAGATCCTCGTGGAGCAGGCGGTGCGGGTGCGGGACGCGGTGTCCGCCGACATGGCGGAGATACAGGAGATCTATGCCCATCATGTGCTGCACGGGCTGGCCACCTTCGAGGAAGTGCCGCCCTCGGCGGCCGAGATGACCGGGCGCCGCGCGGCGGTGCTCGCCGCCGGCCTGCCGTATCTCGCCGCCGAGATCGATGGCCGCGTGGTCGGCTACAGCTATGCCACCGCCTTCCGGGCGCGCCCTGCCTACCGCTACACCGTCGAGGACTCCGTCTACGTGCGCGACGGGATGGCCGGTCGCGGCATCGGGGTCGCGCTGCTGGCCGAGCTCATCCGCCGCTGCGAGGCGGGGCCGTGGCGCCAGATGATCGCGGTGATCGGCGACAGCGCCAACGCCGCCTCCATCTCGCTGCATCGCCGGCTGGGTTTCGTGCACGCCGGCACGCTCGCCGCGGTTGGCTTCAAGCTCGGGCGCTGGGTGGACACCGTGCAGATGCAGCGCCCGCTCGGGGACGGCAGCGCCACTTCGCCGCGGCACGCCGCAATTCCGCGACAATAGCCGCATCGTCATTGGCCACGCAGGAGACACCATGTCGCTGATCGAAGTCCGCAAGCGCGCGCTCAACATTGAATCGCTCTGGCACGACGGCGGACCGCCGGCTGACGCGCCGCTGCGCACCGCGGCCGGCATCGCGGTGATTCGCAACCCGTACGCCGGTCGCTACGAGCCCGACCTGATGCCTTTCATGGCGGAGTTGCGCTCGCTCGGCAAGGAGATGGCGCAGGAGATGGTGCAGGCGCTGGGCGCGGACAAGGTGGAAGCCTATGGCAAGGGGGCCGTCGTAGGCGTCGACGGCGAGATGGAGCACGGCGCCGTGTGGCACGAGGCCGGGGGCTGGGCGATGCGCTCGGTGCTCGGTGAGCCGAAGGCGATCGTGCCGTCGACGCAGGCTGTCGCTGCGGCAGGCTTCCGGCTCATGGTGCCGGTGCACTACATCCACGCCGCCTACGTTCGCAGTCACTTCAGCGCCGTGGACGTCGGATTGCAGGACTCGCCGCGTCCGGGCGAGATCCTCTTCGCGCTGGTGATGGCTACCGGCGGACGGCTGCATTCGCGCGTCGGCGGGCTGGCCAAGGACAAGGTCTCGGTGCACGACGGCCAGCGCTGACGGGCCGCGGCGCTTGCCGGGGCGCCGTCTCCGCCGCCGCGCGGGTTGCCCTATCATGGGCGCAGGCACGCAGGATGCGAGGAAGCGCGATGGTCTGGTTCACTCAGCAGAAGCGCCAGGGAAACGGCGGCAACCCGATGCGCGGTGGCCCCGCCCCCGGCGGCCGTGGAGCGGACGATGGCAGGCCGGGCATGCCCCCGGCCGGCGGGCCGTCGAGCATGCCGCCCAAGCGTGCGTGGGCGACCTTCCTGCTGGTGCTGCTGGCCAACTATTTCGTCGTGCGCCTGCTCTTCCCGGGTCCGGCCGATCCGGTCACCATTCCCTACACCGCCTTCAAGGACGAAGTGGCCCGCGGCAACGTGGCATCGATCTACGCGAAAGGCGAGAGCATCGAAGGGCGTTTCGTCGCCCCGGTGACCTGGCCCCCGCCCGGCGGCGAGATGACGCGCCCCGGCCGCGGCGAGCCCAGGTCCCGCTCCGACCAGCTGAGCCAGGTGCCGCCGCGCACGTCGGAGACGTTCAACACCACGCTGCCACTCTTCGTCGGGCCGGACCTGGAGAGCTTCCTGATCGACCACCAGGTCGAGATCAGCGCCGTGCCGATCCAGTCCGGCAGCGGGCTCACGACGCTGCTCTTCGGCTTCGGGCCGGCGATCCTGATCATCGCGTTCTACGTCTGGCTCTTCCGGCGGGCACGCCAGGGCGCCGGCGGCCTGGGCGGCATGATGGGCATCGGCAAGAGCAAGGCCCGGCGCTACGACCAGGACGAATCGGGCCGCGTGACGTTCGACGATGTCGCCGGCATCGACGAGGCCGAGAACGAGCTGGTCGAGCTGGTGGACTTCCTGCGCGATCCGGCCAAGTACACGAGGCTGGGTGGCACGGCGCCGAAGGGCGTGCTGCTGGTCGGCGCGCCCGGCACCGGCAAGACCCTGCTCGCCCGAGCGGTCGCGGGCGAGGCCGGGGTGCCGTTCTTCTCCATGAGCGGCTCGGAGTTCGTGGAGATGATCGTCGGCGTGGGGGCGGCACGAGTGCGGGACCTGTTCAAGCAGGCGCGCGAGCATGCGCCGGCGATCATCTTCATCGACGAGATCGACTCGATCGGCCGGGCAAGGGGCCAGGTCGCGATCGGCGGCTCGAGCGAGCAGGAGCAGACGCTCAACCAGATCCTGACGGAGATGGACGGCTTCTCCAGCAAGCAGGGGGTGATCGTGCTGGCCGCCACCAACCAGCCGGACGTCCTCGACAAGGCGCTGCTGCGGCCCGGTCGCTTCGACCGCCAGGTGGTGGTGAACCTGCCGGACAAGAACGGGCGCAAGGCGATCCTGGAGGTGCACACCCGGCAGGTTCCGCTCGCGAAGGGGACGGACCTGATGGAAGTGGCATCCGCCACGCCCGGGCTGTCCGGCGCGGATCTGCGCAACCTGGTGAACGAGGCGGCCCTGCTTGCCGCGCGGCGCGAGCAGGACGAGGTCACCATCAAGGATTTCCTGGATGCGCTCGAGAAGATCATCCTGGGCCCGGAGCGCGCCCTCCTGTTGAGCCCGGAGGATCGCGAGCGGATCGCCTACCACGAGAGCGGGCATGCGGTGCTGGGCCTGGTGGTGCCGGGCGCCGACCCGGTGCACCGGGTGACCATCGTCCCGCGCGGGCGCGCGCTCGGCGTGACTTACCAGCGCCCGGACGCGGACCGCTACAACTACCCCGAAGCCTACCTGAGGGCGCGCATCGTCGGCATGCTCGGCGGGCGTGCGGCCGAGGAGGTGGTCTACGGCACCCGCACCACGGGCGCGGAGAACGACATCGAGCAGGCGACCAACCTCGCGCGGTCCATGGTCACGCGCTGGGGCATGAGCGATTCGCTCGGCATGGTCCAGCTGGCGCCGCGGCAGAACCCCTACCTCGGTGCGGCCGGCTTCGGTGGCGACAGGCCGTTCAGCGAGGAGACGGCGCGAGTGATCGATGCCGAGGTGCTGCGGATCATCGGGGAGAGCCACGAGACGGCCCTGCGCCTGCTGCGCCAGCACCGTCCCCAGCTCGACGCGCTAGTCGCGGCGCTGCTGGAAAAGGAAACGCTCGACGAGAAGGAAATCCTGGAGGTGACCGGCCTTCCGCCGGCGCCACCGTTGGAGACGAGGCCGCTGGAGCGGATCGAGGAGCCGGTTAGCTGATCGCCTGCGTCCGCGACCCCCAGGAGGGTGCTGTCAAGGACGGAGGTTCCTGATCCGGGCGCTCAGATGCTCGAGCGGCAGGGCGCGGCTTCGCTTCGTTGACTTCAGCGCGAAACTCGTCTGCAGAGCGCTCACGCCCGGCAGGGCGCCGAGGCGTTCCAGCATGACGTTCGAGTAGGCTTCAAGCGACTCGGCGACGATCTCCAGCAGGAAATCGAAGCTGCCTGTAAGGATGTGGCAGCTCACCACCTCGTCGATCTGGTTCACGCTGTCGAGGAAGGTCTTGGTCGCCTTGGGCGTGTGCCTTTCGATGTTCACGTGGACAAAGGCAGTGACACCGAAGCCGAGTCTCTGGCGGCTCAGCTCGGCACGATAGCCCTCGATGATTCCTTGCTCTTCCAGTCGCTTGACACGTCGAAGGCAAGGTGTTGGCGACAAGGCCACCCGGTCTGCGAGATCGACGTTCGAGATCCTTCCGTCCTTCTGCAGGCAATCGATGATGCGGATATCGATCTGATCGAGCGCGTTCGGCATGGAACAAGGGAGTATTGGCAGAAAACGCTATTGTATGGCGAAGCCGAAAAGATTTCGTCCAAGAAGACGCTTTTCGATGGACTAAAATGGGCGTTTTTTTCCATCGCTCATTGGCTAGACTATCTGTCTTTCGGGCAATGGACATTCGATGGACGCGGCGGCGATCAAGCGAAGTTTCTCGGCCGACTACTTTGAAGCTCGAGAGAAATTCCTGGCTGCCGGTGCACGCGCTGGCGCCGAGATGGACCGATACCAATGTCCCGCGACAGGCATCGGTGGCGAGAGCCTCTTCACCGATGTCGCGTGGCTCGGTCCTCGCCGAGCCGCCCGTGCGCTGGTCGTCATCTCCGGCACTCACGGTGTCGAGGGGTTCTGCGGCTCGGGATTCCAGATTGACTGGCTGACACGTTACGACGCGACGGCACTCCCGAGCGACACAGGATTCCTGCTCGTCCATGCCATCAATCCCTACGGCTTCGCCTGGCTTCGCCGGGTGACCCAGGAAGGGGTCGATCTGAACCGGAATTTCACCGATCCTAAGAAGCCGAAGCCGGCGAACCACGGTTACGCCGAGATCGCGGACGACCTGGTTCCCGAACGGTTGTCGGGACCTCTCTTCGAAGCCGCCGAAGCCCGATTGGCAGCCTGTCGCAAGCGACTTGGGGACCTTGCATTCTTTCGAGTCGTGGCCAGCGGGCAATACACGCATCCAGACGGGCTGTTCTTCGGCGGATTCGAGCCGACGTGGTCCAACCGTACCACTCACGAGATCATTCAAGCCTACCTGCGGGACTGCACGGATGTCGCAGTGGTCGACTTCCATACCGGCCTAGGGCCATTCGGCTACGGCGAACTCATCACGGACTACCCGCCGGACAGCGCGGGCTCGCGCCGGGTGCGGGACTTCTGGGGCGATTCAGCCACCGAGATGCAGAAAGGGGAGACTCTGCCGTTGGTCACCGATGGACCAACGCCCTATGCGTATCTTCGGGCGCTGCCAGACGCGCGCGTGACCGTGGGAACGCTGGAGTTCGGCACTTATGACCGGGACAATGGACGCAAGGCGCTCCGGGCGGACCACTGGTTGCACCGCTACGGCGACCCGGTTGGCCCCGAGGCCGTGCCGATCAAGCGGGCGCTGCGCCGGCAATACTTCCCCGACACCTTGGACTGGAAGGAGTCGGTCCTCTTCCGTGGCCATCAGGTGGTGCGGATGGCGTTGGAGGGCCTGGAGGGCAAGCGCGCAGAGCGCGGTTGAACGGCTCTGGGGATTGGGGCGCGTGCCAGGCATCGCGCTGGACAAGACAGTCGACAGTCGTCGACAGAACAGGAGACTTCCATATGCCATCGTTTCGATCGTTGCGCGCCACGGCTGTCCTCATAGCGGCTTTGGTCGCTGCTTCTGGCGCCGCCTCTACCGTTTCGGCGGCGACGTTCCGCTGGGCCGGGGCTTCTGACATCAGCTCGATGGATCCATACGCGCGCAACGAGACGCTGCTGCTCACGTTCACTGCGAACATCTATGAGCCTCTCGTGCGTCGGACACCGGATCTGAAGATCGAGCCGGCGCTGGCGGTGCGCTGGGGCCAGGTTTCACCCACGACCTGGTTCTTCGACCTGCGTCCGAACGTGAAGTTTCACGACGGCACGCCGTTCTCTGCCGACGACGTGATCTTCTCGCTCAAGCGGGCCAATGGCAAGGGCTCGAACATGCTTTCGTACTTCTCCACCCTCAAGGAGATTCGCAAGGTCAGCGACTTGCGCGTGGAAGTGGACACCAACAGGGTGGATCCGCTCCTGCCGGTCAAGTGGGCGGCAATCAGCATCATGTCCAAGGCCTGGGCCGAGAAGCACAACGCGGTCACCGTGGCGGACTTGACGAAGGCGGAGGAGGGCTATGCCAACCGCAACGCGAACGGCACCGGACCATTCAAGCTTCGCGAGCGAAGGGATGGCGAGCGGACGGTGCTGGTACGCAATCCGGAGTGGTGGGACAAGGCAACGCACAACCTGGACGAAGTAGTCTACGTGCCCATCAGCAACCCGGCCACCCGAGTTGCTGCCTTGCGCTCGGGTGACATCGACATGATCTACGACGTGCCGCCGGCTGATACGCCGGCGCTGAAGCGTGATCCCAATCTGAAGGTCGTGGAGGGGGCCGAAACACGAGTGGTGTTCCTCGGGTTCATCCACGAGCGCGACGAGCTGTTGAACTCCAGCGTGAAGGGCAGGAACCCCTTCAAGGACCGACGTGTCCGCGAAGCCGTCTACCGCTCCGTGGACGTGGAGGCCATCCGTCGTTCGGTCATGCGCGGCCAGTCCTATCCTACCGCCTTGCTGGTTGCGCCGGTGATCAATGGCTACATGAAGGATCTCGACAAGCGTCCGCCCATGCTGGATCCCAAGGAGGCGCGCCGCGTCCTGGCTGAGGCGGGATATCCTGACGGTTTCAGCACGGGGATGGATTGCCCAAACGACAGATACGTCAATGACGAGGCCATCTGCCAGGCGGTTGCTGCGATGCTGGCCAAGATCGGCATCAAGGTCGACCTGCTGGCGCAGACCAGGAACAAGTTCTTCGGCAAGGTGATGCGCAAGGGAGACTACTCGCCCGGCCAAGCGGACTTCTACCTGATGGCGTGGTCCCCGGCAGCGACTTACGACGTTCACAACGTGCTGGATCTGCTGCTGCAGACGCCTTCGGCAACCACCCGCCGAGGTCAGGCCAACATCGGCGGATACTCGAATCCGGCCTTCGACGCCCTGGCAGAGAAGATCGACACCACGCCGGAACCGGAAGCACGCAATGCCCTGATCCGGGAGGCGACGCGTCTCTACATGGAGGACTACGCTTACGTGCCTTTGCATCAGCAGGCTCTCGTCTGGGCGATGCGCAGCAACGTGGAGGTCATCCAGCCGGCGGACAACACTTTTCCGATGCGGTGGGTGAAGATTCGCTAGCTGCAGGGGTAGGCTGGCTTGATCGCATTTGTTCTGGGCCGCCTCGGCCAAGCCGTCTTCGTCATGTTGGCGGTCGGGCTCGTGGCGTTCGCGATGTTCAACTTCATCGGCGACCCCATCAACAGCCTGGTGGGGCCGGATACTCCAAACGAGGAGCGCGAGCAGTTGCGCGCGCAACTCGGCCTGGACCAGGGCGTAATGGTCCAGTTCAGCCGCTTTCTGGCGCGCGCGGTTCGCGGGGAGTTCGGTCTCAGCTATCAGCAGGCGCGGCCTGTTTCCACGCTCATTGCCGAGAAGCTCCCTGCCACGCTGGAGCTCAGCCTGCTCGCAGCGGCAGTGGCACTTGTCTTCGGTGCAGTCGCCGGCGTCTACACGGCGTTGCGCCCCTCGAGTGTCGGATCCAAGCTCCTGCTCACCATGTCACTGCTCGGCGTCTCTTTGCCGGCATTTCTCATAGGCGTTCTGCTGATCGTAGTGTTCGCGGTCTGGCTGGGGTGGTTGCCATCCTACGGACGCGGGCCGGTGACGCACATCGGCTGGTGGTCCACGGGCTTACTTTCCGTTGACGGCTGGCGTGCACTCGTCCTTCCCGTCTGCACACTCGCGGCCTTCCAACTGGCGCTAATGCTCCGGCTCGTCCGTGCCGAGATGATGGAAGTACTCAGGACCGACTACGTCCGCTTCGCTCGAGCCCGCGGATTGCCGGACCGGATCGTCCACTTCAGCCACGCGCTCAAGAACACCCTGGTGCCGGTAATCACGGTAACCGGGCTGCAGCTCGGTTCGATCATCGCATTCTCGATCATCACCGAAACGGTCTTCCAGTGGCCCGGAATGGGCCTGATGTTCATACAGGCGGTGAGCTTCGGCGATATCCCCGTCATGGCGGCGTACCTGGTGCTCATCGCGCTCATGTTCGTGGTGATCAACCTTGCGGTCGACCTACTCTACTACCTCGTCGACCCACGCCTGCGGAGTCAGTGGGAGGCGGCGCGTGGCGACTGACGGTGCCGGCATCGTTGGCCTGTCATCGGGCAGCAGGGGGCCACGCTCGGGCATGCTGGCAAGGCTCCGCCGCAGCGACCTCTGGTGGAGCTTCTGGCGGACGCCGAGCGCGGTTGTTTCCGCCGTCGCCCTGATGGTCCTCGTCGCCGGCAGCTTCGCTGCTCCCCTGGTTGCGCCGCAGGATCCGTTCGACCTGGCCACGCTCGAACTGTCCGATGCGCTGCTGCCCCCTGCATGGCTGGAGGGCGGAACCTCCCGGTACCTGCTTGGCACCGATGGGCAGGGCCGGGACGTCCTGTCCGCCATCCTCTATGGCACGCGCACGTCGCTGGTCGTGGGGGTTGCCTCCGTGGCGCTCGCACTGGTCTCGGGTCTCGCGCTCGGGCTCCTGGCAGGTTTCCTTGGCGGATTCGTCGATGCCGTCATCATGAGATTGGCCGACGTGCAGTTGTCGTTTCCCGCGATCCTGGTGGCCCTGCTCATCGACGGCGTTGCGCGTACGATGGTTCCGCGGCACCTTCACGACAGTCTCGCCTTCTACGTCCTCATTCTCGCCATCGCGGTCTCGGGCTGGGTCCAGTTCGCGCGGACCGTGCGAGGCTCCACTATGGTCGAGAAATCCAAGGAGTATGTGCAGGCTGCGCGAGTGACCGGCGTGCATCCCGGTCGCATCATGTTCGGGCACGTCTTGCCAAACGTGATGGGGCCGGTGCTCGTAATCGGAACCATCTACCTCGCCATCGCGATCATCATCGAGGCGACGCTGTCCTTTCTGGGGGTGGGCATCCCCGCCACTGAACCTTCCCTGGGGACGCTGATTCGAATCGGCAGCAACCTCCTGATGTCGGGCGAGTGGTGGATCACGCTGTTTCCCTCGATGGCGCTCGCGATCATCGTCCTTGCCGTCAACCTGCTGGGTGACTGGCTGCGCGACGTGCTGAATCCGAAGCTTCGAACATGAACCGGCACTGCCCTCTGGCGGCGCCCCCTTGCTGAGCGTGGAGAATCTGCGCGTCGAACTGGTCGGTCGGCAGGGCACTGTTCCCGCCCTCGAGGATGTGTCATTCGAGATCGCGGCGGGTGAAGTTCTCGGGCTCGTGGGCGAATCCGGCGCTGGCAAGTCCCTCACCGGGGCGGCCATCATCGGCCTCCTCGAGCCGCCGCTTCGGCTGGCGGGCGGCCGGATCGTACTCGACGGCCGGCGCATCGACGACCTGTCGCGAGAGGAGTTGCGACGATTGCGCGGCCGGCAGATCGGCGCGATCTTCCAGGATCCCCTGACCAGCCTGAATCCGCTCTTCACGATCGGGCGCCAGCTCATCGAGACCATCCGGACGCATCTGGATACGGACATGCCAGGTGCGCGGCGGCGGGCAGTCGAGCTACTCGGCGAAGTCGGCATTCCAGCTGCTGCGGAGCGGATGGATGCGTATCCGCATCAGTTCTCCGGAGGGATGCGGCAGCGGGTGGTGATCGCGCTCGCGCTGGCCGCCGAGCCGCGCCTCATCATTGCAGATGAACCGACCACTGCCTTGGACGTTTCCGTCCAGGCGCAGATCATCGCGCTCTTGAAGCGTCTCTGTCGTGATCGCGGCATGGCGGCCATGCTGGTTACGCATGACATGGGCGTGATCGCCGAGATCGCATCGCGCGTGGCGGTCCTCTACGCGGGGCGACTCGTGGAGATCGGCCCCGTTGCGGACACAATCCTGCGTCCCCGGCATCCCTACACGGCCGGTTTGATGGATTCGATACCCCAGGTGGGCCGACGGCTCGACAGGCTGAGGCAGATCGATGGCGCCATGCCCAGACTCGGAGCCGTACCGCGAGGCTGTGCGTACCATCCGCGTTGCCGGGAGGCACTGGCGCGATGCCGCCAGGACCTCCCTCGCCTCGCGCCGGTCGGCACTTCCAGTGTCGCTTGCTGGCTCCATGACTGAAGCACGCCCCCCGGCGCTCGTGGTGGCGAGCGGTCTTCGGAAGACTTTCGGAATGCCCGGGAACTGGTTGCGCCGACTGGCCGGCAAGCAGCGGCGCGAGCTCAAGGCGGTCGATGGCGTCGATTTCGAGATCGCCAGACGCGAGACGTTCTCGCTCGTGGGCGAGAGCGGATGCGGCAAGTCAACAGTGGCGCGCCTAGTCGTGGGGCTCTACCGGCCCACCGAGGGGGCCGTGACTTTCGACGGGTACGACTTCAGCCGGCTGCGCGGCAGGCAGTCCCAAGTGCCCGTGCGACGCCGTCTGCAGATGATCTTCCAGGATCCCTATGCAAGCCTGAATCCGCGCTGGCGAGTGCGCGACATCATCGCGGAGCCGATCCGTACTCATCGTCTCTCGTCGAGCGGACGGGCACTGCGCCGGCGGGTCGACGAGTTGCTGGAGCAGGTGCTGCTTTCGCCCGCAGATGCGGAGAAGTTTCCTCATGAGTTCTCGGGTGGCCAGCGGCAGCGGATCTCGATCGCCCGGGCGTTGTCCTCCGAGCCCGAGTTCCTGGTCTGCGACGAACCGACCTCGGCTCTGGACGTCTCGGTCCAGGCTCAGGTCCTGAATCTCATGAAGGACCTGCAGCAGCGACTGGGCCTGACCTACCTGTTCATCTCGCATAACCTTGCAGTCGTCTCCCATGTTTCCGATCGCGTGGGGGTCATGTACCTGGGCCGGCTGGTCGAGGTGGCCGATACGGAAGCTATCTTCGATAGGCCGCAGCACCCCTATACCCAGATGCTTCTCGATACCGTGCCCGACGTTGCAATGACTGGGCGCCTCCGGCAGGCCGCTACTGGCGAGATCCCGAATCCCATCGACCCGCCGTCAGGGTGCGCCTTCCATCCCCGATGCCCGCTTGCCGATGCCCGCTGCCGCACTGAAGCACCCGCTATGCGGGCAGTCGGGACCGGCAGCGTCGCGTGCCATGCCGTGCAGGAGGGCCGTCAAGCCAGGCGCTGATCCTCGGCGGAAAGCCGCTCGTCGATCAATCGACGGAAGCGGATGATCGCCGAGTCCATGCCGAGTGGAAGCATAGGGACCGACGGATCCAGCGCGATCGTGCGAGCCTGGGCCTGGATCATCCTCCTGTCCTCCTCGAACGCTGTCGCGAGCGATTCGAAGATTCGCTGTCGCGTGCCTTCGTCGCCCTGATCTGCCCGGTGAGCTTCCTGGAAGAAGTAGTGGGTAGAGGTCGCCGTTTCGGGCGTAAGCGCCTGGCAGCTGTGCAGCTGCACGGCACGCCGCATGTCGTCATCGGCGTCGTCTGCGGGCCGGCCGCCTGAGTGCATCAGCAGTGTCGCCGGGAGGATGAAGTCGTAGACCATCCAACGATTGATCGGAGTGTCGAACGGCCTGAAGCTCTGGTAGTACGGTGAAGGGGGCACATTGCGGACCTCGCGTGATATCCGCAGGCCCCCTTCGATGTCCTCGATCCGTGGTGAAGCACGAGCGATCTCTGGCGATCCACCGAACGTCTTCTCGTGGACGTAGCTCAGATGCGAGAAATCCAACAGGTTGTCGCAGATCAGCAGGTAGTTGGTGTCGTAGTGCAGGTAGCCCGGAAGGTAGACCCAGTCGGCGTGGTCACAGGAGAAGTTGTCGGGCAGCAGGGCCTCGTCCGCCTGCTCGGCGTCCCCCATCCAGACGAACACCCAGCGGTTCTTCACGGTGATCGGATAGCGACGAACGAACGCTTTGGCCGGGATGCGCACCTGACCGGGGATCTCGATGCAACGGCCGGAAGCGTCGTACAGCAGTCCATGATAGCCGCAGCGGATGCAGTCCCCCTCCTTGCGACCGGCGGACAGCGGCGCCAGGCGATGGCAGCAACGGTCGGCCAGGGCAGTCAAACCGCCTGTCGAGGTCCGGTAGATGAGGATCGGCTCATTGAGTACAGTCCTGCTGAACATCCCGTCAGCGGGAATCTCATGATCCCAAGCGATGACATACCAGGCATTGCGGATGAACATTGAGAGCTCCTACATCAAAGCAGCAGGCTGTCCTGGTCGAGCTTGCCGCCGCGCGCCTTGGAGAAGAGCGAGACCAGGTCGTCGACGGTAAGGCCTGCGCGCTCCTCGCCGCGCACGTCGAGGATGATCTGGCCGCGATGCATCATCAGGGTGCGCTCGCCAAAGGAGAGCGCCTGCGCCATCGAGTGCGTCACCATGAGGGTCGTAAGGCGCCTCTCATCCACGGTGCGCCGGGTCAGGTCCATCACGAACGAGGCCATGTGCGGATCCAGCGCGGCCGTCATCTCGTCAAGGAGGAGGATGCGCGATGGCTGCATAGTCGCCATCAGCAGGCTTACCGCCTGACGTTGGCCTCCTGAGAGAAGCTCCATGCGATCACTCAGACGTGACTCGAGGCCGAGGCCCAGCGGCGCGAGCAATGCGCGGTAGCGAGCCCGTCGTGCTGCTCCGAGCGCTGGCGCCAGCGTCCTTGCCTGGCCACGATCGTCGGCTAGCGCCAGGTTCTCCTCGATCGTGAGCGGGCCACAGGTTCCAGCGAGTGGGTCTTGGAAGACGCGCGCGCAGATGGCGCTGCGTTGGTGCACCGGGAGCCGCGTCACGTCGCGGCCGTCGACTGTGATGCGGCCTGCCGTGGCGGCGACGTTTCCGGCCAGTGCGTTCAGCAGGGTGGACTTGCCGGCTCCATTGGAGCCGATCACGGTGACTGAGCTGCCTTCGTCGATGGAGAGGTCGATCCCGGTCAGCGCCCTGTTCTCGCTGGCGGTTCCCGCATGGAACGTTACCTCCAGGCCAGAGATTTCGATCATCGGGAAGCCTTGGCCGATCCTGCCTGCGTAGGCTTGACTTGCAAGTGCATGCGCCGGCTGTACTTCGTGAACAGGAAGGCAGCCGTGACCACCACCGCCGAGATGAGGTTCAGGTCGGAGGTGGTCAGGCCAAGGGACTCGCTTTCGAGTGCGAGGGAGATCGTGAAGCGGTACGCGATGGCCCCGCCGACGCACGCCACGACTGCCGCGAGCGGGGACCAACTTCGCACGAAAGCCTCCCCAAGGATGACCGCGGCAAGCCCCACGACAATCGTGCCCACGCCCATGGACACGTCGGCGAAGCCATAGAGCTGGGCGAACAGCCCGCCAGCCAGTCCGCAAAGACCGTTCGACAGTGCCAACCCCACGTAGATGCGCTGGGAGCAGGATACGCCCACGGCCGCCGCCATTCGCGGATTGGCGCCGGTCGCGCGCACGCTTAGCCCGTAGCGCGAGGCAAGGAACGTGCTGACCAAGCCCACCGCAAGCAGGCTGGCGAGCGCGGCGATCCATAGCTTCGCCGCAACCGTGTCCAGACCGAGCGCGACCACGTCGTCGGTTATCGTCTCGTGCCCAAGCAGAGGGAGGTTCGGGCGCCCCATGACCCGGATGTTCACCGAGTAGAGCGCCGTCATCGTGAGGATCCCCGCGAGCAGGTCCAGGATCCGCAGACGCTGGCTCAGGAAGCCGGTTACCGCGCCGGCGCCGGCGCCGGCGACGATCGCCACCACCAGGGCCAGCCACGGATTCCCGCCCGAGGCGACTACCGCGGCGGACGCTGCCGCCCCGAGCGGGAAACTCCCATCCACCGTGAGGTCAGGGAAGTTGAGCATCCGGAACGACAGCAGGACGCCGATGGCGACAAGTCCATAGATGAAGCCGAGCTGGAGGGCGCCCAGCGCCGCATAGGCCGTCATGCGTAAACCGGCTGGAAGAACCCGCTGCGGACCCTCATTCGACCTTCGTCTTCGCGCGCGAAAGCACTGCCTGTGGTATCTCGAAGCCGATCCGCCTGGCTTCGCCCAGGTTGACCGATACGTCCAGGTTGGTGCTGGACGCGACGGGAATGTCGCCGGGTTTGCGCCCCTCGAGTATGTCGGCAATCATCCCGCCGGTTATCGTGCCGAGCTCGTGGTAGTTGAAGCCGCTGCCAACCAGAACTCCGCGGGCCACGTAGCCGGCGTCGCCTATCGTCGGTACCCGTCGTTGGCGCGTGATCGCGATGACACCTTCGAGCCCACTGGCCACCACGTTGTCCGTCGGCAGGTAGATCGCATCGACTTTGCCCACCAGTCGTTCGGCTGCCGCGCTGAGGTCGGCGGTCCGGTTGGCCGCGGACTCGGTCAGTTCCAGGCCGGCTTCCTTGGCAGCGCGTTTCAGGACCGAGACCAGCGCGATCGAGTTGGCCTCACCGGGGTTGTAGATGACGCCCAATCGTTTGAGCGACGGCAACAGCTGCTTTGCCAGTACGAGTTGCTCGGCAACCGGCGCCATGTCTGTGACGCCGGTGATGTTGCCGCCGGGCTTGGCCGGATCCTTGACGAGCTTGGCCGCGACGGGGTCCGTGACTGCGGAGAAGACGATCGGCAGGTCCTTCGTGGCGGCAAGGAGGGCCTGCGCCGAGGGCGTCGAGATTCCGACCATGACGGCCGGCTTCTGGCCGACGAGCTTCGAGGCGATCTGCGCCGCGTTCGCCGGTTGCCCTTGAGCACTGTCGAAGGTGGTGCGGACGGTCTTGTCCTTGAAGCCCCTCCGCGCCAACTCCTCGATAGCTCCCTTGCGGACGTCGTCGAGGGCGGGATGCTCGACGATCGCGGTGAATGCCACGTGCGGTGCGCCGCCTTGGGCATTGGCGGCGGATGCGATCGCAAGTGCAACCGCCAGTCCAGTCCAGAGTCGAATCATGGTTGTCTCCTGCTTATCGGTTGACGATGGTGATCCATCGATGATGCCCGAAGCCCGGCTCGAGGACGAGCGAGAGGGCGATCGATGGGGTCCCCGGGGCGCCTATTCTGCAGCCGCGGCGCCTTCTGGCGCCGGGGTGTACATGTGCAGCCGATCGCAGATCCTGCGTACGCGTTTCCGGATGGAAGGCGCCGCTGCATCACTGCGTCCAGGATCGGCGGCTTCCAGCAGCGCGTCGACCACTACTTCGGCCACCTCCTCCCACTCCGCCTCCTGCATGCCCCGCGTCGTCATGGCCGACGTTCCGAGGCGCAGCCCGCTGGCACGCGAGAAGTCGATGTCCCCAGGAATCGGAACCGCATTGGAACCGATGTCGCATGACTCGAGATGGCACGCTGCGGCGGCACCGGTCAGGCCCAGCGAACGGAGGTCTGCGACGACGAAGGGCGCGTCGGTGCCCCCCGTAACGACAGGCACGCCCCGATCGATGAGGGTGCTGGCGAGCGTCCTCGCGCCCGCCAGCACCCGGCGGTTGTACTCCCGGAACTCGGGCTGCAGCGCCTCCCCGAACGCTGCCGCCTTGCCGGCGATCATGGCGAGCAACGGCGTCCCCTGCAGCCCAGGGCACAGCGCGTGGTCGATGCGACGAGCCAGGCTGGCGTCGCGCGTCAGCACGAGGCCACCCCGGACGCCCCGAAGGTTCTTGTAGGTGGTTGACGTGACCACATCGGCATGTGGAAAGGGATCAGGGAACAGACCCGATGCGACCAGCCCGGCTACATGGGCGATATCCACCATGAAGGCAGCGCCCACGGATCGCGCGATCTTGCCGAGGCGATTGAAATCGATGGCGCGTGGATAAGCTGACCCGCCCGCGATGATGAGTTTGGGGTGGTGAGTGAGCGCCTGCCGTTCCGCCTGCTCGTAGTCGATGATGCCCGTGCGGGAGTCCACCCGGTAGTGGACGACGTGAAACCACTGCCCCGACACGCTATCGGGATCGCCATGACTGAAGTGCCCGCCGTCCGTCAGGCTCATGGACAGGATGGTATCCCCTCGGCGAAGCAGCGCGAGATAGACTGCCTGATTGGCCTGCGTTCCGGAATGCGGCTGTACGTTGGCGTATGTCGCGCCGAACAGACGGCAGGCACGTTCCATGGCCAGCCGTTCCAACGCGTCCACATGTTCCGATGCGCCGAGAAAGCGGGCGCCGGGATATCCCTCGACAGTCACGTTGGCGAACGCCGAGGCGGACGCTTCCAGCTGACCACGACTTACGTAGTTCTCGGACGCCACGAGTTCGAGCCGCTGGCCCTGGCGCGCCTCCTCTGCTCGGATGAGGGACGCGACCTGCGGATCCGAATCGCGCAGCGAGGCGGCGAAATGCCGCTGGGCCGCCTGCGTCATCAGGCTGCGGTGCCGACCGGCTGAAGGAGGCAGTCGTCGGCGAGCGGGACCACCGGCGCGCGCTCGCGCTCGTGCGCGATCTCCGGTACGTCCTTGGTCGCCGCATTCGAAACCGGGTTGAGGATCAACGAGAAGATCCAGCGAGAGAACGGCGAGTAGTTGTGTCCAGACACGTGCAGCAGTTTGTCCCCGAAGATCAGGAGCGTGCCCCGCGGCCCCTTCGCGGAAACCATGCCAAGCTCAGAGACTAGTTCGGCGACCGCGGCCTTGGGGACAGTCCACAGTTCCCATTTTTCGCCGTCCACGCTCCTCTGCAGTGGAATCTCGCGCTTGTGCGATCCAGGCACGAAGACCAGCGGGCCATTGAACTCGGTTACATCGTCCAAGAGGATATGCAGATTCAGGGCCAGCGGCTGCGGCACGCCGTCACGCTTGTGGTGAGTAGCGAAATCGATGTGCCAATCGAATCCGCCGCCTTCGAAACCTTGCTTCGGATTGATCTTGACCTGCTGCGGATAAAGGTTCCGATCCCCAAGTATCTGCATCGCGGGTTCCACGAGTCGCGGGTGACGGACGAGGCGTGCGTAGATCTCGTTGCGCCGGTGCAGCGACAGGAGGTTGCGAGTCGCGCCACTTCCGGCTTCGCGCTGATTCTCCGGGCAGTCCTCCGCCAGCATCGGTGGCACTTGGGCACGCAGGATGTCCACCTCCGCGGCCGAGAAGACTCCCGGGATGATCAGGAAGCCGTCTTCATCGAGCTGCTGGAGTTGCTCTTCCGTGAGTCTCATCGCATCGCCTTTCGTGTTCGAGGAACGGCGATATCGTAGGACCTATCCCGGCGCATGTCCTAGCTTATCCGGGCGAATTTTGCGGCGATCTAGCGTCTTTATGCTAATCCGGAATCCAGATTTGGCGTTTTCATCCTCAACCTGCCTGTCCGACTGGAAGCAGCCACCCGTCCTCGATGCGTGCCACCTTCGCTGCCAGCAGGGAGGCCAGCACTTCCCGGGTGAGCGTCGCGACTTCCTTGTCGAAGTACTTGCGGTTGATCCGCTGCACCAGCGGCAGGCGGCCCCACACGGTTTCGAGGTCGCGCAGGCCGATGCGCTGGCGATCCAGCAGCATGAAGGAAAGCGCGACCTTCAGCGCGCTCAATGCGTGGCGCTGCGGGTTCGCGCGTAGGTACGAAAGGCGCCGGCGGGCGCGGTCGAGCGCCGCGGGGTAGTCCGTGAACATCGGTCCATGCCCCGGGATCACCACCGCCGCGTCGAGTCCGGCGAGCATGTCCAGGGTGGCGGCCTGTGCGGCGAAGCCCGCCTCGTCGAAGAACTCCGGGAAGACGATGCCGAACCCATCCTCCCAGAGCGCATCGGCCGACACGAGCAGCCGATGGTCCGGCTGCCAGAGCAGGAGCGAGTCCATGTCATGGCCGGGCGAACCGAGCGCCTGCCATTCGAGGCCGCCGATCCGGAGCCGGTCGCCGACGTCGAACCAGTCGTCCGCCGTGAAGCGGTCGCAGTGCTGGCCCATGGTGCCGTAGTGCAGCGCTTCCTCGTCCCAGCGCTCCACGACCTCGCGCTCGCGTGCCGGGATGGTGATGCTGCAGCGGTAGCGCGCCGCCAGCGCAGCGTTGCCGCCAACGTGATCGGAATGGGTGTGGGTGTTGACGATGCGATCGAGCGACGCGCCGCCCAGGGCATGGTCGACGAGCTGCAGCGTCAGGTCGCGACGGGTGCTGTAGCCGGTGTCGACGAGCACGTTGCCCTCGGGGCCCCGGCCCAGCAGATGGTTGGAGCTCAGCCAGTCGCGCTGGATGAAGCGCAGCGAAGGCGGCAGCCGGATGTCGTGCGCGGTCATCGCCAGGCCCTCGAGCGTCGGCGCCCGCGGCTCAGAGCACCGCGACCGCCACGGTGACGCGGTTGCGCCCGGCGCCCTTCGCGGCGTAGAGCGCCCGATCGCTGACGTCGATCAGCCCGTCGGGATCGCTCGCGTGCTCGGGATACGACGCCACCCCGATGGAGACGCTCACGCGGGTGCCGCCGACGATCTCGATCTGGTCGTTGATGCGGGCGCGGATCTCGTCGGCGCGGCGCTTGGCGGTCGCGGCGTTCGATCCCGGCATCAGCACCAGGAACTCCTCGCCGCCCCAGCGGCAGACGATGTCGCCGGAGCGGGCGTTCTGGGCGAGGATGTCCGAGACCATCCGCAGCACGCGGTCTCCGGCTTCATGCCCGAAGCGGTCGTTGATGCGCTTGAAATGGTCGATGTCCACCATCTGGACCGCAAGCGGCGTGCGGGATCGGTTGGCCCGTTCGAACTCGATCGCGAGCTGCTCGTTGAAGTAGCGGCGGTTGAAGAGGTTGGTGAGCGGGTCGCGCAGCGACTGCTGCTCGAGGCTGCGGCGCAGGGCCAGGTTGGACAGGAACTGGGCCGTGTTGGCGGCGAACATGCTGGCGATCTTGTCCGACTCCGCCGATGTCTCGATGTCCGGCGTCACGAACGGCGCGGAGCGGCGCAGGTTGATCAGGCCGCTCGCCTGGCCGTGCGCATACATCGGCAGGCACAGCGTATGACGCTGCGGCGCGAGGCGCAGGTGGCCGCAGCGCAGGTTGAACTGGTTCACCGTGTTCGGATACGTCTTGTTCTGGCGCAGACCCCAACAGTCCTCGATGCCGATCTCCGCGGCGGACTCGGAGGCGGCGCCCCAGTGATGGAGCGCGGTGAAGCCGTCGGTGTCGGGATCCAGGGTGTAGATGGTGCCGGCGTCCGCGTCGAAGAGCTTCAGCGCGTACTCTCCGGCCACGCGCGCCACCTCGTCGGGCGTCGCGCAGGACTGGAGCATGTCCGCCATCTCCTGCAGCATGCCGTAGTTGCGCGAACGGAAGCGGCTGACCTCCAGAGTCGCGGCGAGCTGTGCCGCGGTCTCGCGGTAGGCCTGGGTGCGCTGGGCCACCCGGTCCTCCAGCTCGGCCGCGAGACCCTGCAGCTCCTCGTGGGCCTGCATCTGCTCGGACAGATCGGTCACCACCCCGAGGATGCTCGCGACCTCCCCCTTGTCCATCAGCGGGCTGGTGGACATGTGCACCGGCAGGAGGCCGCCGCTGCCCTTCACGAGCTGACGTGAGGCCCGCACCGACAGGCCTCCGCGGTGCCGTTGCAGCGCATCGACGATGGCCGGGCGATCGGCCTCCGGCACGAGCTCGAGCAGGGTCATGCCCTTCAGGTGCTCGGCGCTGTAGCCGAGCATCTCGCAGATGCGCGGATTGGCGAAGGTGATCCGCCCGATGCGATCGAGGATCCATATACCCTCGGATGCGGTATCCACGAGCAGCCGGTAGCGTGCCTCCGAGAGTGCCACCACCTCGTTGGCGCGCTGGGCGCGCTCGAACTGCGCCGCGAGCTCGCGGTTGGCCCGCTCCAGCTCGCGACGCGAGGGCAGGGCGAGCAGCCGCCGCGCTGCCGGGGAGATCAGCACCAGGGTGGCAAGCGACGTGATCATCGTGCCCAGCTTGATCCAGCGACTGAGGATCGTCTGGGAAGCGAGCTGGCCCAGGGCGTCGAGGAGGAAGGTGGCGCCGACGAGGCCCACGAACAGGCCGAGCAGCCAGAGCAGGCGAGGCTCGGGCAGGTCGGTCCGCGTCCGGCTGAGAATGGCGATCGCAACCGGCACACCCATCATGGCCACCGCGACGACCAGCTCGATGCCGACCGTGGCCAGCAACAGTGCCGAGTCCCCAGAGATGGTCATACAAGACTCCAGCTATTGAAACCGACCCTCCGGCACCTTGGCCGTGCCGGGAGAATCCGCCGTCGATACTAGCTGATGCAATCGACCGGCGGTCGCCATCGCCCCATGCACGGCCGTTCTTCGGCACGGACGGTGGGATTTTGCCGACGAACGGCCGGCTGGGGCGCCGTCTGGTGTCGCCGCCCGCAGACGTCGTGGTCCCGAACGCATGCCGGTCGGAGCCGACGGCGCGCGCCAGCGCCGTGGGCCGTGGTCAGTCGTGCCCCGGCGGCGGCGTGGGCCGCACCGCGTGGCCGGCCACCGCCCGGCGCCGTGTGATTTCCTCCCACACCTGCTGGCGGGCGTCTTCGGCCATCGTTCCCCATTGCGCGATCTCGTCGAGCGTGCGGAAGCAGCCCGCGCAGAGCCCGCTTGCCGCGTCCATGCGGCAGACCGAGATGCAGGGGGACCGGATGCTGCCGGGTACGACCGGCGCCCTCAGCGCGATGGCGAGGCGGCCTCCGGCGCCGCCGGCGATTCGATCGCGACCAGGACCTCGCCTTCCGGCACCTGATCCCCCACGCCGAAATGCAGCAGGGTCACCTCACCGGAGAGCGGCGCGGCGATGGTGTGCTCCATCTTCATCGCCTCCATCACCAGCAGCGCCTGCCCCTTCGTCACGCGCTGCCCCGCCTGCACCAGAACCGAGATCACCTTGCCGGGCATGGGCGCGGTGAGCCGGCCGCCCTCCTCGGCGGCATCGCCCGCATGCAGCAGGCGGTCAACGTGGCGCAGCCTCAGATTCCGGTCCGCGGTGAAGAGGTGCAGGGTCTCGTCGACGACCACGGCATGGCCGCGATGGCGTCGCTCGCCGACCTGGACGACCAGGGTACCGTCCTCCTCCGGGGCGAGCACGATGCCGTCCACCGTCGGCGCATCCGTCGCGCTTCCCGCGACGGTGAAACGACATTCGGCTGGGGCATCCGCCGCCGTGCCGAACGGCGCGCGGCGATAGGTCACCAGCACCTCGCGCTCCTCGGATGCCTCCGCGAACACGATGCGCCGGGTGAGCGGTGCGGCCAGGCGCCAGCCGTCGCCCGCGTCCCAGGGGTCGCGACCTGCCGGCTCGCGCCGCAGCACCGCCGCGGCCGCGAGGCCCAGCTCGGCCGGCGTAGCCGGCGCAGGCGGCGGCAGCAGGTGCTCGCGGCGACGCTCGATGAGCCCGGTGTCGAGGTCGGCCTGCGCGAAGGCGGTGTCGGCCATCAGCCGGCGCAGGAATCCGACGTTGCTCGCCGGGCCGACGATGCGCAAGCCCGCGAGCGCCTGGTCCATCCCCCGGCGCGCCGTGTCGCGATCTTCACCCCAGGCGATCACCTTCGCGATCATGGGATCGTAGTACGGGGTGATGGCATCGCCTTCGCCGACGCCGGCATCGATGCGCAGTCGCGCCCGCCGGCCCGCGGCCTCCCCCACGCGGAACTCGACCGCGGGCGGCGTCGCGAAGTGGAGCAGGGTACCGACGGACGGAAGGAAGCCCTTCTCGGGATTTTCGGCATAGATGCGCGCCTCGATGGCATGCCCTTCGAAGGCGAGCTCGGCCTGCGTGACCGGGAGCGGCTCCCCGCTCGCCACGCGCAGTTGCCATTCGACCAGGTCGAGCCCGGTGATCATCTCCGTCACCGGATGCTCCACCTGCAGGCGCGTGTTCATCTCCATGAAGTAGAAGTCGCCGCTCGAGTCGACGATGAATTCCACGGTGCCCGCCCCGACATACCCCACGGCGCGCGCGGCGGCGACCGCGGCGGCACCCATCGCCTCGCGGCGCGTCGGCGACATGCCCGGCGCCGGCGCCTCCTCCACCACTTTCTGGTGCCGGCGTTGCACCGAGCAGTCGCGCTCGAAGAGGTGCAGGCAGTGGCCCTGGGTGTCGGCGAACACCTGGATCTCGACGTGGCGCGGCCGCTGGAGGTAGCGCTCGATCAGCACCGCATCGTTGCCGAAGGCCGCGGCCGCCTCGCGGCGGCAGGATGCCAGCATGGAATCGAACTCGCCCGCCGTGGCCACCACCCGCATGCCCTTGCCGCCGCCACCCGCGCTCGCCTTGATCAGCACCGGATAGCCGATCCGATCGGCTTCGTCCCGCAGCCGGGAGGGATCCTGTTCGGCGTCGTGGTAGCCCGGCACCAGCGGCACGCCCGCCGCGGCCATGAGGCGCTTGGACTCCGCCTTCAGCCCCATCGCACGAATGGCCGCCGCCGGCGGGCCGATGAAGACGATCCCGGCATCGGCGCAGGCCTGCGCGAAGGATTCGTTCTCCGAGAGAAAGCCGTAGCCGGGATGGATCGCCTGCGCCCCGCTCTCCCGCGCGACACGCAGGATCTCCTCGCCGCGCAGGTAGGATTCGCGCGCCGGTGCCGGGCCGATGCGCCAGGCCTCGTCACAGGCCGCCACGTGACGCGCGCCCGCGTCGGCATCCGAGTGCACCGCCACGGTCCGGATACCGAGCCGGCGCGCGGTCGTGGCCACGCGGCACGCGATTTCACCGCGGTTTGCGATCAGGATCTTGTCGAACACGGCGTTCCCCGGGTATGGCGCTGCGGGTCATTCTACGAGGTGACGGCGACGGAGTCGGGCAGTAAGGTGTCCCCGCGGCCGTATCCGCGCGCCCCGGTCCTACCGGCGGGCGAGGTCCAGGTAGGCGCCTTCCACCAGATGCGATGGAGCGATGCCGAGCCGCTCCATCAGGTCCGCGGCCTCGTCCACGCCGGCCTGTGCCGGCTCATGCTCGGCCAGCACCACCTCGAGCTCGACGAAGTCGCCCAGCCCTTCGACCTCGTCGAGGTGCACGCGGGTGCGCCCCACCAGGTAGAGCGTGCGCCGCTTGCGCACACGGCCGATCTCGCCGTAGCCGAGCGCGAGCGCCTCGCGGAGGGACGCGACCGCCGCAAGGGGAACGCGGACGTACTCGGATTGCTTCGGCCCGGCGATGTCGCTGCGCCGATAGAAGATCAGCTCGCCTTCGCCGGTCGAGAAATCGCGCAGCTTCATGCGCCCGTTCGGGCAGGCGAAGAAGGTGTCGTCCTGGAGGATCGGAGTCGGGCCCGCGGTGGCGATCGCCCCGACGGCAGCCTCCAGCGATTCCCGGTCGGCGACGCGCGCCTTGATCTCGATGTTGCGGGCCATGGCGGCGCAGTCTACCGCGACCGGCGCGGCCCGCGAATCGAATCAGTAGGATGCCACCAGGTCGGTCGAGCGCTTCTGGTCCCAGACGACCTCGTCGTCCACCGCGTAGAGCCGGCAGCGTCCGCCATAGGTCTGGCAGCGACTCATCGCGAGGCGCGCCGCGCCGCGGGCGGCGTTGACGCGGATCCAGTGGCCGTTGTCGGAGATGGCGAAGGCGCGCGGCAGCCCGCCCGCGAGGAAGCGACGATAGCCCTCGCGGCCCTCGTCGTCCACGTACGGCAGCACGGCGACATCGTCGAGCCGGGCGAACGCGGGCGCGCTGACGCCGGTGGTCTGCAGCCGGTCGGGGCGCGCCAGCTCGAGCTCGAGCTCGTCAGGATAGGCATACGCCGCCTGCCCGCCGGGCAGCTCGCCGAAGCGCACGGAGTTGAAGATCCGCACCGCCTTCATCCCTTCCGGGGTGGAGCACTCGACCTCGAGCGGCTTCTCGGACCGGGTCACGCCCAGCACCACCGGCGCGACGACGGTCCAGGTGCCGGCATCGTTGGAGACCACGCAGTTCGCCTCGGCCCGCTCGCCGCCCTCGCTGACCCGCAGCGCCACTTCCTGGTTGACCGGCTTGCCGTACGTGGCGCAGCCCGCCGCGGCGGCCAGGACGAGCGGCGCGGCGATCGCCGCGAGCCGGGCGGCAGCGCCGCGAACGGGGCGGCAATCCGCTGGTTGGACAGTTGCCTGCTTCGCAGGCGCCTTCACCGCTACTTGGCCCATCGATTCGCTCATCGGATTCTCCACGCGCAGCGCGTTCGTTCGCGATGATTTCCCCGCGACCCGAGGCGCGTACAGCGCGACGGGGCGGACGGTCGATCGTGGTGGAAGGACGGCGAGAAGGGCGCCGCCAAGGACGGGCGGCCGGCCGCCCGCGACGCGTCACCTGCGAAAGCGCGTCACATGCGAAAGACGCCGAAGCGCGTCTCCGGGATCGGGGCGTTGAGGGTGGCCGAGAGCGCGAGCGCGAGCACCCGGCGGGTGTCGGCCGGGTCGATCACGCCGTCGTCCCACATGCGGGCGCTGGCGTAGTAGGGATGGCCCTGCGCCTCGTATTGGGCGAGGATGGGCGCCTTGAAGGCAGCCTCCTGCTCCGTCGTCCAGGATTCGCCGCGCGACTCGATCCCGTCGCGCCGCACCGTGGCGAGCACCGAGGCGGCCTGCTCGCCCCCCATGACGCTGATCCGCGCATTGGGCCACATCCAGAGGAAGCGCGGCGAGTAGGCCCGGCCGCACATCCCGTAGTTGCCGGCGCCGAAGGAGCCGCCGATGATCACCGTGAGCTTGGGGACCTGGGCGCACGCGACCGCGGTGACCATCTTCGCGCCATGCCGGGCGATGCCCTCGTTCTCGTACTTGCGCCCCACCATGAAGCCGGTGATGTTTTGCAGGAAGAGGAGCGGGATGCGGCGCTGGCAGCAGAGCTCGATGAAGTGCGTGCCCTTCTGGGCGGACTCCGAGAAGAGGATGCCGTTGTTGGCGACGATCCCCACCGGCATCCCCTCGATGCGCGCGAAGCCGGTGACCAGGGTGGTGCCGAAGCGCGCCTTCCATTCGTCGAGCCAGGAATCGTCGACGATGCGGGCGATAACCTCCCTCACGTCGTAGGGCTTGCGGGTGTCCGCCGGAATGACGCCGTAGATCTCTTCCGGATCGTAGCGCGGCGGCGGGGCGGCGTCGGGCGCGATTCCGAGCCCGAGGTTCGCCGCGTTGCCCTGCGCGAGCTTGCGCCGGTTGAGGTTGCCGACGATGCGCCGGGCGATCGCGAGCGCATGCCGGTCGTTCTCCGCGAGATGGTCCGCCACTCCCGACAGGCGCGTATGCACGTCGCCGCCACCGAGGTCCTCGGCGCTCACCACCTCGCCGATCGCCGCCTTCACCAGGGGCGGGCCGCCGAGGAAGATCGTGCCCTGGTTCCGGACGATGATCGATTCGTCGCTCATCGCCGGCATGTAGGCCCCGCCGGCCGTGCAGGAGCCCATGACCACCGCGATCTGGGCGATGCCCATCGCCGACATCGTTGCCTGGTTGTAGAAGATGCGGCCGAAGTGCTCCCGGTCCGGAAACACCTCGTCCTGGTTGGGCAGGTTGGCGCCGCCCGAATCCACCAGGTAGATGCAGGGCAGCAGGTTCTCCCGGGCGATCTCCTGGGCGCGCAGGTGCTTCTTGACGGTCATCGGGTAGTACGTGCCGCCCTTGACGGTCGCGTCGTTGCAGACGATCACGCATTCGACGCCGCTCACCCGTCCGATGCCGGTGATGAGCCCCGCGCTGGGGGCCGCCCCGTCGTACATGCCGTGGGCCGCGAGAGGCGAAAGCTCCAGGAACGGCGTGCCGGGATCGAGCAACTGGTCCACGCGATCGCGTGGCAGGAGCTTGCCGCGTGCGAGATGGCGCTTGCGGGCGGCCTCGCCGCCGCCCATCGCGCTGCGCGCCATCTGCTCGCGCAGGTCGGCGACCAGCGCCTGCATGGCGCGCGCGTTGGCCTGGAACAGCTCGTCCCGCGGCTTGAGCTTGCTCTCGATCCTCATCTCGTCTCCACCGGAACCATGCACCGGCGATCATACCGGTTCGGGCGGCCGCGCCAGCGGGCCGTTATCATCGCCTCACGCGGTGCCAAGCCGCGCAACGACTCGAACCCGAAGAGGCGCAGCCCATGGAAGTGCCATCCAGCCCGTCGGTCCCGGCAACAGGGTCCGGGCGCACGCCCCCGCTCCTGCTCGGCCGCGCCTGGCTGCCCGGGGTCGACGGCCCTGCCGTCGTCACCGTCCGCGGCGACGACGTGGTCGATATCACCTCCCGGGAAGCCCCGACGGTCCGCGACGTCTGCGAGATGCCGGACCCCGCCAATTGGGTCGCCAGCGCGCCCGGCACGACCATCGGTTCGCTCCCGGATCTGTTGCGGGACTCGGCTCTCGCGTCGCAGTCGCCCAACCCGGTGGACGCGGCCGGCGCGCGCGATCGTCCGTGGCTGGTCGCGCCGATCGACCTGCAGGCGATCAAGGCCTCGGGCGTGACGTTCGTGGTGAGCCTGCTGGAACGGGTCATCGAGGAGCAGGCCAAGGGCTCGCCTGCGAAGGCGGCATCGATCCGGGCCGACATCGTCGCGCTGATCGGGGATGACCTGTCGCGGCTCGTGCCCGGATCGCCGCAGGCGATGCAGGTGAAGCAGGCGCTGGTCGAGAAGGGCGTGTGGTCGCAGTATCTCGAGGTAGGCATCGGTCCGGATCCGGAGATCTTCACCAAGGCCCAGCCGATGTCCGCGGTCGGCCCCGGTGCCGACATCGGGATCCTGCCCACCTCCACCTGGAACAATCCCGAGCCCGAGATCGTGCTCGCCGTCTCCAGCAGCGGTCGCATCGTCGGGGCCACGCTCGGCAACGACGTGAACCTGCGCGACGTCGAAGGCCGGTCCGCGCTGCTGCTCGGTAAGGCCAAGGACAACAACGCCTCGTGCGCGATCGGTCCGTTCATCCGCCTCTTCGACCAGGGCTTCGGCCTGGACGACGTGAAGCGCGCCGAGGTCCGCCTCACGGTGCAGGGAACCGACGGCTACCGGCTGGAGGGCGCGAGCTCGATGTCCCACATCAGCCGAACGCCGGAATCGCTGGTGGCCGCGGCCGCCGGCGCGCATCACCAGTATCCGGACGGGCTCGTGCTCTTTCTCGGCACGATGTTCGCGCCGGTCCAGGATCGCCACCAGGCCGGGCAGGGGTTCACCCATGCGGTCGGAGACGTGGTGGCCATCGAGACGCCCACGCTGGGACGGCTGGTCAACCGCGTGCGGCACTGCGCAGACTGTCCGCCGTGGACCTTCGGCGCGAGCCACCTGATGCGCAACCTCGCGGGGCGCGGACTGCTGTGACCAGGCGCGCCGCGCCGGTCGCCGCGGCAGCGCCCGTGGAGGGCGCGCCACGGGACGGCGATCGCCGCAACAGCGGCATCCGCGGATCAGACGAGTTCTCCGCCTACGAGGCGTTCACTCGGGCCGAGTGGGCCGCGCTGCGTTCGAACACGCCGCTCACGCTGTCGGAGGAAGACCTCGCGTCGCTGCGCGGATTCAACGAGCAGCTCTCGCTGCAGGACGTGGTGGAGGTCTACCTGCCGCTGTCGCGCCTCCTGAACCTGCACTTTCGCTCCGCCCGCGCGCTGTCGGGCGTGCGCGACGAGTTCCTCGGGCGGCTCGTGGGCAGGGCTCCCTACGTGATCGCGATCGCCGGCAGCGTCGCGGTTGGCAAGAGCACCTTCGCGCGGGTGCTGAAGGCGCTGCTGGCGCGCTGGCCCGACCATCCGCGCGTGGCGCTGGTCACCACGGACGGCTTCCTGCATCCGAACAAGGTCCTGGAGGAAAGGGGCCTGATGAGCCGCAAGGGATTTCCGGAGAGCTACGACCGCAAGCGGATGATCCAGTTCCTCGCGGACGTGAAGGCCGGCAAGCCGCGGGTCGATGCGCCGGTCTACTCGCACCAGTCGTACGACATCGTCCCGGGCGTGGTGGAGCGCGTGGAGCAGCCGGACATCCTCATCTTCGAGGGACTCAACGTCCTGCAGCTCGCGACGGTGGAAGCGAGCGGCGCGCCGGTGCCCAGCGTGGTGATCTCGGACTTCTTCGACTTCTCCATCTTCGTGGATGCGGAAGAGCCGTTCATCGAGGCGTGGTACCTCAACCGCTTCCGGCACCTGCAGCGCACGGTCTTCCAGAGCCCGGGCTCCTACTTCCACCACTACCGCAACCTCTCGCCGAGCGAGGCCACGAAGACCGCCGCCAAGATCTGGCGCGACATCAACCTGCGCAATCTGCGCGACAACATCCTGCCCACGCGGGAACGCGCCAACCTCGTCATCCGCAAGCGCGCCGACCACACGGTCGACCAGATCCGGCTGCGCCAGATCTGAGCCGCCCGCCACGCCGAACCGCTTCGCGGCCTGGCGGCGGTCAACCCCTGGCGACCTTGCGCCATACGCTCGCGAGCCAGGGCTGCTGCTCGCGCGGCAAGCCGGGCGGACGATAGTAGTGCTCGAGCTCCAGGAAACCCGCTGCCTGGAGGAATGCGCGCCACGCTTCCAGGTCGTGGTAGACGCCATAGCGGCCGCGATTCCAACCCTCCTCGTTGCTGCCGCGAGGATTCGAGCTGAACAGGACGCCATCGGGCTTCAGGGCGTCGTGCAGTTGGCCGAGCACCCGCGGCAGCTCCGCGCTCGGCACATGGAAGAGCGATGCGTTGGCGAAGATGCCGTCGAAGCGGCCGGCGGGCAGGTTCAATGCCAGGAAGTCCTGCTCCCAGACCTCGCAGCCGCTGTGCGCGCGCGCCATGGCCCCGAACCGGGGCGAACCCTCCAGGCCGATCGCCTCGTGGCCCATGGCGCGGAAGGTCGCCAGGTCGCGTCCGGGGCCGCAGCCGAAGTCGAGTATGGAAAGCGGCGGTGCTCCCCGCAGATGCCGCAGCAGCGCGTCGATGTTCTGCGTCACGTCGTGATCGCGCGTGCCGCTCCAGAACTCGGCGGCGCGTTCGTCGTAGTGCTCGAGCGTCCTCTCGGAGACGCGCGCTGGATCCTCGCCCGGCAGCGTCATCGGGTGCCCTCCAGTCTTCGACGAAACGCGCGCCCGGGCAGATCTCTCCTGCGCCGCGACGCTAGCGGCCGTTCGCCTTGCGCCATGCGGCGAAGTCCAGGCGCGACCGCTCCTCGGTGGGCGGATACAGGCCCAGGATCGAACGGCCCTCCCGCACCTTCTCGGTCACGAAGTCCTCGTACGCCGTCATCTCGACGGCCTCGTCCGCGACGTCGTCCGCGATCGCCGCCGGAATCACCACGACCCCTTCGCCGTCGCCCACCACCACGTCGCCGGGCCACACCGGCACGTCACCGCAGCCGATCGGCACGTCGATGTCGATCGCCTGGTGCAGCGTGAGGTTGGTCGGCGCGCTGGGGCGCTGGTGATAGGCCGGGATGTCGAGCCGGGCGATCTCCGGCGAGTCGCGAAAGCCGCCGTCGGTGACCACGCCGGCCACGCCGCGCTTCATCAGCCGCGTGACCAGGATCGATCCCGCCGAGGCCGCACGCGCGTCCTTGCGGCTGTCGATCACGAAGACGGCACCCGGCGGACAGGTCTCCACCGCCTTGCGCTGCGGATGCTCGCGGTCGGTGAAGACGCTGATCGGGTTCAGGTCCTCCCGCGCCGGGATATAGCGCAGCGTGAACGCTTCGCCCACCATGTTGGGCAGTCCCTCGCGCAGCGGCCGCACGTCCTGGATGAACTGGTTGCGCAGTCCGCGCTTGAAGAGGGCGGTGCAGAGCGTGGCGGTGCTCACACTGGCGAGCTTCTCTCGCGTGCTGGTTTTCATGATGCCGGCGGACTCGGTGGGAAACCCCCATGATAAGCCGGGCCGACGCAGGCACGATTGGCGGCCGCAACCCGATTCCGCGGCGACTCGAACGATGCTATCGTCGGCCGGTCACCCACGACGCAGGGAGACTTCCCTTGGCTCCAGACCCTCATCCCCAGCGTGCGGTCGCGCACGCCGGCCCGGGCATCGGGCGATCGGCCCGGCTGCCCACCCGCGCGCGACTTGCGATCCGGGCGGCGGTGCTGGCCGCTTGCCTGGTTCCCTGCCTGGCGGCATCGGCCGCGGGCGCGAAGACCGTCTTCCGTGAGCACCGGCTGACTGATCCCGGCATGAACGGCCAGGTGGCGGCCACGCTGCTGGTACCGGAGGGATGGCAGGTCCAGGGAGGTCTGTCCCGGTCCAACCAGCTCTACAGCATGCCGGTCATCGCGGACGTCAAGGTGACGGCACCCGACGGCCGCCAGGTGCGCTTCTATCCCTCGCTCACCTTCGACTTCAACCACGCATCGCCGCGCGCTCCGCTGCAGCCAACGCTTGACGGGAACCTGTATCTGCCGCTGCCCGAGTCACCCGGGAGATGGTTCCTGGACATGGCGCGGCGCAATCCGGCACCGTCGATCTCGGGGCTGGAGCTGGTCGCGGAATCGGAGGTGCCCGATCTGACCGCGCAGTTGCGGCAGCGTAGCGCGGGGCTTATGCAGGTACTGGCCGACGGCAATCGGATGACGGCGGGCATGGGCTTCCAGACCCGCTTCGACACGCAGGCAACGCGGCTGGACCTGCGCTACGTCGAGGACGGGCGGGCCCTGGAAGCGACGGTGGTGATGTCCTGGCAGTACCAGGTACTCGTGAGGCAGGGCCAGGCTGTTTCAGGGTCATGGGCCATTCTGCAGATGCGCTCGATTCGCGGCCCGGCGGGCAGCAATTTCCTGGAGGATCCCGTCATGGCCGCGATCCTCGCCTCGGTGCGCACCGATCCCGCCTGGGAGGCGGAGATGAGCCGGTACTGGGCGGAGCTTGCCCGCATCCGCCAGCGCGGCCAACAGCAGCGCCAGGCTCAGTTCGCCGCCCACAACCGCCGCATGCGTGAGATCAACGAGGAGATCGGCAACATCATCGTCGGGGGCTACCAGCGCCGCGAGGCGATCCGGGACGCCGGCCATGCGAAGTTCATCGATGCCATCCGCGAGGTGACGCCGTACACGACGCCGGGCGGGGAGACGGTGAAGCTGCCGAGCTTCTACGACCACGTCCATACCGACAACAACGGCCGGTACATCCTGCACAACGACGCCGGCTACGAGCCGAACCGGGACCGGGCAGTCAACGGCGTCCGGTGGGAGCGGATCGAGCCGCAGCGATAGCTCGCGGCACCGCCGCGGGTGCCGGCGACTCGCATGCCGTGCTCACCCGAAGAACCAGTAGCACACCGCGATTGCCGCGCACACGCCGGCGAAGTCCGCCAGCAGCGCGCATCCCACCGCATGCCGGGCGCGCTGGATGCCCACCGATCCGAAGTACACCGCCAGCACGTAGAACGTGGTCTCGGTGCTGCCTTGGACGGTGGCGGCCACGAGCGCCGGAAAGCTGTCCACGCCGAACGTCTGCATCGACTCGATGAGCATGGCGCGCGCGGCGCTCCCGGAGAACGGCTTGACCAGCGCGGTCGGCAGCGCATCGACGAAGCGCGCATCCATCCCGAGCAGGGCCACGAGGCTGCGGATGCCGGCGAGCGCCGCCTCGAGGGCGCCCGAGGCGCGCAGCATGCCGATCGCGCAGAGCATCGCCACCAGGTAGGGCAGGATGTCGCGGGCGACGCCAAACCCCTGCTTCGCGCCCGTGATGAAGCACTCGTAGACCGGCACTCGCCGCACCAGGCCGGCGATCACGAAGAGCAGGACGGTGGCAACCAGCGCCAGGTTTCCGAGGAGCGAGGAGAAGGCGGCCAGCGCCGCGCCCGAGAGGCTGGCCAGTACCGCCATCAGGCCGCCGATCACGAGCGCGACGCCGCCCAGCCACGCGAGCACCACCGGATCATGCAGCCGCAGGCGCTGCATCAGCGCGACCGAGAGCAGGGCCGCGAGCGTGGAGGCGCTGGTGGCCAGCAGGATCGGAAGGAACACCAGCGTCGGGTCCGGCGCTCCCTGCTGCACGCGGTAGACGAAGATCGAGACCGGCAGCAGCGTGAGCGACGACGCGTTGAGCGTCAGGAAGAGAATCTGCGCATCGGTGGCGGTGTCCGGCTGGCGGTTGAGCGACTGCAGCTCGCGCATCGCCTGCAATCCGATCGGCGTGGCGGCATTGTCGAGGCCGATCCCGTTCGCCGCGAAGTTGAGCGTGATCAGCCCGAGTGCCGGGTGGCCACGCGGCACGCCGGGCATCAGGCGCGCGAAGAGCGGTGACAGCCAGCGGGCAAGCGTCTCCACCAGTCCGGCAGCCTTCGCGATCTCCAGGAAGCCGAGCCAGAGGGTGAGCGTGCCGAACATGATGAGGGTGAGGTCCACCGAGAGCTTCGCCATCGCGAAGAGGGACTCCACCATCGCGGCGAAGACGCCGGCGTCGCCGCCCACCAGCCAGCGAAACAGGGCGGCCACCGCGGCGACGATGAAGAAGGCCGACCAGATCGCATTGAGCATGGCGCGCACCTTATCATGACGTCTCGTTGGTCTTCGCGGCAGGGATGGGACACGTGGCACGGGTGCCGATTCGGGACGAGGACGTCGAATGGACCGCCGTGCGCTCGCAGGGCGCGGGCGGCCAGAACGTCAACAAGGTGGCGAGCGCGGTGCACCTGCGCTTCGACGTGCGCGCGGCCGACCTCCCGGAGGACGTCAAGGCGCGGCTCCTCGCGCTCGGCGACCGGCGCATCTCGCGCGAGGGCGTCGTCGTGATCAAGTCGCAGGCGGCGCGCACCCAGGAGCAGAACCGGCTCGCTGCGATGGCGCGGCTGCAGGCGCTGGTGGACAGCGTGGCCGTGCCGCCGAAGCCGCGACGGCCGACCCGGCCGACCCGAGCGTCGCAGGTGCGGCGGGTGGAGGAGAAAGTGCAGCGGGGACGGATCAAGAGCCTGCGCGGCAAGGTGACCGGCTCCGCCTGACGCCCTCACCGCGCCAGGCTGGGCGGTCGGCGCGTCACTCGTCCGCCCAGTAGACCTGGCTCGGGTTCTCCACCACGATCCTGTGGACTGTCCGGTCGCTTCCCGCCCAGTCGAACAACCGCTCGACGAGCCGCGCGTCGTCCGGCATCTCGGCCTGGGCTCCGTCGGGTGGCATCGGAAGGTCCGGATGTGGCCAGTCCGTCCCCCAGAGCAGGCGCTCGGGATGGCTGTTCGCGAGCGCCGCGGCGAACGGCTCGGCTGCCGACCAGGGCGCGCCCCGGGGATCGAGCCGGTACGCGCCGGAGAGCTTCACCCAGCAGCGTCCGCGATCGAGCAACCGGAGGAGGAGCTCGAACCCCTCCTGCTCGACTCCCCGGGCGGGGTCCATCTGCCCCATGTGGTCCAGGACGATCGGCGTGGGCAACCGCTGCAGGCGCGGCGCCAGCTCCGGCAACGCCGACCCCCGGACATAGAGCTGCACATGCCATCCGAAGGGGGCGATCGCGTCCGACAGCGTCTCCAGCGCATCGAGCGAGCTGCTGCCGCCGGTCTGGACCAGGTTGAAGCGCACGCCGCGGGCGCCGCGCTGGTGCAGGAGGCGGATGTCTGCTGCCCGCACGCTGGTCGGGACGACGACGACGGCTCGTGCCCGGTCGCCCAGCGCCGCCACCGTGTCCAGCGTGCAGCGATTGTCGCTGCCGTAGGGACTCGGCTGCACGACGACCGTCCGTTCAATGCCGAGCGCTCGCGCCAGCTCCCGGTACTGCTCCAGCGACGCCGGGGCGGGATCGTAGCTTCGATGCTCGTCCAGCGGATAGGCCGTGACGTCGCCGAAGACGTGCATGTGGGCGTCGCACGCCAATGCCGGCAGCCGTCGCCGCGGCGTGGCGACCTGCAGGCGGGGCGGGGCGGAGGACCGGCGGGGAGCCGGGCGATGTGGGTCGGTGGTGCTCATCGTGTTCGATCCGGAAGAGGACGTGTGGTTGCGTGATCCGTTATCCGCCCGGCCTGGACGGGCTGCCCCGAAGCCGTCGGCGACCGGATGCGGCGCGATGCGGGGGACCGGATCGCATGAAGTCGTCGACGATCGAGTGCGCGAGATCGAGCACCAGGCGCGTCGCCTGCGAGACGGGCCGCGCGACGGTCGCGGCGCTGACCAGCGTGCGACGAATCGACGGGTCGACGATCCTGGCGACCGACACCTTGCCGGCCTGCAGCTCGCGGAAGTAGCCGATCCGGGCCAGGATGGTATAGCCGAATCCCTGGGCGGCAAGCGCGATCATCTCCGAGACGGCATCCACCTCCATCAGCACGTTGAGGGGAACGTTCTCCCGTGCCGCCACTTCGCGCAGCAGCATGATCGGGCCGTGTGCCCTCCCGGGGACGATCAGCGGAAAGCGAGGCAGGTTGGCGAAGCCGACTTCCTCGCCCGGCCGGAAGGCCTTCGGCGGGCCGACCAGGAACATCTCCTCCACACCGATCTCGCGGCACTCCAGCCCCACCGATGGCTGGACGCCGAAGATGATCGCGGCGTCGAGCCGGCCGGCGTGCAGCCACTCGAGGAGGAACCCGCTCATCCCCTCGACGATGTGTGGAACGATCAGCGGCGCCTGCTCGCGCAGCGCCTTGAGCAGCGGGCGTATCAGGACCGGGCTCACCGTCGCGGGGATGCCGAGAGCGACGTCTCCGTGCGGCTCGCGGCCGAGAGCCATCACCTCCTGGCGCGCCTGCTCGAACTGCCGCAGGATGCTGGCCGCGTGATCCGCGAGCAGGCGCCCATGCTCGGTGGGAGTCACGCCCTTGCGTCCACGGTCCAGCAACCGCACGCCCAGCTCTTCCTCGAGGTTGCGCACGTGCGAGCTGATCGCCGACTGGGCGACGTGCATCGCCTCGGCAGCGCCGGTGAGGCTGCCGAGCTCGACCACTCGCAGGAAGTAGCGCAGTTGCCTGCGGTCCATTGGATCTGTTTTTCAGATGATTGGTATCTCCATGTTCTATTTTACTTTGGACTCGGTCGGCGCCAACATCGCTGGCGGTCCATCGGAAAAGTGAAGAGGAGACAGGCAATGGCGCAGGCGTCAGCGGCGGAAGCGGCCACGATCGATCTGTACTGGTCGTTCCGCAGCCCGTACAGCTATCTCGCCTTGCACCACGTGCGCGCCCTGACTCAGTCGCACGGCGTGAGCTGGAACGTCAGGATCGTTCGCCCGCTCGCGATCCGCACGCCCGATTTCTTCAGGCGAATGGATCCGCTGTGGCGGCCGTACCTGCTGATCGACACGAAGCGGATCGCCGAGAGCCTGGGCATGCCGTTCAAGCGACCCACTCCGGATCCGGTGGCGCAGGACCCGGTCACCCTGGAGATCGCCGCGGACCAGCCGTACATCCACCACCTGACCCGGCTGGGTGCGGAGGCGACGCTGCGAGGCAGGGCGCTGCCGTTCATCCAGGAGGTATCGCACCTGCTTTGGAGCGGCGAGGTGGTCGGCTGGAACGAAGGCGACCACATGGCGCGGGCGGCCGCCCGCGCCGGACTCGACCTCGCCGAGATGGAGGCGTCGATCGCGGCGGACCCCGATGCCCGCGACACTCTGGTGAGGGGTCATGAGGCCGACCTGCGCGCCGCCGGGCACTGGGGCGTTCCGACTTTCGTCCTGGACGGCGAGCCGTTCTACGGCCAGGACCGCGTCCCGCTTCTGGCGTGGCGACTCGAGCAGCGCGCGCGCTCGCGCGCGGGCTGATCCGGTGCTGCGCAACCTCGTCGAGGTGGCCGAGGCGGACGCGCCGGCGCGGATCGCCGCGGTCTACCAGGACATCCGCGACGTCCTCGGCACCTCGTTTGTCAATCTGGTCTACCGGCACCTGGCAACCGACGTGGCGTCGCTCGAATGGTCCTGGAGCGCCATACGGCCGCATCTGGTCGCCGGCAGCCTGACCGCGCAGGCGTCGCAGCTTCGGCAGGCCGTGGCGGCCCGATGCGATGGCTGGGCGGGCGTCGCGGACGCGACGCCGCCCCATCCGGACCCGGCCAGCGTCGCGGCGATATCGAGGCTGGTCGCAAGCTACAACCATGCCAATGCCGTGAACCTGATGGCGTTGTCCCACGTGCTGCCGAATCCGCCTTCGGAACGGAGCGCGATCGCAGCCGCCACGACGCCCGGCGCCGCGCCGCCGGCGACGCCGAGCGACGAGGGCGAGCCCCTGCCGCCGCTGCCCGCGCTCGAGCGCCTGGCCGACGACGAACGGCGGCGCATCGAGCGCCTGAATCGCTACGCCGAGCCGGGTGATCCCGCCATCGTCGCGAGCCTCTACCGTCACCTCGCCGCCTGGCCTGGCGCGCTCTACTTCGCGGAGCGGATCCTGCTTCCCCTGGAGCACGACGGACTGCTCGCCCAAGGCCGTGCGTTCACCGCGGGCGAAGCGGCGCGAGTGGCCGTCCTGCATTCCCTCGCCATGCCGCCGCCGCCGGCCGGCTTCGAGTCGCGCTTCGGCGCGTCCCTGCGGCAGCTTCGCGACGTGACCATCAGCAAGATGCTCCCCATCGGCCAGGCGCTGTCCCACGCTCTCGCCTCGATTCCTTCCCGCTGAACAGCGCAATGCAACCGAACTTCCTCTTCATCATCACCGACCAGCACCGCGCCGACCATCTCGGGTGCTACGGCAATCCGATCGTGCGCACGCCGAACATCGACCGGATTGCCGCGCGGGGCTGGCGCGCCAGGCGCTTCTACGTCGCCAACCCGGCCTGCATGCCAAACCGATCGACGCTGATGACGGGCCGCATGCCATCGGTGCATCGGGTCCGCTCCAACGGGATCCCGCTGTCGCTGGGGGCGACGACCTTCGTGGAGCTGCTGCGCGCCGCGGGCTACGCCACCGTCTCGAGCGGCAAGATCCACCTGCAGCCGATGCTGGGTGAAGCGCCTCTGCTGCGCCGGAAGGATCCGGGTGGGCTGGTCGCGCCTCCGCCTGCGCTGGGCGACGCCTGGCATCTCGGCGCCGCCGACGGCCCCTACGACCAGGAGTGCATCGACCGCTGGCGGGACGATCCGGAGCACGACCTCGAGCTGCCGTACTACGGCTTCGAGGAGGTTCACCTGACGATGATGCACGCCGACGGCGTCCATGGGCACTACGGGAGGTGGCTGGAAGCGCGCCATCCCGGCTCGAGGAGCATCGTCGGTCGCGGCAACGCACTGCCGGGCAGCGATCCCGGCGCGCTCCAGGCCTGGCGCACGGCGGTGCCGGAGGAGCTCTACTCCACCAGCTACATCCGCGAGCAGGCGATCGGCTTCCTGGAGCGGCATGCCGCCGAGGCAAGCGGCAAGCCGTTCTTCCTGCATTGCTCCTTCAACGATCCTCATCATCCGTTCACCCCCCCGGGCCGCTACTGGGACATGTACGACCCGGACGACATCCCGCTGCCCGCCGCCTTCGCGCCCAACGTCGGCGAGGTCCCGCCTCCGGTTCGCCATCTCATCGCCGAGCGCGATGCCGGCCGCCAGGACCGCGACTCGTGGCTGCCGCAAGCGGTGCTCGAACGCGACGTGCGGGAGGCCATCGCGCGCACCTACGGATCGATCACGATGATCGACGACGCGATCGGCGCCATCCTTCAGGCGCTTGAACGGCTGGGCCTGCATCGCGATACGGTGATCGTCTTCACCAGCGACCACGGCGACTACATGGGGGACCACCAGCTGCTGCTGAAAGGGCCGATCCACTACGACGGCCTGATCCGCGTTCCCTTCATCTGGTCGGATCCGCGGTCCGACGTGCGCGGCGTCGCCTCCGATGCGCTCGGGGGCACCTTGGACATCGGCGCCACCATCCTTGCCCGCGCCGGCCTCGCGCCGTTCCACGGCATGCAGGGGCGGGACCTCCTTCCGGTGATCTCGGGCGAGGCGCCGGGCCGGCCGGCGGTGCTGGTGGAAGAGGACAACCAGCGCGCCTTCCTCACCTTCGAGCGACCGGTTCGCCTGCGCACGCTGGTCACCGACCGGTGGCGACTGTCCGTCTACCGCGGCGTGGACTGGGCCGAGCTGTACGACCTGCAGGAGGACCCGCTGGAGCTGCACAACCGATGGAACGATCCGTCGCTTGCGGGCATCCAGAGCGAGTTGCTGCGCCAACTGGTGCAGACGATGGAGGAGTTCGCCGACGACAGCCCGCTACCCACTGCAAGAGCTTGAGGAGCAACGAAGGATGGATGCACTGGATATCGCGAAGCGCCGGTTCGGTGAGCTGAGGCTGCTCATCGGTGGCGAATGGACCCGCGGCGGCGGCAAGGATGAAGCGGTGCTGGACCCGGCGACCGGCGGCGTGCTCGGGCGACTGCCGCATGCGAGCAAGGCGGACCTGGCATCCGCGGTCGCGGCCGCGGATTCGGCCTTCCCTGCCTGGTCCAGGACACCCGCGATGGAGCGGCGACGCATCCTGCTGGACGCTGCCCGGCTGATCCGCGAGCGTGCCGAGCCGATCGCCCACATGATGACGCTCGAGCAGGGCAAGCCGCTCGCGGAGGCCCGCGCCGAGCTGACAGGCGCGATCGAGATATTCGAGTGGTACGCCGAGGAGGCCCGCCGCCTCTACGGACGGGTGATTCCGGCCCGCCAGGCCAACGTCAGCCAGGTGGTGATGCTCGATCCGGTGGGTCCGGTCGCCGCCTTCACTCCCTGGAACTTCCCCGCGCTCACCCCGGCGCGCAAGATCGCCGGCGCGCTCGCGGCCGGCTGCAGCTGCGTCATCAAGCCGGCGGAGGAGACCCCTGCCACGGCCATCGAGCTTGCCCGTGCCTGCGTCGACGCGGGCCTTCCGGCCGGGGCGCTCAACGTGGTGTTCGGGGTGCCGGCCGAGGTCTCCGGCTTCCTGATCCGCTCGCCGGTCATCCGGAAGGTTTCCTTCACGGGATCGATCGCGGTCGGCAAGGAGCTCGCGGCGATGGCCGCGAGTCACGGACTGAAGCGCTGCACGCTGGAGCTGGGCGGGCATGCGCCGGTGCTGGTCTTCGACGACGCGGACGTCGACAAGGCGGCCGCGGCCTGTGCCGCGGGCAGGTTCCGCAATGCCGGCCAGGTCTGCATCGCGCCGTCGCGCTTCTTCGTGCAGCGGGGCGCGTTCGAGCGCTTCACGGCCCGGTTCGTGGAGGCGGCCCGCGCTCAGCGGCTGGGCAGTGGCCTCGAAGCCGGGACCACCATGGGGCCGCTTGCCAACTCGCGACGGCTGGACGCCATGGAAGCGTTCGTCGAGGACGCGGCCGGGCGCGGGGCGCGCGTGGCCGCTGGAGGCACCCGGGCCGATGCGCCGGGCTACTTCTGGCAGCCGACGGTGCTCACCGACCTTCGCGACGAAGCACGCGCGATGACCGAAGAGACGTTCGGACCCATCGCACCGGTGGTGCCCTTCGATACGCTGGAAGAAGCGATCGAGCGCGCCAATCGGCTGCCGTACGGCCTGTCCGCGTATGCGTTCACCCGCTCGGCGTCGACGGCGCATGCCGTCTCCACCGGCCTGCAGGCCGGAATGGTCGGCATCAACGGCTTTGGCGTATCCGTTGCCGAAGCGCCGTTCGGCGGCATCAAGGAGAGCGGCTACGGCTCCGAAGGGGGCGTCGAGGGCCTCGAAGGGTATCTCAACACGAAGTTCGTGTCGCAGGTGAACTGATCCGTGCCTCGTCGCTTCGGTGCAGAAGCGGCGTCACTTACAGAGGAGATGAATGATGAGCAGTCCGAGTACCGTCACCGCGACGATCAAGCCCGTTGCCGGCGCGCTGGCCGTCGTCGCCGCCGCCCTGCTGTCCATGCCGGCGGCGTCGGCGCAGGAGTATCCGACGCGCCCGATCACGATGACCGTCACCTTCCCGCCCGGCGGGGCCACGGACTCGGTGGGTCGCGCGCTTGCGTCGGGTATGACGTCGAAGCTGAAGCAGAGCGTCGTGGTGCAGAACGTGGGCGGCGCGGGTGGCTCCATCGGGACGACCACCATCGCCAACGCCGCGAACAACGGCTACACCATGGGGTTCATCGCGGCTGCCGCGCTCACGACGCTTCCTCACCTCCTGGAGGTGCCGTACCGGCCGGATTCGTTCGACTACGTATGCCGGGCGTTCGATGTCCCGGTCTTCGTGCTCGTGTCGCCCACTTCGCGGTTCACGACGCTGGAGGACGTGATCCGGTTCGCCAAGGCGAACCCCGGCAAGCTCAACTACGCCACGGTGGGTCCCGGCTCGTTGCCTCACCTCGCCGCGCTGGATCTCGCGCGGGCCGCGAGTATCGACTACAACCACGTGCCCTACAAGGGCGAGAGCGCCGCCGTGACCGACCTGCTCGGCGGCCACGTCGATCTCTACCTCGGCACCAGCGCGGTCGCCAGCATCCACAAGCTGCGCCGCCTCGGCGTGGCGGCGGCGAGCCGGGTCACCGAGTCGCCCGACACCCCCACCTTGACCGAGATGGGCTACAAGGTCAACTGGGCCATCATGGGTGGCGTCATCGCGCCCAAGGGCATCGAGTCGAAGTCGCTCGCGAAGCTGCGTGGCGCCTGCGCCGACGTCGTCGAGACGGACGAGTTCAGGCAGGCCCTCGATCGCTACAAGGTCCGGCTGTCCTATGCGGACGGCCCCGACTTCCAGAAGGCGATCGCCACCGAGGCGGCCGACAGCCGGGAGCTCCTGAAGAGCGTCGGCCTGCTGAAGAATCACTGACCGACCGGGACAGGGCGCATGAAGGAGGACGTCAAGCCGGCGCGGTTGCGGTTTTTCCATCGCCCCGACGATCCGTGGAGCCACCTCCTGCTGCAGGTGTTGCCGCGGCTGGCGCGGGCCTACGAGGTCGAGATCCAGTGCGTGACCGTTCCGTTCCCTGACATCGAACATGCGCCCCGGCCCGAGCTGCTGGCGCGCCACGCGCTGCGCGATGCCAGCGACCTCGCGCGGTACGTCGACGTCGAGTTCGAATCGGACGGGCGGCTGCCGGACCAGGCATCGGTGACGCTCGCGAGCCGCGCCCTGCTGGCCCTGGATACGACCGGGCAGTACCTCGCGGCCGCCCATCCGATCGGGCGGGCGCTGTTCGCCGGCGACTCGCAGGCCCTGGAATCGCTCTGTGGCTCCATCGAGCTGCCGGACGAGCCGGCAGCGGCCCTCATGCTTCAGGGAAACTACGAGAGCCTCCTGGAAGCCGGCCACTACCTCTCGGGAATGATCGAGTACCGGGGTGCCTGGTACTGGGGCATCGATCGTCTTGCGCACCTCGAGCACGACCTGCTGATGGCAGGACGACGGCGCAGCGACCGATCGGTCGGGGTCCTGCAGCGGCGCCGCCACGCCACGAGTCCGCTCGCTCCATTTCCGGGGACGGCGGCAGACGAGCTCGTCATCGACTGGTTCTGCTCCTTCCGCAGCCCCTACGCCTATCTCTCCGCGCGACGCACGTTCGACCTGGCTCGCCGCTATCCCGTCCGCATCAGGCCACGGCTCATCCTGCCGATGAAGATGGCCGGCTTCGTCATCCCGGAACGCAAGAGCGCCTACTTCCGTCTCGATCCGGCCCGCGAAGCGCTGCGCCACGGCGTGCGATTCGGCAACTTCTGCGATCCGTTCGGCGTGGGCCTGGAACGCGCCATGGCAGCGGTGCCGGTTGCCGAGAAGGCCGGTCGCCTCGAGCCCTACATCCTGTCGGTGATGGCGGGCGTCTGGGCGGATGGCATCGACACCGCCAGCGACGACGGCCTGCGCGCCCTCGTCGAGCGAGCGGGCCTGGCCTGGGCCGAGGTCGCCGCGGTGCTGGAGGACGATGGCTGGCGCGAAGGCGCCCATCGCAATCGCGAGGAGCTGGCGCGGCTCGGGCAGTACGCCGCGCCCACCTATCGGCTGGGCGACTGGGTCACCTGGGGGCAGGACCGGATCTGGATGCTGGAAGAGAGAATCCGGGAAGCGCTGGGAATGACATCGGTTCCGGAAATCTAGCGGGCGCGCAGGCCGTACGCTGCCTTGCGTATTCCATCGGCGAAACGGCTGCCCTAGACTGGACGCGTCGGTCACGACTTGGGGGCTCGGTGCCGTGGTGGCGCCGCGCCCCGACGACTCAGCCAGAAGGAGGTTCCGATGCGTGCCTACAACGTCGTGCGGTTCAAGGTGAAGCCGGGTCGGGAGCAGGAGTTCGTCGATGCGCATCGCATCGATCCGACATTCAAGGGCTTCCTGGGTGGGGCATTGATCAAGACCGGCGAGCGCTCCTACTGCCTGGTCGGCGAGTGGGAAAGCTTCGACCGGATCGTTGCCGCCCGGGAGAAGATGATCGGGATGCTGGATGGCTTCCGCGACGCGCTGGAGGACCTGGGTGGCGGGCTCGGCAAGACCGACCCGGTGTCGGGCGAGGCGGTGGTGGAGTTCGAACCGTCGAAGTGACTCGGCGCGCCGGACCGGCGCTCAGCACTCGATGATGTTCACCGCGAGCCCGCCGCGCGCGGTCTCCTTGTACTTGGTCAGCATGTCGGCGCCGGTCTCCCGCATGGTCTTGATGACCTTGTCCAGGCTGACGTGGTGCGTGCCGTCGCCATGCAGCGCCATGCGCGCGGCATTGATCGCCTTGACCGAGGCGATGGCGTTGCGCTCGATGCAGGGAATCTGCACCAGGCCACCGACCGGGTCGCAGGTGAGTCCCAGGTGGTGCTCCATGCCGATCTCCGCGGCGTTCTCGACCTGCGCCGGGGTGCCGCCGAGCACGGCGCACAGCGCGCCAGCGGCCATGGAGCAGGCGACGCCGACTTCGCCCTGGCAGCCGACCTCGGCGCCGGAGAGTGACGCATTCTCCTTGTAGAGGAGGCCGATCGCGGCGGCGGTGAGCAGGAAGTCGATCACGCCCGCGTCGTTGGCGCCGGCGACGAACCGGGTGTAGTAGTGCAGCACCGCCGGGACGATGCCGGCGGCGCCATTGGTCGGGGCGGTGACCACCCGCCCGCCGGCCGCGTTCTCCTCGTTGACCGCCAGGGCGTACAGGTTGACCCAGTCGAGCACCTGCAGCGGATCCTGCTCCGGCGTCCTCGGATTGGCCTGCAGGTGCCGGTGCAGCTCGGCGGCGCGCCGGCGGACCTTGAAGCCGCCCGGCAGCGTGCCGGCCGTGCGGCAGCCGCGCTCCACGCAGGCCTGCATGACTCCCCAGATCCTCAGCAGCCCCGCGTCGATCTCCGCGTCGCCGCGCCAGTGGCGCTCGTTGCGTCGCATGAGCTCCGCGATCGAGCAGCCCTCCCGCTCCGTCAGCTCCAGCAGGTCTGCGCCGCTGTGGAAGGGATACGGCAACATGGTGGTGTCCGGCGCGATGACCTTGCGTCGGCTGCCGTCGGCGATCGCTTCGTCGCTCACGACGAAGCCGCCGCCGACGGAGTAGTAGGCGCGTTCGACCAGCAGCTCGCCGCCGCGATCGAACGCCTCGAAGCGCATGCCGTTGGCGTGGAAGGGCAGTGACTCGCGTCGCAGGAAGAGCAGGTCGGCATGCTCGTCGAAGGCGATCGGCTGCTCTCCGAGCAGGCTCAGCGAGGCGCTGTCACGGATGGCCTGCAGCTCGCTCGGGATCGCATCGACATCGATCGTGTCCGGCTCGTGCCCCGCCAGGCCCAGCAGCACCGCCTTGTCGCTGCCGTGACCCTTGCCGGTGGCACCGAGGGAGCCGTACAGGCGCACGCGCACGCGCGCGACGGCCGGGAGCCGGCCCTCATGGTGTAGGCGCTGCGCGAACAGGCGCGCCGCCCGCATCGGGCCGACCGTGTGGGAGCTGCTGGGGCCGATGCCGATCTTGAAGAGGTCGAAGACGCTGACTGCCACTGGGTCTCTCGGGGAATCGAAGGGCCACGCGATGCGCGGGCTCGGAAGAAGGCGCGGCGCCGCGCGGATCAGTCCAACCGCAGCAGCGCCGGCAGCTCGTCCATCGAGCCGAACGTGAGGCTCGCGCCGGCGTCGAGGAGGATGGCGGGGCTGTTGAGGCTCGCCAGGGCGTAGACCGTGGTGCCGGCCGCGACCCCGGCCCGGATGCCCGTCGGCGTGTCCTCGATCACCACCGTGCGATTGGGCGAGGCGCCGATCGTCCTCATCGCGAGCTCGTAGACGTCGGGCGCGGGTTTGGCGCGGGCCACCATGTCGGCGCCGAACATGCAGCGCTCGAAGAACGGCAGCAGCCCGGACCGGCCCAGGGTGAGCCGCATCTTGGCGCAGTCCGCGCCGGAGGCGACGGCGAACGGCATGCCGATCGCCGCGAGGCGCTCCACCACGGCCCGCACGCCCGGGATCGCCGCCACCCGCACGGCGAGCGCCTCGTCGCGCCGACGAACGAACTGCGGATGCCAGTCGGGCGACAGCGGGCGCCCGATCAACGCCTCGATCGCCGCCATCTCGTCCTTCACGGACTTGCCCATGAAGGTACGGATGGTTCGCTCGAGGTCGAAGTCGAGCCCGAGCTCGTTCAGCATCTCGCACAGCACGCCGTTGGTGATCGGTTCGCTGTCCACCAGCACGCCGTCACAGTCGAAGATCACGGCATCGGGCCTGCCTTGCAGGCCAGGCCGGTCCGGCGGGACGACGGTGCGGCTTCCCGGCATCGGACCGGCGCCGACCGCGGGAATGTCGCTCTGCTCTCGACGCATCACCCCGCCTTGCGATCGGCGGCGACCTGCTCCAGCCGTCGCTCCAGGTGCGGCATGCGATCGTGGCCCCAGAACTGCTCGGTGCCCACGAAGAAGGTAGGCGCCCCGAACACGTGGCGCGACTGGGCCGCATCGTTCGCGGCCGCGAGCTTCTGCTTGATCGCGGGATCCTGGATCGCCGCGCGCAGGCCGGCTTCGTCGATGCCGAGCACCCGGCCGATACCCGCCAGGTTGTCGGCCGACTGGATGTCGCCGTCGTGCACGAAGAGGCTGCGGAACACGGCCAGCGCGAACGGCCGGGCCTTCTCCGGAGCGGTGGCCTGCAGCCACAGCAGCACCCGGCCGGCATTGTGGCTCGCCTGCGGAAACCGCGACGGATAGCGAAACGGCACGCCGGCCATCTCCGCGCTGCGCCGGAAGTCCATCACGGCGTAGCTTGCACGCCAGGGATGCTGCTCGGTAAGCGGCGCGCTGCCGGTGGCCTTGAAGATCACGCCCAGCATCATCGGACGCCAGTTGACCTGGTGGCCATGGCGCGCGGCCATGTCGTCGATGGACTCGGCGGCGAGGTAGGAATAGGGAGAGCTGAAGTCGAAGTAGAAGTCGACTTCGCCGGCCGGGGTGGTGATCGGGGCGGCGGCCGGTGCCGCGCCGGCTGCCGCCTGGGTTGTCGTCGTGCTCAAGAACGGGCTCCTCGATGCGCTTTGCTGTCGCGCGGTGTTCAACCGGCCGCGAGCGCGCGGCCGATCAGGATCTTCTGGATGTCGCTGGTACCTTCGTAGATCTGGCAGACGCGCACGTCGCGATAGATGCGCTCCACCGGAAAGTCGCGTACGTAGCCGTAACCGCCGTGGATCTGGATCGCGTCCGAGCAGACCCGCTCGGCCATTTCGGACGCGAAGAGCTTCGCCATGGCCGCCTCCTTGAGGCAGGGCCGGCCGGCATCCTTGAGGTTCGCGGCATGGGCGATCAGCTGCCGGGCCGCCTCGAGGGCGGTGGCCATGTCGGCCAGCCGGAACTGCACCGCCTGGTGCTCCATCAGCGTCTGGCCGAATGCCTGGCGCTCGCGCGCATACGCCAGCGCCGCCTCGAAGGCGGCCCGCGCCATGCCGAGCGACTGGGCGGCGATGCCGATGCGGCCGCCTTCCAGGCCGGAGAGGGCGATGCGGTAGCCCGCGCCGGGCTCGCCGATCAGGTTCGCCGCGGGCACGAAGCAGTGCTCGAAGCGGACCTGCGCGGTGTCGGAGGCGTGCTGGCCGAGCTTCTCCTCGAGGCGATCGACGTGATATCCCGGTGAGTCGGTCGGCACGAGGAAGGCCGAGATGCCGCGCTTGCCCGCGGCCCGGTTGGTCACCGCCATGACGATCGCGACGTCGCCGTGCTTGCCGGAGGTGATGAACTGCTTCACCCCGTCGAGATGCCAGCCGCTGCCGTCCGGCGCCGCCGTGGCCGTGGTGCGCAGCGCGGATGCGTCCGATCCGGCCTGCGGCTCCGTGAGGCAGAAGGCCCCGAGCATGCGGCCGCTCGCCAGCGGAGCGAGCCAGCGCTGCTTCTGCTCCTCGTTGCCCCAGGCGAGCAGGATGGAGCACACGGGACAGTTGTTCACCGAGATGATGGTGGAGGTGGCGCCGTCGCCGGCGGCGATCTCCTCGAGGATCACCGCGAGCGCGGTGTAGTCCAGTCCGGCGCCGCCCCACTCTTCCGGCACGGCGATGCCGAAGCAGCCCAGGTCGGCCAGTCCCTTCAGCGCCTGCGCCGGGAAGGTGCTGTCGCGGTCCCAGGCGGCGGCGTTCGGCTTGACGTGATCGGCCACGTAGGCGCGCACGGTGTCGCGCACCATCTCGAGCTCCGCGTTCGCGAGCATGCGGCCTCCTTGCGTCCTACCAGGCGAGCGACTGGCCGCGGTAGTCGTAGAACCCGCCGCCGGGATAGGCGAGCGGATCGGCGATCACCTGGCGCATCCCGGTGACGCTGCGCTGCACGTCGACCTCCGCGTTCGGGCCGCCCATGTCGGTGCGTACCCAGCCCGGATGCAGGATCACGACGCGCACGCCGAGCGGCGCCATGTCGACGTGCGCGAGCTTGCCGAGCATGTTGACCGCCGCCTTGGACACCCGGTAGAGCATGCCGTAGCTCGCTCCGGCCGCGGCGATCGAGCCCATGCGGCTGGAAACGAAGGCCATGGTGCCGCGGCTCGGCGAAAGCAGCGGCGCCACCATCGGCAGCAGGCGCATCGCCGACAGGATGTTGGTGCGCATCACCAGGTCGAACTCCTCCTGGGTGGGCGGACGCTGCGTGCTGCTGTCCCGCGGACCATACACTCCGGCGTTCATGATCAGGGCGTCCACCCGCTCGCCATCCATCTGCCAGCCGAAGGCGGCCAGGTCGTTCGGATCGAGGACGTCGAGCTTCAGCGTCTGGACGCCCAGGTCGCGCAGCCGCACGCGGTCGGCCTCGGCCCGGAACGTGCCGAACACGCGCCAGCCCTCGGCAAGGTACTGGCGCGCGAACTCGAAGCCGATGCCGCGGGAGGCGCCGACGATCAACGCGGTGGGCATGACGGTGCCGTTGCCTCCCGGAAGCTCACGGGCGTACCCATCGTCGCGCGGTCGCGTTCAGGCGAGCTCGATCGCGACGGCCGTGGCCTCGCCGCCGCCTATGCACAGCGATGCGACCCCCCGCTTGCCTCCCTGCTTGCGCAGCGCGCCGATCAGCGTGACGATCAGCCGCGCGCCGGACGCGCCGATGGGATGGCCGAGCGCAAGGGCGCCGCCGTGCGGGTTCAGCTTCTCGCGCGCGATGCCGTGCTCCTTCGCCGCCGCCATCGCCACCACGGCAAAGGCCTCGTTGATCTCGAACAGGTCCACGTCGCCGGTCTTCCAGCCGGTCTTGGCGTAGAGCTTCTCGATCGCGCCGACCGGCGCGGTGGTGAACCACTGCGGCTCCTGCGAATGCGTGGCGTGGGCGAGGAGCGTGGCCAGCGGCTTCGCGCCGAGCTTCTCGGCGGTGGAGCGGCGCATCAGCACGAGGGCGGCGGCACCGTCGGAGATGGAGGACGAGCTCGCCGCGGTCACCGTGCCGTCCTTGCGGAAGGCGGGCCTGAGCGTCGGGATCTTCTCCGGATTCGCCTTGAACGGAGACTCGTCCCGCTCGATCACGGTCTCGCCCTTGCGGCCGGCCACCTTCACCGGGGCGATCTCCCAGGCGAACGAGCCGTCCTCGTTGGCCTGGCGGGCGCGGCGTGACGATTCGATCGAATACTCGTCCTGTGCCTCGCGGCTGAACTCGTACTTCGAGGCGCATTCCTCGGCGAACATGCCCATCGACTTGCCCCCGCCGTTGGGCGTCTTCTCGTAGGCGTCCTCGAGACCGTCATAGGCCATGTGGTCGAAGAGGGTGGCGTGGCCGTAGCGATAGCCGCCCCGGCCCTTGAGCATCAGGTAGGGCGCATTGCTCATGCTTTCCATGCCGCCGGCGACGATGATCTCCTGGCTGCCGGCGACCAGCAGGTCGTGCGCCAGCATCGCCGCCTTCATGCCCGAGCCGCAGACCTTGTTGACCGTCGTGGCCCCTGTCGCCTGGGGCAGTCCGGCCTTGATGGCCGCCTGTCGCGCGGGGGCCTGGCCGAGGCCGGCAGGCAGGACGCAGCCCATGAACACTTCCTGCACCTGCGCGGGCTCGAGCCCCGCGCGCTCGACGGCGGCACGGATGGCGGTGGCGCCCAGCTCGGTTGCGGCGAGGCTGGACAATTCGCCCATCATGCCGCCGACCGGGGTGCGCGCTGCGGAAACGATGACGATCGGATCTTTCATGTCGGCTCTCCCGTCGGTTGCGGCCGCTCGGCGGGCCGAAGGCTTCCGGGCCCGGATCACGGCCGTGATACGTTCCTCATGGTACCGCCACGGACGGTGCTGCACCCCCGACGGGGGCATCCCCCGGGCCGCCGTGCGTCCCCTCCCGGGGAAAGCGCAGCCGTTCCGGGTACGGAAAGACGTCCTCCAGCACGCCGGCCCGGATGCGAGCCTGGCGCTCCTGCCAGAAATCGGCAGTGAGGAGGTCCGCGTGGTAGCGCAGGAAGGGCCCGCGCACCCGCGGATTGCCAAGCAGGAAGGTGGCGAACTCCTCCGGAAACACGTCCTGCGCCCCGACCGGATACCAGGGCTCCGCCGCCATCTCGTCCTCCAGGGTGCGCGGCTCCGGGATCCGGCGGAAGTTGCATTCGGTGAGGTAGCGCACCTCGTCGTAGTCGTAGAACACGACGCGGCCCTGGCGGGTCATGCCGAAGTTCTTGAACAGCATGTCGCCCGGGAAGATGTTGGCGGCCACCATGTCCTTGATCGCCTGGCCGTACTCCTGCACCGCCCGTACCCGGTCGTCCTCGTCGGCCGCCTCCAGGTACAGGTTGAGCGGCACCATGCGCCGCTCGATGTAGAGATGGCGGATCACCAGGCGATCGCCCTCGTCGTCCACGAGCGACGGCGCGGTCTCGCGAAGCTCGGCGAGCAGCGCGGGATCCAGCCGCTCGACCGGAAACGGCACGTCCGAGTATTCCCAGGAATCCGCCATGCGCCCGACGCGGTCGTGCGTCTTCACCAGGTGATAGCGCTCCTCCACGTACTCGCGGCTCACCTCCTTGCCGCGCACGTCCTTGATGTACTTGAAGACGAACGGAAACGACGGCAGCGTGAAGACGCCCATCACCAGCCCCTTGATGCCGGGGGCGACGACGAAGCGGTCGGTGGAGTGCGCCAGGTGCTCCAGCAGGTCCCGGTAGAAAAGCGTCTTTCCCTGCTTGTGCAGCCCGAGCATGGTGTAGAGCTCGGCCGGCGGCTTGGTGGGCATCAGCGACTGCAGGAACCGCACGTACGCCGACGGCGCCTCCATGTCCGCCATGAAATAGGCGCGGGTGAAGCTGAAGAGCATCTCCAGCCGCTCGGTGCCGAAGAGCACCGTGTCCAGGTACAGTCGTCCCCGGTCGTCGCGCAGGATCGGGATCGCGAACGGCTCCACCTCGCCGTCGTTCACCAGGCGCCCGACCAGGTAGGCCGCCTTGTTGCGCAGGAAGAGCGAGCGCAGCACGTTGATCTGGCAGTCGCTCGCCGCCCGGAAATGCGGCCCCAAGTGGCGCTGGCCGGCATCGATGACGCGGTCCAGGTCCCGCTCGATGTCCTGGTATGCGCAGGCGAGGCCCATGTCGATCACGATCTCGCGAAACGCTGCCGCCCAGCCCCGCTCGGCCGGATAGTAGGAGCGAAACGACGGGGGCGTCGCGTCGAGGTAGTCGGTGGCGGTGCCGGGCCGCACGAAGATGAAGTCGTTGCGGAAGTAGCGCCGGTGCAGGATCTTGGTGCTGACCGTGTTGAAGAAGGTCTCGGCCAGCTCGGGCTGCAGGTGCTCGGCCAGCAGCGCCAGGTAGCGCCGCTTGATCTCGCGCCATGCGGTGGCGTCGCGCAGCTCGCTGTCGCTGAAGCGCGCGCGCATCTCCTCCACCGCTTCCCGCACGCGCTCGTCGTAGAAGGTGATCCGCTCGCGCGCGAGCCGCCGGATGGCGTGCCAGTCGCCGGCCTCGAAGCACCCCTTGGCCTGCTGCGCGTTGTAGCGAAAGCGCGCGTAGTGCCGGTCGAAGCCCGCCAGCATCGTGGCCGCGATCGCGTCGGCCGGTACCGGCATGGCTCGCGAGGTCACGTGGCGGTCATCGGGAGGGAGGCTGTCCGACAGCCCCTAGGTGCTGCCGAAGAGCTCCCGGCCGATCAGCATCCGGCGGATCTCCGACGTCCCCGCGCCGATCTCGTACAGCTTGGCGTCGCGCCACAGCCGCCCGGTGGGATAGTCGTTGATGTAGCCGTTGCCGCCGAGGCACTGGATCGCCTCGCCGGCCATCCAGGTGGCCTTCTCCGCGGCATAGAGGATGGCGCCGGCGGCGTCCTTGCGCAGGTCGCGCACGTCCACCTCCCCGGCGCGCGACCGGTCGCATTGCCGGCCGACCTCGTAGACGTAGGCGCGACAGGCCATCAGCGTGGTGTACATGTCCGCGAGCTTGCCCTGCATGAGCTGGAACTCGCCGATCGGCTGGCCGAACTGCTTGCGCTCGTGGACGTACGGAACCACCACGTCCATGCAGGCGGCCATGATGCCGAGCGGGCCGCCCGAGAGGACCGCGCGCTCGAAGTCCAGCCCGCTCATCAGCACGTTGACGCCGCGTCCCACCCCGGTGCGCGGATCCTCGCCGACGCCGCCGAGGATGTTGTCCGCCGGGATCTCGCAGTCCTGGAACACCAGCTCGCCGGTGTGGCTGCCGCGCATGCCGAGCTTGTCCAGCTTCTGCGCGACCGAGAAGCCCTTGAAGCCCTTCTCCACCAGGAACGCGGTGATGCCGCGTGGCCCGGCCTCGATGTCGTTCTTGGCGTAGACGACCAGGACGTCGGCATCCGGCCCGTTGGTGATCCACATCTTGGTGCCGTTCAGGATCCAGCGGTCGCCCTTGAAATCCGCCCGCAGCTTCATCGAGACGACATCGGAGCCCGCGTTCGGCTCGGACATCGCGAGCGCCCCGACGGCGGTGCCCGCGACCAGGCCCGGCAGATAGCGGGCCTTCTGCTCGGCGGTGCCGTTGCGGTGGATCTGGTTCACGCAGAGGTTCGAATGCGCACCATAGGACAGCCCGACCGAGGCCGAGCCGCGGGAGATCTCCTCCATCGCCACCACATGCGCCAGATAGCCCAGGTTGGTGCCGCCGTACTCGTCCGAGACCGTCAGCCCGTGCATGCCCAGCTCGCCGAGCTTGCGCCACAGGTCCATCGGGAACTGGTCGGTGCGGTCGATCTCGGCGGCGCGCGGAGCGATCTCGCGGGCGACGAACTGCTGCAAGGCATCGCGCAGCTGGGCGATGTCCTCTCCAAGCTGGAACTTCATTCCGGGCAGATCGACCATGCTCATGTCGGGCACTCCATCGCTGATCGCGGCCGTGGCGGCGGCGGTGACACGAATCAATAGTAAAGTATCGGTCCTCTTCACTCACTATCCGGATGCAGGTGGCCGTGTCACGCGCCAGAACGGCATGAGCTCGCTTCTTCTCACCCGGCTTGCCATCCTCGATGTCGACAGCGGGAAGCTGGTTCCCGATCGGGAAGTCCGGATCCAGGGCGAGACGATCGTGGCGATCGGCGCGCGGCTGGACCGTCTTCCCGACGACGAGGTGATCGATCTCGGGGGCAGGGTGCTGATGCCGGGGCTGATCGACTGCCACGTGCACCTGAACCGCGCTTCGTTCCAGCCGTCCGCCTTCATGCTGCCGTCCCTGCTCGCGGCCCATGCCGGGGTGACGCTGCACGCCATGCTCGATCGCGGCTTCACCACGGTTCGAGACGCCGGTGGGGCCGACGCGGGCCATCGCCAGGCGATCGAGCTGGGGCTGTTCAAGGGCCCGCGGCTGTTCGTCTCGGGGCGCGCGATCAGCCAGACCGGTGGCCACGGCGACATCCGCTTTCCTGCCGACCTGGCGCCGCTTTGCCAATGCGCCTCCCTGATGCCGGGCTGCGGCAGGGTGGCCGACGGCGTGCCCGAGGTCCGGCGGGCCGTCCGCGACGAGATACGCCTTGGCGCCGACCAGATCAAGCTGATGGCCGGTGGCGGAGTCGGGACGCTGACGGATCCGATCGATCACCTGCAGTACTCCACCGAGGAGATCGAGGCGGTTGTCGACGAGGCGACTCGCGCGCACAAGTACGTGATGGCGCATGTCTACACGCCGGAAGGCATCCGCCGGTGCGTCGAAGCCGGGGTGCGCACGATCGAGCACGGCCACTTCCTCGACGCGGCTACCGCGGACCTGATGGCGCAGCGCGGGGCGATCCTGTCGATCAACCTGCTGATCTACAGCATCCTGGCCAACGAGGGCCTCCGGCTCGGCTACCACCCGACCAACGTCGAGAAGGCCAAGGGTGTGCTGGATGTCGGATTCAGCGCGCTGGACATCGCCCGGCGGGCCGGCGTCCCGATCGCCTTCGGCACCGACCTGAGTCGCGTGCCGGAGCGGCAGGGCGAGGAGTTCCTCGTCCGGGCGGAGCTGATGCCCAACGCGGAGGTGATCCGCAGCGCGACGCGCGTGGGCGCGCAGGTCGTCCGGATGCCGGACCGGATCGGGGTCGTGAAAGAGGGCGCCCTCGCCGACCTGATCGTCGTCGACGGCAATCCGCTCGAGAACATCCGTCTGCTCGCCGGCGACGGTGCGTCGATCCCGCTGATTCTCAAGGAAGGGCGCATCGTCAAGAACCTCATTCAATCAACTCCGTTCGAACCCGCATGAAGATCTTTCCCCGCATGGCTGTCCTGGCGCTTGCCGCGTCGCTGTACTCGTCGCCTGGCGCGCACGGCCAGGCGCTCGCGCAGGACGTGGACGGCCGCACCACGACGCTCGTGGTCGGCTACAGTCCCGGCTCGACCTTCGATTTCGTCGCGCGCGCCATCGTCCAGGATGCAGCCGAGCGCGCCGGCCATGCGATCGTCATCGAGAACCGTGCCGGCGCCGGCGGTGCGATCGGCAATGCCCACGCCGCCAAGGCGGCGCCGGACGGCCGCACGCTGCTCCTTGGCGGTGCCGGCTCCCACGCCGTGACCCCGGCGGTCCGGAAGGGCCTTCCCTACGACCCCGAGCATGACTTCGTCCCGATCGTCGGCATCGCAAGCCTGCCGATCATGCTGGTCGTGCCGGCGGATTCACGTTTCGGCTCTATCTCCGAGCTGCTTGCCTACGCCAGGGAGAATCCCGGCAAGCTGAGCTTCGGAAGCTCCGGCGTGGGTACGTCCAACCACCTGGCCGGGGAGCTGCTCAAGCTGCGCGCGGGCATCGACATGGTCCACGTCGCCTATCGCGACAGCAACAACATGAAGATCGACCTGAAGGCCGGTCGCATCGACCTGATCTTCGATGCGCTGCCGTCGTCGATGGGCATGATCCGCCAGGGCGCCTTCAAGGCTCTGGCCACCACCTCGGCCAGGCGGGCCCAGGCGCTGCCGGAGGTGCCCACCTTCATGGAGGCCGGCGTGAAGGACTTCGCCGTCGAGAGCTGGATCGGCCTCTTCGGCCCGAAAGGGCTGGCTCCGGCGGAGGTCGCGCGCTACGAGGACGCGTTCGGCAAGGCGGCGACCTCCCCGGAGGGTCGCGCCAAGCTGCTCGGCATCGGGGCGGAGGCGATCGAGATGAAGTCGGCCGCCTTCGGCGCGATGTGGCTGCGCGACATGCGCAACTGGATCGACTTCGTCACCCGATCCGGCATCAAGGTGAGCGAGTTCTAGCCTTCGCCGTACCGGACGTCGCCGGCGCGAGCCTCGCCGTCACGCGCCTGGCCGGCCTCGGCTTCTTCGGCGCGGGCTTTTCCGCTGCGCCGATCCTGGCCGGCGCCGTCCTGCCCGCCGCCCGGGCCGCGGCAGCCTCCACCCCGGCCAGGCGCTTTTCGAAGCGCTGAACCACCGCCTCGAACATCTTCGCTTTCTGCGCCGTGTGCTCCTCGGCGAATCCGCTGCGGCCGGTCTTGGAGGCCGTCCGGACAAGCAGGGCGATCCCCTGGCGCCGCAGGAGCGCCTGATACTTGTCGCGCAGCGTCCGCGCCCGACGGATCTTGGCGCGCAACTGGCGCGCATCGAGGGCACGGAGGTTCTCGGCAAGGCTGGCCTCGAAGACGTCGAGCTCGGTGGCGGTGAGCAGCTTGAGCGCCTGGTTGCGATGGACCGTCAAGCGGTTCTCCTTGGCAGTGGTTGGGGCGACGACGTGCTCCGGACCGCTGGAGGGTCGCACACTTGCACGGCGGGTGCCCGATCCCCCTATGTCGCGACCGACATGGCGACCGGGCGCCGGCGCCGGTCAGGAAGCGATTTCCGGGCCCGGCAGCAGTCCGTAGCTGCGCAGGCGATCGTCCACCGCCTCGACCCATCCGCGGTTCGCCGCCGGCGAGGCCGGACTGGGGTGCAGGACCTGGCCTACCTTCAGGCGACGCGCCTGCTCGGCATCGAGCAGCTCGCCTTCGACCAGGCGCCGCAGCCGCTTCTCGGCGAAGCCGCCGATCCCGATGAGCCACTCGGGCTGCAGCACGCGCACCGCCGTGGCGAGATGGGCGTCGCAGGCCGCGTAGAGCGGCCGCAGCTCGGCCACCGGGAGCTGCTCCGGCGTGCGGTTGCGGCACGAGGCCTCGAGGAACACCAGCGGGCAGTAGTTGATCACGAACGCTTCGCGGAAAAAGGCATCGGCGCTGCCATAGCGCAGGGCCGCCCAGCCCCACAGCCGCCGTCCGCTCACCTCCGAGCGCTTGCAGTCGAAGCCTTCGATCGGTCGGCGCGGATGCTGCCTGGGCGGCGGGTGGATCTGGGCATGGATCCCCATCCAGTCCCGCACGGCGGCCACCTCGCCGAACGGCACGCCGGTCTGCATCATCCCGAACGGCCCCGGATTCATGCCGAGGAAGACGATCCGCTTGCGGCCGCGCCCGAAACGGCGCAGGTAGGCGAGGTGGCCTTCCCAGGCGTACTCGAGCGGGTTGTAGACATGCGTGACCGGCGGGGAGAAGCGCAGCGCGCCGGCGGCGGCGCCGAGCGCGCGGGCGGCCGCGACCAGTTGCGCGAGGGTGCCTTCGTCATCCTGGTCCACGGTGGCAGGTCTGGCGTTTCCGGAGGGCATGGGATTCGATAGTAAAGTGTGGGGAATGGGCGGCTGGATCGCGCCGGCCCGAACTTCGCAAACCAGGCGGACAGGAGCGAACCGATGGCCAAGGTAATGGAGCAACCGGAGCGGCACGCGGCACGCGGCGGCAAGCCGGCGGCGCCCGCCGGGTTGCAGCCCTACGCGCGGCCCCAGCCCTGGGGCATGGCGCCGGACATGATGCTGCCCGACATCGACACCGCCGACGAGCGGCTCTGGGCCCCGGTCGGTCCGGACACGTGGTCACGACCGATCCATCTCAATGTCACCGGGGGATTTTATGTCCACCTCCTGCGGGTCCGCCGCTCCGGGGTGCTGCAGCGCCATCGCCACTCCGGCCAGGTCCATGCGCTGGTGATGCGCGGGAGCTGGTACTACCTGGAGCACGACTGGGTGGCGCACGAGAACAGCTACGTCTTCGAGCCGCCGGGCGAGACCCACACGCTCGTCGTCCCGGACGACTGCGCCGAGATGGTGACGCTCTTCACCGTGCACGGCGCGCTGATGTACGTGGACACCGAGGGCCGCAGCACCGGCTACGACGACGTGTTCACCCGCATCGAGAAGTACCGGGAGCATTTCGATCGTGTCGGCCTCGGTGCCGACCACGTCAAGCAGTTCATTCGTTGATGAGGGCATGAGTTCCAAGATGAAGTACATCGATCACGGTAGCGGCGGCGACCCGGACGTCCTCGTCCTGAAGGAGGGGGACCGGCCGGAGGTCGGCGCCGGCGAGGTCCTGATCAAGGTCGCCTACGCCGGCGTCAACCGACCGGACGTCCTGCAGCGCAGTGGCCGATACCCGCCGCCGCCGGACGCGTCGCCGCACCTCGGCCTGGAAGTCGCGGGCGAGATCGCCGAAGTCGGCCAGGGCGTGGACGAATGGAAGGTGGGCGACGCGGTCTGCGCCCTCACCAACGGTGGCGGCTATGCGCAGTTCGCCACCGCGCCGTCCGGCCAGGTGCTCCCGGTGCCGAAGGGGCTCTCGATGGTCCAGGCCGCCGCGCTGCCGGAGACCTACTTCACCGTCTGGTCCAACCTCGTCGAGCGCGGTCGCCTGGCCAAGGGCGAAACCGCCCTGGTCCATGGAGGCACCTCGGGCATCGGCGTCACCGCGATCCAGATGGCCAAGGCCCTGGGCGCCCGCGTCTTCTGCACGGTGGGCAACGCCGAGAAGGTCGCGGCCGCCAGGAAGATCGGCGCCGATGCGGCGATCAACTACCGGACCCAGGATTTCGTCACGGAAGTGTCGCGGCTCACGGAAGGCCGCGGGGTCAACGTGATCCTGGACATGGTGGGCGGCTCATACATCGAGCGCAACCTGCGCTGCCTCGCCGTCGAGGGTCGGCTGTCGCAGATCGCCTTCCTGCAGCCTTCGCGGGTCGAGCTGGACTGGATGCCGCTCATGATCAAGCGCCTCACCTTCACCGGCTCCACGCTGCGGCCTCGGCCAAGCGCGGAGAAGGCGCGGCTCGCGGGCGAGCTGCGCGCCAACATCTGGCCGCTGCTGGAGCAGGGCAAGGTGCTGCCGGTGATCCACAAGGAGTTTCCGCTCGCGGAAGCGGCGGCCGCGCACCGGCTGATGGAATCTTCCGAGCACATCGGCAAGATCATGCTCAAGGTGGCGTAGGGCGACCGCGGTGCGCCTGGGCACCCGGGCGGCCCGCGTGCGTCAGCGCAGGGACCGGGTCTGCCGGGCGATGGCCATGAGGATGCCGGCGCCGAACCCGAGCGTCACCATCGCCGTCCCGCCATAGGACAGCATCGGCAGCGGCACGCCCACCACCGGCAGGATGCCGGTCACCATGCCCATGTTGACGAAGGCGTAGGTGAAGAAGATGAGGGTGATCGAGCCGGCGAGCAGGCGGGAGAAGGCGTTGCTGCCGTGGGCGGCGATGATCAGCCCGCGGCCGATCAGCATGGTGTAGACCAGCAGCAGCACCACCGCGCCGACGAAGCCGAACTCCTCCGCGAACACCGCGAAGATGAAGTCGGTGGTGCGCTCGGGAACGAATTCCAGGTGGGTCTGCGTGCCCTGCAGCAGCCCCTTGCCGTGGGTTCCGCCGGACCCGACGGCGATCATCGACTGGATGATGTGAAAGCCCTTGCCGAGCGGATCGTTGGTGGGGTCCAGCATCGTGAGCACGCGCTGCTTCTGGTACTCCTTCATGACGGACCAGAGCAGCGGCAGGGCGGCGATTCCGCCCACGATCGATCCGCCGATCACCTTCCAGCTCAGGCCGGCGAGGAAGATCACGAACGCGCCGGCGGCGAACACCAGGATCGACGTGCCGAGGTCCGGCTGGCGCGCGATCAGGACGACCGGAACCGCCAGCAGCACGATCGCGATGACGTAGTGGTACCAGCGGGCAAGGCCCTCGTAGCGGTGGAAGTACCAGGCGAGCATCAGCGGCATCGCGATCTTCAGCAGCTCGGAGGGCTGGATCCGGGTCACGCCGATGTCGAGCCAGCGCCGCGCTCCCTTGGACATCTCGCCGAAGAGCGCGACGCCGACCAGCAGCGCGACGCCCAGCAGGTAGAGCGGAATGGCGCCGCGCATCATCGTGCCCGGCGAAATCTGCGCGACGGCCCACATCACCGCGAACGAGATGGCCAGGTTGCGCAGGTGGCTCACCATGCGGTCCGGCGTCTCGTAGGACGCGGAGTACATCGTCACGCAACTGATGCCCACCACCATCAGCAGAGCGACCAGCAGCGCCGGGTCGAACACGAAGACGTGCCGCCGGAAGAGGGCGGTGAAGAATTGCGGAGTCACTGGACTGCCCTCCGGGCGGCGTAGGCGCGCACGATCATCCCTTGGCTCCTGACTTGCGTTGCGCGGCCGGGGCCGGCGCGACCTTCGACTTGGAGGGCGCGGCGGCGGCCGGCGCCGGAGCCGGGGCCTTGGCCTGGGCCGAGGCCGGGGCCTGGGCCGGGGCCTGGGCCGGGGTCGGGGTCGGGGCCGAGGCCGCGGCAGCCGTCGCCGGCGAGTCTCCGTCCGTCGTCTCGCCGGGCGCGAGCTCCGGCTCGATGGAGGTCGGGACGTCGCGCAGCTCGTCCTCTTCCTCGCGGTCGGGGAAGGGCAGCGCCTGGTTCTCCGGCAGCTTGCCGAGCAGGTAGTAGTCGAAGACCTGGCGCGCGATCGGCGCGGCCGCCTGGGCGCCGAAGCCGCCGTTCTCGACGATCAGGGCCACCGCGATCTTCGGCTTGTCGGCCGGCGCGAAGGCGACGAACAGGGAGTGGTCGCGGTGCCGCTCGGCCACCTTCTTCTCGTCGTACTTCTCGTTTTGCTTGATGCCGATCACCTGGGCCGTGCCGGTCTTGCCGGCCGCCTGGTACTCCGCGCCGCGAAAGGCGATGCGGCCGGTGCCTTGCTTGTTCACCGCCACCATCGCATCCCTCACGAGCTTGAGCGCTTCCGGCGACACGTCGATGCGCCCGGCCTCGCGGTCCACGGTCTTGCGCGATGCGCCGCTCTGCGGATCCTCGACCGAGCGCACGACATGCGGGCGCATGATCACCCCGTCGTTGGCCAGCGTCGCGGTGGCATGGGCGAGCTGCAGGATGGTGAACGAGTTGTATCCCTGGCCGATGCCGACCGAGGGCGTCTCGCCCGGATACCACGGCTGGTTGAAGCGCCTGCGCTTCCAGGCCATGGACGGCAGGATTCCGGACGACTCGTCGCGCAGGTCGATCCCGGTGAGCTGGCCGAATCCCCATGGCTTCATGAAGTCGTGGATGAAATCCACCCCCATCTCGTAGGCGGCGCTGTAGTAGTAGGTGTCCGAGGAGACGACGATGGACTTGTACAGGTCCACCTGGCCGTGGCCCTGCGGCTTGGAGTCGCGGAAGCGGTGCTTGCCGAGCGCGAAGTAGCCGGGATCGGAGATGGTGTCGCGCGGCTTGCGTACCCCGGACTTCCATACCGCCAGCGCCATGAAGGGCTTGTAGGTGGACCCCGGAGGATAGGTCCCGCGCAGCGGCCGGTTCATCAGCGGCCGGTCCGGATTGGTGTTGAGCTCCTGCCAGGACTGCACGTCGATACCGTCGACGAACAGGTTGGGGTCGAAGGTCGGCATGGAGACGAACGCGAGCACGTCGCCGGTGGCCGGCTCGATCGCCACGAGCGCGCCGCGGCGGTCGCCGTACCAGGTCTCGACCAGCTTCTGCAGGCGGATGTCGAGCGACATGACCAGGTTCCTGCCGGACTTGGGCGGCTTGCGCGAAAGCGCCCGGATCGCGCGGCCGCCGGCCGTCACCTCGACCTCCTCGATCCCCGGCTCCCCGTGCAGCGCCTCCTCGTAGCTGTACTCGACCCCGAGCTTGCCGATGTGGGTGGAGCCGGCGTAGGACGAGGTGCGGCCGGCCTCGGCCAGTCGTTCGTTGTCGTCCGAAGAGATGCGGCCGATGTGGCCGATCACGTGGGCCGCGGTGGGCCCCAGCGGATAGTGGCGGTAGGGCCTTGCCTTCACCTCGACGCCGGGGAACTGGAAGCGCATGGCGGCGATTCGCGCCACTTCCTCGTCGGTGAGCCTCGTCTTGAGCGGCACGGTGTCGGTGAACTTCATCTCGGACATCAGCCGGCGAAAGCGCCGGCGCTCCGTCTGGGAGATGTCGACCACCCTGGAGAGCGCATCGATGGTGGCGTTGATGTTCCCGATCTGGCCCGGTGCCAGCTCGAGCGCATAGGAGAACACGTTCTCGGCCAGCACGATGCCGTTGCGATCTGTGATCTGCCCCCGCTGAGGCGGCAGCGGCACGAGCGTGATGCGGTTGTCCTCGGCCTGCGAATGGAAGTCGTTGTGGCGAACCACCTGCAGGTAGTAGAAGCGGGCGCCGAGGATGGAGAAGCAGAGCACCACCAGCGTCATCGCCACCGCGAGCCTAAGCCGCAGCCGCCGGGCCGCGAGCTCCGGGTCCGCGACCTCCATCGAATGCCGCAGCGCCCGGGGCCTCGTCGCTTTGGCGCCGGCGATCACAGCGGCCGGTTCTCGTCGCGCTCCGCCGCCCGCCGCTGCGGCGCGAGCAGCAGCATGTCCGCGATCGGCCAGAGCAGCACCGTGCTGACCCACTGGAGCATGATGCTCCAGCCCGGCATCGGCGCGCCGCTGGCCACGCGCACCAGCGTCACCACCATCTGCGCGGCGATGAAGAGCGGCAGCACGTGAACCATCTGGCCGCCGATCCGGAACCAGGGCACCCGGCGATGCATGAACCAGGCGCCATAGCAGAGCAGGCTGTAGAGCAGCGCCCGCTCGCCGAGCACCGAGGAGCTGTGCACGTCCATCAGCAGGCCGAGCAGGAAGCCGATGCCGATGCCGACCTTGCGCGGTTGGTGGATGTTCCAGAACACCAGGACCAGCGCGAGGAAATCCGGGATCCCGACGTCGCGGCCCCAGGGCATGATGTCCAGCACCGTCGCGAACAGGATCGTGAACGCGATGTACGCGCGGCTCACCGGCAGCAGGAGGTACTCGTTTCTCGTCACCATGTCAGCAGCCCCCTATCCAAGGGCGAGCGAGCGGTTCGTCCCCAACCCGGCCGGCGCGCGCGTCTTCGTCTGACCGCCACACACCCAGCGGCCGCCGCGGACCGGGCTTTGCCCGGCCGCTGGCGGCGCCCCCCAGTGGGGGGAGGCGGCCGAAGGCCGCTTCGGGGGGCGTCATAACTCTGCGCGCCGCCGCTTTCGCGACGGATCCACCGCTTCCACCGGCGGGCCGGGCGGAATGACGCTGGTGTCCACCTGCAGCACCACCAGCAGGTGGTTGTTCTGGATCTCCGCGGTAGGGGCGACCAGCACCCGTACGAAGTCGTTGTCGCCACCGCGATCGATGCGCTCGACACGCCCCACCGGAAGGCCAGGCGGGTAGAGCGCATCCAGGCCGGAGGTGGTGAGGAGGTCACCCTCCCGCACGTCCGCCGTGGAGGCGAGGTAGCGCAGCTCCATGCGTCCCGGCGCCGCGCCGCCGAAGGCGACCGAGCGCATGCCGGTGCGCTGCAGGACCACCGGAACAGTCGTGCTGCGGTCGGTGACCAGGGTGAGCTCGCTGCTGAACTGGAAGACGCGGGTGACCTGTCCCACCAGGCCCTTCGCGTCGATCACCGGCTGGCCGAGCAGGACCTGGTGCTGCGTGCCCTTGTCGAGCACGAGCTTGCGGGTGAACGGGTCGCGCGTCTCGTAGAGCACCTCGGCGAGCACCGAGTGCACGCTCGCCCGCTCGCGCGCGCCGGCGAGCTCGCGCAGCCGCTTGTTCTCCGCGGCGAGCTGGTCCACCTGAAGCAGCGCCTTGGCGTTCAACGCCTCGATCCGCTTGAGCTCGGCGTTCTCCTGGCGCAGCGTCGTGAGCTCGGCCATGTAGCCGCCGGCGAGCGCGATCGCGTCCCGGGGCACGAGCAGCGCGCGCTGGATCGGGTAGAGAAGATTGCCGATGCCCTGGCGCAGGCCGCCAAGGGCGTCGAAGCGGGCGTCGGCGATCAGGAGAGCGAGCGAGAGCAGCCCGAAGAAGACGATCCGGGCGTTGGCGGAGGGACCTTGCCTGAAGAAGGGGGGCGGGCTTCTGTCCATCGCTTATCCCCCGGGCCGGTCGGTCCCGCCGCTGCCGGTGCCGGGTTTGCTCAGGTCCGTGCGTTCTACTCGCTCGCGAAGATGGTGCCGAGCTTGTCCATGCGCTCGAGCGCGAGGCCGCAGCCGCGCACGACGCAGGTGAGCGGATCGTCCGCGACCAGGACCGGCAGGCCGGTCTCCTCGATCAGCAGGCGATCCAGGTCGCGCAGGAGCGCGCCGCCGCCGGTCAGCATGATGCCGCGCTCGGTGATGTCGGCGCCGATCTCCGGCGGCGTCTGCTCGAGCGCGATCTTGACCGCGGAGACGATCTGGTTGAGCGGATCGGTGAGCGATTCCAGGATCTCGTTGGACGAGATGCGGAAGGCGCGCGGGATCCCCTCGGAAAGGTTGCGGCCCTTGACCTCCAGTTCCTTCACCTCGGAACCGGGGAATGCGGAGCCGATCTCCTTCTTGATGCTCTCGGCGGTGGTCTCGCCGATCAGCATGCCGTAGTTGCGGCGGATGTAGTTGATGATCGCCTCGTCGAACTTGTCGCCGCCCACGCGGATGGAGCTGGCGTGGACCATGCCGCCGAGCGAGATGACGCCGACCTCGGTGGTGCCGCCGCCCACGTCGACCACCATCGAGCCGGTGGCGTCGGACACCGGCAGGCCGGCGCCGATCGCCGCGGCCATCGGCTCCTCGATCAGGAACACATTGGAGGCGCCGGCGCCGAGCGCGGACTCGCGGATGGCACGGCGCTCGACCTGGGTCGAGCCGCACGGCACGCAGATGATGATGCGCGGGTTCGGCGCGAACACCGATCCGGGATGCACCATGCGGATGAACTGCTTGAGCATCTGCTCGGTGACGGTGAAGTCGGCGATGACGCCGTCCTTCATCGGGCGGATGGCCTGGATGTTGCCCGGCACCTTGCCCAGCATGAGCTTCGCTTCCTGGCCGACCGCGGCGATCGTGCGCTTGCCGTTGGGTCCGCCCTCGGTGCGGATGGCCACGACCGACGGTTCATTCAGCACCACGCCCTTGCCGCGAACATAGATCAGCGTGTTGGCTGTTCCGAGGTCGATGGCGAGGTCGTTGGAGAAGTATTTCTTGATGAATCCCAGCATGGGAACCGCCGCTTTTTGTGTGGCTGAAAGGTCGTTGGATCATACCGTATACTCCCTTGACTTCCCGGCGGTTCCGTGTCCGAGGACCGCTGAACGGTTGCAACCGGCGTTGTATTCGGCAGGGCCGGTGCGCGAATCGGACGAGCCCGAAAACGCGGGTCCGGTCGCGCCGCGACCGACGGCATCCGCGCGGCAATGGACGGCGCAATCGGCGCCGAAAATCGCAGACACGCCATGTCCCTGACACTACAAGATATCGACCGGCTCGCCGAACTCGCCCGTATCCGTTTCGACGACGGCGAGAAGGCGGACTTGCTCGAAAAGCTCAACCGGGTGTTCGACGTCATCGAGGCGCTGCGCGCGGTCGATACCGAAGGCGTCGAGCCGATGACCCATCCCCAGGCGGCGCCGCTGCGCGAGCGTGCCGACGCGGTGACCGAGTCGGACCAGCGCGAGGCGAACCAGGCGCAGGCCCCGGCGGTAGAAGCCGGGCTGTACCTGGTCCCGCGCGTGGTGGAATGACAGGGGCGGCGCGATGAACGACCTCGCTGCCCTCGGCATCCGCGACCTGCAGCGTGCGCTGCGATCGGGCGACGTCTCCGCGCTCGAGCTGGCCGATGCGCGCCTGGCCGCGATCGCGGCCAGCGAGCTCAATGCCTTCCTCGACGTGCAGCCGGAACTCACCCGCGAGCAGGCTCGGCACGCCGACACCCTGCTCGCTGCCGGCCGCGCGGCCGGGAAGCCGGCCGAAGCCGCAGGTACGGCCGCGCTTGCCGGCCTGCCTGTCGCCCACAAGGACATCTTCGTCACCCGTGGTTGGCGAAGCACCGCCGGCTCCCGGATGCTCGCCGGCTACACCAGCCCCTTCGATGCCACCGTGGTCGAGCGCGTGGCGGCCGCCGGCGCCGTCAACCTCGGCAAGCTGAGCTGCGACGAGTTCGCGATGGGCTCGGCCAACGAGAATCCGGTGTTCGGGCCGGTCCGCAACCCCTGGGATCGCGATCGCATCGCCGGCGGCTCCTCGGGGGGCTCGGCCGCCGCGGTCGCCGCGGGGCTCGTGCCATGGGCCACGGGCACCGACACCGGCGGCTCGGTCCGGCAGCCGGCCGCGATGTGCGGCGTGACCGGCATCAAGCCGACCTACGGGCGTGTCTCCCGCCACGGCATGATCGCCTACGCGAGCAGCCTGGACCAGGCCGGCGTCATCGCCCGCAGCGCCGAGGAATGCGCGCTGCTGCTGGGTGCGATGAGCGGTTTCGATCCGCGCGACTCCACCAGCCTGGAGCTGCCGCCGGAGGATTTCGTCGCCGCCAGCGCGAAGCCGGTGACGGCCGCGGCCACCGAGTCGGCGCCCCTCGCCGGCCTGCGCATCGGGCTGCCCGCGGAGTTCTTCGGCGAGGGCCTGAAGTCGGATGTGCGCCGGGCGGTGGAGTCGGGCATCGAGGCACTGGGTAGGCTCGGCGCCGAAGCGGTGCCGGTATCGCTGCCGCGCACGGAGCTCGCCATCCCGGCCTACTACGTGCTGGCCCCGGCGGAAGCCTCGAGCAACCTGTCGCGCTTCGACGGCGTGCGCTATGGGCACCGGGCCGCCGAATACCGCGACCTGCACGACATGTACATGGCCACCCGCGCCGAAGGCTTCGGCGCCGAGGTGAAGCGGCGGATCATCGTGGGCACCTATGTGCTGTCCCATGGCTACTACGATGCCTACTACCGCAAGGCGCAGCAGCTTCGTCGGCTGATCGCCGACGACTTCGACCGCGTCTTCGGTCAGGTGGACCTGGTGGCCGGGCCGGTCGCGCCCACGACGGCATGGCGCATCGGCGAGCAGACCGACGACCCGGTGCGCAACTACCTCGCGGACATCTTCACGCTGCCGGCGTCGCTCGCCGGCCTGCCGGCCATGTCGGTGCCGTGCGGCTTCGGCGACGGCGGGCTGCCGGTGGGCCTGCAGCTCATCGGGCCGCATCTGCAGGAGGCGCGGCTGCTCGCCACGGCGATCGCGCTGCAGCGTGCCACGGACTGGCACCTGGCGCGGCCGTCGTCATGACCAGGCCGGCCCGCCTCGCGGCGCTGCTTGCCGTGGCAGCGGTGGTGGGCGCCTGCGCCCTGCCGTCCGGCCGCACGCCGATTCGCGACGCCGGCCCGCTGGAGCTGCAGGGCCGCTGCTCGCAGACCGAGATGGATGGCTTTCGCGAGGATGCGCGCCTCCTGGTGAGCCGCGGATCGGTGCAGGCGCTCGAGTGGGACATCCAGGTCGGGCGGCGAGGCAGCTGCCGCTTCCGGCTCGCGGATTTCCGCCAGGTGCGCAGCCGGCCGCACATCGAGCTGCAGGCGCTCGATCGCAGCGGGTGCAAGCTGCTGGTCTACCAGGATCCACGGCGGGTGACGCTCGGCCATGCCGGCTGCGCCGCGCGCTGCACCGGCGGCGTCCATGACGAGGCCTGGCCGGTGATGTTCGACCCGCGCACCGGCGGCTGCGCGGACCTGAATCGTTAGGCGCAGGATCGCCTTCATGCGCGGGCCGGAGCCCGGGGTGGCAGGCAACTTGAAATCGGGAACGTAGCCATGCAGTGGGAAGTCGTGATCGGGCTGGAGACCCATGTCCAGCTCGCCACCGAATCGAAGATCTTCTCCGGTGCCGCCACGGCCTTCGGCGCGCCGCCCAACACCCAGGCATGCGCAGTGGACCTCGCGTTGCCGGGCGTGCTGCCGGTGCTGAACGGCGCGGTGGTGGACCACGCCATCCGGTTCGGGCTTGCGATCGGCGCCCATGTCGCGAGCCGTTCGATCTTCGCGCGCAAGAACTACTTCTACCCGGACCTGCCCAAGGGCTACCAGATCAGCCAGTTCGAGACGCCGGTGGTCGCCGGTGGAGAGTTGACCATCGTCGTGCCACCGGCCAAGCCGGGCGGCGAGCCCGCCATCCGGACGATCCGCATCACCCGGGCGCACCTGGAGGAGGATGCGGGCAAGTCGCTGCACGAGGACTTCCACGGGCAGACCGGCATCGACCTCAACCGCGCCGGCACGCCGCTCCTGGAGATCGTGAGCGAACCGGACATGCGATCGGCCGCGGAGGCGGTCGCGTATGGACGGACACTGCACGGCCTGGTCACCTGGCTGGGGATCTGCGACGGCAACATGCAGGAGGGGTCGTTTCGCATGGACGCGAACGTCTCGGTACGTCGGCCGGGCGAGCCGCTCGGCACGCGCTGCGAGATCAAGAACCTCAACTCGTTCCGGTTCCTGGAGAGGGCGATCCAGTTCGAGGCCCGTCGCCAGATGGAGCTGATCGAGGACGGCGGCCGGGTGGTGCAGGAAACCCGTCTCTACGATCCCGATGCCGACGAGACGCGCTCGATGCGCAGCAAGGAGGAAGCGCACGACTACCGCTACTTCCCGGATCCGGACCTGCCGGCCCTGGTCATCGATCCCGCCCGGATCGAGACCGTGCGTGCCTCGATGCCGGAGCTGCCGGCCGCGAAGCGCGGTCGCTACATGGCCGAGCTCGGCCTGGGCGAGTACGACGCGATGTCGCTCACCGATACGCGCGACACCGCGACCTGGTTCGAGGCGGCGGTGGCGGCGCTCGGCATCCAGGGGCCCGACCGCGCCGCCGGCATCAAGCAACTGGCCAACTGGATCATGGTGGAGGTGGGCGCGCAGCTCAACCGCGACGAGATCGGCATCGCCGATGCCAGGGTGTCGCCCGCCCAGTTGGCGCGGCTGGTGGAGCGCATCGCGGACGGCACAATCTCCGGAAAAATCGCGCGCGACATCTTCCAGGCCTTGTGGGCCGCGCCGGAACCGGCAGCGGATGCGGCGGCGGTGGACCGCGTGATCGACGAGAAAGGCCTGCGCCAGATCAGCGACAGCGCCGCGCTCGAGCCGATCGTGGACCAGGTGCTCGCCCAGAACCCGAAGTCGGTGCAGGAGTATCGCGCCGGCAAGGACAAGGCATTCAACTCGCTGGTCGGCCAGGTGATGAAGGCGAGCCGCGGCAAGGCCAACCCGCAGCAGGTCAACGAGCTGCTGCGCGCGAAGCTTGCGACACCCTCCTGATCCGATCCGGCGTTGACGGTAAGGCGGGCCAGGGCCGGCGCGAAGCCGGCGCCCGGCGCCGCGGCGCTCAGCTTCGCGGCGAGCTTCCCGTGTCGCGCTGCGCGGCCGGCTTGCCGAGCAGCTCGCGCAGGCGCCGCGCGTCCGCGTCGAACCGGCTGTTGACCCGGTCCCGCTCGGTGCGTCGGTCGTCGATCAGGGCGTCCTCGGCGAGGATCGCGTTCGCTGTCTCGGTGATCCGCTGCTGATAGGCGAACGGCAGCGCCCGGTTCGGATTGGCCGCCTGCCAGGTCTGTGCCGCTTCCTGCGCCGCCTTGAGCTCCTGGTCGAGCGTCAGGATGCGCTGCGTGGCCAGCCGGATCTCGTGATCGATCTCCGCGAGGTCGCGCCGGCGCATGGACTCGAGCGAACGCTCGTCCTCGAAGGTGAGCAGGAGGTTGCGGTCACGCGCCTGCTGGACCTTGCGGGCCCAGGCTTCGTCCCGGCGGCGCTTCTCCTCGGCCTCGCGCTGGGCGCGCTGTTCCTTGGTGAGCGGCGGCTCGATGATCCGGCGCAGGGAGCCGTCGGGGTTGTGCACCCGCAGCTCGCGGTCGGCGCAGGCCGCGAGCGGACGATCGGCCGACTGCACCCGACCGTTGGCGTCGATGCAGCTGTAGATGACCGGGGAGGGGGCTGATGCGGCCTGGGCGTGCAACGGCGGCGCCACCAGCGCGAGCGCCGTCGCCATGAGAAATGCCGTTGCCGACCACCGCCCGTCTGCCTTCATGCAGTCAGGTTAGTCAGCCGGTTGCCTGCTACCAAAGCGGGCGCGATAGTCGGCGATCCGCGCGCGATGAGCGGCGTGACTTTCGTCACCTTTGCGCGAACCATCCAGGAAGGCGAGCAGGTCGTCGAGCGTGGCGATGGCGTGCACCGGCAGTCCGTACCGGTCCCGCACCTCCTGGACCGCCGAGGTGCCCGTGACCCGCACCGCGTCGCCGCCGCGCTCCATGCGGTCGAGCGCGATCAGCACCGCGGCCGGCTCGGCCCCGTGCGCCCGGATCGCCGCCACCGACTCGCCCACCGAGGTGCCGGCCGAGATCACGTCGTCCACGATCACGACCCGGCCGGCAAGCGGCGCGCCGACCACGGTGCCGCCTTCGCCGTGGTCCTTCGCCTCCTTGCGGTTGAAGGCGAACGGCAGGTTGCGGCCGCGCGCGGCGAGCGCCACGGCCGTCGCCGAGGCGAGCGTGATCCCCTTGTAGGCCGGGCCGAACAGCATGTCGAACGGGCGAGCCGGATCCTCCGAGCGCAGCAGCAGCTCCGCATAGAACCCGGCGAGCCGCCCCAGCGAGCGGCCGTCGTTGAAGAGCCCGGCGTTGAAGAAGTAGGGCGAGAGCCGTCCGGCCTTCGTGCGGAAATCGCCGAACTTGAGCACGCCCGTCTCGAGCGCGAAGCGGATGAACTCCTGCGACTGTTCCAAGGGATCCCCGGTTGCTCGTGGTGACCCGGAATCTTAACGGTATCCCGCCACCCCGTCGGAGCCGGAAGGGGCGGGGGCGCGTTCGGAAGGGCGGGCGGGTCCGTGCCCGAGGCGCGCCGCCGCCCCGTTGCCATGCGCGGCCGGCATCCGAGCCGGCATGGACGCGCGCGGCGAGCCGTGTCCGCCTGCGGCATACTCGGCGTTTCACCAACCACGGAGTCTCGAGGTGGAGTACAGGCGACTGGGAGCGTCCGGCCTCATGGTGCCCGCGCTCAGCTTCGGCACCGGCACGTTCGGCGGCACGACGGATTTCTTCAAGGCGTGGGGCGAAACCGACGTGGCGCAGGCCCGCCGGCTGGTGGATATCTGCCTGGACGCCGGCGTCAACCTGTTCGACAGCGCCGACACCTATTCCAACGGCGCTTCCGAGGAGGTTCTGGGCGGTGCGATCGCGGGCCGCCGCGACAAGGTGCTCGTCTCCACCAAGGCGACCTTCCGCTCGGGACCCGGGCCGAACCAGATCGGCTCCTCGCGCCACCACCTGGTGGACGCCTGCCACTTGGCGCTGAAGCGGCTCGGCACGGACTACATCGACCTGCTGCAGATGCACGGCATGGATGCCAACACGCCGGTGGAGGAGACGCTGTCGACGCTGGACGACCTGGTCCGGGCCGGCAAGGTGCGCTATATCGGCTGCTCCAACTTCTCCGGCTGGCACCTGATGAAGTCGCTCGCGGTCTCGGACCGCTACGGCTATCCGCGCTACGTGGCCAACCAGACCTACTACTCCCTGGTCGGGCGCGACTACGAGTGGGAGCTGATGCCGCTCGGGCTCGACCAGGGCGTCGGCGCGGTCGTCTGGAGCCCGCTCGGCTGGGGCCGGTTGACCGGCCGCCTGCGGCGCGGCCAACCGATGCCGCCGGACAGCCGGCTGCACGTCACCCGCGAGGCCGCCCCGCCGGTGCCGGACGAGTACCTGTTCCGCGTGGTCGACGCGCTCGACGAGATCGCCGGCGAGACCGGCCGCACCATCACCCAGGTCGCGCTCAACTGGCTGCTGCAGCGTCCGACGGTCTCGACCGTGATCGTCGGCGCCCGCAACGAGGAGCAGCTTCGGCAGAACCTGGGCGCGGTCGGATGGAACCTGGATGCAGACCAGGTGGCGCGGCTGGACGCCGCCAGTGACGTACCGTTGCCGTATCCGTACTGGCACCAGCGCCTGAAGGCGGAAGTGACGGAGCGCCGATAGGTCCGACCGGACTCGCCGGTCCCATCCGACGTGCCGCCCCTGGAACCGACATGACCGATCCGCTCCCACCGTCCTCGTACAACACGCCGGCCATGCAGCGCCGGTTCTTCATCACGCTGCTCGTCCTGGTGACGATCGCCTTCGTGGTGGTGCTGTTTCCGTTCTATGGCGCGGTGTTCTGGGCGCTGATCCTCGCGATGCTGTTCGCGCCGCTGCAGCGGGCCGTGCAGCGCCGCATCCCGACCCGGCCGAACTTCGCGGCCTTGATCACGCTGTCGGTGGTCCTGTTCCTCGTGCTGCTGCCGATCTCGCTGATCCTGGCCTCGCTGGTACGGCAGGCGACCGCCGTCTACGGCCGCATCGCTTCCGGCGAGATCGATTTCGCCAGCTATCTCGAGAAGATCGTGTCGCTGCTGCCCGAATGGATCCGGCAGCGGATGGCGGATTTCGGGCTGCTCGATCTCGCCGGCCTGCAGGAGCGCCTGCGTGACAGCGCCGCGGCGGTGGGCCAGGCGCTCGCGCCCCAGGCGATCAACATCGGGCAGAACACCCTGCAGTTCCTGGTCGCCCTCGGGGTGATGCTCTACCTGCTCTATTTCCTGTTGCGCGACGGTCGCGCGCTCGCCGCCGCGGTCAGTCGCGCCATCCCGCTGGCGGACGAGCAGAAGAGCCACCTGCTGCGCAAGTTCGTGACCGTGATCAAGGCAACCGTCAAGGGCAACATCGCGGTGGCCGCCACCCAGGGCGCGCTCGGTGGCCTGATCCTCTGGCTGCTCGGCATCCAGGGGGTGCTGCTCTGGTCCGTGGTGATGGCCTTTCTCTCCCTGCTGCCTGCGGTGGGTGCCGGGATCATCTGGGGGCCAATCGCGCTCTACTTCCTCGCCACCGGCGCCGTCTGGCAGGGCGTCGTGCTGATCGCCTACGGCATCTTCGTGATCGGCCTGGTGGACAACGTGCTTCGTCCCATCCTGGTGGGCAAGGACACCAAGCTGCCGGACTGGCTGGTGCTGATCACCACGCTCGGCGGCCTCGCGGTCTTCGGCTTGAACGGTTTCGTCATCGGCCCGTTGATCGCCGCGCTCTTCGTGGCCGCGTGGGACCTGTTCACCTCGCCGGAGAAGGTGCACGCGGAGGAGCGCCGGGAAGCGATGGAGGAGGCGGTCGCCGAAGCGGCTGAGGAAGCCGCCGACGAGGCCGCGCGCGAGGCGATCGTCCACGAGCCCGCCGGCGCGCGCGGGGCGGCGGACGCCTGACCGGCGCGCTTCAGGCGAGCGGCGAGGCGCCTCGGCGCCTGCTCAGATGTGCCGCGAGAGGAACTCCAGCGTGCGGGTGCGGGCGAGGTCCGCGGAACCGGCATCGTAGGAGCTGCGCTGTTCGCAGTTGAAGCCGTGCTGGGCGTCGGGATAGAAGTAGGCCTCCACCTCCGGATGGCGCTGCACCACCTCGCGTGCCCTTTCCAGCGGAATCGACGCATCCTTCTCGCCGAAATGCAGTTGGATCGGTGACTTGGGCTTCTCGTTGATGAAGCTCGGGATGCTGCCGCCGTAGTAGGCGACGGTGCAGGCGAGCCCGTGCAGCCGCGCGTTCGCCACCCAGGCGATGGTGCCGCCCCAGCAGTAGCCGACGATCGCGGTCTTGCCGTAGGGCCGCGCATGCTCGATCGTCGCCGCCACGTCCTTCATGGTGTTGGCCCAGTCGAGCTTCCCCATCAGCTCGCGGCCCTTGGCCACGTCTTCCGGACCATAGCCGACGTCGAAGTCGCGCTCGGCCCGGTCGAAGAGCGCCGGCGCGATCGCGAGGTAGCCCTCGGCCGCATAGCTGTCGGTAACGGAGCGGATGTGCGAGTTCACGCCGAAGATCTCCGGCCCGATGATCACCGCGCCCTTCGTCTTTCCGGCAGGCGTCGCCTTGTAGGCCTTGAAGCGGTGTCCGTCCTGCGCGACCAGTTCGATGGTGGTTCCTGCCATGAGTCGTCCTCTCCTTGCGTGTTGCAGCGGCGGGGCTGGCGCCCCGGCGTCTCCAATTCTAAGTCCCCGGGTGGGCTGCGCCCGGCCCGCGCCCCCGAGGGGGCAATGGAACCCGGCCTACAGCTTCATCTCGATCAGGAACGGGCCGCGTCGCCCGACCGCGGCGCGAAGCAGATCGCAAAGCTGCTTCGCGTCGGTGGCCCGGGCACCCTCCACTCCAAGGCCCATGGCGAGGTGGACCCAGTCGATCGGGGGCTCGTCCAGGTCCAGCATGCGCCGCGCGTTGCGACCGGGCTCGCCCGCGCCGACGGCCTTGAGCTCGCCGTGCAGGATCGCGTAGCCTCGATTGGCGAAGACGAGCGTCACCACGTCGAGCGCTTCGCGCGCCTGCGTCCACAGCGCCTGCACCGTGAAGAGACCGCTGCCGTCGGCCTGCATGCCGATCACCTTGCGATCCGGGCAGGCGATGGCCGCGCCGGTCGCCAGCGGCATGCCCAGGCCGATGGCGCCCCCGGTCAACTGGAGGAAGTCGTGCGGTGCCGCGCCGTGGCTCACCGGGAAGAAATCGCGGCCCGAGGAGACCGACTCGTCGCAGAGGATCGCGCCCTCGGGGGCGAGGGCGGCGATCGCGCGCGCGATCGCGAGGGAATCGAGCGGGCCGTCCGGCAGGTCCGGCGCGCTGCGCGCGTTGACGGCGGGTTCGCCGTCGGCCGGGGCGCCGACGGCGTCGGCGAGCGCGTCGAGCGCGGCGGCGAGATCGTCTCCCGGGCGCGCCATCTCGAGCACCCGGCAATGCTCCGGCAGCATGCTGGACGGCTTGCCGGGATAGGCGAAGAAAGAGACCGGCGCCTTGGCGCCCACGAGCACCACCGTGGACGTCTGCGCGAACAGCGCGAGCGCCCTGTCGACCGCGTAGGGAACCCGCTCGATCGGCACGCGCCCGGCGCCGCGGGCCATGCGCGCGTTCGATTGCTGGGCGAGCAGGCGCGCGCCGGTTGCCTTCGCGATCCGGCCGGCCACGCGCAGCGTATCCTCGCGCAGCGCCCGGCCGGAGAGCAGGATCACCGCGCGGCCGGCATCGCCGCGCAACGCGGTAGCCGCTTCGCGGATGCGTCCTTCGTCCGGACGCCAGGCCGGCGGGCGCTCCGCCTGGACGATCTCGCCGGGCGCTTCGCTCCAGGCGGCGTCGGCGGGCAGGATCAGGGTCGCGACCTGGCCGGGCGGCGTCATCGCCACGGAGACCGCCTCGGCCGCGGCCCGCGACACGTCGGCCGGGCCGTTCACCCGCCGCACCCAGTCCGACATCGGCCGGGCCAGCGTCTCGATGTCGGTGGTGAGCGGCGCGTCGAAGGGCAGGTGATGGCTAGCGTGGTCGCCCACCACCGTCACCATCGGCGTGCGCGCGCGCCGCGCGTTGTGCAGGTTGGCAAGACCGTTGGCCAGGCCGGGGCCCAGGTGCAGCAGCGTCGCCGCCGGCCGCTCCGCCATGCGGGCGTAGCCGTCGGCGATGCCGGTCACCACGCTCTCGGACAGGCCGAGCACGCAACGCATCGCCGGCTTGCGGTCCAGCGCGGCCACGAAGTGCATCTCGGAAGTGCCAGGGTTGGCAATGCAGGTGTCGATTCCGCTCGCAAGCAGCGTATCGCAGAGGATGTCAGCGCCGTTCA
>JAEWGX010000086.1 GCA_023388075.1 Pseudomonadota bacterium
GGCAGCACCAGGTCCGCGAAGGCGACCGTCTCGGACTGGAACGCGTCGCACACGATCAGGAACGGCAGCTTGTACTCGCCGTCGTCGTCCTTTGCGTTGAGCATCTCGCGCACCGCCGAGGTGTTCATCGTCGAGTTCCAGGCCATGTTGGCCATGAAGATCAGCAGCGTGTCGATCGGGTACGGATCACCCCTGACCGCATTGGTGATGACGTTGTGCATCATCCCGTGGGCCGAGAGCGGATACTCCCAGGAGAAGGCCTTGTCGATTCGGATCGGCGAGCCGTCCGGGTTGACGGCGAGCTCCTCCGGATGCGCCGGGAAGCCGAGCGGCGCGGCCGGCAGCGGCGTGTTCGGCTGCACCTGCTCCGGGGTGTGGATGGTGCGGTAGTTGGGCACGATGTGGCGGGGGTAGGGCGCCTTGTGGCGGAAGCCGCCCGGCCGGTCGATGGTGCCGAGCACGCTCATCAGGATCGCGAGCGCGCGGATGGTCTGGAAGCCGTTGGAGTGCGCGGCCAGGCCGCGCATCGCGTGAAATGCCACCGGCCGGCCGGTCACCGATTCGTGGCGCACGCCCCAGGCGTCGGTCCAGGCGATCGGCAGCTCGAAGGCCTGCCCGAGCGCCGTCTCGCCGAGCTCGCGCGCCAGCTTGCGGATGCGCGCCGCCGGGATGCCGGTGATTCCCTCGGCCCATTCGGGCGTGGATTCCGCCAGGCGGTCGCGCAGCAGCTGGAAGGACGGCGCGACCGGCGTGCCGTCGGCCAGCCGGTAGCTGCCCTCGAGGGCGGGCTCGATGTCCTGCTCGTAGGCGTGACGAACGCTGCCGGTTTTCGCGTCCCACACCAGCTTGTTGTGCGGGTTGCGGCCGTCGCCGGGTGGGCCGGCGGCCGGGTCGAAGGCGAAGAGGCCGTCGCGCTCGCCGCCATCCAGCACCACGAGCTGCGGCGCATTGGTGTAGCGGGCGAGGAACGCCCGGTCGATCAGGTCGGCGGCCAGCAGCTCGTGCAGCAGCGCGAGGAAGAGGGCGCCGTCGGTGCCGGGCCGGATCGGGATCCACTCGTCGGCCACGGCCGAATAGCCGGTGCGCACCGGGTTGATCGAGATGAACCGCCCGCCCGAACGCTTGAACTTGCTGATCGCCATCTTCAGCGGGTTGCTGTGATGGTCCTCGGCGGTGCCGATCATCACGAACAGCCGGGCCCGCTCCAGGTCGGGGCCGCCGAACTCCCAGAAGCTGCCGCCGATGGTGTAGATCATGCCGGCGGCCATGTTGACCGAGCAGAAGCCGCCGTGGGCCGCGTAGTTGGGCGTGCCGTAGTTCTTCGCGAAGAGGCCGGTGAGCGCCTGCATCTGGTCGCGCCCGGTGAAGAGCGCGAACTTGCGCGGGTCGGTGGCGCGGATCTTCCCGAGGCGCTCCGTCATGATCTCGAAGGCGCGCTCCCAGGCGATCGGCTCGAACTCGCCCGCGCCGCGTGCCGAGCCGGGCTTGCGCAGCAGCGGCCGGGTCAGCCGGGCGGGCGAGTACTGCTTCATGATGCCCGCCGAGCCCTTGGCGCAGATCACGCCCTTGTTCAGCGGATGATCCGGGTTGCCGTCGATGTAGCGGACCTGCCCGTCGCGCAGGTGCACCCGGATTCCGCAGCGGCAGGCGCACATGTAGCAGGTGGTGGTCTTGACGTCGGTCTCGGCGCCCGGCAGCGGCGGTGCGAGCGGGTCGTGAACGGGGTCGCGGGAGAGGAATTTCGGCATGGAGTCCATCGGGGGAGAGCGCCTGCAGCGACAGCCTGCACGCGGGACGCCTATGGTAGGGTGCGGCGTGAACGGCGAATCTCGAAATTCCTATCAATATGACCAGAAAATCCGCTCAATCCCCCAAGCGCGTGAAGCTGACCCTTCGCCAACTGGAGGTGTTCCTTGCCACCGCGGGCGCCGGCTCCACGCGCGGCGCCGCGGAGCGGGTGTACCGCTCGCAGTCCGCGGCCAGCGGCTCGCTGCGCGAGCTCGAGGCCGCCCTCGGCACGCAGGTGTTCGACCGGATCGGCAAGCGATTGCTGCTGAACGAGCAGGGCCGCATCCTGCTTCCTCAGGCAGCTTCACTGCTCGATCAGGTTGCCGACCTGCAGCAGCAGTTCAACGACGCCCTGGCGTTGCCCTTGCGGGTGGCCGCCAGCCTGACGGCGGGCGAGTACGTGCTACCGAGTCTGCTGGCCCGTTGGAAGGTGGATCACCCCGCCAGCAGGCTGCAGTTGCGCATCATGAACAGCAGCGGCGTGATGGAGGCGGTCTCGGCCCTCGCTGCCGACGTGGGGTTCATCGAGGGGCCGCAGACCCATGCCGACCTCCAGGTGTTTCCATGGATCGCGGATGACCTGATCATCGTCGCGTCGCCGCAGCATCCGCTGGCACGGACCGCACCGACCAATCGGCAGCTGCAGCGGGCCATCTGGGCCTTGCGCGAGCCCGGCTCGGGCACGCGCGAGGCAGCAGATCGCTGGCTTTTCGAGAGCCTGGGCCCGCTCCTGATCGAGTTCGAGGTGGACAGCACCGAGGCCCTGAAGCGCATCGCGGCGCAGGGCATCGCGCTGACATGCCTGCCCCGCCGCGCGGTGGAAGAGCAGCTGCTGTCCGGAGTTCTCGCGGAAGTACGCACGCGCCTTCCCAGGGCCACCCGCCGGCTTGCCATGGTCCTGCATCGTGGCCGCCGACCTTCCCGCAGCACCCGGGAGTTCATCGCGCTGTGCCGCGGCCTGGCTTGAGGTCGAGCGACGGGTCGGAGCGACGACAGGTCTTGCGTTGCGCCTACCCGAACGTGCGGGCCAGGGCGGTCGCGGCCTCGGTCAGCCTCGGCACGAACTCGATGGCACGCGCGAGCGGCAGGCGCGCCGTGGCCGCATGTACCGCCACCGCCGCCACCACCTCGCCGTCGGCCGTGCGCACCGGCACCGCCACGCAGGCGACGCCGAGGACGTACTCCTCGTTGTCGAGCGCGTAGCCGTTTGCCGCGATCCGATCGAGCTCTGCTGCGAGCAGCTGCCGATCGCAGATGGTGCGCTCGGTGTGGCGAGTCAGGGAGAGCGCCTCGATGAGGAGCGCCCGCTCGGCTGCCGGCTTGAACGCGAGGAGCAGCTTGCCGCTCGCGCTGCAGTGGACCGGCAGCGCGGTGCCGATCGGCAGGTGCAGTCGCAACGGCCAGCTCGCCTCGATCCGGTCGATGTAGGTGAGCTCGCCCTTGGCCAGCATCGCGAGGTTGCAGGTCTCGCCGACCTCGTCGACCAGGCGGCGCAGGATGGCCCGCCGTACGCCGGCGACGGAATCGTGCCGCAGGATGGCCAGCCCGAAGCTCGAGAGCCGGGGGCCGGGGGCATAGGCACGTCCGCCGGATTCACGAATCACCAGCCGGGCGTCCTCGAAGAGCGAGAGGGTGCGGTAGAGCGATGCCTTCGGCAGGCCGGTGGCCTGCATCAGCTCGGCCAGGGTGGCCGGCTTGCCGCGTCCCACCAGGCACTCCAGGACGGCGAACGCCTTCAGCGTAGAGGAATTCTCCGCCGCCGACTCGGGCCGGGCACGCTCGCTCGTGGCCACCGCGGACGCAATCTGGACGAGGTTCCGCATGCCTGCAGCTTAGCGCGTCTGTTCCCTACAAGCAATCGAAATGTTCTGTTTAGTGGAACGATGGGGGTTGTTCGGCAGGCGACTATGGACTATTTTTACCCTTCCGAGATGTTTCGTCTCACTTGACGACGCGCCAGCCGGTCACAGGAGGACTCCGCGATGAATGACATGAAGCAACGCGATCTTAAGCAACGGCAGCGCCAGGTGGTGCAGGGCAAGGTATCGATGACGCCGTCGGAGGCCTTCGTCGAGACCCTCGTGGCGCAGGGCGTGACGGATGTATTCGGGATCGTGGGCTCGGCCTTCATGGACGCGCTGGACATCTTCCCCGCCGCCGGCATCCGCTTCATCCCGGTCGCGCACGAGCAGGGCGCCGCCCACATGGCTGACGGCTACTCGCGGGTCTCCGGCCGCCACGGTGTCTGCATCGCGCAGAACGGTCCCGGCATCACCAACTTCGTGACCGGGATCGCGGCAGCCTATTGGGCCCACTCGCCGGTGGTCTTCATCACGCCGGAGACCGGCTCGATGACGCTGGGGCTGGGCGGGTTCCAGGAGACCGAGCAGTTGCCGATCTTCTCCAAGATCACGAAGCACCAGTCGCACGTGATGAATCCAGCGCGGATGGCCGAGCTCACCAGCCGCGCCTTCGACCGCGCGATGCTGGAGATGGGGCCGGCGCAGGTCAACATTCCGCGCGACTACTTCTACGGCACCATCGAGACGCGCATCCCGGAGCCCATCCGGATCGGCCGGGGCGCGGGCGACGACGCCGCCCTCGACGAGGCGGCGCGGTTGCTGGCGGAGGCGAAGTTCCCGGTGATCCTGGCCGGCGGCGGTGTGATCATGTCCCGGGGCGACCGGGAAGCGGTGCAGCTCGCGGAGCTGCTGCACGCCCCGGTCGCCTGCAGCTACCTGCACAACGACGCCTTTCCGGCGTCGCATCCGCTCTGGGTCGGGCCGCTGGGCTACCAGGGCTCGAAGGCGGCGATGAAGCTGATCGCCAAGGCCGACGTCGTGCTGGCCCTCGGCACGCGGCTCGGGCCCTTCGGTACCCTGCCTCAGTACGGCCTGGAGTACTGGCCCGCCGACGCGAAGATCGTGCAGGTCGATGCCGACGCGCGGATGCTGGGCCTGGTCAAGCCCATCTCCGTGGGGATCAACGGCGACGCCCGCGCGGCGGCCCAGGCGTTGATCACCCGACTGCAGGGGCGGCAGCTCGCGTGCCAGCAGAACCGGGACCAGCGCGACGCGACGCTCAAGGCCGAGAAGCAGGCCTGGGAGAAGGAGCTGGATGCCTGGACCCACGAGACCGATCCCTACTCGATCGAAATCAGCAAGTCCAGCAGCCACATGCATCCGCGCCAGATGCTGCGCGAGCTGGAGAAGGCGATGCCCAAGCGCGCGATGGTCTCCACCGACATCGGCAACATCTGCTCGGTGAGCAACAGCTACCTGCGCTTCGACGAGCCGCGCTCGATGTTCGCGGCGATGAGCTTCGGCAACTGCGGCTATGCCTTCCCGGTCATCTGCGGCGCGAAGCTCGCAGCGCCGGACCGGCCGGCGATCGCCTATGTCGGTGACGGCGCCTGGGGCATCAGCCTGAACGAGCTGCTCACCTGCGCGCGCGAGAAGATCGGCGTCACCGTGGTGCTCTTCAACAACGGCCAGTGGGGCGCCGAGAAGAAGAACCACGTGGACTTCTATTCGCAGCGCTACCAGGGCGTGGAGCTGGACAACCCGAGCTGGGCGGGCGTGGCGCGCGCGTTCGGCTGCGAGGGCATCACCGTGGACAAGCTGTCGGACGTCGGCGCGGCGCTGGCCCAAGGCGTGAAGAACCAGTCCGAAGGCAAGACCACGGTGCTGGAGATGATGGTCACCAAGGAGCTCGGGGATCCGTTCCGCCGCGACGCGCTCAGCAAGCCGGTAAGATTGCTGGACAAGTACAAGGACTTCACCTAAAGGATCCCCCATCGTGAGTTGCAAGTTGCCTTCGGTTCGCGCGACCTTCCGGATCACCCTGCTCGCCGGGATGGCGCTCGCCATCGCCCCGGCCCCGGCAGCCGCCCAGGCCTACCCGGACCAGCCGATCCGGCTGGTGATCCCGTTCACTCCGGGCGGCGGCACGGACAACCTGTCGCGCCTCGTCGGCAACAAGCTCTCCGAAGCGAACCGCTGGACCATCGTGATGGAGAACAAGGCCGGGGCCTCCGGCACCATCGGTATCGCCGAGGCGGTCAAGGCGAAGCCGGACGGCTACACCATCGTGATGGGGCAGGCGGACAACCTGGCGGTGGCGCCGCTGCTCAACAAGGCGGTCACCTACGATCCGCAGAAGGACCTGCGCCCGGTGGCGCACGTGGCCGACGTGCCGATCATCCTCCTGACCTCGGCGGCCAAGCCCTACAAGACCCTGGCGGACCTGATAGCAGCCGCGAAGGCCAAGCCGGGCAGCATCACGTTCGCGTCGGCCGGCGCCGGGACCGTGTCGCACCTCATGGGCGAGCTGTTCGCATCGACGGCGGGTATCGACATCCGCCACGTCCCGTACAAGGGCTCGGCGCCCGCGCTCGCGGATCTGCTGGGCGGGCACGTGGACCTCATGACGTCGTCGGTCTCCTCGGCCGTGGCCCAGATCAAGGCCGGCAAGGCGCGCGGGCTCGCGGTGAGCACCGCGCGCCGCAGCAGCGTCCTGCCCGACGTGCCCACCGTCGCCGAATCCGGCTACCCCGGCTTCGACGTGGCCACCTGGTACGGCCTGTATGCGCCGGCCGGCGTACCCGATGCCGTCGTCACGACGCTCAACGCGGAAGTGGCGAAGGTGCTGCCGCAGCTGCGCGACGCGATCAACGGGCAGGGCGGCGAGATCCGCCCGATGAGCGCCAGCGCGTTCGGGGACCTGCTGAAGACCGACGTCGAGAAGTGGCGCGGCGTCATCAAGGCCGGCAACATCACGCTCGAGTAGTCCCGGAGCTCGGAGGGCCTGCGTCGCCGGCGGACTCGGCCCCGCTCCAGCGCGCCGCGGAAGCCCTCAACCGCTCCACGAAGGCCTTGGCCGCGCCCGGCAGCGTCTGCAGATCCCGCACGACGATTCGGATCTGCGGATGCGCCCATTCCTCGGCGAGCGGGATGAAGACGAGATCGTAGATCCTGCCATGCGAGCGCTCCATGAAGGCGGGCACCACGCCGATCCCGAGACCGCTCGCGATCATCCGGCAACTGGCGTCGAACCCGTGGACGCGGATGCGGGTGTGCTTGGCGACCGGAAACTGGCGCGCGGCGCTGTCCAGCAACTGCGCGAGGGCCGACGTCTTGCCGGGATCCACCTGGTCGTAGCGCAGCGTTTCGGCGTAGGTGATCGATTCGCGGCCGGCCAGCGAATGGCCGCGAGGCACGACGACGCACAGGTCGTAGGCGCGGTAGGGGAAGAGCTGCAGGCCTTCCTGGCTGGTGAAGTAGGGCGCCACGCCCACGTCGGCACGGCCTTCGGCCACGTCCCGGAAGACAACCGGCGTCTCCTGCTCCTCCAGGTCGATGCGCACATGGCGGTTCGCGCGGGTGAAGGCCTGCAGGTCGTCGGTCAGTCCGGCGGAAAGGGCGGAGGAGCTGGCGCGGACCCGGATGTGCCCGCGCACGCCCTCGTTGTACTCCACCATCTCGGCCTGCATCCGGTCGATGGCCTGTTGGATCATCCGCGCGTGGTGAGCCAACGCCTCGCCTGCCGGCGTCGGCGTGATGCCGCGCCGGCCACGGTCGACCAGGGCGACGCCGAACAACTCTTCCAGGTCGGCCAGCCGCTTGCTCACCGCCGATGCGACGATGTTCTGCCGTTGCGCCGCCTTCGCGATGCTTCCCTCCTCGATCACTGCCAGGTACAGGAGGGCGGAGGTGAGATTGAACTTGCGCATGTCATCCTGGAGGCATCTCGTTTCGAGATGGTACCCCTTCTGAATGAGCGCTTGCCGCGCTGCGAGGCAAAAGGGACCATACCGCCTCCCTGCCGAGCGTGGCGGCGATCGTCCCGCCAGCGGAGCGCGCACGCCGCTCCGCCGCCCGAGAATCCAGCACTTCGAAGGATCGCAAGAGACATGCTCAAGCTTGAAGTAGACGACCTGACGTTCGTCGGCGAAGGTCTGGAGCGCCCCGAAACCGTGCTTGCCACTCGTTCGGGCGACATCTTCATGCCGGACAAGCGGGGAGGCATCAGCGTGATCCGTGCCGATGGCCGGACCGAGCTCATCCTGGCGCGGAACGCGCCTGCCGGATTCATGCCGAACGGATTCGCGCTCCTGAAGGACCGGAGCTTCCTGATCGCCGACCTTGGCAATGGCGGCGTGTGGCACATGTCCCCGGACGGGCATCTGGTCCCCCGCCTGCTGGAGATCGACGGCCGGCCGCTCGAGCCGACCAATTTCGTCGGCATCGATGCCGCGGGCCGCACGTGGGTTTCCGTGAGCACGCGGCTGGTGCCTCGCGAGCAATCGATGCGCAAGGGCCATGCGGATGGCTACATCATCCTCATCGATGACGCCGGCGCGCGCGTGGTCGCCGAAGGCATTGGCTTCACGAACGAAGCCATTGTCGATCCGAGCGGGCAGTGGCTCTACGTCAACGAGACGATCGCGCGTTGCACCAGCCGCTTCCCGATCGCGGCCGACGGCAGCCTCGGCAAGCGAGAGGTCTTCGCGCAGTACGGCGCTGGCACCTGGCCGGACGGATTCGCCTTCGACGAGGAGGGTGCCGTCTGGATCGTCAGCGTGGTGAGCAATCGGGTGATCCGCGCGACGCCCGACGGCACGCAGCACGTGATCCTCGAGGACGCGGATCCCGACCACCTCCAGGTCTGCGAAGAGGCGTTCCAGAATGGAACCTACAATCGCAAGGACCATCTGGACTCGGGCGGGAAGCGACGGCTGGGCAATCTCTCGGGCATCGGATTCGGCGGGCCGGACCTCAGGACGGTCTATCTCGGGTCGCTGTTCGGCCGGCAGATCGCCACCTTCAGGTCCCCGGTCGCGGGCGCCAAGCCGGTGCAGTGGGAATTCTGAACGCGCGGCAATGCAGGCCGTCGCGGCATACAACGTGAATTAGGAGAGGGAAATGAAGCGCTTGTTGGTAGTGTGGCTCCTGGCGATCACGGCCGCCCTGGGATGGACCGGCCAGGCAGTCGCGCAGGCGAAGTCGCTCAAGATGACGACCATCGCCATCTCGAACAGCCCATGGCACAAGGCGCTGCTGAAGTTCAAGGAGATCGTCGATACCGAGAGCAACGGCCGCTATGTTGTCAACATCTACACCGACGGACAGCTCGGCGACATCTCGCAGCTGCTGTCTGCGATGCAGATCGGAACCGTCGAGTTCGGCTACTTCGGCCTTTCCTCGATCAGCTTCGTGCGCGGCGGCGAGGCGCTCAACGTGATCTACGTGCCCTACCTCTTCAAGGACGCGGAATGGGCGGAGCGGATCCTCAACAACGATGAATTCAACGCGATCTATTCCAAGATCGCCTCCACGGCCGGCGTCAGGGTGTTCGGAGCCTGGGGCCAGCGCTCGCCTCGCGCTCTGCAGACCACCAAGGGTCCGATCATGAAGCCCGAGGACGTCAAGGGCATGCGGTTGCGCATTCCCTCGCTGCCGATGCTGAAGGCCACGTTCGACCGGTTGGGCGCACAGGTGACGCCGCTCGGGATGCTCGAGATATACAACGCTCTTTCGCGCGGCACCGTCGACGGCCAGGACAATGGCTTCGATCTGTCGATTCCGCCCAAGTTCCACGAGGCCGCGAAGTACTGGTCGGCCACGGACCATGTCCAGGAGCTGGTCGGGTTCTTCGTGTCCGAGCGCTTCTGGAAGGGTCTCTCGGAGGCCGACCGCGAGCTTTTCAAGCGGGCTGCCAAGGAAGCCGGTGCAGTCACCACCCAGCTGACCCGCCAGTTCGACCTCGACAGCGTGCAGGTGCTCAAGGACGCCGGCGTCACCTACGTCGTCCCGGACCGCGAAGCGTTCCGCAAGGCCGTCGAGGGTGTCGAGAAGGAGTTCGACGGCAAGCTCTGGCCCGCCGGCCTGGTTGACAGGATCCGCAAGGAGCAGGAGGGCAAGTGAGCAACGCCTCGGCGTCCGGCCCGGCGGAGGACGATGGCGGGCCGGCGAGTCTCCGGCTCGCCCTCGCCGTCCGGATACTGGACGGTGCGGCGAAGACGGTCATCGTGATCGCGCTCGCGATGGTCCTGGTGTTCACCGTCGGACAGGTCGCCGACCGCTATTTCATCAAGTCGCAGTTCGACGCCCACGACCAGTTCGCCAGGATCGGGATGGTTTGGCTCACCTTCATCGGCATTGCGGTCGGCATCCGCAACCGCGCCAATGTCCGGATCGAGCTGCTCAGCCATCTCGCCTCGCTGGCCACCCGGCGCCGAGTCGCCGTCGTTCTCGACCTGGTCATGCTGGTCGTCTCGGTGTTTCTCGTCATCGTCGGCGCGCGCCTGATGGAGATCGGCGCCTTCCAGGCCATCATGGGCACGCCGCTCAACTACGACACCATGTACGGGGCGCTGCTTGCGGGCATGTCGCTGCTGGCTGTCTTCATGCTCATCCGGTTCGCCGACATCCTCAGTGGTCGGCGCCTGAGGATAGACCCACCGATCGAAGACGATGATCATCGCGATTAGCGCGGCCATCTTCTTCGCGCTGCTGCTGATCGGTCTCGATGTCGGCTTCTCGATGATCGTGGCCGCGCTGCTCGGCATGATGCTGCATGCCGAAGGCGGCGTGGACCCGGTCATGGTTCCGCTCACGCTGGTTTCCGGAGTCGACAGTGCCGCGCTGGTCGCGGTCCCGCTGTTCGTGCTGGCGGGCGAGATCATGAACCATGGCGGCCTGACCCGTCGCCTCATCGACTGGGCCTCGGCGATGGTGGGCCACTTCCGCGGCAGCTTGTCGCAGGTGTCTATGATGACCAACCTGGTGATGGCTGGGATCTCCGGCTCGGCGGTGGCAGACGCGACCGCGACCGGGTCGATCCTCATCCCGGCGATGAAGCGCGACGGCTACAAGGCGAGCTATGCCTCCGCGGTCATCGCCGCGGGCGCGATGCTCGGTCCGATCCTGCCGCCGTCCATTCCGATGATCGTCTACGCGGTGATCGCGAACGTGTCGATCGCGCGCTTGTTCCTCGCCGGGATCGTGCCGGGGCTCATGCTCTTCTTTGGCTATGTCGCCATCTGCGCCTGGATCGCCCGGCGTCGTGACTACCGTGCGAAGCCGCGGGCGCCGTTGCGCGCGCAGCTTCACAGCACCCGCATCGCCATCTGGGCGCTCATGGTGCCGATCCTGATCCTGCTGGGCATCCGCTCCGGAGTGATCACGGAGACCGAGGCGGCTGGCGTGATCTGCGTCTACGCGTTGCTGGTCGGGCTCTTCATCTATCGCGATCTCAAGCTCCGAGACCTCCCGGAGGTGTTCTACTCCGCCGGAAAGATCTCCGCCGTCATCCTGTTCCTGCTTGCGGCCGCCGGCCCGTTCGCCTGGCTGATGAGCGAATCCCACCTCGCCACCCGCATCTCCGAGGCGATCCTGGGCTTCTCCAGCGATCCCCTGATGGTGCTCCTGGTGGTGAACCTGATGCTGCTGCTTGTCGGCATGGTGTTCGAGCCGCTGCCCGCGCTGGTGATGTTCGTACCGACGCTTATCCCGATCCAGGCTCAGCTCGGCATCGATCCGATCCACTTTGCCACCGTCGTGATACTCAACCTGATGATCGGGATGCTGCATCCACCGGTGGGGTTGCTGATCCTGATCACCGGGGCGATCGGCCGGGTGCGTCTGTGGTCGGTCGCGGTCGAGACCCTTCCGTTCCTCGCCTGGTCGTTGGTGGTGCTGGGTTTGATCTCTGCCTTCCCCTCACTGGTGACCTGGCTGCCGAACGTGGCGATGAGATAGCGCCTGCAGCCGCCCGGGCGCATCGTACTTGCACGACGCGCCCGGGCTGACATCTCGGATTGAGATGGTACCTCTGCTGAGAGATCGCTTTTCAGCCACGAACGGTTGGACCAACATGCGCCTTCCGATCTTCTGATTGCATTACCGGGAACCGGACATGAAGCACGTGCACGCAGCAACTCAAACCACGGCCGGCGGGTCATTGGCCGGCGACGATTGGGTCGAGGTCATCGAGGTCGGCACGCGCGACGGCTTGCAGATCGAGCGCTATATCGTGCCGACGGAGCGCAAGGTCGAGATCCTCAACGACATGATCGACAGCGGCTTGCGCAGCATCGAGGTCACCTCGTTCGTTTCGCCCAAGGCGGTGCCGCAGCTCGCGGATGCCGCCGAGGTGCTGGCGGGCGTGCGCAAGCGGGATGACACCTGCCTGATGGCGCTGGTGCCCAACCTCAAGGCAGCGGAACGCGCGGCGAGCACCCCGCTCGATGCCGGCGTGCTGCTCTGCTCGGCCTCCGAGACGCACAACCGCAAGAATCTCAACCGCAGCATCGGCGAGTCCATGGCCGGGTTCGCGGAGGTAGCGGGGCGACTTCGCGAGGCAGGCATCGAGGTCAGGGGTGGCATGGCAACCGTGTTTGGCTGCCCGTTCGAAGGCGAGGTCCCGCTCGAGTCGTTGCTTCGGATCGTTTCAGCCTACGTGGCGCTCGGCGTCGACCACGTTGGCCTCGGCGACACGACCGGGATGGCCACCCCGACCAACATCCGGCGAGTGGTTCGCGCGCTGAAGGCGGAATTTCCGCAGGTGCAGTACACGCTCCACCTACACAACACCCGCGGCATCGGCCTAGCCAACGTGCTCGTCGGACTGGAAGAGGGCGTGCGCCGATTCGATTCGTCGGTTGCCGGCCTGGGCGGGTGCCCGTTCGCGGCAGGAGCGACCGGAAACATCTGCACCGAGGACCTGGTCTACCTGCTCCATGAGAGCGGCTATCGCACCGGCATCGACCTCTACAAGGCGATCGAGGTGGCCCGGAAGATGGAGCAGACTCTGGGCCGCCAGTTGTCCGGCCAGGTGATGCGCGCCGGGCCGCGCCTCGCCCTGCACGAAGCCGAGGCGGTCCAGACGGCCGCTGGCTAAACGGGCGACCTAATGATCAGGACCATGGAATCCGCCACCACCGACAACACCGACCCCACCGGCGCCTCATCCGCAGCGGGCGGCGCCCGGCAGCCGCTCTCCGGCATCAGGATCATCGACCTCACCCGCATCCTTTCCGGACCGTTCTGCACCATGATCCTCGCGGACATGGGCGCTGACGTCATCAAGATCGAGGACCCGGGCGAGGGCGACCCGATCCGTCACATCGGCGCAGGGCACGAGGGGCTGAGCTGGTACTTCGCCTCCTTCAACCGCAACAAGCGCTCGATGGCGCTCGACGTGAAGTCGGACGCCGGAAAGGCGACCCTGATGCGGCTGCTGGAGAATGCCGACGTCCTGGTGGAAAACTACCGGCCGGGCGTGCTCGACAAGATGGGGCTGGACCAGGCGACGCTGGACGCGATCAATCCGCGGCTCGTGATCGCCAGCATCAACGGCTACGGCGCGACCGGCCCGTATGCCGACCGCCCGGCATTCGACTTCGTGATCCAGGCGATGAGCGGCTTCATGACGGTCAACGGGCACGCGGACGCGGGCCCGGTCCGCTGCGCGCCGCCGATCACCGACCTGATCGCCGGCCTCTACGCGGCCTTCGGCGTGGTGAGCGCGCTGCGGGCCCGCGACCTCACGGGGCGGGGGCAGCGCGTGGAGTCGGCGATGATGAGCACGATGATCAGCATGTTCGCGTTCCTCGCGTCCGACTATCTCGCCACCGGGGAACTGCCGCTCAAGACCGGGAACGACCATCCCATCGCATCCCCCTACGGGCTGTTCAGGGCCAGCGACGGCGAGATCGCCGTGGCGCCGAGCACCGAATCCATCCTGAGGCGCCTGCTTGGGCTCCTGGGCATCGAGGAGATCCTGGAGTTGCCCCGCTTCGCCACCAACGACCAGCGCCTGCTCAACCGGAAGGAGCTCAACGAGCTGATCAACCAGCGCCTGAGCAGCGACACGCAGGCCAATTGGATCAATCGCCTCAACGCCGCCGGCGTGCCCTGCGGCAAGGTTCAGGACATCGGACAGGCGCTGGCCGATCCGCAGATGGTGCACCAGGAGATGGTCATGGAGGTGGAGCATCCCGGCCACGGGCCGGTGAAGATGCTCGGCTTCCCGGTCAAGCTCTCGAGGACGCCGTGCGTGGTCCGCCATCCGGCGCCACGCCACGGCGAGCACACCGCGGAGATCCTGGCGGAGCTGGCGGGCCGCGACGGCGGATCCGGCCCCGGCCCGACCACCTCCCGGTAGGAACAGGCCGGCGCGACGGGACCACGGCCGGGGCGCGCTACGGCGCCTTCGGCGTCTTGTACGGAACTTCCTTCTGCACCGGCTTCCAGACGGTTTCGTAGCCGACGAACCCTTTCTCGTTCGGCGGCATCTGGCGCGTCGTATAGAAGCGCGTCACCCCGTCCGGAACCTTGGTGACCGGTTTCTGCTCACTCATCAGTTACCCCCATCCTCCGTGAAGCCAAGATGCAAGACCCGCGCGACAGGCCCGGGTCGTTCATCGCGTTCCATGCCGCGTCAAACCGGCCTCATCGACGCCGGGTCGACATCCGGCGCCGCTCCGATCGCGCCACCGGCTTTCAGCTCCTCATCGGTGGCGTCCCGCACCGTCAGCACCTCCAGCCTGAAGACGACTTCCCTGCCGCAAAGCGGATTGTTGCCGTCCACCGTCAGCGTCTCGCCGTCCATCCGCGTGACGATGAAGCTGCGGGTGTGCCCCGTGTCGCTCTCCATGAGGATGGCGGTCCCGACCTGGCGATACTCCCGCGGGACGTTCTCGATCCGGTCGGTGAACACCAGCGATTCGTCCCTCCGGCCGAAGATCCGGTTGCCGTCGATCGGCACCTCCGTCACGTCGCCCGCGGACCTGCCTTCCAGCTCCCTGTGGACCATGGGAGACAGGATCTCGTTGTGGCCGTGGACGTAGCCCAGCGGAAACTCGACGCGGCTGAGCACCTGTCCCGACTTCCGGTCGGTCACCTGATAGGTGAGCTCGACATACTTCCCGTCCTGGATGACCTCATTCATCGGTGTGCCCTCCTGACGCTTGCGCGACATCCTCCCCGAGGAAGGCGCGCGTTGCAATCGGGCGGCCGGGCGGCCGGGCGGCGACGCTCATAAGACTCTCATTGCGCTCAAAAGATCGATGCGGCGAAGATCCTGACCTCGCCCTCCTCGTAGCCGAGGACCAGCCTGCCGACCCATTCGCCCGGCTTCCGGGTGCTCCGTTGCCGGTAGAGGACCGTCACATGCTCGCCGCGACGGATGATGCCGAGAAAGTCGGCGTCCTCGGAGAGGTTCCTGGCCAGCTCGCTGTTGGCGAACTGGTGATTCACGACGACCTGGTTCATCGCGAGCGCCAGCGACCTGGCGAACTTCTGCACGAATTCGCCGTACTTGCCCTCGTTGGAGGACTTCAGGAGACCGCGCCACAGGGGGTCGGCCATGTGGCGAATCTCCTCGTCGCTGCATTCGACGATGTTCACGCCGGCTGCGGCTGGCCCGTCGCGGAGCCGGACGCCGCCTGCTCCTTCTCCGAGATCAGGTGATAGCAAGGCGCCTTCTCCATCTCGTATTCGCCGGTTTCGGGATCGCGACGCGACACGGTCAGCACGTGCCAGTTCTCGTCGTCCACCTTCATGACGTCGCCGCGGTAGTAGTAGCCCGGCCAGCGCGTCTCCTTGCGGAAGAGGGTGTGCTGCGTGACGCACTCCGCGGCGCGGTGACGGTGCTTCAGCTCCCATGCCCGCAGCAGCTCGTGGAGGTCCTTCGCGGCCAGGCTCTCGAGGTCCTCCTCCATGATCTTCAGCTTCTTGAGGCAGATGTTCAGCAGCTTCTCGTTCGTCATGTAGCCGACGGTATAGCCGCCGCAGTACTCGTCCATCAGCTTCTGCAGGCGGTCCAGGCCCTGCTGCGGATTGATGTAGTGCGGGTTGACGCTTCCCGCCACGACGGCATTGCGGTACACCCGGTAATGCTCCAGGGGCTTGTAGATCTCCTTCCTGCGGCGATCGATCTGCGACTCCGACACGACGATGCCCTGCGCCTTGCCGTCGTCGATGTACTTGCAGGCAGCCTTTGCGGCGAGGCGGCCTTCCGTGAAGGAGCCGGACGAGAACGCATGGGGCGTCCCGCCAACCGCGTCACCGGCGCCGAAGAGGCCCTCGATCGTCGTCATGCGGTTGTAGCCCCAGAAATACTCGGGCGGGGAGACGTCCTCGGGGCCCGAGCACCAGGCACCCGAGCAGGTCGCGTGCGAGCCCATGACGTACGGCTCGGACGTGGTCAGCTCGGGGTTCTCCTTCTTGGGATCGACGTCCGTGGCCGCCCAGAGGACCGCCTGGCCCACGGTCATGCCGAGGAAGTTCTCCCAGCCGACCTCTTCCAGGTGCGGATCCTGGAACGCCCGCATGGTCACCATGTGGATCGGCCCGCGGCCGGCCTTGATCTCGCTGAAGAGCGCGTGATTGCGCAGGCAGGTCGGGATGGGACGATGCGTCAGGTGCGAAGCCTCCGGATCGAGATAGGCCTTGCCCACCATCTGCTGCAGCTCCGGCCACCACTTCGACTCGTACTCTTCGCCGTAGGCATTCTGGGTATAGGTCTTCAGGTGCAGGAAGTAGGCGCCCACGGGCCCGTAGCCGTCCTTGAACCGCGCCAGCACGATGCGATTCTCCATCTGCGTCATCTTGGCGCCGGCGTTGATCATGAGCCCGTAGGCCGACGCGGACGACCAGGGCGCATACCACGTGCGGCCGGCACCTTCACCCGTGGAACGCGGCTTGAAGATGTTCGACGCCCCGCCCGCGCCACAGATCACGGTCTTGGACTTGAACACGTGATAGTTGCCGGTGCGGACGTTGAAGCCGACGGCTCCGGCAACCCGATTCGGCTTGCTTTCGTCCATCAGCAGATGCGTGACGCAGATTCGGTTGAAGACCTTGTCCGCCGACTTCTTGGCGGCCTCGGCGACGATCGGCTTGTACGACTCGCCGTGGATCATGATCTGCCATCGGCCTTCCCGCAGGTAGCGCCCGGTCTTCGGGTCCTTCATGATGGGAAGGCCCCACTCCTCGAACTGGTGCACGGTGGAGTCGACGTGCCGAGCCATGTCGAACAGCAGGTCTTCGCGCACCAGCCCCATCAGGTCGATGCGCGCGTAGCGGACGTGGTCCTCGGGATTGTTCTCCCCCCAGCGGCTCCCCATGTAGCAGTTGATGGCGTACAGGCCCTGGGCGACCGCGCCGGACCGATCGATGTTCGCCTTCTCGGCAATCACGATCTTCTTGTCCTGGCCCCAGAACCTGGCTTCCCATGCGGCGCCCGTGCCGCCCAGACCTGCACCGACCACCAGGATGTCGATGTCGTCTTCGATGATCGTCTTGTAGGCCATCAGTAGTACACGCCTTTCTTCAGCTCGAGGCCAGCGTCCTCGAGTGTACGCAGGCCGCCTTCATCGAGGCGGATGTACTTCGGTTCGTTGTACAGCAGTTGGCTGTCGCGCATCTCCTTGCTCGGCGCGGGCACGTCGGCGAGCTTGGGAATCGCCGTCCCCCAGGGCTTCGTCGTGATGGGAGAGAGGAAATCCTTCTCCGTTCCGTCCCGGAACTTGATCTTCCAGGCGATCGTGCCCTTGCGCTCGTCGCGATCCACGCGGACGCTATGGCCGAGCGGGGCGAAATCCGCATACCCGCGCACGTCGATCGCATGCTGGGGGCAGGCCTTCACGCAGGAATAGCACTCCCAGCACATGTTGGGCTCGATGTTGTAGGCGCGGCGATAGGTCTCGTCGATCTGCATGATGTCCGAGGGACAGATGTCGACGCAGTGCCCGCATCCATCGCAACGGGTCATGTAGACGAAGGTAGGCATTAGGCGGCTCCTGGAAGGCTTCCTGATGAACTCGTGGTCGGCGTCTGATCGCCCTGTTCCCTAGTAGTGGCGGGGCGCCTCGCGCTTGATGCCGAGCCCCATGTCCATCGGCGCGTCACGCAGCAGCTCCATGGAATGGCGCTTGCGCTGCTCGGGGTCGTCGCGGGTCTGGGTCGGCAGGTTCTGGGCCGTGCCGTTGGCCTCGGAAAGCCGCTTCTCGAAGGCGGCCGCCGGCTTGAAGAACATGTGGGCGAACTTCGACCACGGCACTCCGCCGAAGAGCACGACGGTCGCGATGATGTAGAGCCAGAAGAGCACGCCCGCGCCGCCGCCCGTGGCGGCCCACAGGACGCCGAGGGTCACGCTTGCGAGCAGCGACAGGACGAAGAGATCCGCCTTCATCAGGCGCAAGGGAGAACGGCCCTGCGCGGCGACGTCCACGCGGATGAAGAACCAGAACCAGTAGCCACCCACCAGCACCATCAGCGCGCCGATCCACCAGAGCACCGGCCAGACGGCCGGCGTGGACGCGGCCCCCGCGGGATAGCGGAACACCATGACGGCCGTGGCCACCACGTAGAGGATGAACCCGTACATGCCGAGCAGGTGCGCCACCCGCCGGTTCGTGTTGCAGAACTCGCCCGAGGCAAGCACGTCGACCACCGCGGTCTGCACGGCGATCGAGACCTTCTGGCCGCTGCCCACCTCGCGACCTTCCTGCTTGGACTTGCGCATGTTGGCGAGGAAGTAGCGAGCGCTGCCCTTGTGGATGACGTCGAAGAGCGTGCCGGCCACCACGAGCAGGATCATCACCACGAGGAACCACTGCAGGAAGCCGGAAGGCAACGATGCGCCCGCGACGGCAAATGGATTGACACTCGACATGGAACTTTCCTTCCTGTTGGGACCCCGAATCCGCAACCTGCGTTGCGTCAGGCACCGGCCCGGGGTGCTTGCCGCGACGAAAGGGCGACGCGCTACGCCGCAATGTGACACGTGCACCGCCGCTAGACCAATCGAAGTCGTTTATCCGCCGATAAGCCACGAGAGTTATTGCGGCGCACAACCGGCGTGGGGCCCGGGCGGGAGAGCCAGGAGGCCGGCAGCGTATCATCGGCACGGTGCGTCCACACTCCTGAGTGCGCTGACCTCGAACACCGTACCGTCATATGTCGGATCGTAGACTCCAGGTTTTCAATGCCGTGGCGAAGTACCTGTCGTTCACGAAGGCGGCCGATGCCCTGTGCATGACGCAACCGGCGGTCACGTTCCAGATCCACCAGCTGGAAGATCACTTCGGTGCCCGCCTCTTCGATCGCGCCGGCGGCCGTATCGCCTTGACGCCGGTGGGCACCGTGGCGCTCGGCTATGCCCAGGACATCCTCGCCCTGTACGCCGAGCTGGACATGCAGGTCAGGGAGCAGAGCGGACAGGAATTCGGTCCGCTGCTGATCGGCGCCAGCACGACGATCGCCGAGTTCCTGCTGCCCCGCGTCCTCGGCGAGTTCAAGGTCCATTGCCCGGGAGTCGTACCGCAGCTCATCGTCGCGAACTCCGAGACCGTCCAGGCACGGGTCGTCGAGCGTACGCTGGATCTCGGTTTCATCGAGGGGGACTCCCGCACGCCCTCTCTCATCACGGATGTCTGCTGCGAGGACGAGCTGCAGGTCGTCTGCGTGCCTTCGCATCCGCTCGCGCGAAGCAAGGAGCTGGCGATCGATTCACTGACCGAGCATCCCTACATCAGCCGCGAGTCCGGGTCCGGCACCCGAGAGGTCATCGACCATTACCTGAAGAAGGCGGGGTTGTCGCTGGATTCGCTGAAGGTGGTCATGGAAGCGACCAGCCCGGAAGCGCTCAAGGGACTGGTCGCGACCGGGGTCGGCTTCGCGATCATGTCGCGTGCGGTGGCGGAAAAGGAAGTGCGACTTGGTGACCTCGTGCGGATTCCGCTGGCGCCGCCGCTGCTCCGCCACCTCTCGGTCGTCTATCCCAAGGAGCGCATCCACCCTAGGGTCGTGAGCGGATTCATCCGATTCGCCAAGGAACGGCTGGCGGCGGCGGGCACGACGGAAGCACGCGTCGCGGAGGTGGAGGGCTGAGAGCCCGGGGAGGAGAGCCGCCTAGCGCGCCGAGTGGCCCTTCAGCTCCACCTTGACGTTCTCGTGCGCGTCGAGCGAGGCGTAGTAGCTCCGCAGGATCTCGAGCACCTCCGGCCTGCTGAACTGGGGGGGCACCGCGCTGCCTTCGGACAGCCAGCTCCGCAGCTTGGTTCCCGACACGAGCAGCCGATCGGCATCGTCGTGCGGGCAGGTGCGGGCCGACGCCATGGCTTCGCACTTGTGGCACCAGAACGTCCAGTCGACCCGCATCGGCTCGATCAGGAGCGCGTCACCCGGGATCTCGTCGAAGATCCGGTGCGAGTCGAACGGGCCGTAGTAGTCGCCCACGCCGGCGTGATCGCGTCCCACGATCAGGTAGGCACAGCCGTAGTTCTGCCGGAACACCGCGTGCAGCAACGCCTCTCGCGGGCCGGCATAGCGCATGTCCAGCGGATACCCCGCCTGCACCACCGTGCCGGCGCGGAAGTACTTCTCCACCAGGACCTGGATGGCACGCGTGCGCACGTCGGCCGGAATGTCGCCAGGCTTGAGGTTGCCGAGCAGCGAATGCACCAGCACGCCGTCGCAGACCTCGATCGCGACCTTGACCAGGTACTCGTGCGAGCGATGCATCGGGTTGCGGGTCTGGAAGGCGGCCACTCGTGACCAGCCCAGCCGTTCGAACTCGGCGCGGGTCTCCTGCGGCGTCTTGAACAGCGCGCCGTACTTCGCCTTGAATCCGCCGTCGCCCAGGACGCGCAACGGCCCGGCCAGGTTCACCTCGCCCTGCTGCATGACCATCCGTACGCCGGGATGCTCGGTGTCCGTGGTCTTGAACACCGAGCGGCATTCATGCGCCTTGTCGATGCAATACTTCTCGGTCACCGTCATGACCGCGAGCAGCGCGTCGTCGTCGGGATCGACCAGCGCGACCTCCTCGCCCGCGGCGATCGAGCCCGCGATCGAATCGTCGACGGACAGCGTGATGGGAATCGGCCAGAACACGCCCTCGGCCGTGCGCATCTCGTCACAGACCCCCTGCCAATCGGCGTGCGTCATGAAGCCGGCAAGCGGTGTGAACCCGCCCATGCCCAGCATGACGACATCCCCCTTCTCGCGCGGCGTGATGCGCAATCTGCGCAGCGTGCCCGCCCGCTTCAGCTCCGCGGCGTGAGCCTCGCCTTCGAGCTGGAGCGGAAGCAGGCCGCGGCCGCCGTGCGGTGGTACGAGTCGAGCCATGGCGATCTCCTGCGGTCGAGGTGCCTGACGGTCCAAGCTACCGCACGATGCCTCGCTTGTCCGACGAAATTGCTGATGGGGCGATAAATGCGGTCGATGGAGCCGGTCACGCGGCCGGGCGACGCCGGAGCGCTGCCGCGCACGATGCGTGCGTTATGATGCTCGCGATGAAGGTATGCATCGTTTCCGACAGCCACGATCGGTCGGAGCCGCTCGCGCAAGCGGTGCGCGCGGCCGCCGCGGAGGGCGCCGCGGCCGTGATCCATTGCGGTGACGTCATAGGTACCCAGACGTTGCGTGCCGCCATGAGCGTCGGATTGCCGATTCACGTGATCCATGGCAACAACCTCGGTGACCCGGTGTCGCTCAGCCGCTGGGCCCATGAAAGCGGGGGGCTGATGCGCTACCACGGCGCGGACGCCCGGCTCGATCTGCACGGACGACGGATCTTCGTCGTTCACTATCCCGAGTACGGCCACGCGATGGCGTGCACCGGCAACTGGGACCTCGTCTGCTGCGGCCACTCCCACGTCGCCGGCGTCGAGCGCGTCGACAACGTCAAGAGCGGCGTGACCTACGTAGTCAACCCGGGAACGGTCGCAGGCATGGCCGCGCCGCGCACCTGGGTCCTCGGCGACCTCGAGACGATGCAGTTCCAGATACGTACGGACTCCGCGTAGGCGGGTACGCAGCCGGTTGATTCCCGACCAGGGCCGCTAGCGGAATACCACGGTCTTGTTGCCGTCCAGCAGCACGCGACGCTCGGCATGCCACTGCACGGCCCGCGCCAGGACCACGCTTTCGACGTCGCGACCGATCGCGGTGACCGCGGCCACGTCCATGGCGTGATCCACGCGCGCGACGTCCTGCTCGATGATCGGGCCTTCGTCGAGCTCGCCCGTCACGTAGTGGGCGGTGGCGCCGATTATCTTGACGCCCCGCTCGTGCGCCTGGTGGTAGGGCTTCGCGCCCTTGAAGCTCGGCAGGAAGGAGTGGTGGATGTTGATCGCGCGGCCTTCCAGGCGCCGGCAGAGGTCGTCGGAGAGGACCTGCATGTATCGCGCCAGCACCACCAGCTCGGCGCCTTCGGATTCGATCACGTCCATCAGCCGGCTCTCGGCCTGCGCCTTGGTGTCCGCTGTCACCGGGATGTGGTGGAAGGGGATGTCGTAGCTCGCCGCGAGCTGGTAGAAGTCCCGGTGGTTCGAGACCACCGCCCTGATATCCAGTGCCAGCAGCCCCGAGCGGTGGCGGAACAGCAGGTCGTTCAGGCAGTGCCCCAGCCTGGAGACCATCACCACGGTGGGAATGCGTCGGCCCGCCTCGTCGATCTGCCACTTCATGCCGAACGACTCCGCCACCTGCGCGAAGCCTTCGCGCAGGGCGGGGAGCCGGTCCGGGCTGGCGAAGCGCACCCGCATGAAGAAGAGCCCGGTGCTGGGATCGTCGTACTGCGCCGCTTCGGTGATGTTGCCGTCGTGGGAGAGCAGCGCCCCGGTCACCGCGTGCACGATGCCGGCGCGGTCCGGGCAGGACAGGGTCAGGATGAACTGGTCTGGCAAAATCGCTTCCTTGCGCGAATGGGCGAGGCGATTGAAACACACTTCATGGAAGCGGTAGATGCGGTCGTCGTCGGCGCCGGCGTGGTCGGCCTGGCCTGCGCCCGGGCGCTGGCGCTTGCGGGCCGGGAGGTGATCGTGCTCGAGGCCGAGGACGGCATCGGCACCGGTACCAGCTCCCGCAACAGCGAGGTGATCCACGCCGGCATCTACTACCCGGGCGGTTCGCTCAAGGCGCTGCATTGCGTGCGTGGCAAGGAGATGCTCTATCGCTACTGCGCCGAACGCGGTGTGGATCACCGGCGCTGCGGCAAGCTGATCGTGGCCACCTCGCCGGCGCAGATCGCCGCGCTCGATACGCTGAAGGCGCAGGCGAGCCGCAACGGCGTCGACGACATCGCGTTCCTTTCCGCGGAGGAGGCGGTGGCGATCGAACCGGAGCTGCGTTGCGCGGGAGCGCTTTCGAGCCCGAGCTCGGGGATCATCGACAGCCACGCGTTGATGCTTTCCTACCAGGGCGACCTCGAGTCGGCGGGAGGCCTTGTGGTCTTCAACACGCCGGTGGCGGCCGTACGGTGCGCGGGGGGCTCGGTCGTCGTGCAGACCGGCGGCGCGGATGCGTCCAGCCTGCAGGCGCGGCTCTTCGTCAACTGCGCCGGGCTGCATGCGCAGGCGCTCGCGCGGCGGATGGAAGGTTTCCCGGCCGAGCAGGTTCCGCCGAGCTATTTCGCCAAGGGCAACTACTTCTCGCTCGCCGGACGCGCGCCGTTCCGGCGGCTGATCTATCCGGTGCCGGAGCCGGCGGGACTGGGCGTGCACCTGACCCTCGATCTCGGCATGCAGGCCCGGTTCGGTCCCGACGTGCAGTGGGTCGATACGCCTGACTACGACGTGGATCCTGCCCGCGCGGATGCCTTCTACGCCGAGATCCGCCGGTACTGGCCCGGGCTTCGCGACGGCGCCCTGGTCCCGGCCTACGCGGGCGTGCGCCCCAAGATCCAGGCGCCGGGCCAGCCGGCGCTCGACTTCATGATCACCGGCCCGCGCACGCATGGCGTCGCGGGTGTCATCCAGCTCTTCGGCATCGAATCGCCCGGCCTGACCGCCAGCCTCTCCATCGGCCGGCAGGTGGCGGAGATGGCCGGGCAGTCATAGGCATTCGACTCGGACACGAGCGGCACGCACGACGACAGGAGGTCGCCATGGCAGACGGCATCGGATTTCGCATCTTCACCCGTATCCATCGCGCTCCGGCTGCGCTGGTGGAGCAGTTCCGCGGCCTGCCGGTGGCCAACATCGCCGACGAGATGAACCGCGGATTCTGCCTCGATGCGCGCATCCGCCCGATGAACCGGGCGCCTCTCCTTGGCGTCGCCTTCACCGTGCGCGTGCGTCCCGGCGACAACCTGATGCTGCACCGTGCGATCGACATGGCCGAGCCTGGCGACGTCATCATGGTGGACGCGCAAGGCGAGCTCGCCAACGCCATCTCCGGAGAGCTGATGATGGCCTGGGCCGCTCGCCGCGGCGTCGCCGGCGTGGTCGTGGATGGCGCGATGCGCGACGCCGATGTCATCGGCGGCATGGATTTTCCGGTGTACGCCCGCGGCGTCACGCCGCGCGGTCCCTACAAGTCCGGGCCCGGCGAGATCAACGTCCCGGTCGCCTGCGGCGGCGTGGTGGTCCATCCCGGAGACGTCGTGGTGGGCGACGCCGACGGCGTGCTGGTCATCCCGCGCCGCGAAGCCGAGGCAGTGCTGGCGCGCGCGCGTCGCAAGCAGGCGGACGAGGTGGCCATCCGCCAGGCGATCGACGCCGGTACCTGGAACCGGTCCGCCTATGCCGACGACAAGCTGGCGGCGCTCGGCTGCCGGATCATCGACGGCGCCTACGGCGACTAGCAGTCTGCCGGGGCTGAAAAGGGGGCCGCGCAGCCGCTCAGAGCAGCGTCCGGGCCGCGGCCAGGTCCCACAGGCCGTTGCCGCAGCTCTTGAACAGGACGGTGGCCTCCGGTCGCGGTGGCAGCGCCGCGTCGCCATCGAGCAGCGTGGGCAGTCCGGTTCCGTCGATTCCCGCCTGCACCAGCTCGCCGGCCTCGTGCGCCGCGTCCGGCGAATCGAGCAGGATGTTGCGGCCGATCGCCGCCATTACGGCCGGGCCGAGCTCGCTCGAGGTCGGCTTGAAGGAGCCGATCGCCGCCACGATCCCTCCTTCGCGTGGCGGGCGATGCAGGCAGGTCTCGTTCGCCGGTGTGCAGCACACCACGAGGTCGGCTTCCGTCACCGCGCCGTCCGGATCGTCCACGACCCGGGCGTCGATGCCCTGCGCTGCCGCGAGGTCGCGCAGCCGGAGCGCCGAGGCCGGCGTGCGCGACGCGAGCATGAAGCGGACGCCGGGCAGGGTGGCATTCAGGGCCTCCAGGTGGCTGCGGCCCTGCACGCCGCAGCCGACGATGAGGCACGACGGTACCGTGGCCTGGCCGCGCGCCGCGAGGATGCGCCGCAGCGCGAGAGCGGTCGCCGCGGCCGTGCGGCGCGCGGTCACGGCCGGTCCGTCCAGGAGGGCGATGCGGTCGCCGTCGCTCGCGCGGATGACCAGGACGTCGCCCTGGATGAGCGGTCGGCCGCGATCCGGATTGCCCGGATGCACCGTGAGGAGCTTGCAGGCGGCGACATCCGCGCCTCGCGCGACCGCCGGCATCAGCAGCCAGACGTCGTCGCCGCCCAGCGCGACGCTGGTGCGGGGCGGGCAGAAGGCCGCACCGGCGGCGGCATCGGCGATCGTGGCTTCGATGGCGGCGATCAGGGCCGGCCAGGGCAGGGCATCGCGGGTGGCATCGGCATCGAGGATCTTCATGGCGACCGCAGGCTCCTACGAGGTGAAGCGCATGTCGGCGAGCAGCGCCGAGGGCGCGGTGATCGAGCCGAGGTGGCGACGACCGTAGGTGTCGTCGCTCGGCATGGCCTGCGCGTCGCCCGCGAGTCCGACCAGCGACTCTCCGAAGAGCCGCAGGAAGGAGTCGTCGAAGCGCATCGGCTCGATCGGACCGAGCAGCTCGCCGCCTTCGACCCGGAAGCACGCGAAGCGCGTCATTCCGGTCATCCGGCAGCGCTGCCGGTCCGACCAGTTCAGGTACCAGAGGTTGCCGACCACGAGGCCGGTGCCGACGAGGGCGGCGGCCTGCGCCGGATCGAGCGTCCCCGCCGACAACGCGAGCGAGGAAGGCGTTTCGGACTCGTCCGCGTTGGCCTCGACGCCGAACTCCGCGGCCGACCGCGGCGAGACCAGGGCGCCCGCGTCCCGGCCGCCGTCCACCAGCAGGACCGCGTCCGGCTTCACCTGGCCCGTCCGGGTGAACAGCGGCGCGATGCCGTCGGCCGTCGCCTCCGTCAGCCGGAACAGAGGGGAGAGCGCGGCATCGCCGTCGACCAGCATGCCGAGCGCGCTCGTCCCGGTGCGCCGGTCCTTCAGGCCGAAGCCGCTCCAGGCGAGCATCCCGAGCATGTCGGCGACGGCCGCGGGCTCCAGCCAGGCGCGCCTGGCACCCGGCGCGAGCGGAACCGGCGGCCGCTCCAGCAGCGCGAGCCGGCTGCGCGCGAGCGCCATGCGCCGGGTGAAGGCGTCGGCATCCCAGCGCCGGCCGGCAAGCCGGGACTTGACGGCGCGCCCGCGGGTGGCAGGGTCGCCCTGGCAGAAGAGGCTCCAGTCGAGCTGGTGCTGCCGGACGCGGTGCCAGTTGCGCTGGCCTCGGCTGTCGGCGAACGCCGCGACCACCGGACCGTCGACATGGATTCCGACGAAGTCGAGCCCGCGCGCCTCGGTCACCACCTGATCGACGACCGCGCGCAGCGTCGTTGTCGTGCCGTCGGCGTCCATCCCCTCCGAGGCGCCCGTTGCCGCGGGAGCCTGCCGAGTGGCGGCGTACACCGCGTCGCCCGGGTCGCCGTCGTCGCGGTCGGTATCCACCACGACCTCGGGCAGCCGCAGGTGCGGGTCCTCCGGCACCAGCGCCAGGTCGCGCGCCAGTCCGTCGCGCAACGCGCGCAGGGACGCGATGTCGGCGTCGATGTCGCCGCCCAGGTCCACGGTGGCCGCGATTCGGCGCCGTCCGCGGACGAGCGAGACCGTGGCCTCGCGTTGGTCGACGCGGGTGAGCTGGCGCACGGCGCTCCGGTTGAAGCGTGCGAAGACCGAATCCTCCGAGGCCACGTGCAACAGTACGCGGTCGACGCCGAGCGTCGCCGCGGCGGACGGCGCGCAGGTCGCATCGGCGAGCGCGAGGAACCAGTGCTTCCCCGGGGGACGCCGGGCGGATCCGGATTGCCCGGACCGTGACGGGAGACGGTCCGGGCTCGGACCGGCCCTGGGTGCGCTCATGAGGCACCGCCGAAGACGTCGATGCCGTCGAACCGGCAGGCCGGCGAGGCGTGGCCGACCCGGACCACCTGCATCGGCTCGCCCTTGCCGCAGAAGGGGGTGCCGAGCAGCTCGCGCGTCGATGCGTCGCCCACCATGGCGAGGCTGCGCCAGAAGGTCGCGGAGACGCCGCGGTAGTTGGGATTGCGCACGACCTCGCGGAGCTCTCCGCCGCGGATCAGGCGACCGTACTCGCAGCCGAACTGGAACTTGTTGCGGGAGTCGTCGATGCTCCACGAACAGTTGGTCCGCATGAGGACGCCCCGCTCGACCGAACCGACCAGGTGCTCGAGCGAGGCATCACCCGGCTCGATGTTGAGGTTGCTCATCCGGTCGATCGGTGCCCGGTTCCACCCGCTCGCGCGGGCGGTGGCGACCGGCTCGATGGCGAGGCCCGGCCGGGCCGCCGCGGCGCGCGCCGCGGAGAGGCCGCCCCCAAGCGGTCGCTTCAGCACGCCGGCTTCGATCAGCATCGTCCTGGCGCTGGCGGTGCCTTCGTCGTCGTAGGCGAAGCTGGCGAACTCGGCGGGGATGTCCGGGTCGTGGCTGACGTTCAGCAGCTCGCTTCCGTAGCGGTAGCTGCCGAACATGTCGAGCGTGACGAAGCTCGTTCCCGCGAAGTTGCGCTCGTCGCCCAGGATGCGGTCGAGCTCGAGCGGATGGCCGATGCTCTCGTGGATCTGCAGCATCATCTGGTCCGGCATCAGGACGACGTCCATGACGCCGCTCGGGCAGTTGGGCGCCATCGCCAGTTGCACGGCCTCGTCCGCGATGCGCGGCCCGTCTGACAGCACGCCCGACTGCCTCAGCACCTCGAAGCCGCCCTGGCGGCAGAAGCCGTTGTACTGCCCGCCCGCCGTGCGCGTCTGCGTCTCGTGGCCGACCCGGGCCACCGCGGTCAGGTTGGGGACGACGTAGTGAAAGCGCTGCAGGGCCTCGCCACCGTCCCCGGTCAGGTACGCCTGGCTCGTTTCGACGAACCAGGCCTCCGCGCTCCAGTCGACGATGCGCGGGCCGCGCAGCGACGCGCAGGCGGACTGCAGCAGCTCGAACCGCTCGCCTAGGCCGCCCGGCAGGGGCTGCTCGCGAGGACCTTCGTGGGCGCCGCGCGGCGACGGCAGCGGCACGGAGCGGAAGTCCACGACGCCGCGGCCCGCCATGATGCGAGCGAGCGCCCGGGCATGCGCGAACGCGCCGCGCAACCCGGCCTCGCTGGCGTCCGCCGTCGCCGCGTGGCCCATGCCCCCCTGGTCCGTCACCGTGATCATCACGCCCTGGTGCCGCGTTCGCGAAGGCGCTTCCGCGATGTCCTGGCGTACCCGCAGGCTCTCGCCGGTCTCGGACACCGCGCGCAGGGACCAGGCCTCGCAGGCGGGGGCGACCGCGCGCGCGAGGCGGTCCAGGCGCTCGGGATCGAGCGCGTCGACGGCGCCGCCTAGAACCATGTGGTCAGGGCATCCACCACCCGGTAGTCGTCGTCCACGACCAGCATCACCCGCCACTTGTCGAAGGTGGTGCAGGGATGGGAGATGGCGCAGCCGATGCGGTCGCCCAGACCCGGCAGTGTGCCCGGCCGGCCCTTCAGGAACGCGTGCTGGTCGTTCAGCGCGGCAATGCGCCACGACGGATCCGCGGCGGCCCGCGTGCGGGTGGCGCCATGCCCGCGTACGTGCCAGCGCGGCATCGGCAGCTCGATGTCGTACGAGACGTCGCGCTTGCCCAGGGTGACGATCGCAAGCCCGGGTTCGGGGACCGATTGCACCACGCCCCAGACCTCGAGCGCGGGCCGCAGCCCTTCGCCGAGCGCCGCGACGTCCGGCGTGCGCTCCGCGAGCCGGGCCAACAGGCGCGCGTAGTGGCCGCCATCGTGCGTCAGGTAGCAGCCGCTGCGCAGGATGATCCGCGTCGGCCGGCCGGCGAGCTCGCGGGGCAGGGCGGTGACCAGGTCGAAGTAGGCCGAGCCGCCCGCCGAGAGCAGGATGACGTCGTCCTGGAACAGGGCTTCCTCCGCGCAACGGCTGGCCAGCCGACCGAGGTCGGCGACGAAGGCTCGTATGCCGTCCTCGCGAGCCTGCTCGTCCCTGGCGGGGATCGCCGCCTCGTAGCCTTCGATGCCGACCAGGCGCAGCAGCGGCGAGGCGGCGGCCGCACGCGCCACCGCGACGCCGGCCTCGACGCCGCGGGCGCCGGTGCGCCCGCCGGCGAAGCCGAGCTCCACCATCACCGGGAGCGGCCGCGGCGCCGCCATGGCCTCGCCGGTCGCGGCGAGCGCGGCGACGCCCTCGACGGAATCCACGAGCGCGATCAGCTCCACGTCCGGCCGCTCCGCCAGCACGCCGAAGGCCCAGCGCTGCGCCGCCCCGTCGGCGAGCTGGTTGGCGATCAGCACCCGTTGCACGCCGAAGGCCACCATCACCGCCGCCTGCTGCGCGGTGGCGGCCGTGATGCCCCAGGCGCCATCCGCAAGCTGGCGTCGGTGCAGCGCGGGGCTCATGGTGGTCTTGCCGTGCGGCGCGAGGCAGGCGTCGAAGCGCCGGAGAAACGCGGCCATCCAGCGCGAGTTGTGGGCGATCGCGCTCTCCTTGAGCAGGGCGAGCGGATAGGGAAGGTCGTCGTCGAGCGCATGCCAGCCTGCCGCCCGCACCGCGGCGGGGTCGAGGGCTTGTACCGGCGCGAGCGGCAGGCCCTTCGAAAGCGGGGACAGCAGGAGATGCTCGGCGGGAATGTCCGGGCGATCCATGGCGGCCTAGCTGCGCAGTCGCGCGGCAAGCGCGCGGGTCGCGGGGTCGATGCCGGTGTCCGGCACCGCGCCGTCGAAGAGCTTCTCGATCGCGGTGGCCATCACCTTGCCGTACTCGACGCCGAACTGGTCGAAGGCGTTGATGCCGAGCACGACGCTCGCGACGAACGTCGCATGCTCGTAGGCCGCCAGCAGCGCGCCCAGCGATCCGGGATCGATGCGTGGCAGCACGATGGTGGTGCTCGGCCGGTTGCCCGGGAAGGCTTTGTGCCAGCCTTCGCGCGAGCCCTCCGCCGGCAGGGGCTTGCCGATCGCGAGTGCCGCGCCCTGCGCGAGGCAGTTGGCGAGCAGGATGGCATGGCGCGGATCGCCATCGGCCGGCGCGACCTCGGGCTCGCGCGCGAGGATGAAGTCCACCGGCACCACGTCCGGGCCCTGGTGGAGCTGCTGGAAGAACGAGTGCTGCGCGTTCGTGCCCGACACGCCCCAGACCACCGGCGCGGTCGCGTGCAGCGTGCGCGTGCCGTCGAGCAGCGCGCTCTTGCCGTTGCTCTCCATCACGAGCTGCTGCAGGAAAGCGGGCAACAGCCGCAGGCGCTCCGCATAGGGAATCACGGCGTGGCTCGCGCAGCCGAGGCCGTTGCGGTTCCAGATCGAGACGAGCCCGAGCCAGGCCGGCAGGTTCGCCTGCAGCGGCGCATCGCGAAAGTGGTGGTCCATCCGCGCGGCGCCGGCGAGCAGCTCGTCGAACGCCTGCGGACCGCAGGCGGCAGCGATGGATGCGCCCACTGCCGACCACAGCGAATAGCGGCCACCCACCCAGTCCCAGAAGCGCAGCACCTGCCCGGGCGGAACGCCCCAGGCCACCGCTGCCTCCGGATTCGCGGTGACACCGATCAGGTGCCGGCTCAGCTCGGCCTCCTCGGCGCCGGCGCTGCGCAGCCAGCGCCGGGCGGCGTCGGCGTTGGCCAGCGTCTCCCGGGTGGTGAAGGTCTTGGAGACGACGACGAAGCCGGTCCCGGCGGGGTCCAGGTCGGCGATCGCCCGGTGCAGGTCCGATGGATCGACGTTCGCGACGAAGCGAACCTCGATCGGCGGCGGCGGCGACCCGCGCGCCGCCGTCGGAGCGAGGGCGTCGCAGGCCAGGCGCGGCCCGAGGTCCGAGCCGCCGATGCCGATGCACACCAGGTACTGCAGCGGCTTGCCGGAGAAGCCCTTGATGCCGCCCGCGCGCAAGCGGTTCGCCAACTCGCGGATGCGTTCCCGCTCGGTCGCGACCGCCGAGGCGACCGCTTCATCCCCGCCCACGCCGCGCAACGCCATGTGCAGCGCCGGGCGATTCTCGGTGGGGTTCATGATGGCACCGGCAAAGAGCAGGGAACGGGCCTCGACCAGGCGCGCCGCGTCGGCCATCGCGAACAGGGTCTCGATCGCCTCGGCGTCGAGCCGCTGGCGGCTGAAGTCCGCGTAGAGGCCCGCGGCCTCGATGCCCATCCGTTCGGAACGCGAAGGGTCGTCCAGCAGGTCCTTCAGGTGAATGCCGGCATGGCGGCGAGCCTGCTGCTTCAGGGAGCGCCAGGCGGCGCGCGGGGTTCGGGTTCGATTTGGTTTCACTGGGCGGATATCCGAGAATCACCGGTTCGTCAGTCGACAGCCTCCTAGGGGAGCATGGTGCCACACCGGCTACGGCTGGAGTTCGTATGCCTTGCGGCGATCTGGGGCGCATCCTTCCTCTTCATCCGTGTCGCGGCGCCGGAGTTCGGGCCGATGTCGCTGATGCTGGTGCGCTGCCTCGTGGGCGCGGCAATCCTGGTGCCGCTTGCCGTGGCCCGTCACGGCATGCCAGCGCTCGTCGCGCAGGTCCGGCCGGCCTGGGGACGACTCTTCGTGGCCGGCGTGCTCAACTCGGCGATCCCCTTCGTGATGTTCGGGTTCGCCGGTCTGTACCTGTCGGCCGGATTCGCCTCCATCCTCAACGCCACCACGCCGATCTTCGGCGCGGTCGTCGGCTACCTCTGGTTCGGTGACCGCCTCACCGCCATCCGTGTCGCGGGTCTCGTCATCGGCCTTGCGGGCGTCGCGCTGATCAGCTGGCAGCGGGTCGGCGTCGCCGAAGGCGGCATGGGAGCCATCGCGGTGCTCGCCTGCCTGGTGGCCACCTTCGCCTACGGGTACGCGGGCAACTTCGCCAAGGTCCGGCTCGCGCGGATCGATCCGCTGGTGCTCGCGGCCGGCAGCCAGGTGGCGGCGATGGTGATGCTCGTGCCCGGCGGCATCGCGTCCTGGCCGGCGCAGTGGCCCACCACGGCGGCGTGGTCCTCCGCGCTGGCGCTCGGCGCCGTCTGCACCGGCATTGCCTATGTCATCTTCTTCCGGCTGATCGGCCGCGTGAAGGCTTCCGCGGCGCTGTCGGTCACCTTCCTGATCCCGGTATTCGGCGTGCTGTGGGGCTGGCTGTTCCTTGCGGAGCAGGTGGACCTCTGGATGCTGGTCGGTGGCGCGGTGGTGGTGCTCGGTACCGCGCTGGCTACCGGCATGTTCGCGGTCGGGCGCGCCGGGCGTCAGCCCTGACGCAGCGCCGCCCAGGCAAGCGCCGCCCATCCCACGATCCACGCGGTGCCGCCGAACGGGGTCACCGCGCCGAGCCAGCGCGGGCCCCCGAGCGAAAGCGCGTAGAGGCTGCCGCAGAAGAGCAGGATGCCGACCGCGAACAGCGCCGCCGCGACGGTCACCGCCGGCCCCGGCCAGCGCGTCCAGGCGAAGGCGCACAGCCCGAGCGCGATCGCGTGGTACATCTGGTAGCGCGCCGCCAGCTCGAAGACGGCCAGCATGTCGGGAGTGATCCGGCCCTTCAGGCCGTGCGCGCCGAAGGCGCCGACGCCGACCGAGATCAGGGCGAAGATCGAGCCGGCGGCGAAGAACCAGCGGTCCATGGTCACCGGGCGGAGCGCCGCAGCCGATCGGGTATTCGGACCATCAGGCGGCCTTGCGTTGCGCCTGGCGCCCGAGGAACTCGGCCAGCACCGACTCGGTGTGGGTGCGCCCGCGGCGCGCCAGCACCTCGGGCGGTCCTTCGGCGACGACCTGGCCGCCATTGACGCCGCCTTCGGGGCCGAGATCGACGATCCAGTCGGCCTCGGCCCAGATGTCGAGGTTGTGCTCGATCACGACCAGGGTGTTGCCGGCATCGACCAGACGATGCATGACGTGGATCAGCTTCTCGACGTCGGCCATGTGCAGGCCGACGGTGGGCTCGTCCAGGACATACAGCGTGCCACCCGGCGCCGGTCCCGCGCCGGCCGCCGCCGCCCGACGGGCGCGCGCCATCGCGGCGTTTTTCGCCTGGCGCACCGGGTCGGCCAGCTCGGTGAGCTCGCGCACCTTGGCGAGCTCGGTCACCAGCTTGATCCGCTGCGCCTCGCCGCCGGAGAGCGTCGGGCTCTGCTGTCCGAGCGTGAGGTAGCCGAGGCCCACGTCCTGCAGCAGCTTCAGGCAGTGCGCGATGGAGCGGAACGGCGCGAAGAACTCCAGGGCCTCGTCCACGCTCATCATCAGGACGTCGCCGATCGACTTGCCGTTCAGGTGGACCTGCAGCGTCTCGTGGCCGAAGCGGCGGCCGCCGCAGACGTCGCAGGCGAGCTTCACGTCCGGCAGGAAGTTCATCTCGATGGTGCGCACGCCCTGGCCTTCACAGGCCTCGCAGCGCCCCGCGCCGGTGTTGAACGAGAAGCGGCCGGCGCCGTAGCCGCGCACCCGCGCCTCGCTCGTGTCGGCGAACAGGCGCCGGATCGCATCCCAGAACCCCACGTAGGTCGCGGGGCAGGAGCGCGGTGTCTTGCCGATCGGGGTCTGGTCCACCTCGAGGACGCGGGTGATTCCCTCCCAGCCCTCGATTGAAGCGCAGTGCTCGACCGCCGTCCTGGCGCGCGAGCCGACCAGGCGCTCCAGGTTCGCCAGCAGCACCTCGCGGGTGAAGGTCGACTTGCCCGAGCCCGAGACCCCGGTGACCACGGTCAGTCGCTCCAGCGGAAAGCGCGCGCTCGCCTGGCGCAGGTTGTGGCGGGACGCGCCGCTGAGGCGGATGGCGGGCGAGTCGCCGGTGACCGGGCGACGCGCATGCAGCGGGTGGCGCAACGGCTCCAACAGGAACCGGCCGGTGAGGCTCTCGGCGTTCGCCTCCAGCTCCTTGCGCGTGCCGGTGGCGATGATCTCGCCGCCGAGCCGGCCCGCGCCGGGACCGATGTCGATGATGTTGTCCGCGCGGGCGATGGTCTCATCGTCGTGCTCGACGACGAGCAGCGTGTTGCCCTTGTCGCGCAGGGCGGCGAGGGTGTCCAGCAGGATCCGGTTGTCCCGCGGGTGCAGCCCGATGGTCGGCTCGTCCAGCACGTAGCAGACCCCCTGCAGGTTGGAGCCGAGCTGCGCCGCGAGGCGGATGCGTTGCGCCTCGCCACCCGAGAGCGTGGGCGCGCCGCGGTCGAGCGTGAGATAGCCCAGTCCGACGTCGATCAGGAACCGCAGCCGCGAGGCGATCTCGGCCAGGATGTCGCGGGCGATCTCGGCCTCGCGTCCCTCGAAGGCGATGGTGTCGAGCCAGGCGAGGCAGTCCTCGATCGAAAGCGCCGTCAGCTCGGCGATGGAGCGGTCGCGCAGCCGGATGTTGAGCGCGACGGGGTTGAGCCGCTGGCCGTGGCAATGGGGGCAGGGCGCTTCGCCGTAGGTGACCCCGGCGTCGGTCGCGCCCTCCATGCCGGGCGTGAGCTCGTCGGCGTCGATGCGGCCGATCACTTCGAGGCCCGCGCCCAGGCAAGCCGCGCACCAGCCGTGCTTGGAATTGAAGGAGAACAGCCGCGGGTCGAGCTCCGGGTAGCTGGTACCGCAGTGGCTGCAGGCGCGCCGGGTGGAGTAGATCGTGGTGGCCACCGGCGCGGCCAGATCGGCCTGCAGCGGGGCCAGGTCGGTGATCACCTTGACGATGCCCTTGCCGTGCTCGAGCGCGCCGGCTAGCGCCGACCGCAGCCCGGCCTCGTCCTCCGGACGCACCACCAGGTCCGCCACAGGCAGCTCGATGTCGTGCTCCAGGTAGCGGTCGAGGCGCGGGAAGCGGTCGGTAGGAAGGAACTGGCCGTCGACCCGCAGGTGCGGGAAGCCTTTCGCCTTCGCCCACTTGGCCAGGTCGGTGTAGATCCCCTTGCGCGCGACGACGAGCGGCGCCAGCAGGCCGATGTGGCGGCCGCGATGCTCGCGCATCAGCCGCGCCACGATCGCATCGAAGGGCTGCGGCTCGATCAGCGTCCCGTCCTTCGGGCAGTACTGCACGCCCAGCTTCTGGTAGAGCAGGCGCAGGAAGTGGTAGATCTCCGTGAGCGTGGCCACGGTGCTCTTGCGTCCGCCACGGCTGGTGCGCTGCTCGATCGCCACCGTCGGCGGGATGCCGTAGATGCCGTCCACATCCGGCCGCGACGCCGGCTGCACGAACTGCCGTGCATAGGCGTTCAGGGATTCGAGGTAGCGGCGCTGGCCCTCGCCGAAGATGACGTCGAAGGCGAGCGTGGACTTGCCGCTGCCGGAGACGCCGGTGATCACCGTCATGCGATTGCGCGGCACCTCGACGTCGACGTTCTTGAGGTTGTGCTCGCGCGCGCGGTGCACCAGGATGGCGTGGCGTGCCCGCTCGCGCAACGCGCTCTGCAGCGGGCGGCCGGCATCGGAGGCGACGTGAGCGGCGACGGCCGGGTCCTCCGGCGCCTGCGCGGGCGCGTCGCGCGCGGCGAGAGGAGCGGCGCCAAGCGGCACCGCGCCGGCCGCGGTAACGCGCATCCGCTCGAGATCCGCGGCATAGGCGCGCAGCGCGGCGCCGGTCGCGGAAGTGGGATGGGCCGAGACTTCGTCCGGCGTGCCGCTCGCCACCACTTCGCCGCCGCGGTCGCCGCCTTCGGGCCCGAGGTCGATCACCCAGTCCGAGGCGCGGATCACGTCCAGGTTGTGCTCGATCACCAGCAACGAGTGCCCGGCCGCGATCAGCTTGCGCAACGCGCGCAGCAGCCGCGCGACGTCGTCGAAGTGCAGGCCCGTGGTGGGCTCGTCGAAGAGGAAGAGGGTGCCCGCCCTGGCCCCCCGCCGCGCGGGCGCCTGGGGCTTCTTCGAGCTCGCCTGCGCGAGGAAGCCGGCGAGCTTCAGCCGCTGCGCTTCCCCGCCGGACAGCGTGGGCACCGGCTGGCCGAGCCGGAGGTAATCCAGGCCGACATCCGCGAGCGGCTGCAATCGCACCGCGATCTCGCGATCGTCGGCGAAGAAGGCGAGCGCCTCGTTCACCGTCAGCTCCAGGATCTCCGCGATCGAGCGGGTCACCCTGCGGCCGAAGGCGCTGGCGTCGCTGCGGCCCTCAATCGCGATCTCGAGGATCTCCGGACGGAACCGTTTCCCGTCGCAGTCCGGGCAGCGCAGGTAGACGTCGGAGAGGAACTGCATCTCCACGTGCTCGAATCCGTTGCCGCCGCAGGTGGGGCAGCGGCCGTCGCCGGCGTTGAAGCTGAAGGTGCCCGCGGTGTAGCCGCGTTCACGCGCGGTGGCCGAGGCGGCGAAGCGCTTGCGGATCGCGTCGAACGCGCCGACATACGACACCGGATTGCTGCGCGCGGTCTTGCCGATCGGCGACTGGTCCACGAAGACGATGTCGTCGATCCAGTCGTCGCCGAGCAGGCGATCGAACTGCCCCGGCGCCTCGCTCGGCTTGCCCTTGGCCTTGCGCAGGGCGGGCAGCAGTACGTCCTGCATGAGCGTCGACTTGCCGCTTCCGGAGACGCCCGTCAGCGTGACCAGGCGCGTGAGCGGGATCTCGACGTCGACGTTCTTCAGATTGTGCTCGCGCGCGCCCTGCAGGAGCAGGCGCGGCGTGCTCGATGCCACCGCCTTCGACCCGCCGGCCGAGATGCGGCGCCGCTGCGCCAGGTAGTCCCCGGTGAGCGTTTCCGCCTTGGCGATGCCCGCGGCCGAGCCGTCGTAGACGATCCGACCGCCGCGTTCGCCCGGCCCCGGCCCGATGTCGATCACCCGGTCCGCCGCGAACATCACCTGCGGATCGTGCTCGACCACCACCAGCGAGTTGCCGGCATCCCGCAGGCGCTGCATCACGCCGATGACCCGGCTCATGTCGCGCGGGTGCAGGCCGATGGAGGGCTCGTCCAGCACGAAGAGCGTGTTGACCAGCGAGGTGCCGAGCGCCGTGGTGAGATTGATCCGCTGGACCTCGCCGCCGGAGAGCGTGCGCGATTGCCGGTCCAGGGTGAGGTAGTCGAGACCGACGTCCGAGAGAAAGCGCAGCCGCGCGCGGATCTCGGTCATCAGCAGGTCGGTGGCCTCGTCGAGCGGCGTCGGCAGCTCGATCTCGCCGAAGAGTCGGCGCAGCCGCTCGATCGGCAGCAGCATCACGTCGTGCACGCAAAGCCCCGGCAGGGCCTGGAGCTGCGCGTCGCTCCACGTGACGCCCTGCGGACGGAAGCGCCGGTAGCGGCCCTTCGAGGCGGCGTCGCCAGCGGTGTCGTCGGCGGCATCGCCGGGTCCGTTCGCGAGCACCCGATCGGCGTCCTTGCGGCTGCCGATGCGCCAGAGCAGCGCTTCGGGCTTCAGCCGCGCGCCGTCGCAGGTCGCGCATGGCGTGTAGGCCCGATAGCGCGACAGCAGCACGCGGATGTGCATCTTGTAGGCCCGGCTCTCGAGCCAGTCGAAGAAGCGGCGCACGCCGTACCACTGCCGGCGCCAGTCTCCGGTCCAGTCGTCGCCGCCTTCGATCACCCAGCGGCGCGCCGCTTCCGGGAGCTCGGCCCAGGGCGTGTCGAGGTCGATCCCCGCCTTGCGGCCGAACCGGACCAGGTCGTCCTGGCACTCCTTGTAGCTGGTCGTCTGCCACGGCTTGATCGCGCCGCCGGCAAGCGACTTGGCATGGTCGGGAATGACCAGGCCCAGGTCCACGCCGATGACCCGGCCGAAGCCGCGGCAGGTCTCGCAAGCGCCGATCGGCGAGTTGAACGAGAAGAGGCTTGGCGTGGGCTGCTCGTAGTCGATGCCGCAATCGGCACAGGCGAACGCATCGGAATAGCGCCACGTGCCCAGGTCGCTGCCGTCGTCGCCTTGCAGGTGGACCGCCATGCGGCCCTGGCCGCGGGCGAGCGCGGCTTCCACTGCTTCGGCGAGCCGCTGCGAGCTCACCGAGCTCGCGCGGAAGCGGTCTGCGATGACGTCCAGCACCACGCTGGTGGCGACGCCGGCGGGGCCGGCGGCCGGCTTGGCCCTGGTCCGGCGCCCGGCGCGCGTGGCTCGGGGGGAGGCGGCCTCGGCGGCGGGAGCCACGACCTCGGTGCGTCGATGGATGCGGGTGTAGCCCTGGGCCTGCAGATGCTGCTCCACCTCCGCTTCGGTGAAGTTCGCCGGCACGGCGACCGCGAAGGTGACGATCAGGCGCGGATCGCCGGCGCCCTCGGCGCGCTGCAGGATGCTGCGGCTGATGTCCGCCGCATGGTCACGGCGCACCGGCTCGCCGCACCCGCGGCAGTGCAGCGTCGCCGCCCGTGCGAACAGCAGCTTCAGGTGGTCGTTGAGCTCGGTCATCGTGCCCACGGTGGAGCGCGAGGTCCTGACCGGGTTGGTCTGGTCGATCGCGATCGCCGGCGGCACGCCATCGATGCGATCCACCTGCGGCTTGTCCATGCGGTCGAGGAATTGCCGGGCGTAGGCCGAGAACGTCTCGACGTAGCGGCGCTGGCCCTCGGCATAGAGCGTGTCGAAGACCAGCGATGACTTGCCGCTGCCGGAGACGCCGGTCACCACCACGAGCTTGCCCGTGGCGATGTCCAGGTCCAGGTTCTTGAGATTGTTCTGGCGCGCGCCGCGAATGCGGATCGGCGGCAGGGCCGCGCCAGCGGCGCCGCCCGGTGGTACTTCCTTCTCGTTCAACTGCTAATCCCCGTCGCCTGCTCCGCCGTCGCCGATGCTGCCGCTCGCTCCCGCTCCGCCCGCCGCGCCGCCGCCGCCGGCCATGCCGCCACCGCCGGTGCTCGAAGAGCCGGCGGTGCCATGCCCCGACTCCGTCGCATCCGGCTCGCGCCCCGGGTCGCCGGGATTGTCGCGCGGCTCTCGCTCGCGCCTGGCCGGCGCCTGAGCGATGGCTGCGTTGCGGGTGGCCGCCGCGCGCCGGGCACGTCGCTGGGGCCGGATGTACAACCGACCCAGCAGGACGAAGGCCGCCAGCAGCAGAAGGAAGACGCCAACCGTCGACATGCCGCTATCTTAGAGCAGCGACCAGGCGCCTCCTGAGAATGCAGGCGAAGTGGCTAGAATCAAGGTCCGGAGCACAACCAGCAAAGCAAATGGTACGACCCCCACGCTCACTTCGTTCGCTGCCCCCCGGGGAGGCCGATGGCCGCGGCCTGCAAGGCTGTCAGTGCCTTCGGGCGGCCGGGCGGCGCTGACATGGCCACCGCAATCTCCACCAAGGCGGCGCCGGCGGCGATCGGGCCCTACTCGCAGGCGATCCAGGCCGGGCGGACCCTCTACCTGTCCGGGCAGATCGCGCTGGATCCGCAGACCGGGCAACTCGTCGCGGGCGATTTCGAGGTGCAGGTCCATCGCGCCATCCGCAACATGAAGGCGGTGATCGAGGCCGCCGGCGGCACGCTCGCGCAGTGCGTGCGCCTGACGCTCTATCTCACGGACCTGGCCAATTTCGCCAAGGCCAACGAGATCATGCAGACCTACTTCCAGGCGCCTTACCCCGCGCGCTCCACGGTCGGGGTGGCGAGCCTGCCGCGTGGCGCCGCCTTCGAGATCGAGGCCACCGTCGTCCTCGAGTAGGGACCAGGTGCCGGGCTCGTCGCCGGACGGGCTCGACAAGCGCTTCCGCCGGCTCGGCCTGCGCAGCGTCGACGACCTGCTCCTGCACCTGCCGCTGCGCTACGAGGACGAGACACGGTTGACGCCGATCGCGCGCCTGGCCGATGGGGTAACCGCGCAGGTGCAGGGCGAGATCGTCTCCCGGGAGCCGGGACTGCGCGGCCGCCGTCCTTTGCTGGCCCGGCTGCGCGACGAGAGCGGCGAGCTCAACCTGCGCTTCATCAACTTCTACCCCTCGCAGGCGGAGCAGCTCGCGCCCGGCCGCCTGGTACGCGCCCATGGAGAGGCGCGTGGCGGGCTGTTCGGCATGGAGATGGTCCACCCGCGCTACCGGCTGGTGTCGCGGCAGACGCCGCTTCCGGACCGGCTGACGCCTGTCTATCCGACCACCAGCACGATTCCGCAGCACCAGCTTCGCAAGCTGATCCTGGACGCGCTGCGCGCCGCCGACTGGGCGGACACCGTGCCGCCGCCGGTGCTGCGCGCGGCATGCGTGACGGATCTGCCGCCGATCATGCAGGCGCTGCGCGAGATCCACTGCCCGCCTGCCGACGCGGACCTCGCCGGATTGCTCGCCCGCCGCACGCCGGCCTGCCGCCGCGTCGTCTTCGAGGAGTTGCTCGCCCAGCAGCTGTCCCTGCGGCAGGCGCGGGCGGCGCGGGCGCGTCGCAGCGGCATCGTGCTCGGGGACGCGACCTGCAGCGAGGCGCTGCTCGCCAGGCTGCCGTTCGCGCTGACCGGTGCGCAGCAGCGCGTCTGGCGCGAGATCAGTGCCGACCTGGCCGGGTCGCAGCCGATGAACCGGCTGCTGCAGGGCGACGTCGGCAGCGGCAAGACGGTCATCGCGGCGCTGGCGGCCCTGCAGGCGATCGGCTCGGGTCACCAGGCGGCCCTCATGGCACCGACCGAGATTCTGGCTCGGCAACACCACGACAAGCTCGTCCCGTGGCTGGCGGGGCAGGGCGTGAGGGTGGGCTGGCTGGTCGGCTCGCTCGGGCCGCGCGCCAAGAAGGCGGTGCGCCAGGCGGTCGCCGAGGGTGAGGTCGACCTGCTCATCGGCACCCATGCGCTGATCGAGGAGTCCGTGGTGTTCGACCGCATGGCGCTTGCGATCGTCGACGAGCAGCATCGCTTCGGCGTCGCCCAGCGGCTTGCCCTGCGCCAGCGTGGTGACGGCCTGCTGCCGCACCAGCTGATGATGAGCGCGACCCCGATCCCCCGCACGCTCGCCATGACCTTCTACGCCGACCTGGACGTGTCGGTCATCGACGAGCTGCCGCCGGGCCGCACGCCGGTCACGACCAAGCTGATCGCCGATCGGCGGCGCGGCGAGGTGGTGGCCCGCATCCGCGACGCGGTCGCGGAGGGGCGGCAGGTGTACTGGGTCTGTCCCCTGATCGAGGAATCCGAGGCGCTCGACCTGGAGAACGCCGTGGCCACCTACGAGCGCCTTGGCGAGGAGCTGGCCGGGATGCGCGTGGGGCTGGTCCACGGGCGGCTTCCCGGCGAGGAGAAGGCCCGGGTGATGGCGGCCTTCAAGCAGGGGGAAATCGACGTCCTGGTGGCGACCACGGTGATCGAGGTGGGCGTCGACGTGTCCAATGCCAGCCTGATGGTGATCGAGCACGCCGAGCGCTTCGGCCTGTCGCAACTGCACCAGTTGCGCGGTCGGGTGGGGCGGGGCACCAGTCGCAGCACCTGCGTCCTGCTCTATCGCCATCCCGCCGGACCGCTCGCCCGGGAGCGCCTCACCACCATGTACGAGACCAGCGACGGGTTCGAGATCGCCCGCCGCGACCTGAAGCTGCGCGGGCCGGGCGAGTTTCTCGGGGCCCGCCAATCGGGCGCCATGCTGCTGCGTTTCGCCGACCTCGACCGGGATGCGGACCTGGTGGCGCCCGCGATCACCGCGGCGCAGGCCATGCTGCGGGACCATCCGGCCGAGGCCGCTGCCCATCTGCTGCGCTGGCTGGGCAGCCGGGAGGATTTCCTCAAGGCATAGGCCGATCTGGCCTGCGCGCCGCCGGGAGGCGCTGGAAACAGTCGGTAACCGACGGCCGGCGCCCGATGCCGGCACCGGTTTGTTGATAGAATGAAACTATGACGCTGACCGAGCTCAAGTACATCGTTGCGGTTGCCCGTGAACGCCACTTCGGACGCGCGGCGGAGGCCTGCTTCGTCAGCCAGCCGACGCTCTCGGTCGCGATCAAGAAGCTGGAGGACGAGCTTGGCGTGCAGCTCTTCGAGCGCGGCAGTACCGAGGTCAGCATCACGCCGATCGGTGCCCAGATCGTGGAGCAGGCCCAGCGGGTGCTGGAGGAGTCGTCCGCGATCAAGGAGATCGCCAAGCAGGGCAAGGACCCGCTGGCCGGACCGCTGCGCCTCGGCGTGATCCACACCATCGGTCCGTACCTGCTCCCCGCGCTGGTGCCGGCGATGATCCGGGACGCGCCGAAGATGCCGCTGGTCCTGCAGGAAGGCCTCACGATCAAGCTGCTCGAGTCCCTTCGGCTCGGCGACATCGACGTCGCCATCCTGGCCGAACCGTTCCCGAGCCAGGGCTTCGTCACGCAGGCGGTCTATGACGAGCCCTTCGTCGTGGCGGTGCCGAACAACCATCCGTGGGCGTCGCGCAAGTCGATCAAGTCGACCGAGCTCAAGGACGAGACGATGCTGCTGCTCGGCACCGGACACTGCTTCCGCGACCAGGTCCTGGAAGTCTGCCCCGAGCTCTCGCGCTATTCCCAGGCGAGCGACGGCATCCAGAAGACGTTCGAGGGCTCGTCGCTGGAGACGATCCGGCACATGGTGTCCTCGGGCATCGGCATCACCGTGCTTCCGTGGACCGCGATGCCGGCGAGCGTGCGCGAGCGCGGCTTCGATGGCCCGACGGGCAGTGCCGGCGGCGCTGGCGCCGGCCCCGGCAGCGTCGCTTCCGAGGCCCGCCGCGACGGCCTGCTCACCTACATACCGTTCTATCCGGTGGCGCCGACGCGCCGGGTGGTGCTTGCCTGGCGCAAGAGCTTCACCCGGACCGCGGCGCTCGCGGTGCTGCGCCAGACGATCCTGGACCTGAACCAGCCTGGCGTGACGCCGCTGCCGGACGAGAAGCCTACCTCCCACTGATGATCGATTACCCCACCATAGAGGACACCATCGGGGAGACGCCGCTGGTGAAGCTGGTCCGGATTCCGCAGCCCGAAACCCGGGAGCGCGGCATCGTGGTGCTCGGCAAGCTGGAAGGGAACAACCCCGCCGGATCGGTCAAGGACCGGCCCGCGATCTCCATGATCGCGCGCGCCCAGGAGCGCGGCGAGATCAAGCCGGGCGATACGCTCATCGAGGCGACCTCGGGCAACACCGGCATCGCGTTGGCGATGGCCGCCGCGATCCGCGGCTACCGGCTCGTGCTGATCATGCCGGAGAACCAGTCGCTGGAGCGCCGCCAGGCAATGAAGGCATACGGCGCGGAGCTGATCCTGGTGAGCCGGAAGGAAGGCATGGAAGGCGCGCGCGACCTGGCCCTGCGCATGCAGGCCGAAGGCAAGGGAAGGGTGCTGGACCAGTTCGGCAACGACGACAACTGGATCGCGCACTACGAGGGCACCGGCCCCGAGATCTGGCGCCAGACCCAGGGCAGCATCACGCATTTCGTATCGGCCATGGGCACCACCGGGACGATCACCGGCGTGTCGCGCTTCCTCAAGGAACGGAACCCGGAGATCCAGATCATCGGCGCCCAGCCGGCGGAAGGCTCGTCGATCGCCGGCATCCGCAAGTGGCCGCCGGAGTACCTGCCGGGAATCTACCGGCATGCCCAGGTGGACCGTCTGGAATACGTCGGACAGGCCGAGGCGGAGGAGATGGCGCGGCAGTTGGCGGTTCAGGAGGGGCTCTTCTGCGGCATCTCCGCGGCCGGCGCCTGCATCATCGCGTTGCGCATGGCCGTCGAGTGGCAGGGTCGCATGGCGGCCGATCCGTCGCTGGCGCCGGCCACCATCGTCTTCGTCGTGTGCGATCGCGGCGACCGCTATCTGTCCACCGGTGTCTTTCCCGGCTGAGGTCGAGCCCCATCCCACTCCTCGCAGCCTGACTCCCGCGGAAACCGTGTGAAGGCCCTGGAAGCGCCGCGTGGCGAGCCTCGGCCGCTGCGCGGCATCGTGCTGATGGTATGCGCCGTCACGCTCTTCAGCGTCATGGATTCCGGGGCGAAGTATCTCTCGGAGCGCTATCCCGTGCTGCTCGTCGTCTGGGCGCGCTTCTTCTTCAACGTGCTGATCATGCTGGTCGTGCTCGGGCCGGTGCTGGGGCTGGACCTGGTGCGCACGCGCCGTCCGGGTCTTCAACTGGTGCGCGGATTGGCGCTCGGCATGTCGTCGGTGCTGTTCGTGTCGGCGCTACCGTGGATGCGGCTCGCCGACGCATCGGCCGTGACGTTCGTGACGCCGATGCTGGTGACGCTCGGCGCGGTCTTCGTCTACCGTCAGAAGGCGCCATCCGGGACCTGGATCGCGCTCGCGGCGAGCTTCGTCGGGGTGCTGATGGTGATCCGTCCGGGCAGCGCGACCTTCACCTGGGCCGCGTTGCTGCCGCTCGGCACCGCCGTCTTCGCCTCCATCTACCAGCTCCTCACCAGCCGGCTGGCCGGGGTGGACAACGGCACCACGTCGCTCTTCATCGGTGCCCTGGTCAGCGTCGCCGTGGTCAGCCTCGCGGTGCCGTTCGTCTGGGTGTGGCCGCGCACGGTGCTGGACGGGCTGCTCTTCGTCGGCATCGGCGCGGTGGGCGCCTACAGCCACTACCTGATCATCCTTTCCTACAACCATGCACCACCCGCGATGCTCGCGCCGTTCGCCTACATGCAGATCGTGGGTGCGCTGCTGATGGGCTGGCTGGTATTCGGCAACTTCCCGGATGCGCCGGCGCTCGCCGGCATGGGGCTGATCGCGTTCACCGGGGTGGTCATGGCCTTGCGGCGTCGCAGCCGCGCTGCCCCTGCGCGGTGACCCGCGAACGGATCGGCCAGCCGGATCCGGGCGCGAACGGCGGCGACGCGTACGCAGGATGACGTACCGCGAATCCGGGATGGTGCTCGCAAGAGTCGGCGCCTAGGCTCTGCATGCTCGCTTGCGGGTCGCAGGTGTAGCACGGGTCCCCGCAAACCACCCAGGAGTCGAACATGGAAATGAGCAAGACAATGATGGGCGTGGCGATTGCCGGCGCCATCTCCGCCAGCGTGGCCGCCACGCTGGTGCTCGAGCCGACCGCGCCGGTCACCGGGCCGCTGGTGATCGCGCAGTCCGACGAGGGCGTGCCGCAGAACCTCATGCACCGGCTGCAGCCGGACGAAGGCGTGCCGCAGAATCT
>JAEWGX010000124.1 GCA_023388075.1 Pseudomonadota bacterium
ACGCGGCTGCGGGCGCGGCGGTGGCCGGCGCCGACCCCGCGACGGCGACCGAGGCGGCGGCGGCGCGCGCAGGCCTTCCCGGCAGCGAGCGCACCCTCGGCTCGGTCGTGCGTCCCCCTTCGAAGCAAGGCTCTCGCGGCATGCTGTGGTGGATCATCGGTATCATCGTCCTCGTGCTGATCGCCTGGGCGGCTTTCGGCTGACCAGGGGCATCCTCGTCCCTCGGCGCCGGGGCACGCGCGGGCAGCACCGCGCCGACCTGCGGCGCGACGAAACCGAAGCACCGGAGGACGCGCCATGGACAGTCTCGATCGCCAGGTACTGGAACAGGCCAGGGATTGGCTCGCCGCCGGCCGGAAGGTCTGGATCGTGACGGTCATCGAGACCTGGGGGTCGGCGCCTCGGCCACCGGGCGCGCTGCTGGCGATGCGCGACGACGGCCTGGTGGTGGGATCGGTCTCGGGTGGCTGCGTGGAGGACGACCTGATCGACCGTGTCCGCACGGGCGAACGGGTGGACCGTCCGTCGGTCATCGTCTACGGCATCGGCAAGGAAGAAGCTGCCCGCTTCGGGCTGCCCTGCGGCGGCACGCTGCGCCTGGTCCAGGAGCCGCTCACGGACCCGGGCTGGATCGAGCAGGTGCTGGAGCGCACCGCGAAGCACGGGCTGGTCGCGCGCACGCTGGACCTGGACACCGGACGCTGGACGATCGAGGAAGCGAGCCGCGACGACGCCTTCGCATTCGACGGGCACGTGATGCGCGCGGTCTTCGGGCCGCGCTGGCGCATGCTGGTGATCGGCGCCGGACAGCTTTCGCGCGTGCTCGCGCAGATGGCGCAGGCGCTGGACTTCGAGGTGATCTGCTGCGATCCGCGGGAGGAATACCACCTCACCTGGGACATCCCGGGCACCACCTTCACCAAGGAGATGCCGGACGACGTGGCGCTGAGGCTGCGGTTGGATCCGCACAGCGCGGTGGTCGCGGTCACCCATGATCCCAAGCTGGACGATCTCGCGCTGCTGGAGGCCCTGAAGTCCCCGGCGTTCTACGTGGGCGCGCTCGGCTCGCGGCGCAACACCGCCGCGCGCAAGGAGCGGCTCGCGCTCTTCGACCTCACCCCCGAGGAAATCGGCCGGCTGCACGGCCCGATCGGACTCGACATCGGCAGCAAGACGCCCGCGGAGATCGCGGTGTCGATCCTCGCCGAGGTCATCGCCGTGCGCAACGACATCACCGTGGTGCAGAAAAAGCCGGTGCAGGAAGCAGCCACCGGCAACGTCTGCGCCGCCTGACCGACGCCTGATCGTCGCCTGATCGCCCTCTGACCGCTGCTGGTCGCGGCCCGGCCACCGGGTCTGGCGCCAGCCTCCCCCGGCCGTCGCGGCCGGCGCCCGTCCCTTCGATTCGGCGTTTTCAACCGCCGGGCAGGCGCGAGTCGCGGGCGATTCGCGGCGCCCGGTAACGTCTCGTGGATGCCTGGTACCTTTCCCGATCTCGCGACGGTTTCACTCGTGGCGGCGGTGCTGCTGGGGATGCTCGCCGCGAGCCTCTTCCACGTCGCCGCGCATGCGCCTTCGCCTCGTGCCGTCCGGCTCTGGGGGCAGAGCTGCCTCGTGGCCGCCCTGGGCTTCACGCTGCGCTCGATGGAGCCCGCCGCAAGCCCGGGAGCCCTCTCCGGCTCGGGAGACCTTCTGATCGGCGCCGCCGTGATCCTGCAGGCCGCGGCGTTCTCCCAGTACAGCCGCTATGGCGGCCGGCTCGTGCGCACGCTGGTGATCTTCAACATCGTCCACCTGCTTTCCACGATCCACTTCGCCGGGCTCGATCCCAATCCGATGCTGCGTGTCGTCTGCGCCGATCTCATCGGCGCGGCCGCGCTCTTCACGGCGGCCGCCGGTATCTGGCGACCGACGCGGAAGGAGTTCCTGCAGCTCGGCCGCATCGTCGCCGCGACCTACGCGGTGACCGGCGTCGCACTGCTCGCGGACGCGGCGGCCACCTGGCGGCTCGGCGCGCCGCAGGCAACGGAGTTTCTCGGCTGGACCGCCCTCATCGCCGCGACGCTCCAGGTGCTGCTGCCGCTCGCGCTGCTCGCGGTGACCTTCGGCCAGCTCGCCGCACAGCTTGCCCGCTCGGCGCTGCTCGATCCCCTGACCCAGGCGCGCAACCGGCGCGGCCTGGCCGAGTCCTGGGGCCTGCTGCAGGCCCGCGCGCGACGCGGCGACGAAGGATGGCACGTAGGCGTCATCCTGCTGGACATCGACTACTTCAAGAAGGTCAACCAGGTGCACGGGCATGCGGCCGGAGACGCGGTGCTGCAGCTGGTGGTCGAGGCGATGCGCGCGACCGCCCGTCGCTACGACACCGTGGGCCGCTTCGGCGGCGAGGAGTTCTGCATGCTCCTGCCGGGCGTGACGATCCGCCAGGCCCAGGTGGTGACCGAGCGGGTGCGGCAACGCTTCACCGAGCTCGCGCGCGAACGCATCGGCCTCGAGATCACCATCTCCGCGGGCATCACCGTCGCGAACGCCGGGCAGACGGCGATGGAGCAGGCACTCGACGCGGCCGACCAGATGCTCTACATCGCCAAGCACGAAGGCCGTGACCGGTCGCGGGTCGATCCGGATGCCCTGCGGGTGATCTCCGGCATGGCGCCGCTGCAGCGCACCGGGCGCCAGGACGAGCTGGGCTTTCCGCTGGTCTAGGCGACCGGGCCCCTCGTGGTCCGGCCGGCTGGGCCCTTCAAGCCGCGCGAAGCGCCCGATCCACCGCAACCAGGTCGTTGAAGACCGGCTCCGACGGCGAGGCGTCCTCCGCCGATACCGCGCTGCCGGCTTCGAGCAGATCGGGCCGGCGCAGCCAGGCCGCATGCATGCCGGCCGCGCGCGCGCCATGCACGTCGAGCTCGAGGTCATCGCCCAGGTGCAGCACCCGCGAGGGCACGACGCCCGCCTGCTCGCAGGCGTAGTCGAAGATGCGCCGGTGCGGCTTGCCCACGCCGACCTGGTGCGCCACGGCACGGGCATCGAAGAAGTGTCCGAGCCCGATGCGATCGATGTCCGCATTGCCGTTGGTGACGAGGAGCAGCTTGTAGCGCGACTTCCAACGCTGCAGCAGCGGCTCGACGTCCGGGTACGGCGTCACCCGCTGGCGCCCGTCCATGAACTCGTTGAACGCGCCAACCGCGAGGGCCGGATCGTCCCCGCTCTCGTGCAGCGCCCGACGCAGCGATTCCAGGCGCAGCCAGCCCATGTCGTGGGCGCGGTCGGCATGCGCCATCGCCACCAGCAGGCGGATCTCGCGGATGCGCTCGATCGAGCAGAGCGCCGCGGTGGCCGGCGCCCTCTCCCGCAGCCACGCGTGCATCGCCTGCTCCGCAGCGACCAGTGCCGGCATCACCGGCCACAGGGTATCGTCGAGATCGAGGGAGATCGCGTCGATCGCATCCGCGGCCGGAAGCTTCCGGCGTCCTTCACCACCCTCGCCACGGCTCGGCGACGGTGTGCGCGCCACCGCCGTCACGGCAGCAACACGACCTGGCCCACCGTCCTGCGAGACTCCAGGTCCGCGTGCGCCTCTGCGGCGGCCGCGAGCGGATAGCGTTGCCGTACCTCGGCACGGATGACTCCGTCCCGGAGCGCCGCGAACAGGTTGCCGGCGATCGCCTCCAGCGCCGGCCGTTCGGCCGTGTAGTGGAACAGCACCGGACGGCTGAAGGTGATCGACTTGGAAGAGAGGCCTTCAAGTGGAACCGCATCCAGCGGGCCGCTCGCCTGGCCGTAGCTCACCCAGTGGCCGCACGTGGCCAGGCTCCGCAGGTTGTCCTCGAAGCCGTCGCGTCCGAGCCCGTCGTAGACGATGTCGACCCCGCGGCCGCCGGTCGCGGCCAGCACCTGTTCCGCGAACCCTCCGCCACCCGTGACGACCGGCAGCGCACAGCCGTGCTCTCGCGCAAGACGCGCCTTGTCCTCCGTCGAAACCGTTCCGATCACCTTCGCTCCCAACCGTTCCGCCCAACGGCACAGCATCAGCCCGAGGCCGCCCGCAGCGCCGTGAACCAGCACTGTAGCACCCGGCCGGATGCGACAGGTGCGATGCAGCAGGTACTCTGCGGACATTCCCTTGAGCATGACGGCGGCTGCAGTGACGTCGTCGACGTCGTCGGGCAGCACGACGACCTGCGCGGCCGGCATGGTGCGCAGGCTGCAGTAGGCACCGGGCGGCAGGCAGGCATAGGCGACCCGGTCACCCGGCAGGAGGTGGGCCACGCCTGGCCCGACATCGACGACGACCCCCGCCGCCTCCATGCCGACGACCGCCGGCGGCGTCACCAGCGGATAGAGCCCCTTGCGCACGTAGACGTCGATGTAGTTGAGCCCTACCGCGGTCTGGCGCAGCCGTACTTCACCCGGACCGGGAGCCGGTGCTTCCACCGGCTGCAGCCGCAGTGCGTCGGGGCCGCCGTGCCGGGCCAGCACGATGCCTTGCCCGGTCATCGACGCGGCGGCGGCCGCTGAGACCCCGGACGTCCGGAGTCCCGCCGCGGCGCCACCGCGGCGCAGCCAGGCCCGCAGCCCCTCGAAGCCGGCGACGTACACGCCGTCACCGACCGTGGCGTCGAACTCGCGCTCGCGGCCAGGCGGCACGTCGAAGGTGGATTGCCAGTGCCAGAACGTGCGGCCGTCGTCGGTCACCGGCTTCAACCGCACCGTCGCCACGTAGCGGCGCATCGGCAGGGTCGCGTCCAGGATGCAGTAGGTGCTGACGTAGTCCCGATCAGAAAGCGCGAGCAGCTGCTCGCGCAGATGGTTACCGTCCTTCAGGCGGAAGTTGCGCACGCAGCCCACCTGGTCCGCCGGCTCGCCGTTCTCGATCTCCGACGACTCGATGATCGGATGCCAGTCGCGATGGCTGTTGAAGTCCCGCAGGACCGACCAGACCTGGTCGATCGGCAGGTCGATGACGCCGGAACGCGTGACCCGGATCATCGCCGCGGCCGTCGAGAACCCGGGACGGAGGTACGGCAGCTCACCTGATCTGGCGCTTCAGGTGATTGAACGCCGCCTGGAACACCCCCTGCCCGATCTGCTCGGCGAGCGCCTGCTCCCGGCCCGCCGGGGCCTCGAACTCCGCGGTCCACTCGGCGAAGGTGCGGTTGCCATCGGTGACCGGCGTGAGCTCGAGCGTGGCGACGTAGTCGGTGACGCCCATCGGCGACTCCAGGATGGCGTAGACGCACTGGTAGTCGTAGTCCGACAGGGCGAGCAGCTGCTCCCGGATCACGCCGCCGTCGCGCAGGCGGAAGTTGCGGATGCAGCCGATACGGTCCGAAGGGAGGTTCTGCTCGATGCGCGACTCCGCCACGAACGGCGTCCACTTCGGCAGCGCGTTGAAGTCCCTGACGATGCCCCAGACCACGTCCGCCGGGGCGTCGATGACCGACGATGTGTAGACCTTGATCACGATCGGGCCCCGCTCAGGACGCCGCGGGGTCCGAGCCCGGCGTGGCGCGCGCCTCTCCGACTGCCGCCCCGGCGAGCAGCCCCTGCGCGACGGTGCCGACGTCGCCGCCCTGCACGCCGATCTCCTTCAGCAACTGGTCGACCAGCGGCGCCTGGGCGCGATAGCGCAGCGCCGAGTTCACCACGTTCTCGGCGAAGCCGCCGGCGCCGCCGCCCGCTTCGTAGCCGTTGGCGCCGTGGCCCGCTCCCCCGCCGGCCAGCCCGTCCACGTGCATGATCTTGATGCTCTCGATGCGCTCGAGCGGCCGCACCTGCTCGCGGATGATCGCATCCAGCTTCTCGACCAGCCGGATACGCAGCTGGGACAGGCGCGACTCCGTCGAGAGCGTGTTCTGGGCTTCGTTCATCAGCCGCAGGCCCTCGGCCTCGACTTCGGCTCGCACCTTCTGCGCCATCGCGCGGATACGGTCCGCGTCGGACTCGGCCTCGGCCTCGGCGCGGACCGCCGCGCCGCGATCGAGCGCCACCGCCTTCTCGGCCGCGGCCGCCACCCGCAACCGGATGCCCTCGCGCTCGGCTTCCTGCTGCGCGGCGATCAGCTCGATCGCCTTGCGCCGCTCGGCCATCTCGGTCTCGCGCACGGTGAACACCCGCTCCTCCTCGGAGACCGCGCTCGCTCGCGCACGGTCAGCCTCGGCCTGCGCCTCGGATTGCGCCTTGCTCTGCAACGCGACCGCGATGGCGCGCTGCTGCTCGGCGATCTCGAGCTGCTTGCGACGCTCGATCTCGAGGGCCTGGATCTCGCGCTCGCGGGCGATGCGCTCCTCCTCCAACGCCCGCTCGGAGGCGATCCTCGCCATCTCCACGGCTTCGCGGGCGGCGATCTGCGCCCGCTCGCCCGACATCTCGCGCTCGGCACGCTCCCGGATCAGCTCGGCGCGCTGCTGAGCGCGCTGGACCTCGACGTCCCGCTCCTGCGCGAGGCGCGCGTTCTCCAGGTCCCGCTCGATGTCGAGCGACTGCTTCTCGGTGTCCAGGTTCTTGTTGCGGATCTGGATCATCGTGTCCTGCTCGATGTCGTTGCGGATCTTCTTGCGCCGCTCGATCTGCTCGGTGAGACGGGTAAGGCCCTCGGCGTCGAAGGCGTTCGACGGGTTGAAGTACTCGAGGCCGGTCTGGTCGAGCTGGGTCAGCGACACCGTTTCCAGCTCGAGTCCGTTCAACATGAGGTCACCAGCCACGACGGCGCGGACTCGCTTGACGTATTCGCCGCGCTTCTCGTGCAGCTCCTCCATCGTCATCTCCGCGGCGACCGTCCGCAACGCGTCGACGAACTTGCCTTCGACCAGCTCCTTCAGCTGCTCTGGCTGCATCGTGCGCGTGCCGAGCGTCTGGGCGGCATTGGCGATCGCCTCCTCGGTGGCCTGCACGCGGGCGTAGAACTCCGCCACCACGTCCACCCTCATCCGGTCACGGGTGATCAGCGCCTTGTCGCGACCGCGCGATACCTCCAGCCGCAGGGTGTTCATGTTCACCGGAATCACGTCGTGGACGATCGGCAGCACGAAGGCGCCGCCGCCCAGCACCACGCGCGTGCCACCCAGGCCGGTCCGCACGAAGCTGCGCTCCTTGGAGGAGCGCAGGTACAGCCAGTGCAGCAGCCACACGACGACGGCGACGACGATCGCCACGACGATGAGGCCGAGGAGGAAACTGCCGAACTGTGCGCCACTCATGATGCTCTCCAGGATCTTCGGTCTATCGGGTGATGGCCACGAACTGCCGGGTCCGCTCCGTCAGCGCGATCTCGGTCGGCAGGCGCTCCATGCTGGAGGCGCCGTAGAAGCCGTGGCAGTCGGGACAATGGCGAAGGATGTGGCGGGCGTCCTCCGGCTGTGCGATGGGCCCGCCGTGGCACAGCACGATCACCTCGGGGTTCACCCGCAGCGCGGCCTGCGCCCATGCGTTGATGCGGGGCACGCAGTCGTCCAGAGTGAGCGCCGTCTGCGCGCCGATCGCTCCGCCGGTGGTGAGGCCCATGTGGCAGACGACGATGTCGGCGCCCGCCTGCGCCATCTCGGTGGCTTCCTCCTCCCGGAAGACGTAGGGGGTGGTCAGCAGATCGAGCGCCCGGGCCGCGCGTATCAGGTCGATCTCGTGACCGTAGCCCATGCCGGTTTCCTCGAGGTTCGCGCGGAACACGCCGTCGATGAGGCCCACCGTCGGAAAGTTCTGCACGCCTGAGAAGCCGAGGTCCCCGAGCCGCCGCAGGAAGGAATCGCGTAGCATGAAGGGGTCGGTGCCGTTCACGCCAGCCAGCACCGGCGTGCGCTGCACCACCGGCAGGACCTCGCGCGCCATCTCGACCACGATCTCGTTGGCGTTGCCGTACGCGAGCAGCCCGGCCAGCGATCCGCGCCCGGCCATCCGGTAGCGGCCGGAGTTGTAGATCACGATCAGGTCGATCCCGCCTGCCTCCTCGCAGCGGGCCGAGAGGCCGGTGCCGGCGCCGCCGCCGATGATCGGCTGCCCGCGCGCCACTTTCGCGCGAAGGTTCTCCAGGATCTGCTTGCGGGGTACTCGGGCCATGGCTCAGCTCATCACGCGGGTTCGTGGCACCTGCTCGGCTCCGACGACCATGCCGAACTGCTCGACGAGCAGGTCGGCGAACGCCGGATCGTTCAGGTGAAGTGGCGTCTTCAGCAGGCGCCGCCGTGGGCCGCGCCTGAAGCGCGCCTCGATCGTGGAGAACAGCGCGCGGTCCGCCTCCGGATCATGGAACGGCTGCCCCGGCGCGTCCAGCGCGGAAACGCCGCCTTCGGGGATCACGAAGCAGACCGGCCCTTCCATCCGGTTCAGCTTGTCGACGATGAAGCTGCCGATGCTGCGGCATTCCTCGGGCGTCGTGCGCATCAGCGTCACGTTCGGGTTGTGCCGGTACAGCCGCCGGTTCCGGAACCCGGGCGGCACCGTGTCCATCGCCCAGAAGTTGACCATGTCGAGCGCGCCGCAGGAGCCCACGTAGGGCACCTGCGAGCGGATGATCGCGTCGAGCCGCCCGGGACCGGCGGACAGCACCCCGCCGACGATCTCGTCGCAGACCTCCGTGGTCGTGATGTCGAGGACGCCGGCAAGCAGGCCGGAATCCACCAGCTTCTCCAGCGACTGGCCGCCGGTGCCGGTCGCGTGGAAGACGAGGCAATCGTAGGCGTCCTGCAACTGCGCGGTGACCGCCTGCACGCAGGCGGTCGTGACGCCGAACATGGTGAGGCCGATCGCCGGGCGGCTGCTCGCCTCCTCGGGCCGCGCATGGGCCAGCATCCCGGCGAGCGCGTTCGCGGCGTTGGCGAGCACTTTCTCGCTGATCCGGTTGATGCCCGACACGTCCGTCACCGAGTACATCATGCAGATGTCGCTCGGGCCCACATAGGGCCGGACATCTCCGGAGGCGACCGAGGACACCATCACCTTGGGCAGGCCGATCGGCAGCGCGCGCATGGCCGTCGTGACGAGCGACGTGCCGCCGGAGCCGCCGGCCGAGACCAACCCGCCCAGGTCGCGGCGGGTCAGCACGAAGCGCTCGAACGCGATGCCCATGGCGGCCACGGCCGAGCCGCGATCGCCGCTGAAGACGGCCGATTCCCCCTGCGGATGATGCCGCGCCACCTCGCGGGGGGTGACGTTCGCCGTCGACATCGCGCCGGAGGTGGAAATGTCGACCGTCACCGTCCTGATGCCGGCACGGTCCAGGCAGTTCTTGATAAAGAAGAGCTCGCGACCCTTCGTGTCGAACGTCCCGGCGACGTACGCGGCCCGGGTCATCGTCGCCGCGATCGGCGTACCCAGGACGTGGGCGTCGCGTCCGATCGCCGCGGGCGACGTCGGGCCCGTCGGCACCGGGGGCAGCGGCGTCGCGTTCTCCGCGCGACTCTCCAGGAGGCGGTCCCGCGGCCGGGCTGCCTGCGGATCGGTCGCGTTCCAGCGCGTAAGGTCCCGGACCGCGCGCGGCGGCTGCTCCGCGGGTCTCGCCTCCCGGTCGCCATCGTCGTACGCGCGCCGGATGGTGAAGACGCGAACCTCCCCGGGCACCTCCGCTTCGCCGTCCCCGGCGCCCGGAGCCGCCACCGGGGCGGAGGCCGCGTCGCCCGGTGCCTCGAGGTCCTGGCCACTGCGCACGCCCAGAAGGCGCTGCTGCAGCGCGCGGTCCCCGGCCAGCTCGGCCGCCGGCAGCGAGCGGGCGATCCTGCCGTTCACCATCACGTCGACGGTGTCGGCCACCGTCATCGCGACCCCGAGGTTCTGCTCGATCAGCAGGATCGCGAGCTCGCCTTCGGCGGCAAGCGTGGACAGCATGGCCTCGACCTGCTGGACGATGACCGGCGCCAGGCCCTCGGTGGGCTCGTCCATCACGAGCAGTCGCGGATTGAGCAGCAGGGCCCGCGAGATCGCGAGCATCTGCTGCTCGCCGCCCGACAACTGCGCGCCGCCGTTGCCGCGACGCTCCGCGAGCCGCGGAAAGCTCTGGTAGACCCGCTCTACCGTCCAGGCACCACGCAGGCCGCTACGGGCGGCCAGTCGCAGGTGCTCGTCGACCGACAGCGACGGCCAGACCCGTCGCCCCTGCGGCACGTAGGCCACGCCGCGCGCGGTGATCTCGTTGGGCGCGACGCCGAGGATGTCGGCGCCGCCGAGTCGGATCCTCCCCGTGGCGGTGGCACCGTCGGGCAGCAATCCGGTGATCGCATTGCACAGCGTCGTCTTGCCCATGCCGTTGCGACCGACCACCGCGAGCGTGCCCCGGTCGAGCCGCAGCGAGACCTCCTGCAACGCATGGGCCCGTCCGTAATAGACGTCGAGCCGCTCGATCTCGAGCACGGGACCCGCGGATCCCGCCGCATCGGCGCGTTTGAACCAGTTCAATGCCGCAACTCCTCCGCGAAGCGCGACTCGTGGCCTTCGCCCATGTAGATGGCCTGGACCTCCGCGTCCCGCTCGATCTCCGCCGGCGTGCCCTCCTTGAGGAGCCGGCCGTTGTGCAGCACGGTCACCCGCTCGACCACGCGCAACGCGATGTCCAGATCGTGCTCGATCAGCACGAAGCCGATGTGGGCCGGCAGCGCCTCGAACAGCTGCACCAGGTCGACCCGCTCCGCCGGGGAGAGGCCCGCCGCGGGCTCGTCGAACAGGATGAGACGGGGCGCGCCGGCGAGCGCCATCCCGATCTCGAGCTGGCGCTGCTGGCCATGGGCGAGCGAGGCGACCGGCTGGTCGGCGACGGCGGTCAGGCGCACCCGCTCGAGCAGCTCGTCGGCGGCGGCACGGGTCGTGCTGCTGCGCCCCGGCCGCAGGAAGCTGTAGCGGCCGCGAGCAACGCCACGCACCGCCAGGAAGAGATTGTCCCTGGCCGAGAGATCCCGGAACAGGAGCGACGACTGGTAGGTGCGCCGCAGGCCCGCACGGATGCGCTCGTAGGGCGGCAGCTCCGTCACGTCGTCGCCGAAGAAGCGAACGCGTCCCGACGTGGGCAGGAAGTCGCCGGTGATGCAGTTGAAGAGGGTCGTCTTGCCCGCGCCGTTCGCCCCGATGACCGCGCGCCGCTCGCCGGCCCGCACCGCCATCGACACGTCGTCGATGGCGGCGAGCGCGCCGAAGCGCCGGGAGACGCCCTGGAGTACCAGGGCATCTCCGGTTGCGAGCGAGCGGCGGCTGTCGGCCAAGTCCGGCCTCAGGGGCAGTTGGGCTCGTCGCGCGAGCCGATCTTGAAGTCGGCGGGCTTCATGCCGAGCATCTGCTCGACGTTGTCCACCTTGCTGACCACCCGGTTGAAGAGGTTGCCCTTCTCGTCCTTCACGACCTCCGTGATGAACGTGGTGCCGATCGCCTGCCGGTTCGAATCCAGCGTCACCTCACCGGTCGGCGTCTTCAGCTTCAGGTTCTGCAGCGCGTCGCGGTACTTCTTGTGGCCGTCGGACAGGTCACCATTGACCGCCTCTAGCGCGTCCAGGGCCGCCTTCATGTTCATGTAGTACACCAGGCCGAAGAGCGACGGGCTGGGATAGCCATCGGGGAAGTTCTTCCGGTAGTCCGCGACGAACGCCTTCCATTCCGGCGCCTCGTAGGCATCCGCGATCGGCGAGCCGGCGATCGTGCCGACCAGCGAATCGCGGCGCTTGCCGCGGTAGTTGAGCACGTCCTGGCTGACGGTGATGGAGCCGCCGATCATCGGCTTGTCGCCACCGGCCGCCTCGTACTGCGTGAGAAAGTTCACCGCGTCGGCGCCACCCAGCACCACCAGCAGCGCGTCGACGTCGTTCGGCACCCGCGCGATCACCGACGAGTAGTCCTTGCCGCCAAGCGGCACCCAGGCCTTCACCGGCACCTTGCCTCCCTCGCGGCAGTATTCGGCCATGAAGCCCTGCACCTGCGAGTACGGGAACGCATAGTCCTCGGCGATCACCATGACCTTCTTGTAGCCGCGCTTGAGGGCTTCCTTGCCCAGGCCGACCATCCATTGCCCGCCGTCGGTGTTGAAGCGGTAGAAGTTCGGCGACGGATTGACCAGGGTCGTCGCCTGGGCGCCCGAAGCCCCGTTGATGAACGTGACCTGGGGCTGCGTGCGGGAATAGTCCTTGACCGCAACGCCCTCACCGCCCGACAGGGGGCCGACCATGATGTCGACCTTGTCCTGCTCCACCAGCTTGCGGGTCGCGTTCACCGCGACGTCCGGCTTGGCATCCGAAGAGGCCTTGATCAGCTCGATCTTGCGACCGGCCACCATGCCGCCGCGCTCGCGTACCGCGAGCTCCGCGCCGCGCATCCCGTCCGCGCCACCGGCGGCGAACGGTCCTTCCAACGTCGCCAGCAACCCGATCTTGACGGGGGGCTGCTGCGCCCAGGCGCCGGTGGCGAACACCGCGGCAACCGCGGTGCCGATCAGCGTGGTACGCATGAACAATCGCTTGCCTTTCATCATCTCCTCCTGTTGGACTTCATGGACGGCTCAGCCGCCGCGGCTTGGACGGGACGGGCCATGCGATCGGCGGCCGCAAGGCGCGCCGAGAGGCGCGCCCACAGTCCGAGCAGTCCGTCCGGCGAGAACAGCACGATGGCGAGGAACACGCCTCCGATCACGAGGTTGAACCGCTCGCGGTCGATCAGGTCGATGGCGAACGTCTGCAGCAGAACGAATACGATCGCACCGAGGAAGGCGCCGATCGGATGGCGCATGCCGCCCAGCACGGCGATCACCAGGATGTTGATCAGCCAGGACGTTCCGATGGATCCGGGGGTGATGAGGCGGTTGTACCAGACCATCAGCACGCCGCCGATTCCCGCGATCCCGCCCGCCACCGCATACGCCGCGACCCGGTGCGCCGTGACATTGAAGCCGAGCGAGTTCATCCGTCGCGGATTGTCCCGGATGCCCTGGAGCGCGATGCCGAAGGGCGCGCGGATCAGGTACTTCACGAGGAAGTAGCTGGCCAGCGACCAGAAGAGGACGAGGAAGTAGAACGGCACCGGCTCCGTGAAGCGCACGCCCAGAACCGTCGGCGGCACGAGCTGCTGCAGCCCCTGGAAGCCGTTGAACACGCTGTAGTTCTGCAGTGTCAGGTAGTAGAACGCGACGCCGATCGCCAGCGTGATCATGATCGTGTAGATGCCTTCCGTGCGCACCGAGAGCCAGCCGATGAGCGTGGAGGCGAGGACCGCCAGGAGCACCCCGATCGGGGCGATCGCCCACCAGGGCCAGTTGACGTTGATCTCCGGCGTTCCGTTCACGCCCAGGATCGCGACCGTGTAGCCCGCGACGCCCGCCACCGTCATCTGCGCGAGCGAGATCATCCCCCCGTAGCCGCCGAGGAAGGTGAGTGACAGCGCGATCGTCCCGAGGATGAGCGACTGGGCGGCGATCTGATAGGTGAAGAACGGCGTCGCGACGACCGGAAAGAACAGCAGCGCGATCATGACCAGGACATGGCGCGCCGCCACGTACCGCGTGAGCGCGCCCAGCCGGTGCGGCCGGTCCGAGGCGATGCCCGCGCCGGTTCCCGCCGCGCCGGCCGTGCCACGCGGCAGGCCGGGTGCCCCCGGCACCGCGATGCCGGCCCGCGCGGCCGCGCCGCCGGCGGATGCGAAGCGGGTGCTCGTGGCGGGACGCTGCCAGGCAAGCCGCCCCGCCCCGCTGTTCATGGCCCCGCGCCAGCGAGCCGCGCTCACCGGGACGCCCTCCGAGCGCGGGCGCTCAACCGGCCCTCCCCATGATCCCGCGCGGACGGAAGGCAAGCACCACCACCAGGATCACGAAGGTGAAGACCACGCTGTAGGTCGGCGCGTAGGCGAGCCCGTAGGTCTCCGCGAGACCCAGGATCACCGCACCCAGCGCGGCCCCGACCACGCTGCCCATGCCGCCGACGATGACGACGATCAGCGATGCGAGCAGCAGCCGTATGTCCTCTCCCGGCACCATCGAGAGCTCCACCGCCCCGATGACGCCGCCAAAGCCCGCGAGGCCCGCGCCGATGGCGAAGGTGATGGCGAACAGCAGGTTGACGTTGACGCCGGAGGCGGCCAGCATGCCGCGGTCGTCGACTCCCGCGCGAATCATCATGCCGATGCGCGTGCGGTTGAGGAACAGCCAGAGGCCGACGCCGATCACCACGCCGAAGGCGATCAGGCTGAGCCGGTAGGCCGAATAGGCCTTGACGACCGGCAGGCCGCGCAAGGGGCCGTGCAGCCACTCCGGCGCCTCCATCTGGTAGACCTCCCCGGTGAAGGTCCACAGCAGGAGATCCGCGATCACGATGGACAGCCCGATGGTGACCATCGTCTGGCGCAGCTCCTCGCCCTGCATGCGCCGCAGGATCAGGGTCTGGATCAGGAGACCCACGATCGCCGCCGCGAGGAACCCGGCCGCGAGCGCAAGGATCCACCAGCCTGTCTTCTCCGCGACCACATAGCCGACGTAGCCCCCCAGCAGGTAGAGCGAGCCATGCGCGAGATTGACGTTGCGCATGAGGCCGAAGACGAGCGTGAATCCGGCCGCCACGATGAAGTACAGCGACGCGAGCGTCAGGCTGTTGAGCATCGTGACGAAGTAGAGCCGCTGGTTGTCCGCGATCGCCCACGCGGAGAACGCCACGATCGGCAGTCCGATCACGATGCCCCAGAACCATTTCGCGAATGTCGACAAGAAGACGCTCCGGAGACGGTCGTCGGGTCAGCGCGACGGGCGGCGCGACGGCATCATGCGGCGGAACGTCGCCAGCTCGGGAAGCTCCCGCTGCGCGCCGACTGGACGGCGGGCTCCTTGTGGAACACCCCGTCCTTCATCACCGCGAGCAGCCGCTTGGGGTCGAGCAGGATGGAAAGGTCCGCGACCGGATCGCCGTCGACCAGGAGGAGGTCGGCGAGACGGCCCTGCTGCACCGTCCCGAGGTCGTTCCCCATCATCATGATCTGGCCGCCGTGCCGGGTGGCCGCGACGATGGCCTCCATCGGCGTCATGCCACAGTACTTCACCAGGTACTGCAGGTCCATCGCGTTGGTCCAGTGCGGCGCCCAGGCGAATCCGTAGTCCCCGCCCGGCAGGATGCGCACGCCGCGCCGGTGCAGCTCGGTCATCGTGCGGGAGGCGGCCTCCAGCTCGTCCTCGTAGCCGAGCTCGCGGGCTCGCTGCGGGGTGAAGCCGTACGGCGTCCCCTCGTACAGGAGCTTCACCAGGACGGAGAAGACCGGGGACACGAAGATCCTGTGCTTCTGCGCCTCCATCATGTCCAATGCTTCGCTGTCGGTGTAGCTGGCGTGATAGATGATCTCCACGCCGTGGCGCAGCGCCATCTTGACCGACTCGCAGGAGCGCGCGTGCACCGCCATCCGCTTGCCGCGCAGTTGCGTCTCCCGCGCGGCCATCGCGACCTCCTCGTCCGTGATCCAGGTGGACTTGGCCGGCGCGTCCGGCACGATGTTGTCACCCGAGAGATTCACCTTGATGGTGTCGACGCCGTACTTGAGGAACATCCGCACCGTGCGGCGCATCTCCTCCGGTCCGCTCACCACCGCGCCGAAGTTGTACTCGGGATACTGGATGTGCGGCAGCGTCTCGTCGCCGAGGCTGCCTTGCACGGTGATCTCCTGGCTCGCGGCCAGGTAGCGCGGCCCGGGCACCTGGCCGGAGTTGATGGCATTGCGCACCACGATGTCCAGGCGCGGCTTGGCCGCGGCGGCGCCGACGCAGGAGGTCCAGCCATGCTCCAGGTACTTCCGGGCCACGTGCGCCGCCCAGAGCGTGTGCTCCTCCGGCGGCATCACCTGGATGCCGTCGAGCGAGGCGGCGTTGTTCCAGGAGAAGTGGGTGTGGGATTCCGTCATCCCGGGCATCAGGGTGGCACCGGCACCGTCGATGACCGTCGCCCCGCTGGTGGGCATCATCCGCGCGCCCATCCCGGAGGGGCCGACATGGGTGATCCGGTTGCCCTGGACCAGCGCCTCGCCCGGGTAGGCCGGGGCGCCGCTGCCGTCGAGGATCCGCACGTTGGTGAACAGGTAGCTGCCCATCGTCGCCTCCTCAGGCTGCGGTGAGGGAGAGGCGGGACCGGGACGACTGGATGGCGGGCTCCTTGTGGAATCGCCCGTCCTTCATCACGGCGAGGATGCGCTCCGGCTGCTGCAGGATGCGGATGTCCGACAGCGGATCGCCGTCCACCAGCAGCAGGTCGGCGAGGTAGCCGTCACGGATCATGCCGAGCTCCTGGGGACGCATCATGATCTGGCCGCCGAGCTGCGTGGCGGCGAGCACGGCCTCCATCGGCGTGAAGCCGAGGTAGCGGACGAAGTATTCGAGGTCCTTCGCGTTGGTGCCGTGGGCCATCCAGGCGAAGCCGTAGTCACCGCCGGGCAGGATCCTGATGCCGCGCCGCTTCATCTTCTTGAGCGTCTCGACCGCGATCTCCAGCTCGCGGTGGTAGCCCATGTCGCGCGCGGCATCCGGGGTGATGCCCCATTCGGCCGCGTTGTAGGAGGTGTTGATCAGCCAGCCCAGGCCTGGGGCGACGAAGTGCTTCTCCTTGTTGGCCTCGAGCATGTCCAGCGCTTCCTCGTCCGCGAAGCTGGCGTGGTAGACCAGCTCGATGCCGTGGCGCACGCATTGCTTGACCGATTCGCTGGAGCGCGCATGCGCGGCCAGGCGCTTGCCGCGCATGCGGACTTCCTCCACCGCGGTGGCGATCTCGGCATCGGTCATCTGCGAGGTCTCGGCCGCCATCCCCGCGATGTATTCGCCGGACAGGTTGAGCTTGATGGTGTCCACGCCGTACTTCATGAACGTGCGCACGCACCGCCGCATCTCGTCCGCGCCGCTCACCACGGCGCCGAAGCTGAACTCCGGATAAGGAAGGTGCGGCGGCGACTCGTCGCCGAGCCCGCCGGGCACGGTGATCTCCTGGCTGGCCGCCAGGTAGCGCGGGCCCGGGATAAGGCCGGAATCGATCGAGTCGCGGGTGGCGACGTCCAGCCGGGGCTTGGCGCAGGCCGCGCCGACGCAGGAGGTGAAGCCGCGGCTCAGGTAACGCTCCGCGATGTGCGCGCACCAGAGGATGTGCTCCTCCAGCGGCATCTTCTGGATGGCGCCGAGGCTCGGCTGGTCGTTCCAGGAAAAGTGCGTGTGCGCCTCGGTCATGCCGGGCATCAGCGTGGCGCCCGCGGCGTCGATGGTGTCGATGCCGGCAGTGGGCAGCGAGCGCGGGCCCCGTCCGACCTTCAGGATCCGATTGCCCTGCACGAGCACCTCGCCGGCGAACGGCAAGGCGCCGGTGCCATCGAGGATCCGGACATTCGTGAACAGCACGTTGCCCATTGGCGTCTCCCACCTTCTCCTGCCGGGCCAGGTGCCTCGGCCAGGTATCTTCGACCGGAGTGAGACTTGAGTCTCACTTCGGCGAGCGTCAATAATAGCCGCTCGCTTAGCGGCGTCAAGGATCTCATCCATGGCCACTGCCAAACCGAGAGCCCCGACAGGGAAGCGACCGTCGTCGGGGAGCTCGCTGCCACCTGCCCGGGCCAGACGGTCGCCTCAACGCGATTCCGTTCGCTCGGCGACGAAACGCAAGGCCGGCAAGGGCACCGCGCCGCGCGCCGGGAGCCGGACCAGGGCGAGACTGCTCGATGCCGGCGTCGCCCTCGTCGCGCGGCTCGGGCATGTGCCCTCGATCGGTGACGTCGCGCAAGCCGCCGGCGTGTCGAGGGCGACGGCCTATCGGTACTTCTCGTCCCGGAGCCGGCTGACGGCAGCCATCGTGGACTTCAGCCTGGGACCGGTGCGCCAGTTCGAATCGGAGCTGAGCGACGCCGGGTCGCGGCTCTCCGAGCTCTTCAGGACGACGTTCGTCCGCTTCAAGGAGTTCGAGCCGCAGATGCGCTGCGCATTGCAGCTCTCGCTCGAGCACGGCGCGCTCAAGGCGGCGGGGCGGCTCAACGAGGATCAGTACCGTCGCGGCTACCGGAAGGAGATATTGCGCAGGACTTTCTCCCCTCTTCGCGCGACCGTACCGGCGGCTGACGTCGAGCGGCTGTGCAAGGCCCTGAGCCTCGTGTTCGGAATCGAGTCGTATGTCGTCCTGAAGGACATCTGGGGATGCGGTGACGAGGAGATCGAGCGGATCTCCTTCTGGATCGCCACCTCGCTGCTCTCCTCCATCCAGTCCGAGGCGTTGCAGCGATCGCTCTCCGCCGATGACGCCAGGAGCCTGCCGCCACGCGGCGGCACGGGCCAGGAGGCGGAAACCCGGCTGAGCGCGGCGCCCCGCGCCGGCTAGGATGCTGGTGAGTGGGGCACAATAGCAAGAGACCCCTCCGCTCGCGCTCCCTCGCAGTCACAGCCGTTCGATGCCCAAGCCTCCCGTATCGCCTCCGCGCCGACTCGCCGTTCATGCCGGTTGGCTCGCGGGAGCCTGCCTGCTCGCCTGTGCGGGCTCGGTCCTCGCAGCACCCCCCGGCCGGGACTGTGCCGACGATGGCATGTTTTCCCGATTGTTCCGGCAGGTGGGGGAGCTCGTCGGCGCACCGGGCCGCGCGGAGGCGCTACCGGCCATCCCGCTCGCCAGGAATTCGACCGAGACCGTGCTCGAAGACATGGGGCGCCGCAACGATGCCCGTATCCCCGGGTACGAGAAGCACACCTCGGGGTGGTACGTCGGTCCGGGCCACACCTTGCTCGGCAACGACCCGCGCCTCAGGAACGGGGGCGACTGGTTCAGGGATTCCTACGGGGATCGGTTCGACCTCGACCGCCGCCTGACCGCCGCCATGCCCTGGATCGTCCTGGCCGAAGGTGATTCGAACAAGGCCGTGAACGCCAAGGTGCAGCTTGCCAACGTCCGGTTCTTCTTCCTGCGCGGATCGACGCGCGAGTGGATCAGCGCTGGCACGAGCCGGGGGGTAGGCGGCGACTTCTTCTTCAAGCCCGAGCTCGCGCGCTCGACCGGGTTTCGCGACCTCTCGGCGCAGTGCGACGGCTCGACGCTGGTGGGGCTGCCCAGGTCCGACAATCAGCTCTTCCACGGCTGGTGGACCAAAGGCCGGGTCGACATCCCGGTGCCGCTCGACGACATCCGCGCGGTGTACGTGTCCATGCAGGGACGGCTGGTCCTGGCCGACGAGAAGGCCGCGGACGACCTCGACAAGGCGCGGATCATGATGCAGATCGGCGCGGACTACTACCAGTCCCGGGACATCGGGTGGAAGGGCGTGCCGGTCCCCGCCATCGTGCTGTCGCGCTTCAAGTACGTCACGCGGGAGTGGCAGCCAATCAACGCCCTGACGTTCAACGACGTCGGCAGGACGGACCCTCCCGGAGATCGCGGGATCAGTCGCGAGGAGTTCCTCCGGAATCCACCACCGCTTGACTGAGCTCGCGGCTGGGCGGATTCTCCGGGCACGGATTCACATGCTCCAAAGGAAACCGCATGGAGACAGGTCCTCTTGTCCTGAGTGACGAGGCCGGTTCGGTCACGATAGAGCCACTGCCGACCGGCCGCCTGCTGGTCTCGGCGACTGGGTCGGATGGTCGTGCGATCGATCCCGCATCGCCCATCGAGACCGCCTACCCACTCGACCTCGTGAGGCAGATCTTCGCGCAGTTCGGCGCGATGTTCACTTGCGACGAGATCGGCCGGGATACGGACGGCAACGATGCTTCGCTGGACGTCCGCTACTCCGTGGAGGCCTACTGTGACGACGAGTTCTTCTCCAGGCCCATGCGGATACTGGACTATGGCTGCGGCTCGGGCTCCTCGACGATGGCACTGGCCCGCCTGTTTCCGCACGCCGAGCTGGTGGGTGTCGATTTCGTCGAGGAGTTCCTGGCCATCGCGCGCAGCAGGGCTGCGCACTATGGCGTCGAGCGGGCGGAGTTCCGCCGCGTGCAGGCGAGCGGAACGGAGACGGTTCCGGAGACGTCCCGGTTCGACGCGGCGTTCCTGAACGCGGTGTACGAGCACCTCCTTCCCAGCGAGCGGCCGCGGGTCCTCGCCAGCATCTGGGGGGCCATGAAGCCCGGGGCGATCCTCTTCCTGAACCAGACGCCGCATCGGTGGTTCCCTGTCGAGACCCACACCACCGGCTTGCCCCTGATCAACTATCTGCCGCGATCACTCGCCCACCCGCTCATTCGCCGCTACTGCCGGCGGGCGGTACGCGAGTACGACTGGCCCGGCCTTCTGCGGGCCGGGGTGCGCGGGGCAACTCCGCGCGAAATCCTCGACCATATCCGTCGCCTCGATCCGCAGGCTACCCTCCTCAGGCCCGAACGCGTGGCCCGAAGCTGGCCGGGCATCTGGTACGCGGCGAAAGAGCGCAGGCTGCGCAAGGATGCCAGGCTGGGACCGTGGATCAGGACCCTGCGCATCGTCGTCGAGCAAACCGGCCTGCCGCTCACCCCCTACATCAGCATCGCCGTTCGCAAGCCCTGAACGGCCGCTCGTCGGGATTCCACCGCTGACGGACGCGTCTGCGGCCGGCGCGTCCGCGCACGCCCGCGAAGGCGTTGACCCGCCCTGCCCGGGCGCGGCGCTGTTCATCCGACCTCACCTACCGCTTATCTCGCCGTTGCATCGTTGCCACTAGAACGGTCGCTAAGGTTCGTCTGTGAGTTTTTTCACGAAACGACTCAGGCGGTACTTACAAAGCGGTTCGCCACCCCAACGGCGGCACCGGCCATCCTGAGGCAGGACAAGACAGGTGAGAAAAAATGTCGCTTTCTAACAAACCCTCGGGTAGGACCACGTCGGCCCATCGGCTTACATACGGACGCAAGAGTCGCGACGTGCTGCTGGCGGCCACCTCCGTGGCAGTCCTGGCCCTGAGCGGTTGCGGTTGGGTGGCCGACGAGATCCATGGCGGTGGAGGCGGCGACACGGCCGCCAAGTCCGTGGCGGATTCCGGCGCCAACGTCGAGGGTCGTTCGCAGGACGGTCGGGTGCCCGGCGTCATGCCCCCCGCCGGCCCCCCGCCCGATCTGACCGACCCGCCCGGGGGTGTGCCCCCGCCGGTGGCATCCCCGGCGCCGGCCCCGTCGGTTCCGGGCGCCGGTAAACCTGGCGGTTCGAACCCCGCCCCTGCCCCCGCGCCGTCGCCGTCGCCGTCGCCCGCGCCATCGCCCACACCTACCCCCGCGCCGGCTCCCGCGCCGAGCGCAGGTACCAACAGCGTCGACGTCGTCATCAGCGACATGAGCAAGCTCAACGACCTGACCCTCAAGGGCGTGGATCTCAAGTACGGATTCGCCAAGGGTCCGGGCTATGTGATCATGGGCAACGACCCGAGGGGAACCAACACGCCGGATTGGTACAAGAGCTCGTACCCCTACATGGTGACGAACTCGTACTGGAACTACCTCCTGCCGTGGTTCGTCCACTTCGAGGGCGAAGGCAACGCCGCCACCAATACCCGCATCCAGATGCGGAACATGAAGGTCTACGTCAAGAGCCGGGCCAGCGGGAAGTGGACTCAGGTCAACAAGTCGCAGTCCGTGGGCGGAATCATCTGCGGCCAGGACAGCAACTACTACCATTGCCCTCAATCCGGAGAGGTCCGGACCGAGTCGAGTGGCGGCGTATCGTCCCTTCCGCAGCGCGGGTACAACTTCCACGGCTGGTGGGGAAGCCGCGAGCACGTGAACGGACCGGATATCGCGGCCGTGATGATCACGCTCCAGGCCCGTCTGGTGCTGCATGCCTCGAACGGAGTGGATGACCGGTCCAAGGCGCGGTATCTGGTGCAGGTCGGCGGTGACTACTATCCGAGCGATGCCAGCACCGACTTCGTCCTGCCGGCAATCGGAATCTCGCGGGCCAAGCTGCTCACCAACGACTGGCAATCCATCTCGATGACCACGCTGAGCGACTATGGCAAGCAGGAGCCGGGGGGCGGTATCACCTCGGCCGAGCTTCGGGCGAATCCGCCTCCATTCGACTGACACTGTCCCCCCCAGCCCCTGCGAGCGTCGCGGGGGCCGGGCGCCCGGCAGCTTGAAGCAGGACGGTCGCCGTGTTCACGGCGACCGTTTTCCATTGGTACTCGGCAGGGAGCATGTCGAACGACTGGCCGATCGGTGCGACGGCTTGCGAGCCGCGCTCCAATGCGACCGCCTTCAGTCGTTGCGCCAGGGCATCGACATCGCCCACTTCGAAGTATCGATCGTCGGGCAACGACACTTCCCGGTTGGCCGGAATGCTCGAGGCGATGCACGGGAGCCCGAAGCTGAGCGCCTCGAGCAAGGTGATCGGCAGGCCTTCATGAGCCGAAGGCAGCACGAAGGCTCCGGCGTTCGCGTACAGGGTCGACAACGCCGAGCCCTTTCGGGTGCCGCACATCACGCAATTCCCCGCCTCCGCCGCCGCACGCGCGACGCTTGCCGGGTAGGACGAGTCGTTCAGCGCGGAGCCGACGAGCGCGAGCTTCCATCCGGGCAAGCCCGCTCGAGAGAACCCCTCGATCAGATCGAGCTGACGCTTCTCCGGCACCAGCCGGGCAACGTTGAGGACGTAGCGTCCCGGCTCCAGCCCCAGCTCCTTCAGGACCTCGCCCGAGTCCGGCGGCGCGAGCTGCGGTATGCCGTTCGGGATCGCGACGGCCGTTCCGCGGCCGTAGCGCTGGTCGAGGCGCTCGGCATCGTTGCGTGCGACGCAGATCACGCCGTGCGCATAACGCGCCGCGAACCGCTCTCCAAGCCGGAGCATCGCCCGGGCGAACCGCCCCCATTTCTCCCGCTCGTAGTCGCGGCCGTGGTGGGTGACGACCACCCGCATCGCCATGAGGCGGGCGAGCGGCGTCAGCACCGCCGGACCCACGGCATGGATATGCAGGACGTCCGCTCCCTGCATCCTGGCCTTGAAGATGGCGATCAGCGAATGGAGCAACGCCTCGTACCCGGCCCGCTTCGGCGACCAGGACGGCAGGACCTTCACCCCGTGCCACTCGAACTCTTCAGCGGCCGGCACGAACCCCTTGCGCGCATGCACGGTCACGTCGAATCCGGCAGCGGCGAGCAGCGGATAGAGATTCTGGGCGTGCGACTCCACGCCGCCTTCGACATCGGGAATGCCCCTCAGGCCGACCGCGGCCACCTTGACGCGCATGCGGGCCGGGGTGTCAACGGAGGTGGATCGCTTCAAGCGGTTCTCCTGCTGGGATGTCCATCGGCTACCTCCTCGTAGAGGTCGAGTGTCGAACGAAGATAGGCGCTCCTGCTGAATCTCTGCTCGGCGCTGGCTCTCGCGGCACGCCCCATCCTCGCGATGTCGCCGGGAGCGATCGCGCAGACCTCGCGGAGCAGCTCCGCCAGCATCTCACGATTGCCGCTGTCGAACAGCCATCCCGTGCTCCCGGGCTCGATCAGCTCCGGTATCCCACCGATCCTGGCGCCCATCACCGGCTTGCCGAGGGCGAAGCTCTCCAGCACGCTCAGGGGCGCGTTCTCGTACCATTCCGATGGCAGCACCACGGCCCGACTCTGCCGGATCAGGTCGTGGAGATCCTTCCCGGAACGAAAGCCCAGGAAGTCGACGTCCGCACCCAGCGCGGCCGCCGTGCTCCTTACCTGCTCCTCGTCGGGCCCCGTTCCGGCGATCTTCAAGGGAACGGCCGCCGCGGCCGCTGCATGGACCAGAGTGTCCAGCCCCTTCTCCTTCGAGAGGCGCCCGAAGTAGAGGATGTACCGACCCGCCTCGAAGTCGGGCTCCAGCGCCTGCGAATCGACGAAGTTGGGGATGTAGGTGAACTTCCCCGGGCTCCAGCCCCATTCGACGAACTTGTCCAGGAAGAACCGGCTCGGCACGACGATCCGGTCGACATGGCGGCGGTAGGTTTCCAGCATGGAATGCAGCGTGGCTTCCATGGACACGAGGATGCTGGCCGGGAGCGACCCGTGGACGCAGCGTCGCAATACGACGTTGTGATACCTGCCCCCCTTGCAGCGCTCGCATATCTCGCCGCCGCTCAGCATCCGGTAGTTGGGGCAGGCGATCTTCAGGTCATGGGCCGTGAGCACCACGGGAACGCCGCGGTCCCGCAGCGTGTGAAGTATCGACGGCGACAGGTGGTGATAGATGTTGTGCAGGTGCGCGATCGTCGGCCGGAAGTCCTGGATGACGCGGTCCAGCTTGCGCCTGGCCTCCAGGGAGTAGATGACCTTCAGGCTCTTGCTCACCTTCTCGGCGAAGGTGTACTGCCCACCGAGCTCGATCTCGTCGACGAAGTGCTCGGACCAGGGACTCGGCAGGTTGCGCGGATGGCGCATCGCGAAGTGGGCGGATGCCCAACCGAGCTGCTCGAACATCGCGGCGTGCTCGAGGTAGACGATATCCGCGCCCCCCCGTCGGTAGTGATAGTTGTTGATGGAAAGCAGACGGCCGTCGCTCACTCGACAGCTCCCCGGGTCGCAACGATCCGGACCAGCTCGCGATGGACGTCGGCCGCGATCTTCGAGTAGGTCCGGTTGTCCTTGACCCACTCCCTTCCCCTTGCGCCCATCGCGATCGCCTCGGCGGGATTCTCCAGGCACCAGATCACGGCATCGGCAAAGGCGGAAGCAGACCACTCGACACAGATCGCGCCGTTCGACTCCCGCGCGATCATCGACTGCTCCGGATGGTCGTTGGCCACCGCGGGCTTCGAGAAGGCAAGGTACTCGATCAGCTTTGTTGGAGAGGCTACCCGCAGGGTCGGTGTCACCGGGATCGGCGAGAGGCACACTGCCGCGGTCGCGACATGCCGCTGCGCCTCATCCCGTGGCAACTGGCCGGTGAACTGCACCCGGTCCGCGATGCCGCGCTCGGCGACCAGCGCCTCCAGGTGCTGACGGTCCGCGGGCTCGCCGCCCTCTCCAACAACCTTGAAGCGGACGTCGTCGTACCGCGCCGCCACCTCGGCGAAGCAGTCGATCATGATCTCCAGCCGTCGCACGCGATGCAGCCCTCCCAGGTACAGCACGACCGGAGGCGATTCAGGCTGCGAAGGCCGCTCGCCCTGCGCGAGCAGCTCTTCCGAGACCGCCATGGGCACCGCCGTCATGCGATCGGCGGGTATGCCCTTGTCCTGCATCTCCTGCTTCATCCTCTCGCTCTGGACGAAGCAGTGGTCGGCAAACCGCATGCCGATGCCGTAGTAGACCAGGCGCCCGAAGCGCCCGCTCACCGCGAGAAGCCATCGCATCGGGCCCTTGGCGCTGCGCGACCGCTCCAGATCGTCTTCGGGAAACGGATACGACATCCATACGACGAAGGGCGTACCGGTCAGGCGCCCCACGATCAGCCCGACCAGCGATGCCCAGTACTTGTCCCGGACGATGATGAGATCGACGCGGCGCCATAGGAGACGCAGGAGCAGGGCGGTGTCGATGGACCAATAGGCGAGCTTGCCGAGGAGCTTGCCGACGAGCCCCCCCGCTCGCAGGACGGGGGACACGATGATCCGCACGCCGCGAACGTACTCCGTCCTCAACCCGCTGGTCGCGCCGGTCCCCTGGACATACCACGTCTGTTCCACGCCTCGATCGTTCAGCTCCCGCAGGAACAGCTCGACCACATCGACGTAGCGAAGAGGGTAACGGTCGGACGCGGAGACATGGATTCGCACGGTGGCCTCTCAACCCCTCGCTGCAACGAGGACCTTGGACCAGAAGGTGCGTTCCTGTCCCCTTGGCATGAGGGCAAAGTAGCAGCCCGCCGAGTACGCTGCCATTGCGAGAAGCGTCACCACGATCCACCCGTTGAAGTAAGGTCTAGAAAAATGTGCAACGACGATCGCAAGGGTCAGCGCGAGCCCGATGCCGATCACGGACTTGATGTCGTGCGCAAGACCGAATCCGGTCTTGCGCAGCCACCAGAGGACGATGAGATTGCTGACCACCAGGCCGACGCAGTTCGCGGCGGGCAGCGCGAATATCCCGAGCGCCGGCAGAAGGTAGATCCCGAGGATCAGCGACGATCCGAGGATCGCGTTGGTGAAGACCAGCACGCCATAGCGTTCGACCGTATGGTTGAGCAGATCGAGCACGTGCCTCCACGATTCGAGGGCGATCAGCAGGGACATCAGGAACAGCAGGGACACCGCGGTGCCGCCGTACTTGCCTGCCGTCAAGGCGAGGAGCGCCTGCTCGCCGCCGGCGAAGGCGATGACCGGAAGGAAGCCGATGAGCGCGAGATTGATCTTGAGGATGAAGTTGGTGATCGTCTGGATCTCCGTGAACCGGGTGTGCTGGGCGTACCGGGCGGCCATCACCGGGCGGATCAGCCCCACGAAAAGCTGAGCCGGCAGGAACCGCTGCATGACGTCGAATATCGACTGCGCGAAACCGAACAGCGCGACCTGGGCACCAGGCAACTGCGAGCCGACGACGAGCCGATTGGCCACGCCGCTGAACGGCATGATGATCATGTGCTGCAGGTAGCCCTTCAACCCGAAGGAGACCATCCGGCTGCGGTTGCGGCGGATCCAGGCAAGCTCGTCCACGCCCGCGGCCGTGGAAGGCAGCCGGCTCGCCCGGGCCAGCGACCAGGACATCAGGGCCGCCCCGATGAAGTCGGTGAGCACCTCCAGCCAGATGAGATGGAACAGGTCGAGGTTGCCGGTCGAGTACGCGATCGCAACCAGCACGAACCTCGATACCGTCACCGTCGCGAGCACGGCCTGTCCGGAGCCCTGGTGCAGCATCGCCTCGAGGACCTGGAACAGCGTCGAGGTCACTGTCCTGAACAGGACCACGAGAAGATAGATCCTGAACGCGGATTCCCACTCGGACAATCCGATCCAGCCGCTGATCGCACCGGAGAAGTGGTAAAGCACCAGGACCGCGGCGCCGAGGACGGCATAGCGCAGACCCAGCAGCAGTACGATCAGGCGCCGGAGCGCGTGGTGATACCCCTGGCTGTAGATCTCGGGGACGAAGCGGGTGAACACCTGCCCGGTGCCGACGTTCGTCGCCGCCAGCAGGAGCTCCACCAGCCCGAACAGCACGGAGTAGGCCGCGAACTCCTGGACCGACAATCCGCGGATCACCAGCAGCAACGTGCCGATCCCGGCGATCGACGTCAGGCCCTTTCCCAGGAGGAAGTGCTTCAGACCCTTGTTTATGCGCCCGGCACCGTACGGGTTGTCGGCTACGGGATTCATCTCCGTACGGCGTATCGGGAGGGTGCCATACCGATGGAGGACGCTTCGGATGTCATTGCATGCATGGGAATGCCCGGGCCGGCCAGGCGCGGCACTCTCGTCGCAGCCGGACTGCCAACGGGGCCGGTGTGGCCAATTCGCCCTCCGGAGCGGCGTGACATGGGCAACGTCACGCTACGGGGTGGACGAATCGATGACCGGCTCTATCCGCCCGCGACTATCCCGAGGCCCGAGTTCCTGTCCTGTCGTTGGAGCGACCCGGCTGTCCGGCGCCGGGCGACGAGCCTCGGCCCTCGCGATACCCGGGTCGAACCGCGCCGGCCGGGCAGAAAAGGCGGCGGCACTGCCCGCCGGCGGGGTAAAGACGAAAGCGGGGCCCCGGGCCCGCGCGCGAGGCATCGACGGCATGGCCTGGGCGACACGCGAGCCGTCATCCGGAAGGGGGCCATTCCGGGCGCGCCATGCCACCAGCCCGAGCGTGAACATCACGATGAAGCTGTGGCTGACCAGGATGACGATGCTGGCGGAATAGAACAACATCAGGAAGGTGGTGCCCAGGCTCGCCAGCAGGATGCGGCAGAGGGTCCTGTCCCAGGAGCTTCGAGCCTGTTTAAGGCACCGACCGGCCGTGGCGGTCGCCGCGAGGAGTATGGCCACGAACAGCGCCGCGCCCACGAAGCCGAAGTCCCAGAGCAGCAGGGAAAGGCTCACCAGGTCGATGTGCATGCCCTCGTGGGCCAGGAAGACGTGGCCCACCAGGGGTACACGTCCGTCCACGCCGAAAGAGCTTCCCAGCCCGTAGCCGAACAGGGCGCGCAGCGGCTCGGCCCATGACTGGGACTGGAACCAGTACGGGATCGCGGTGAGCCGGTTCACGCCCGTGCCGTAGTAGCCCTTCTCGCCGACGTTGTACGCGAGCGTCGCTTCCAGGCTCTCCTCCCAGGTGACGCCGCCCTCGCCCATGACCTGGACCATGAAGTACAGGTATCCCAGGGCGGCGATCACGACCAGGGAGACGATCATCCCGCCCAGGAACAGCAACGGCCGGGCGAGGATGTAGTCCTTGAACGCGAAGAACATCGCCACCGGAATCAGCATGAGGACCACCTTGGTCTCACCGATCCCCAGCGGAACGAGCACGACCGCCAGCAGCACGACGAACGACGCGGTCCCCAGCAGCCGCTCGCGGTAGGCGCAGTACAGGCCAACCGCCGCGAGGACCAGGTACATCGCCATGATGGCGCTGGCACCGCCGCCTCTCATGGACCCTTCGAAGGTGCCGACGATGATGTCGAAGGGCACGAAGCCGGGTACGTCCCAGCCCATGACCTGCGGCATGAGGACCACCCTCTGGTACATCGAGAACGGCAACTGCAGCAGCGCGAAGCCCAGGAGCAGCAGGAGCCAGCGCCGCACCGTCGTGGTGCTGAAGGGCACCACCGCGAGGAGGAACATCACGCCCCAGAACTGGAACTGGCGCTTGGCACCCGCGGCGATTTCTTCCAGCGACCCGTTCGAGAAGAAGGCGGAGACGAACACCAGCGCCACGAACGCCAGGGACAGGTAGACGAACCGCGGCATCGGGTATGCCGGGCGCTTGCGGCCGACGGCAGCGTAGAGCAACGCCGCCCCGGTCATGAAGACGCCGAGCAGCGAGAAGAGCCAGGAGATGCGAGCGAGCCCCGGCATGAAGTAGGCGACCGGCCCGTTGATCAGGAAGATGCCGACCAGCAGGAGCCAGACCGCCAGCGGCAAGGCGTTGAGCAGGACGATACCCGCGACCGCGCCCATGACCAGCGCGATCAGGACCAGGTTGCCGGTTGCCACCACCAGCCCGGCGACCGCGCCGGCGACGACGAAGCCCAGGGTCACCGCGATAGGCAATGCCCGAGGCTGGGTTGCGGCCAGGCGCATCACGCTCGTCGACCGGACCGGATCAACTGTTGCCCAAGCGCAACGATGGCGGGGCTACCGAAGGACCGGTGCCGCCGATCAGACGCTGGGCACGAGTGGATCGGGACGAGGGCAGGACCGCGAGCACCGGGATGCCGGCAGCCTCGAGCAGGTCGTCCGCGCTGCGCAGGGGACGCTGAGCCGCCTCGAGCGTGAAGGCTGCGAGCAAGCCGAGGAACAGGCCGAGGAACACTCCGACCAGGGTGTTCAGCACCAGGTTGGGACGCGTCGGCAGCAGCGGCACGGTGGCCGGCGTCAGGATGCTGATGTTGGAAAGCCCGGCGCTCATGCCGACGGTGGTCTCGGTCAGGCGGCGCGCCACCAGGTCATAGGCCCGCTGGGCGCTCTCGAGCTCGCGCTGATAGATGGCCAGCTCGTCGCGCTTGCCCTTCAGGCCGAGGACCTTGGTCTTCTGCGCTTCCAGCGCCGCGGACGTATCCCGCACGCGCTGGTTGGTGATCGAGAAGTGGCTGAGGATGCCTTCCTTCACCCGGGCGATCTCCGCCTGGCGGCGCCGACGCAGCTCGTCGACTTCCGCCACCGCCGCGAGCCGTGCGGGATGGTTGGCGCCGTACTGCGAAGCGATCTGGCCGAGCCGGGCTTCGGCGCGGCCGAGCTCCGACGTGAGGGTCTGGATCAGCACGCTCTGCACGACTTCGGGAATCGCCTGGTCGCCTCCACGCGCCGCCGCATCGCGGCGCGACCGGGCATCGTTCAGCTGCGCCTGCAACTGGACCAGCTCCGAGGAGAGCTCCTGCAGCCGGATGTTCTCGATGTCGATCCGCTCGTCCGAGGTGATGATGCCGCTCTGGCGCTGGAAGTCGGACAGCTTCTTCTGCGCCAGCTCCACCGCGTCCTTGTACTTCTTGGTCTGCTCCTCGAACCGCTGCGCGTACTCCTGCGCGGGCTTCGTCTTGAGCTCCAAGGCGGCAGCCTTGTAGGACTCGGCGAACGCATTGGCGAGATCCGCGGCCCGCTGCGGCGAGCCGGATTCGACCGTCAAGCTGATGGTCGTCCCGTCCAGGGATGCCTTGGCCTCCATGTTGCGCAGGAGCCGATTGCTCAGCCACGCTGTCATGTCACCCTTGCCTTCCGTGCCTTCGATCCAGGCGACCTGCATGTCCGGGTCGCGGTCGAGGCCCAGCGATCGGATCACCCGCCCGACCACGGCATCGCTGCGGATCACCTCGATCTGGGTGGCGAGATTGTTCCTCACCGTTTCGCGCGAGTAGACGGTCTGGCCGGTCGCGGAGTCGATCGTGTCGACATCGACGTGGATCGTGGTGGTGGCGCTGTAGCGCTTGCTCATCAGCAGGCTACCGGTGACCGCCGCGAGCGTGGTCACCGCCAACACGGCGGCGATCAGCCAGAATCGCGATCTGAGGATACCGAAGAGCATATCGAAGCGCATAGTGGGATTACCTGGTCATCAACACTCGAATCGGCATTGTCTGTTGCGCCCTGGTGCCGGACCATGAGATTCATCACGCGCAACGCGAACGGCCCACCGAGACGGCACCGTTGAATCCGTCATTATCGCAAGAATGACGTCCTGCCCGCCAAGAGTGTGGTCGATGAGGCGATTGCGGCGAAGACGCAAATGCCGTCCGCCGGGCAGCCGCAGCCAGCTGAGAACGCCCTCGGTGACGGGCGGTTGACGCCAGCCGACGGGCGGCGCGGGCGCCCCTGATCTTCCAGGGGTCAAGCGAGCCCGCAGACCCCGTGTCGCTCTCCCCGCTCTTCGCCTGCCTTGCCCTTTATTGAAAGCAGTCGTTTCACCGGCCACCCGATTGTGACTGCATTGTGACCAGCTGGGCGAATCGAGGGCCCGCGCGCACCGGTGCGGCACGAGTGTGCGATTCTGCCACCCGCAGGCGCCTGGACCCGTCGACAATGCCTACTGCCCAGGCCCGGCTCCTGCCCGGGTCGGGTATCGACGACCGGTTGTCGGATAAATCCGACTGCCAATCGCCGGGTAGCGGTCTCAATCATGGAGAATCACGCAGGTCCACCGTCAGGCTGCCCGCACCGGCGTCAGGCACCGTTCACCGCAGTCATCATGTCTAGCACGAAGGCCCCATGCAAGAAACCATGAACAATCGGACCGACAACGAGCGGCGAACCGGCTCCAACCTAGTCGCCAACGAGTCGGGTACGCCCCCGCTGAATCCCAACGCCCTGGCCAACCGGGCCGCGCTCATGATGGGCGCCATCCTCGTTGCCAACGGCAAGCTGCGCCAGGACCAGATCGACCTGGTTCTCAACGAGCAGCGCATCACCGGCCAGCGCTTCGGTGAAACCGCGATCCGGATGCGGCTCGTTTCCCACGCGGACGTGGACGAGGCGCTCGCGCTGCAGTTCGGCTACTCATCGGCTCGCGCCACCGCCCTGGCGTTGCCGGATACGGTGACGAGCGCGGTCAATCCCTATTCGCCCTTCGCGGAGGCGCTGCGCGGCCTGCGCAGCCAGCTGATGACCCGCTGGTTCGACGGCACGCCCGGGCGCTCCACGCTGGCGATCACCAGCGTGGACAGGGGTGACGGCAAGAGCTTCGTCTGCGCGAACCTCGGGGTGGCCTTCTCCCAGATCGGCGAGCGCACGCTCATCATCGACGGTGACCTGCGCCACCCGACGCAGCACCTCAACTTCGGGCTGCGCAACCCCATGGGACTTTCGGGAATCCTGAGCGGTCGCGCCGGGCTCGAGGAGATCATGGACTTCCCGACGTTGCCGAACCTGTCGGTGCTCCCGTCGGGCCCGCAGCCCCCGAACCCTCAGGAGCTCCTCGGCCGCGAGACGTTCATCGAGCTGTTGAACATCCTTGCCGGCCGCTACGACGTCATCCTCATCGACACGCCCTCCGCCCAGGAAGCTTCCGACGCGCTCGTCATCTGCCAGCGCGCCCGCGGCGCGCTCATCGTGGGTCGCAAGGACCGCACGAAGGCGGGCGAGATCGCCCAGCTCGCCTCCGTGATGGCGACGTCGCACATCACGCTGCTCGGGGCCTCGCTCAACGAGTACTGATCGGCGGGTCCGCGGAACGCGGACGCGCCCTCGCGGTCTCTTCAGCCGCGCCGGGCGAGCGCCGGCGCCCGATCCTGCTCGGTCGCGAGCATCTGCCTGACCGCCTGCCGGACCGGGCTCTTCGGATCCTCCGGAAACTTGCGGGCGAAGTAGGCGCCGGAGCGCCGGATCTCCTCGAGGCTGGTGATGTCGAACCAGGCCGGCCGGGCGTCTATGAACCGGGCGATGTAGTGGACCGCGGGTGCGCACGGCAGGCCCGAGTTCCTGAAGATGCTCGGGAAATACATCTCGTCGCCCATGTGCATCCGGGCGAAGATCGCGGTAAGCGTCTCGTCGTCGGCCCGCTCGAGCAGATGGGCGCACCCGCGCCGTGATGCGGTGAACCAGGTACTGCCGGCATAGCACGGGAAAGACGCCCCGAATGGATGGCTGAAGCCATATCCCCTCGCCGCGAGCCTCGTGATCGCCCAACCGGCCCTCGCGCGGATACCATCCAGTCCGCCCGCCCGGGCGAGCGAGTCCACCGGAAAGGAAAGCCCGTCACGATTCTCCACCGCCACGCCGTTCCCGAAGTACCACTTCCGTGCACGCCGCAGTACCCGCTGGCGCGGCGTGTCGGCGGCCGCGAAAGCGCGCCAGCCATGGCTCATCAGGGCGTGCGCGTCGCAGTCCAGCCGGACCGCGTCCACCAGGAAGTCGGCGCGCACGGCGCCGAGGTGAGCCTCGAACTCCTCGATCGGCCGCACCGGCAGGCATGTCGGGCTCAATAGCTGGAAGTAGTCGAAGCGCTCCCGGGCCATGGCTTCCCGTACCAGCCGCAGGATGCCGCGGGAAAACCCCCAGTTGGCCCAGCCGGTGCGCTCCGGCTCCTCGACATACGAGAGGTTGGGCCGTTGGAGCCTGAAATCGGGTTGCTGCGCCCAGTCATGGTGCAGCATGACTGGATGCTCCGGTCCGAGGGCGTCGACGAGGCTTGCCACGGTCGCCGCTGGCTGGACTGCCGACATGATGCCAAAGAGGATTCGCATGCTTGATGGGGTTGTTGGGCTCCCGGACGGATTGCAGCACCGACGCGCGCCGCACGCCGTGACCTATCTCACCCCTCCGGGATGTCGGATTGTTGCAGGTTTGGAGGCCAGACGCCGGACTTCAGGGTCGGGGCTTCGGGCATGCGGATACACTGTCCCGTCGGAACCCGCCCACGATCGATGCTGATCAAACCGAAATGGCTGCCCGTCCTGGGCCTGGTCGTCACCGCACTCGCCGCGCTGGTGATCGTGTGGAAAGGCCTGATCGTCCCCGCCTTGCTGGGTCTCCTGGTCTATGCCTGGACCTGCCTGCTGGCGGACCGGATCGTCAAGGTGAACGGCCATGCCCGCGGGCCGGCGCCTGCCGTCGAGGACGTGTCGCGCTGGGCCGCCGGCGTGAGCGGAGCGATCGTCGGGGTGCTGGTGATCACGGTCTTCGTGCTCATCACCTTCTGGACGATCCGGCTGGGCTACACCAACGACCTGCGCATCTTCCTGCTGCGCATCGAGGGATCGCTCGACGTGCTGCGCCACGCGCTGCCGGAATCCCTGGCGACCACCATCCCGGAGGACCTGACCGCACTCAAGTCGCAGGCGTTCGCCCTGCTTCGCAGCAAGGCGGCGGAGCTCGGGAGCCTGGGCGGGACGGTGGTGCACATCATCATCCAGGGGCTCTTCGCCATCCTGGTCGGCGCGCTCGCGGCGGTGGCGACCTGGCGGCCGCGCCGGCTGCACTCGGAAGAGTACTTCATCTCCCGGTTGCTGCTGATCCTGGAGCGCGTGGTGATCGCGCAGCTGCGCATCGCCGTCTTCAACACCTCGATGACGGCCCTCTACCTCTTCGTCATCCTCCCCGCGTTCGGCTTCGTGCTGCCCTTCCGCGGGCTCCTCTGCATGTTCACGCTCATGACCGGCATCCTGCCGGTGCTGGGCAACCTGCTGGCCAACACGGTGCTCGCGCTCATCTCGTTCGCGGTTTCACCGTGGCTCGCCATCGCCTCGCTGGTCTACCTGATCGCGATCCACAAGACCGAGTACTTCATCAACGCGCGCACGGTCGGCTCGCGGGTCTCGGTGGCTTCCTGGGAGATCCTCGCGGCGATGCTGACCGGTGAAGCCCTCTTCGGCGTGCCGGGGCTGGTGACGGCGCCGCTGCTCTACCCGTTCTTCAAGCGCGAGATCAGCCGCCTCTGGGCACGGCAGAGCGATGCGATGGCCGCCGCCGCGCCGGAGCCGGCTGCGCATGAGGCAGCGCTGCGGATGCAGGCACCCGCCGACGATGCGCTTCACCACCCGCCGGAGCCACCCGTGGCCGGCAACGCCGCGCTGCACGAGTTGCCGTCGGTCTGGAGCCGCCGGCAGGCGGTGGAGACTGTCGTCAACGGCGGCGCGGAACCGTCGGCGCATGTCTCCGGTGCCTCCGAACGCCGCTAGGGGGCTGTCGGAGACTCCTTCTCCATGAGCTGCTCCCACCGCGCCATGGTCGCGTCGATCTCCTCCTCCAGCGCCGCAAGCCGTGCCTGGTGGGCGCGGATCTCGTCGGCCGGCGACTTGTAGAACTCCGGCTCGGCCATCGCGTCCTGCAGGCGCTGCTGCTCCCGCTCGAGCGCTTCGATTCGCGCCGGCAGTCCGGCGAGCTCCCGACTCTCCTTGTAGCCGAGGCCGGATCTGGCGTCGGCCCGGCGTGCCCGCTCCCCGCCCGCCCGGTTGCCGCCGCCCTCCCCGGCTGGGGCCGACGCGGAAGCCGCCGCCACG
>JAEWGX010000092.1 GCA_023388075.1 Pseudomonadota bacterium
GGCGCGTGAAGCCGCGCCGGCGCAGGCTGCCGCAGCCCCGACTGCCTCCGGCAGCGTCGCGCCGGCCGCCCCGGTGGCCACGCGTCCGGTACAGTCCGCGCCGACGGCCGCTGCCGGCGGTGCCGGCTCCGATACCGTCACCGTCGCGCGCGGCGACACGCTCGGCAAGATCGCCGCCGCCTACAAGCCAGCCGCCGCCACGCTCGAACAGACCATCGTCGCGATCTACCAGGCGAACCGCGGCGCCTTCATCGACGACAACCCCAACCTGATCCGCGAAGGGCGCACGCTCACCATTCCCGAGGCGTCCGCCATGACGGCGGTCGACGCCGCCACTGCGCGCCGCCAGCTTCGGGTCGCGGCGCGGGATTTCCGTGCCTACAAGGAACGCCTCGCCGGCACGCCGACCGAGGTGGCCCAGAGCGGCTCCGGTACCACGGCGAGCGGCTCGGTGTCGGCGCAGGTGGAGGACCGGGCGGCCCAGGCGCCGGCCACGGATCAGTTGAAGCTCTCCCGCTCGACAGAGGCGGTCGACGGCAAGGCCGGCGCTGTCGGCTCGCGCGACGCGGAGGCACAGATCGCTCGCGATGCCGCGTTGACGGAGGCCAACAGCCGGGTCGCCGAGCTCGAACGCAACGTCGCCGACCTGCAGAAGATGGTCGAGCTGAAGAACAAGTCGCTCGCGGACCTGCAGGCCCAGCTCGACCAGGCGCGGGTTTCCGGCGCCGCGGTGAGCGGTGCGGTTGCGGGCGCGGCGGCAGGCGCCCGCGGCGCGACGCCAGCCGCGTCCAGCGCGGCGTCCCAGTCGCCGGCGGCCACGGAGGCGCCGTCTGCGGGCTCCATGCCGTCGGAGTCGACCGCGCCGTCGACCGCGGGTACCGGATCGAGCCCGGCCTCGCCTTCCATGGCGTCGACGCCGCAGGCATCCTCGGCGGATCCGGCGCCGTCCTCCACGGCGAGCAGCCCGTCGCCAGCCGTGGATGCCGCGGGCAGCGCGCCGTCGTCGGCTTCTTCCGCCGCGCCAGCGCCTGCGTCGGAATCGACCGCTGGCGCATCGTCGTCGGCACCGGATGCGGCCTCGGCCCAGTCCACGACGCCGCCGGCTGCGCCGGCCCGTCCTCCGGTCGCGGCCACGCCGGTCGAGCCGGTGGCCGAGCCCGGCCTCTTCGACGACATGATGAGCAACCCGATGGTGCTGCCCGGCCTCGGCGGACTGGCCCTGCTCGGTGGCTTCGGCCTCTGGCTGGCGCTGCGCCGGCGCAAGGTGGAGCGCTTCGAGGACAGCCTCGTCGCGGCGGATGCGTTCACCACGAACTCGCTCTTCGGCACCACTGGCGGCCACAGCGTCGACACCACCACCGGATCGACGCACACGCAGGTCACGGCGATGGGCGAAGCCAGCCCGACCGAGGTGGATCCGATCGCCGAGGCGGACGTCTACATCGCCTACGGCCGCGAGGCGCAGGCCGAGGAGATCCTCAAGGAGGCCCTCAAGCGCCAGCCGGAGCGCCAGGCCATCCGCCTGAAGCTCATGGAGATCTACTCCGGTCGCAAGGACGCGCAGTCGTTCGAATCGATGGCTCGCGAAATGCACGACATGACCGGCGGGCAGAACGAGGAGTGGCCGAAGGTGGCCACCATGGGCCTCGCCCTGGACGCGGACAACCCGCTCTATACCGGTGGTGCCGCGCCGGCGGCCACCAACAGCAGCTTCGGCCGGGCAGCGGCGGCGACGGCGATGGCCGCGGCCGCGGCCGCGGCGGGCAGCTATGCCCAGCGCCCGGGTGACACGCTGGTCGGATCGTCGGACTTCGGCGGCGCGCCCAGCGTGGCCGGCGACGAGGTGGCGGAGCGCATGCCCCAGTCGCAGGCCGAGGAAGTCCGTGCCGAGGCGCCGGACACCGGCATGGCGGACCTGGACTTCAACCTGGATCTGGACCGCACGCTCGAGACCACCACGGCGCGCCACGGCCAGGACTACGACGATGCCGGCGAGTTCGCCGTCTCGCGCGGCGGCCCCCTGAGCGCCATGCCGAGCGTGGACCTGCCGTCGCTGGACCTGGACGAGCCCTCCGCGCCGGCCCAGGATCGGGATGTCAACGAGCCGTTCCACGTGGACGTCCCGTCGCTGGAGGGACTGAGCACCCAGACCGGCGCCAAGCCCGAGTCGACCGGCACGGACATGGACCTCTCGGCGATCGGCCTGGATCTTTCGCCGTCCACCATCGCGGGTCCGCAGACGGTGGCCGGGGCCGGCTCGAGCCAGTGGCAGGAGATGGCGAGCAAGCTGGACCTCGCCTCCGCCTATGGCGAGATCGGCGACAAGGAAGGTGCCCGTGAGCTGCTCCAGGAAGTGGTGCGCGGCGGGGATCCGTCGCAGCAGCAGAAGGCCCGGGAGCTCCTCTCGAGCATCTGAGACCCCTGCGCATCCGCCTCGCGGGGCGGATGAGCGCTCAGCCGGAGGCCGGGACATCCCGGCCTCTTGCTTTTCCGGCAGACTTCCGCCATTCCGAAAGCATCGCGGCGCAGGCCGCCCTCGCCAGTGACCACAGTCGACGTGCCCGACAACCACCCGCCCGGCGCCACCCGCTGGGTTTGCGGCGTCTCGTACGACGGCACCGGGTTCTGCGGCTGGCAGGTGCAGCCGCCGGGCGCGACACCGCGCCCGGCGCTGCAGAACGTGGTGGAGGCGGCGATCGCGCGCATTGCCGGCCATCCGATTGCGACCCGCTGCGCCGGCCGCACCGACGCCGGCGTCCATGCCATGCAGCAGGTGGTGCAGTTCGACACCGACGCGGTGCGCCCGGCCAGCGCCTGGGTGCGCGGCGTCAATGCGTTCCTGCCGGACTCGGTGGCGATGCGCTGGGCGGTGACGGTCAACGGCGACTTCGACGCGCGCTTCGCCGCCACCGCGCGTACCTACTGGTACCTGCTGATCGACGATCCCGTCCAGCCGCCCCTGTGGCGTGAGCGGGCCGGATGGACTCACCGCCGGCTCGACTGCGCCCGCATGCGGGACGCGGCGGCCTGCCTGCTCGGCCGGCACGATTTCTCGTCCTTTCGCGGCAGCGATTGCCAGGCAGCCAGCCCGGTGCGCGTCATCGAGTCGATCGAAGTCGTCCGGGACGGCAGGTTCGTGCTGCTCGCGGTGACTGCCAATGCGTTCCTGCATCACATGGTCCGCAACCTGGTCGGCTCGCTCGTCTACGTGGGGGACGGCCGCCGCCCCGTGGGCTGGCTGCACCAGGTGCTCCAGGCCCGCGATCGTTCGCAGGCCGCGCCGACCTTCGCCGCGGCCGGGCTCTATCTCGCTTCGGTTCGCTATGATTCGGCATGGCAGCTACCGATCGCGACGCCCGCGCTGAGCCTCGCCGAACTCACGTGAAGTTCTGCGGGCTCGTGCGGCCCGCGGACGTGGACGCCGCGGTGGCGCTCGGTGCCGACGCGATCGGCTTTGTGTTCTATCCCCGCAGCCCCCGGCTCCTGGACCCCGACACCGCGGCGGCGCTGCGACGCCGGTTGCCGTCCTGGGTCACGGCGGTCGGACTTTTCGTCGATGCGCCGCCGGAGGAGATCGCCGCGGTCGCGCGGCGCGTGGGTCTGGACGTGGCGCAGCTTCACGGCGACGAGACGCCGGCGGCGGCGGCGACGCTTCCGCTGCGCTGGTGGAAGGCGATCCGGATCGGCGAGGGCGGCGTGGGTGCCTCGCCGGCGGAGGTGGCCGCGGCGCTCGATACCTGGCACCACGCGGAATGCCGGCTGCTCGACAGCGCGAGCGTCGGCTATGGTGGCAGCGGGCGCGCGTTCGACTGGTCGCTCGTGCCCGAGGGCGGTCGAGGCCGCCTCGTCGTGTCCGGCGGCCTCGACGCCGCGAACGTGGGCGCGGCGATCGCGCGGCTGCGGCCGTTCGCGGTCGACACGTCCAGCGGAATCCAGGGTGCGACGGCCCGGGAGAAGGACGTAGGTAGAATGGAGCAATTCATGGAGGCAGTCCGCCGCGCCGATGGACGCTCCTCACATCCGGATCGATGAAGCCATACGACCTGCCTGACGCCACCGGACACTTCGGCCCCTATGGCGGGGTGTTCGTCGCCGAGACGTTGATGCATGCCCTCGCGGAGCTGCGCGAGGCCTACCAGCGCTATCGCGAGGACCCGGAGTTCATCGCCGAGTTCAACGACGAGCTGGAGCACTATGTCGGCCGCCCCACGCCCATCTACCATGCGCGGCGCTGGTCCGCGGAGCTCGGCGGCGCGCAGATCTACCTGAAGCGCGAGGACCTCAACCACACCGGCGCCCACAAGGTCAACAACTGCATCGGGCAGGCGCTGCTCGCTCGCCGGATGGGCAAGCCCCGGGTGATCGCCGAGACGGGCGCCGGGCAGCACGGCGTGGCTGCCGCGACCATCGCGGCCCGCTACGGGCTCGAGTGCGTGGTGTACATGGGGTCCGAGGACGTCGCCCGGCAGGCGCAGAACGTCTACCGCATGAAGCTGCTCGGCGCGCGGGTGGTGCCGGTGGATTCCGGCTCGCGCACGCTCAAGGACGCGCTCAACGAGGCGATGCGGGACTGGGTGACCAACGTCGCCAACACCTTCTACATCATCGGCACGGTGGCCGGGCCGCATCCCTATCCGATGATGGTGCGCGACTTCCAGTCGGTGATCGGCGAGGAGTGCAAGGCGCAGATGCCCAAGCTGATCGGACGCCAGCCGGACTACGTCGTCGCCTGTGTCGGCGGCGGCTCCAACGCGGCCGGCATCTTTTATCCGTACATCGACCATGCGGATGTGAAGCTGGTCGGCGTGGAGGCGGGGGGCGAGGGCATCGACTCGGGGCGGCACGCGGCCTCGCTCAACGCCGGCGCCCCGGGCGTGCTCCACGGCAATCGCACGTATCTGCTGCAGGACCGGAACGGCCAGATCACCGAGACCCATTCCGTTTCCGCCGGGCTCGACTATCCCGGCGTGGGGCCGGAGCACGCCTGGCTCAAGGACAGCGGGCGCGCGGAGTATGTCGTCGTCGACGACGATGAGGCGCTTGCCGCCTTCCACGCCTGCTGCCGGATCGAGGGCATCATTCCGGCGCTCGAGTCGAGCCATGCGCTCGCCTACGCGACGCGGCTCGCCAGGAGCTTGCCGGCCAACCAGACCATTCTCGTCAACCTGTCCGGTCGCGGCGACAAGGACATGCACACCGTCGCTCAGCGCGCCGGGCTGGAGCTCTGATCCATGTCGAGGATCGCGGCGGCGTTCGACCGCCTTCGCACCGAGGCGCGCTGTGCCCTCGTTCCCTACGTGACCAGCGGCTTTCCGGAGCCGGACTCGACCGTGCCGGTGATGCATGCGATGGTGGCGGCCGGCGCGGACGTGATCGAGCTCGGCGTGCCTTTCTCCGATCCGATGGCCGACGGCCCGGTGGTCCAGCGCGCGAACGACCGCGCGCTTGCCTCGGGCATCGGGCTGGCCGACGTGCTCGAGTACGTCGCCGAGTTCCGTCGCACCGACCAGTCGACGCCGGTCGTGCTGATGGGCTACGCGAATCCGGTGGAGCGCATGGGCATGGCCGCCTTCGCGGCGCGCGCGGCTGAGTCCGGCGTCGATGGGGTGCTGCTGGTCGACTGCCCGCCGGAGGAGGCGGGCTGCTTCGTCGAGGCGATGCGCGATCATGGCCTCGACCCCATCTTCCTGCTCGCACCCACCTCCGGCGAGGACCGCGTCGCCTCGGTGGCGAAGCTCGCGAGCGGCTACGTGTACTACGTTTCGCTCAAGGGCGTGACCGGTGCGGCCCACATCGACATCGGGGAAGTCGCGCGGCAGGTGCCGCGCATCCAGCAGGCCACCGGCCTTCCGATCGGCGTCGGCTTCGGGATCAAGGACGGCGAGACCGCGCGGCGGATCGCCGGCTTCGCCGACGCGGTGGTGATCGGCAGCCGCGTGATCGAAGCGCTGGAGGAGGGCGATCCGGCTGGGGCCACGGCCCGCGTGCACGCCCTGCTCGAGCCGATCCGCGCGGCGATGGACGGCGCGGCGGCGCGCAACGACAATCCGCGGCCATGAGCCGCAGGCAAACGAGGCGACGACCCGACCGATGACCTGGCTCGACAAGATACTGCCCCCCGGACTCAAGCGCTCGGATGGAACCGGCAAGGGGAAGTCCGTCCCCGAGGGGCTGTGGATCAAGTGCCCGTCGTGCGACGCGGTGCTCTATTCCACCGATCTCGAGAAGAACCAGAACGTCTGCCCGAAGTGCGAGTTCCACATGCGGGTGAAGGCGCGGGTGCGCCTGGATCGGTTGCTGGATGCGGATGGCCGCGCGGAGATCGGCGCGGAGGTGCGGCCGGTCGATGCGCTCAAGTTCAAGGACAGCCGAAAGTATCCGGACCGTCTCTCGCAGGCGGCAACGGAGTCCGGCGAGACCGAGGCGCTTGTCGTGATGAGCGGCTCGATCCAGACGCTTGCGGTGGTGGTGGCCTGCTTCGAGTTCGAGTTCATGGGCGGCTCGATGGGCTCGGTGGTGGGAGAGCGCTTCGCCCGCGGCGTGCAGGCGGCGATCGAGCGCCGCTCCCCGTTCATCTCCATCTCCGCATCGGGTGGCGCGCGCATGCAGGAAGGGCTGATCTCGCTCATGCAGATGGCCAAGACTTCCGCGGCGCTTACCCGGCTCTCCGCCGAGCGGGTGCCCTACATCTCGGTGCTCACGGATCCCACCATGGGCGGCGTCTCCGCCAGCTTCTGCTTCCTCGGCGACGTGGTGATCGCGGAGCCCGGCGCGCTGATCGGCTTCGCGGGGCCGCGGGTGATCGAGCAGACGATGCGCGAGAAGCTGCCCGACGGATTCCAGCGCTCGGAGTTCCTCCTGGAGAAGGGCGCGATCGACATGATCGTGCACCGCCGCCACCTGCGCAACGAGATCGCGAGCCTGATCGCGCTGCTGATGAAGCAGCCGCCCGTCACCGCCTGACCGGCGCCGGCGGGTCCCTGGTCTTGCCCCTCGCCCCATGACGTCCCTGGCCGAGTGGCTCGAGCGGATCGAGCGGCTGCATGCACGGCCGATCGACCTCGGGCTCGACCGGGTACGCGCCGTGGCCGACCGGCTCGCGCTGCGCCTGCCGGGCGTCAAGTTCGTGGTCGCCGGCACCAACGGCAAGGGATCGACCTGCGCGATGCTGGAGGGAATCCTGCTCGCGGCGGGGTATCGCGTGGGCGCCTACACCTCGCCGCACCTGCTGCGCTTCAACGAGCGCGCGCGCATCGACGGCCGGGAAGCGAGCGACGCGGAGCTGGTGGCGCAGCTCGAGGCGGTGGAGGCGGCGCGCGGCGAGACCAGCCTCACCTACTTCGAGTTCACCACGCTCGCGATCCTGCGCCTCTTCGGCGAGCAGTCGCTCGACGCGCTGGTGCTGGAGGTCGGCCTGGGGGGGCGGCTCGATGCGGTCAACATCGTCGACGCCGACTGCGCCATCCTCACCAGCATCGACCTCGACCATGCCGAGTATCTCGGCGACTCGCGCGAGCGCATCGGTTGGGAGAAGGCCCACGTCATGCGCCCCGGGCGCCCGGCGATCTGCAGCGACCCCCAGCCACCGCAGTCGGTGCTGGACCACGCGCGCGAGATCGACGCCGACTTGCGGCTCCTCGGTCGCGACTTCCGGCTCGGCGGCGATCGGCAGCAATGGGCGTGGGCGGGACGCGAGCAGCGCCGCGGCGGGCTTGCCTACCCTGCGCTGCGCGGGGCCAACCAGCTTCAGAACGCTGCCGGCGTGCTCGCCGCACTGGAGGCGGTGCGCGACCGGCTGGCGGTCACCGCCCAGGACGTGCGCCGCGGCTTCGCCGGGCTGACGCTGCCCGGTCGCTTCCAGGTGCTGCCGGGACGGCCGGTCGTGGTGCTCGATGTCGCGCACAACCCCCATGCGGCCGCGCACCTCGCGCACAACCTGCGCAGCATGGGCTTCTTTCGCCGGACCTGGGGGGTCTTCGGCATGCTGTCCGACAAGGACATCGACGGCGTGATCGCGCACATGCTGCCGGTGGTGGAGCGCTGGATCTGCTGCAGCCTGCCAGGGCCGCGGGGCAGCAGCGCCGCGGCGCTTGCCGCGCGCCTTCGCGATGCGGGAGTGACCGCCCATTCGGAGGACGACCCGGCCGTTGCGTGCGTGCCCACGGCGGCCGACGCGGTGGCGCTCGCGAGGGAACGGGCGGGTCAGAATGATAGAATCGTCGTGTTCGGTTCCTTCCTGACCGTCGCCGACGCGCTCGCAGGCGGTCGCAACGCGTGAACAGCCACTGATGTCGCGCCAGCAAAGTCGTTCTCCTGGTGACGGCGCCATCGATCCGTCCCTCGCACAGAAGAAGCGTGCCCGCCACCGCCTGGTCGGCGCGATCTGCCTCTGCCTCCTCGCCGCCGTCGTCGTGCCGCTCGTGCTCGAGTCCGAGCCGCAGCCCTCGCGCGACCTGCCGCTGGAGCTCGCTGCCGCGCCCGGCGCTACCGCGTCCCAGGAGGAGGCGCATCCGGGGCAGTCGCGCAACGACTCCGGCAGCCCCAGCGCATCCGGCGCGATCGCGCCGCGAGCCGACGGCCCGGCCGCGCCGGCCGGTGAGGGGACGACCAGCCTTTCCACGGTGACCACGGTCACCTCGCCCGCGGGGACCGAGCCGGCGCAGCCGCCGGTCGCGCTGGCTCCCCCGGCGCCCGGAGGCGCGCAGCCGCGCAGCGAACCGTCGCGTGCCGAGAGCCGGCCCGATGCGCGCGGTCAACGCG
>JAEWGX010000028.1 GCA_023388075.1 Pseudomonadota bacterium
AAGCCGGCGATGCGGTGCTCGCCAGCATCGCGCACGCCCGCCACGTCGATCACCCGGTCGAGCTCGCCGAGGAAATCCGCGCATTCGAGCGATGCATCGCGCGCGCCGGCGTCGGCTCGGCTGGCGCCGTCCGGCGCGGCGCACGCAGACAGCAGCAGGGCAAGCCCGACCGCGGCGAGCCTTGCAGGGGACGGCACGGCTACCGCGATCACGCTGCGGCGGCCACCAGTTGTTCCAGTGCGCGGATGTCCGCGGCGAACGTGCGAATACCCTCGGCCAGCTTCTCGGTCGCCATCGCGTCCTCGTTCATCTCGAAGCGGAACCGGCTCTCCTCGAATCGCTCCCGCACGACACGCGCGCCCTCGGCCGCCGCCGGGTCCAGCTTTCGCGCCACCGTCTGCCTGGAGCGCTCGAGCTCGTCGAGCAGGTCCGGACTGATCGTGAGCAGGTCGCAGCCGGCGAGGGCGAGCACCTGGCCGACGTTGCGGAAGCTCGCGCCCATCACCTCGGTCTGGTAGCCGAAGCGCTTGAAATAGGTGTAGATGCGCCGAACCGACTGCACGCCGGGATCTTCCTCGGCCGTGTAGTCGCGGTTCTCCTTGCGCCGGTACCAGTCGTAGATGCGGCCGACGAAGGGGCTGATCAGCGTGACGCCGGCGTCCGCGCATGCGACCGCCTGCGGGAAGCCGAAGAGCAGCGTGAGGTTGCAGTGGATGCCGTCGCGCTCCAGCCGCTCGGCCGCCGCGATTCCCTCCCAGGTGGCAGCCACCTTGATCAGCACGCGGTCGCGGGTGATGCCGGCCGCCTCGTAGAGCGCGACCAGGCGGCGCGCCTTGGCGATCGTCGCCTCGGTATCGAAGGACAGCCGCGCGTCGACCTCCGTGGAGACCCGCCCGGGGATGATGTCCAGGATCTCGCGGCCGAACGCGATCAGCAGGCGGTCGCAGGTTTCCTCGACTTCGTTGTCGCTGCCCTTGCCGCCCGTGCCTTTCCTGGCCTCGTCGCGGGCGCGATCCAGCAGGCCGGCATACTCCGGCATGCGTACCGCCTTCAGGATCAGGGTCGGGTTGGTGGTGGCATCCCGCGGGGCATATGCCTTGACCGAGTTGAAGTCTCCGGTATCCGCGACCACCGTGGTGAACCGCTTGAGCTGGGCAAGCGCGCTGGTCGCGTCGGCATCGCCGTGGCTTGGTACTGCATCAGGCATCGTTACTTCTCTCCTCGCGCCGCCCTGCGGATCTCGTCCAGGGTCTGGTTCGCCGTGATGGCCTGCGGATCCACCACCAGCTCCAGCAGCGCCGGAATGCCGCTGCGGTTGGCCTGGAGCGCCCGCTCCAGCGCGGCCGGGAACTCCCCGGTGCGTGTGACCCGTTCTCCGAAGCAGCCGTAGGCGCGCGCCAGCGCGTCGAACTCCGGGTTGGCCAGGTCGGTGCCGTGGACCCTGCCGGGGAAATGGCGCTCCTGGTGCATGCGGATCGTACCGTACATGCCGTTGTTGACCAGCAGCACGGTGATGGCCGCGCCGTACTGGCGGGCGGTGGCGAGCTCCTGCCCGGTCATCAGGAAGTCGCCGTCGCCCGTCACTGCCAGCACGGTCCGGCCGGGATGGCGCAGGGCCGCCGCGATGGCCGCCGGGACGCCGTAGCCCATCGCCCCCGAGCTCGGCGAGAGCTGCGTCTTGTGCTGGCGGTGCCGATAGAACCGGTGCAGCGGGGAGGCGAAGTTGCCTGCGCCGTTCGCGATGATCGCATCCGGCGGCAGGGTACGGTCCAGATGCAGGATCGCCGCGGGATAGTCGAGCTCCCCCGGCTGCTGGCGCGGCTCGCGCCAGCGGGCGTAGTCCGCCTGCGCTTGCTCGAGCCATTGCCGGCGCGCGGCCGCATCCGGGCGGCCTGCCGCGGGCCCGGCCGAGGCGGAATCCGGGGCGAGCGAGTCCAGCGCCCGTGCCCAGGCGTCGCCGCTGCTCACGATGGAGAGCGTGGGGGTGTAGACGCGGCCCAATTCGTCCGGGTCCGGATAGACATGGATCAGTTGCTGGCGCGGCAGCGGCACCTCCAGCAGGCTGTAGCCGCTGGTCGTCATCTCGCCCAGCCGCGCGCCCACCGCCACGACCAGGTCCGCATCGCGCAGGCGCTCGCCAAGGCGCGGGTTCACGCCGATGCCGATCTCGCCGACGTAGTGGCTGTCGCAGTTGTCGAACGCATCCTGGAAGCGCCATGCGCAGGCCACCGGCAGGTCGTGGCGATGGGCGAAGCGGGTGAGCGCCGCGCGCCCCTCGTCGCTCCAGGCCGAGCCCCCTATCAGCAGGAGCGGCCGGCTGGCCGACTCCAGCAACGCCGCGAACGAGCGCATCGCCTCGGGCGAGGGTGCCGCCTGCGCGGGCGCGTAACGGCGGCCGTCGGGAACGGTGGCCTCCTCGGCCAGCATGTCCTCCGGCAGCGCCAGCACCACCGGCCCGCAGCGTCCGGAAGTGGCGGCATGGAAGGCATGCGAGACCATCTCCGGAATGCGATCGGCGCGATCGATGCTGGCTACCCACTTGACCATGCTGCCGAACATCCGGCGGT
>JAEWGX010000039.1 GCA_023388075.1 Pseudomonadota bacterium
GACTTGCTCTTCGCGCGCTTGCTGGCCGCGCCGGCCACCGGGCGGCGTGCGCGCTCCGAGCCGGCCGAACGGCCCGCCCGGGCTGCCTGGCTGCCGCGGGTGCTGCGCGACACCGACTTGCGCGGCACCACTGCCTGCTTGCTGCGGGCGGCCTTCGCTTCGGCCGGAGCTGCAAGCGCCTGCCCGGTCACCGGCCCGGCCGCCACGAACCAGCATCCCACGACCGCCGCCACCACACCGAGCCACTTCATGCGTCCACTCCCGAGAACCCCTTCCCCGCCCGACCGCGCCAGGGGACCGCGCGATCTAGGCAGGCCCTCTCGGGACGCTGCCACACAGGCGCCCCGCGGGTTCGGCGGATTCTAGCCATGCGGGCTAGTGGAATCAATGGCTTGCTTGGTGAACCAAATAAACCACGCGAGCTTGACTGGCTCGACCGGGCAGCGTAGACGGGATGCAACCGGGGCGCGGTGCCCCGGCAGGTCAGGCGCGCGCCTGCAACGGCTCCAGCACCCGTCGCAGCGGCTGGGGCAGCTCGACCGGCCGCCGGCTGGCGCGGTCCACGTAGACATGCACGAACCGGCCTTCCGCGGCAGGTTCCTCGGCCAGCTCCCGGAAGAGCCCGATCCGGTAGATCACCGAGCTCTTGCCCAGGCGCTCCACCTGCACCCCGGCGGCCACCCGGTCGGGGAACTGCAGCGACTGGAAGTACCGACAGGTGTTCTCCACCACCAGGCCGATCACCGCACCGCCGTGGATGTCCAGCACCCCCTGCTCGATCAGATACTGGTTCACCACCGTATCGAAGTAGGAGAAGTACACGACGTTGTTGACATGGCCGTAGACGTCGTTGTCGGACCACCGGGTGGTGATCCACCGCAGGTGCGGATATCCGCTGCGCGAAAGAGGTCTGCTCTGCTCCATGGGCCTCCGTGGTGGGGGACGGTGGCGGCCCCGCCCGGCCGCAATTCGTCGGAGGGGTTGACTTATGGTGCAGTGCAAGATTACTATCATGGTGCACTGCATCAAACGAACCCCGCCAACCGGCGGGCCGTCTTACCCGGCTTCCCTCCCGATGTGGTGCGAGGGGCCGCCCCGGCGGCCGGATCCGCTTCCACGAAAGACCGTCTGCCACTTCAGGAGATTTCCTATGTTCGCATTCCCGGACCAGTTTGTCGCACTGCAACGCCAATCGCTCGAGTCGGCCCAGGCCATCGCCTTCGCCTCGTTCACCGGCTTCGAGAAGTTCTCGCAGCTGAACGTCCAGGCCGCCAAGGCCTCGGTCGAGGAAGGCGTGCGCAACGGCGTGGCGATGCTCGAGACCCGTGACGCCAAGAGCTTCGTCGACTCGATCCCCGAGACGGCGCAACCTGCCGCCGACAAGGCGAGCGCCTACGCCAAGCATGTCTACGAGATCGCCAGCGAGACCGGTGCCGAGATCTCGCGCATCATCGAGAAGCAGTTCAGCGAAGGCAACCGCCAGCTGACCGCCGCGATCGAAGCGCTGGCCCGCAACGCCCCGGTTGGCAGCGAGGGCGTGGTCACGCTGGTCAAGTCCGCGGTCACCGCCGCGAACTCGGCGTTCGACCAGGTCAACAAGGCGACCCGCCAGGTCGTCGAGATGACAGAAGCCAATGTCGCCAACGCGACCCGCACCGCGGCGAAGCGCAAGGCCGCCTGATCGGCGGGGACCGACGGTCCCCGCATCACGCCCGCGCGCAGGCGCGGGACGATGAAGAGCCCGGACGTCGCTCGACGTGCCGGGCTTTCCTTTGCCTGTCATGCGCAGCGTCGCTTCCGGATCGGCCGGTCGGGCCCGCGCCGGGGCTCAGGCCTGGTGCAGGTCGGGCGCCTGCAGCGTGCGCAGCACCGCCCGATTGCAGTCGGCAAGCGTCATGAGGCAGGCGTCGAGCGCATCGGTGAGCGCCGCATCGGGCCCCTGCTCGATCGCCTCCACGATGCGCAGGTACGGCACGTAAGGGCCGCTGCCGTCCACCAGCGTCTCGTAGACGCTCTCCGGCACGGCCAGGTTGCCGAGCAGCTGGTCGAACGGCTTCTTCATCAGCTTGTCGAGCAGCGAGAAGACGCCGAGGATGAAAACCTCGTCGCGCGCGGCCTCGTCGTGGGCCTCGCCCACCAGCTGTTCCAGGAAGAGGCCACGCCGGAACGAGGCGAGCATCACCGGTCGCATGTTCGCGTCCTTGCTCGAGGTGGCGAGCAGCAGCGCGAGCCAGCGCTTCAGCTTCTGGTAGCCCAGCATCATGATCGCGTGCCGGAACGACTGCACCTGCACGGTGAGGCCGAAACCGACCGAGTTGATGTAGCGCAGCAACCGATAGGCGATGGCGGGGTCGCGCCGGATCACCGCTTCCATCTTGGGCGGGTCCTCGCCCCGATCCGCCATGGTGATGAGCTGCATGATCGCCATGTAGTCCGGCGCGGAGCTCGGGCGATCCTGATAGGTGATCGCGTCCTCCATCGGCCAGCCCAGCACCGCGTGCGCGCCGGTGTTGAAGCAGCGCTCCATCAGCTCGATGGTGGTGACGCCGTCCTGGGCATAGCCGATCGTGCGCCTCACGCCCGAAGGCGCGCCCTTGTCCATCCAGTTGAGGCGCCGGTCCTCGGCCACGTGGATGATCGACATCCGGAACGCCGGGATGAGGGCAGGCGGCAACGGCGACTCGGTGCGTCCGCGCAGCACCAGCGAGAAGCCCTTGCGCTGCAGCTCGGCCACGAGCGTCTGCACGTACGGATCGGACATGGCCCCGCCCGGGATCTCCAGCCAGACGTTGGCATTCGGCGTCACGCCGGCGAGACCCTCGTCGAGCAGCGCCTCGGACGCCGAGACCAGGATGGTGTGGCTCTGTGCCGGCCAGTCGTGGGCCATCTCGGCATAGAGCGAGGAGAGCGCGGCCGGCGGCACGCCGGAGGCCTTCAGGCGCACGCGCAGAGCGATCACCGTGCGCTTGCGATCGATGATCGGCTCGTAGCCGATCAGGGCCTGGAGGAGGTTGGCTTGTTCCATCAGAGATAGTTGAAGAGGGACAGCCGCGAGATCTGGGCGTAGGTGCGCATGGCGGCCTCGATCGCGAGCTGGTTGGTCTGCATGTCGGAGACGGCGGCGGCATAGTCGGTCGCAGTGATGTCGGAAGCTCGTGCCGCCACCGAGAGCTCGCCCGACTCCAGCAGTCGCCCGCGTGATTCGAGCGCGCGCAGCTGCTCGCCCACGGACGTGCGCGCCTGCAGGACGCGATCGAGCGTGGTGTCCACCGCGGCCATGGCGTTCTGGAGGCCGGCGCCCAGGGCGGCCGGGTCGACCGCGGGATCGTTCAACTGCGCGATGATCGCGTCGAGCGAGCCGAACACGGAGCCACCCGGGGCGCTGCTGCCGTCGCCGATGAAGACCGCGCCGCCGTCGACCGTGGTGTCGAACGAGACGTCGAGCCCGGTCTGGCGCGTTCCGGCCGCCGGCTGGAAGGCCGGGGCGCCGCCGGTGGTGAACGGCGGCGTGGTGCTGCCCTGCGCGGCGAAGACATAGCCGCCGCTGCCATCGCGCTGGTTTCCGATCGCGAGCAGCTCGTCGCGCAGCCCCTGCAACTGGGTCGCGATGGAGGCGCGATCGGCCGCCTGCAAGGTGCTGTTGCCTGCGCCGATCAGGAGCTCGCGCGCGCCCTGCAGCGCGTCCGACGCGGCAGCGAGCGAGCCATCGGCAAGGCTCAGCATCCCGGAGGCGTGCGCCATCATGCGCTGCTCGATCTCGATGCGGGCGCCTGCCGCGCGCAGCCGCTCCGCTTCGGCCGCGCCGACCGGATCGTCGCTGGCGCGGTTGATCCGCTTGCCGGTGGCGAGCTGCTCCTGCAGGCGGGCCATCGCTTCGCTGCGCTCGCTGATGGATTGGATCGACTGCTGGTGGTAGAACGCGGTCGCTATTCTCATGATCACCTCGAAACCACCGACAGCACGGTATCGAACATGGAGTTGGCGGTCGCGATCACGCGCGCCGCCGCCTGGTAGGCCTGCTGGTACTGCAGCAGGCGGGCCGCCTCCTCGTCCAGGTTGACGCCGGATTCCGCGGCGAAGGCGGCTCGCGCATGCGAGAGCAGCGCACCCGAGCCTTCGGCCGCCGCCTGCGCCTGCGCCGTGCGGCCGCCCACGTCGGCGACCAGCGCCGCGAAGGCGTCGGTGAAGGTGGCACCCGCAACGAGCGGCGCGTCACCCAGCGCGGCCAGCGCGCGGGCGTTGCGATTGTCGGTCGCGGAATCGACGTTGGTCGCGCCGGTTGCAAGACCGTCGCCGTCGGTGAGCGCGAGGCTCATCTGCGCGGCGAAGCCGCTCGCACCCCGGATGGTGATCCGGTCGCCTATGGTCATGGACCCGGACGCGAGCTCGATGCGCAGCCCATCGACGCTGGCGGGCAGCGCCGCCAGGCTGGTGACACCGCCATCGGGCAGGCGCTCGAGCTGGTAGGCGCTGCCCTCGAAGGAGAGCCGGTAGTCGCTTGCACGCAGCGCTGCCGGGTCCTCCACGGCCACCGAGAGCGCCGCATCGCCAACGTTGCCTGCCGCCGCCGTGGCCGCGACCGACATCGGCCCGAAGAGCGGCGCGCCGGCATTGCCGTCGGCATCGAAGCCGAGCGCCTGCTGGCTGTTGTACGCGCCCGCCACCGCGGCTGCGAGCTGCCCGAGCCGACCCTGCGCGGAAGCCAGGTCCTGGTCACGAAATCGCATCAGCCCGGCGAGCTTGCCGGTGCCGAGCGCCCCGACGTCGGCGGGGATGCGGTTGCCGCTCACCTCGAACACAACCTGCAGCCTCGCCGGATCCTGCGGGTCCGCGCGGGTGGCCAGGCGCGAAGCGGTGCCGCCGGCCACGAGCGGCTGGCCGCTCGCCGCGAAGAGGCTCACCGATCCGTCGGCCTGTTCGAGCCGCGAAACCTGCAGGGTGCCGGCGACCTCGTCGATCAGGCGGTCGCGCTGGTCGAGCAGGTCCGACGGCTGCTTGCCGGTGGCCTGGGCGGTGGCGATCAGTCGGTTGAGGTCGGCGATGGCGTCCAGGCGCCCGTTCACCGCCTCCACCGAGTCGGCGATGCGCAGGTCCGCTTCGACACCGAGCTGAGCCATGCGCTGGCTGGTGGCCCGGAACTGCACGGCGAGCGCCTCGGCGCGCTGCAGCACCACGTCGCGGGTGGTGCTCGCCGCCGGCTGGTTGACCAGGTCGGCGAGGGCCGAGCGCAGGTCGTCCATGGCGACGCCCAGCCCGCTCTGCGTGTCCGCCAGCAGGTCGTCGAGCTGGCCGAGCGCCTGCGCGCGGGCCGAATCGCCGGCCGCCAACGCGGTGCCGGTGGTGACCTCGCTCGCGATGAAACGGTCGTAGCGGCGGGTGACGTCGGCGACGTTGACGCCGCGGCCGAGAAAGCCCGCGCCGGTGTAGCTGCCACCCGCCGACTCGAGCAGCACCTCCTGGCGCACGTAGCCCGGCGTGTTGACATTGGCGATGTTGTGCCCGGTCGTCTGCAACTGCGCATACGCCGCGCTCAGCCCGCTCTGCCCGATACCGATCAGTCCCGCCATGCCTGCTTCGCCCGTTGGTGCGTTGCCCTTGCGCGCCTTGCCTGCCCGTCCATCCGCCTTCCTTCAGCCACTCGGCCCGCGCGGGCCGCTACATGTCCAGGCGCCGCAGACGCAGCGTCTGGTTGATCGTGCGCTCCAGCTTCTCGCTGTAGCGCGGATCGGTCGCATAGCCCGCTTCGCCGAGGCCGCGGGCGAAATCCGCGGCGCTCGCCGCCTTCAGCACACCGGCGTAGCGCGCGCTGCCGGAGATGAGCCGCGCCCAGTCGGTGAAGGCGTCGGCGTACGAGTCGTACCGGCGGAACTGCTCCACCACCTTGCGCGGCTCGCCGTCGACATACTCGGTGGTCATCACCGCGACGGTCTCGCCCTGCCATCCTCCGGTCGCCTTGATGCCGAAGAGGTTGTGCGACGGCCTGCCGTCGGCATCCCGAATGTCGCGCCGTCCCCAGCCGGATTCCAGCGCCGCCTGACCGACGACGTATGCGGCCGGCAGGCCGGTACGCTCCTGCGCGGCCATGGCGTGCGGCCACATCCGTTCGACGAACTCCGCCTGGTGCGAATCCAGCCGCTTCGCGAACGAGTCGCGCAGCGCCTGCGCATCGCGGGCGCCGTCCGTGCCCTCGATCGGACCGCCCGGCGGCACGGCGGAACCGGCGATTCGATTGGCGCGACCTCCTGAACCAGGGCCTGCATCGACCCCGGCGCCGGCGGACGGGCCCGCGCTCGCGTGCGCACGCTCGCCGGACCGGACCGTCTCCATGTGCCGCGTGATCTGTCTGGCGATCAGGTCCGCGAGCCCGCCGGGGGCGCCGCTCATGGCCTGGGCAAGCTGCGTGTCCAGCAGGCTGGTGTAGGTCTCGCTTCCCGGCCCGTGGAACATGCCGCTCTTCGGCATGGCCGCCCGCATGCTCTTCAGGATCTGCTGCATGAAGAGCGCCTCGAACTGGCTCGCCGCTTCCTTCGCGCTCGCCTCGGGATCGGTGGCCGCCGCCTTGCGCAGCGACGCGAGCGAGCGCGCGTCCAGCGCGAGCCCGGCGGCTGCGGTGCCGGCAGACCCGGCAGGCCCTGGGAAGGCGGTCGACACGGACACTAGATAACCTCCAGTTCTGCCTTGAGACTTCCGGCTACCTTCAGGGCCTGGAGGATCGCGATCAGGTCCTGCGGTGTCGCGCCGAGCGAGTTGAGCGCGCTGACCACCTCGGTCAGTCGTGCCGTACCGGGAAGCATCATGACCGCCCCACCCTCCTGGCGGATGGTGATATCGGCCTTATCGGCCACCACGGTCGAGCCTTTAGAGAAGGGTTGCGGCTGGCTGACCAGCGGCGTGGTCGACACCGTCACGGAGAGGCTGCCATGGGCGACGGCGCTCGGGCTGAGGCTGACCGCCTGGTTCATCACCACCGATCCGGTGCGGGCGTTGACGATCACCTTGGCGACTGCCGCGGAGAGCGGCACGTCGAGCTCCTCGAGCTCGGCGAGGAAGGCGACCCTCTGCCCCGGATCGGCCGGCATCGGCACGTCGATGACCCGGGCGTCCCGCGCGCGGGCGGCGGCGGTGCCGCCCGCCGCGGCGATGCGCCGGTTGATCGCGTCGGCCACCGCGCGCGCATTGCCGAAGTCGGTGCGGTTCAGCTCCACCTGGATCACCGGGGCGGCGAGCACCTGGTTCGGGACGACCCGTTCCACGGTGGCGCCGCCCGGGATGCGACCGGCGCTCAGGTGGTTGATCTGGACCTTGCTGCCGCCCGCGGCCGCGCCGGCGCCGCCGACCGCGAGGTTGCCCTGGGCCATCGCGTAGATCTGGCCGTCGGCGCCACGCAGCGGCGTGAGCAGCAGCGTGCCGCCCCGCAGGCTCTTGGCGTTGCCGATCGACGAGACCGTCACGTCGATCTGCTGCCCTGACTGGGCGAAGGCCGGCAACTGCGCCGTCACCATCACCGCGGCGGTGTTGCGAAGCTGGGGCGTCACGCCCTGGGGCACCTGGATGCCCATCTGCGAAAGCAGCGACTGCATGCTCTGGGCCGTGAACGGCGCCTGGGTGGTCTGGTCGCCGGTGCCATCGAGCCCGACCATCAGGCCGTAGCCCAGGAGCTGGTTGGTCCGCACGCCCTGGATGCTGGCGATCTCCTTGAGCCGCTCCGCGCGCGCCTGCGCCGGAGTGACGAGCAGGACGACGGCCGCCGCCGCCAGGATGGCGAGCCGACCCGCCAGGTGGATGCTCCGGTTCATGCGGCAGCCTCAGATCGGAAGGAAGGACAGGAAGAAGCGGCTGAGCCAGCCGGTGGTCTGCGCGCGATCGATATCGCCCTGGCCGCGGACCTGCATGCGGGCATCGGCCACCTGCGTCGAGCTGACCACGTTGCCCGCCTGGATGGTGACCGGGTTGACCACGCCGGCGAAGCGCAGGGTCTCGACGTTCTGGTTGATGCCCACCTGCTTCTCGCCGGCGACCACCAGGTTGCCGTTGGGCAGCACCTCCACCACGGTCACGGTGATGGTGCCGGAGAAGGAGTTGTCGCTGCCGGTCGCGCCCTTGCCCTCGAAGGCGTTGGCCGAGCTGCCGTTCACGCCGACCTTGCCGAGCGCGTGCCGGCTGGTGAAGGGAAACGCGCTGAATCCGGCCTCGACGTTGCCCTTGCGGTCGAGCGAGCTGGTCGAGCTCTGCTTGGCCGAGAGCCGCTCCTCGATCTGCACGGTGAGCGTGTCGCCGAGATGGCGTGCCCGCGGATCCTCGAAGAGGCCGCGATGCCACCCGGCCTGGAAGATCGCCCCGTTGGCCTGCGGGGGCGGCGCGGACTGCATCGCGGCATGGCGGCCGCTCTCCGGGATGTCCATCTCCACCTTCTGCGGACCGACCGTGCTGCAGCCAGCGAGCGCCGCCACGAGCAGGATAGCCAGCGCGCCGCGAAGCGAGGATTCCGGAACGCTCATAGCTGCGACACCTTGGCCAGCATCTGGTCGGAGGTCTGGATCGCCTTGGAGTTGATCTCGTAGGCGCGCTGCGTCTGGATCATCGCCACGAGCTCCTCCACCACGTTGACGTTGGAGGTCTCGACGTAGCCCTGCTGGACCATGCCAGCCCCGTTCATGCCGGGGGTCGCGAGCGTCGGCGTGCCGGAGGCGTCCGTCTCCAGGAAGACGTTCTGGCCGCGCGGATCCAGGCCGGCCGGGTTCATGAAGGTGGCGAGCTGAACCTGGCCGATCTGGGTGGCGTTCTGCTGCCCGGCCAGCATCGCGGTGATCGTGCCGTCCGACCCGATCGTGATGCTGGTGGCATTGGGCGGCACGACGATCGGCGGCGACATCGGCAGGCCGTTGGAGTTGACGAGCTGTCCCTGCGCGTCCACGTGGAAGGCGCCGTCGCGGGTGTAGCCGGTGGTGCCGTCCGGAAGCTGCAGCGGAAAGAAGCCGTTGCCGCTGATCGCGAGATCGAACGGGTTGCTGGTCTGCTGCAGGTTCCCCTGCGCGAAGTTGCGCCCGGTCGCGACCGGGCGCACGCCGGTGCCGAGCTGCAGGCCGGTCGGCAACGTGGTCTCGGCCGTGTCCTGCCCGCCCACCTGCCGCAGGTTCTGGTAGACCAGGTCCTCGAAGATGGCGTGCGAGCGCTTGTATCCGTTGGTCCCGACGTTGGCGAGATTGTGCGAGATGGTGTCCATCTGCGTCTGCTGCGCGTCGAGCCCGGTCTTGGCGATCCATAGGGATCTGATCATCGTCCTTCTCCATTGCCCGCCGGCACGCCGGCCCGGAGGGGCGCGGCGCAGGCGGGAGTGATCACTTCATCGAGAGCAGCTGGGCCGCCCGCTGGTCGTTGGCTTCGCTGTTCTGAAGCAGCTTCATCTGCATCTCGAACTGGCGCGTGACCTCGATCATGCCGACCATGGCCTCGACGACGTTGACGTTGCTGCCCTCGAGCGCGCCGTCGACGACGCGCACCGCGGGGTCCGCGTCCGCGGGCTCGCCGCTCCTCTGGCGCAGCAGCCCGTCGCCGCCCTTCACCAGCGCCGCCGCGGGCGGATCGACGAGCTTGATGCGCCCGATCGGCGTCGCCGGCTGGTTGGCCGCCTTCGCCGACACCGAGCCGTCGCTGCCGATCGAGACCTCCGAGTTGGGGGGCACCGTGATCGGGCCGCCATCGCCCATCACAGGCCGGCCCTGGCGGGTGGTGAGCACGCCCTGCTCGTCCACCAGGAGGGCGCCGCTGCGGGTGTAGGATTCGCCGCCGTCCGCGGCCATCACCGCGATCCAGCCGGACCCGCGCACGGCGATGTCGAGCGGATTCCCGGTTCGCCGGGTGGGACCCGAGTCGTTCGAGAAGCCGGCGGTGGTCTCGACGTTGTAGACCCGGGTGGTGGCCGTGCCTTCCTGGCGGACCGGAACGGCACGGGCGGTCATCATGTCCGCGCGAAAGCCGTCGGTGCCGGCGTTGGCGAGGTTGTTCGCCAGCGCTTCCTGGCGCTGCATCAGCGCCTTGGCCCCCGCCATCGACACATAGATCATGCGGTCCATGCCGTGCCTCCCTCAGCGATCAGCGCAGGTTGACGATCGTCTGCAACAGCTGGTCGTTGGTCTTGATCGTCTGCGCGTTGGCCTGGTAGACCCGCTGCGCCATGATCATGTTGACCAGCTCCGCGGTCAGGTCGACGTTGGACGATTCGATCGCGCCCGACTGCAGGATGCCCAGCGTGCCGCTGCCCGGGGAACCCACGAGCGGCGCGCCGGAATCCGCCGTCTCCGCCCACTGGTTGTCGCCGAGCGGCTGAAGGCCTTGCGGATTGGCGAAGTTCGCCAGCGCCACCCGGCCGCGGGCCATGGTCACGCCATTGGTGTAGCGGGAGAGGATCGTGCCGTCGGATCCGACGGAGAAGCCGGCCAGGCGCCCGGAGGCGTAGCCGTCCTGCTCCAGCGCGCTCACCGAGAACTCGGTGCCGAACTGGGTGACCCCGGCCATCGACAGCTCGATCGGCAGCGTGCCGCCGGCATCCGCCCCGACCGGCACCGCGACGTTCATCGGGATGGTGGACGCACCCGCGTTCAGCGAGCCGTCGGTATTGAAGCTGAGGGTGCCGAGCGGCGCCCCGAGGGCCGTGCCGTCGACCGAGCCGTGCACCTCCCAGGCGTTGTCGGCGACCTTGCGGAAGTAGAGACCGAGCGCGTGCTCGCGGCCGAGCGTGTCGTAGAGTGGCAGCGAAGTGCCGCCGGCGTAGCTCGCCCCGTCGGCGATGTCGAACGGGACGGTCGGCACGGTCGCGTTCGCGCTCAGCCCGACGGCGACCGACGCGGTGGCGGAGGCCCGCGGCGGCACGTCGGCGGTCTCCAGCTGCAGCGGCTGCGGGACCCCGGCGTTGATCGCGCCGCTCGCGTCGGCCGGATAGCCGGTGAGCTGCATGCCCTGGGCATTGATGATGTAGCCGTTGCGGTCGAGCTTGAACTGTCCGTTGCGGGTGTAGGTGATGCTGCCGCTGTCGGTCATCCGGTAGAAGCCGCCGCCGCTGATCGCGATGTCGAGCGAGTTGCCGGTGGTGGTCACGTCGCCCTGGGTGAACTGCTGGGCCAGGTCGGCCACCGACACGCCGATGCCCGGGTTGCTGCCACCGCCGCCGTTCAGGCTGGCCGCGTAGGCATCGGCGAACTCCGCCCGCGACGACTTGAAGCCGACCGTGTTCGTGTTGGCGACGTTGTTGCCGATCACGTCGAGGTTGCGGGCCGCGGCGTTGAGGCCGGAAAGACCTTGTTGAAAACCCATGTGGATAGCTCCTGAGGAAGGCTTCGGGTGTCGATTCGTTCTAGAGGATGAGCCGCACTTCGGACGGCGCAACCGGCGCGGCGGCGTCGAGCTCGAGTCGCGCGGCACCGTTGGATTGGGTGATGCCGACCACGCGGGTGGGCACCAGCGGGATCGATTGGACCGGCACGTTGCCGTCGAAGGCGGCCACGCGCAGGCCGAGCGTCCCGGCCGGCACCGCTGCGCCGCCGTCGCCGCGACCGTTCCATTCGAAGGTCTGCATGCCGGCGGCGACGTTGGTCAGCGTCCTGGCATGGACCACGTTGCCGCCCTTGTCGATGAGCTCCATCCGCAGCGCCGTGGCCGGCTCGGCGAGCTCGAAGCCGATCCGGGTGGGAGCGCCGTCGGCCGACGGCTGCCAGGCGAAGGTCTCGCCCGGCACGAGCACCTGCCGGCCGAGCATGCCGACCGAAGCGGCCGCGGTGCCCTGCGAGGTGACGAAGCTGCCCATCGTCCGGTTCAACCCCTCGATGCCGCGCACGGTGCTGATCTGCGCGAGCTGGGTGGTGACCTGCGCGTTGTCGAGCGGATTGAGCGGATCCTGGTTGCGCATCTGGGCAACCAGCAGCTTCAGGAAGCGATCCTCGGTGGCGTCGGCCGAATCGGTCTCCAGGGTCGACTTCGAGGTGTCGACGACCGAATCGGCGTAGCCGGCGGCGGTCGCGCCCTTCACGGCCTTCCCGTCCGCGCCCGGGCCACGGCCCTGGGTGGCCGAGGGCCAGGTGAAGTTGCCGGTACCGGTAGTGTTCATGTGCCTGATCCATGGAGGCGTCGGTCACCCGGCGCCGGTGTCTGCGCGGCCCGCGCTACTGGCCCATCTGGAGCGTCTTCAGCGCGAGCTGTTGCGCCGTGTTCATGATCTCGACGTTGTTCTGGTAGGACCGGGAGGCGGAGATCATGTTCACCATCTCCTCCACCACGTTGACGTTGCTGTGGGTCACGTAGCCTTCGCCGTCCGCCGACGGATGCTCCGGGTCGTACACCCGCTTGCCGGGGCTCTGGTCCTCGATCACGTTGCTCACCGTCACGCCGGCCACCCCGGGAGTCCGGCCGGCCTCGCCGAGGCGGCCACGGGCGTCCGGCGCGGTGGCCTGGAAGACCACCTGGCGCGCCTTGTAGGGCGAGCCGTCCGGCCCGGCCACGGTATCGGCGTTCGCGAGGTTCGAGGCGACGGTGTTGAGTCGCTGGCTCTGGGCCGAGACCGCGCTGCCTGCGACGGAGAAGATGTTCAGGAGAGACATGGTCAGGGGCCTCCGTCATTCACCGCGGATCGCGGTGACCATCGTGCGCACGCGGCCGTTGATGAAGCGCAGGGTGGCTTCGTAACGGAGCGAGTTGTCCGCGAAGCTGGCGCGCTCGCGGTCGAGATCGACCGAGTTGCCGTCGAGCGAGGCCTGCTTCGGTGTCGCGTATTGGAGCCGCGTGCCGTACTCCACCGCATTGCCGCCGAGGCCGCCGGTGCCGATATGACCGGGCTTCGAGCGGGCGAGCTGGACGGTGTGCTGCACGCCGGGGGCCAGGGTCGAGACGACCTGCCCGCCTCCCGCGGTGCGCCAGGCGGCGCCCGCCGGCAGTGCCGCGCTGCTCGTGGTCGCGGGCAGCGCACGGCTCGCCGTCGCCGTCGTGGCGGTCGCCTGCCTGAGCGCGGCGGCGAAGTCGAAGTCGCGCGCCTTGAATCCCGGCGTGTCCGCGTTGGCGATGTTGGAGGACAGCACCTCCTGGCGACGCGCGCGCAGCGCCAGGGCCTTGCCCTGGAACTCGATCGCTTCGGTCATCCGGTCGAGCATGTCAGTCACCAAACTCAAGTATGTCCATTGGCTGCCGATTATCCGGACGGGGGAGAAGCGCCATCGCCCGAACAGGCCGGCCAAATCCGTGCTTCTTCGCGCCGCGCGCGGCGGTGCGCTCGTCTAATCTCCTCCCCATGACACGACTGCATCCGGAAGGAAGGCGGCGCCTGTTCCCGCGCGGCATCGCGACCGCGTCCGCATCGAGGAGCGCCAGGCGGGCGGCGGTTTCGCTCGCGCTCGCGCTGTCGCCGGCCGCGGCCCTGGCCGCCGCGCCGCCCGGAACCGAGGGCATCGAGCAGTGGCTGGAACGATCGGTGGCGCTGCCCGACGGCCAGCAGCTCCGGGTGGAAGTCGAGATCGGGCAGCTCCATCGCGGCCTGCGGCTCGCCCCGTGCGAGCGGGCCGAGCCCTTCATCCCATCCGGGGCCCGGCTCTGGGGCCGGGTCAACATCGGCCTGCGCTGCGTGGCCGGCGCCCGTTGGACCACTTTCCTGCCGGTCCGGGTGTCGGCCTGGGGTCCGGCACTGGTCGCCCGCACGCCGCTCGCCGCCGGGCGGATCCCGCAGCCGGGGGACTTCGCGGTCGCGGAGGTGGACTGGGCCGCGCACCGCTCCGTCCCGCTCGCCAACCAGGCACTGCTGGAGGGACGCGAGCTCACCCGCCCGCTGGCCGCCGGTCAGCCGCTGCTGACCGGTCATCTCCGGATGGCGCCGGCGGTGAGGGTCGGCGAGACGGTGCCGGTGGTGGTCCAGGGGAGCGGTTTCGCGATCCGGACCGAGGCCGTCGCCCTGGGAAGCGCGGGCGAAGGGCAACGGATCCGGGTGCGGACGGGCAGCGGCAAGGTGCTGGACGGCACGATCGACGGAAGATCCGTGCGAATCCGCCGCTGATCCGCCCTAAAGCCTGGCCGCGCCGGGCCGATACTAGGAGCGTAGACGTTCGCGTCCACGAGGAAGCTGCCATGAACATCAACAAGCCAACCGATGCCGTAGCGCCCCAGTCCGCCCTGCGCACCACCGGTGCGCCCTCCCGACCAGCCGCAAGCGGCGGCTCGGGTGGCGGCAAGGTTGAGGGCGTTCAGTCCCCGGACAGCGTCACGCTGTCCGATACCGGGCGCTCCCTGGGAGCGGCCGGAAAGGCGATGGACCAGTTCCGCGAGGACAAGGTCGCCGAGATCAAGCGCGCCCTGGAGCTGGGCACCTACCAGGTCCAGGCACGAATCGTCGCCGACCGGATGATCTCCGAGGCCGCGGACGTGCTCCGCGCGATGGCGACGCATTGAGCATGGACGTCACCCAGGCCGGTCGACCGCCCGTGGAGCCGGCTGCCGCGCTGCTGGACCGGCTTCGGGCGCAGCGGCGGCTGCTGCTGGCGACCGACGCAGGCGCGGTCGAGGCGATCGAGCGTGGCACCCGGGAGCTGGAGGCGGCACTCGCCGCCTTCGCCGCGGCCAGCCAGGAGGCGGCACCGGTCGATCCGCGATTCGGCAGCCAGCTTCGCCGCGAGCTCGCAGCCAACCAGGCCATGCTGGCCGGCCTCGTCGCGGGCAACCGCCGCGCGCGCGCCGCGCTGTTCGGCGAACCCTCTCTCTACGACGCCTCCGTCGCCGGCTGACAGCCCGCCGGCTGCCTCGGAGCGTCCGCGCCGGGGTCCCGGCACGGACCCGTCCCCTCCCGGCGCGACCGCTTCAGATCCAGTTCTTGAGGTACGTCCGCAGGCGGGCCATCGACTGGCTATGGAGCTGTGACACCCGGGACTCGGTGACGCCGAGGACCGCGCCGATCTCCTTCAGGTTCAGCCCTTCCTCGTAGTAGAGGCTCATCGCGAGCTTCTCCCGCTCCGGAAGGCGCTCGATGCCCGCGATCAGCGCCGCCCGGAAGCGCTGGTCGCCCAGCCGTTCCAGCGGCGCCGGCGCGTCCGACGGCAGCGCCCGCTGGAGCAGGCCTTCCTCGCCGTCCTCACCCGCCGCATCCTCGAGATAGAGCAGCTGCGCGCCCTTCGCCTCGAGCAGGAGCTGCTGGTAGTCGGCGAGCGACATCTTCAGCTCGGCGGCCACCTCGGCCTCGGTGGGCGGGCGCTTCAGTGCCTGCTCCGCCGCGTGCACCGCGCGCTCGATCGTGCGCTGGTTGCGGCGAACCGAGCGGGGCATCCAGTCGCTGCCGCGCAGCTCGTCGAGCATCGCGCCGCGCACCCGCTGCATGGCGAACGTCTCGAACTGCGCGCCATGGCTCGGGTCGTAGCGCGAGACGGCATCCAGCAACCCGATCATGCCCGCCTGAACCAGATCGTCGATGTCGACGTTGGCGGGCAGCCGCGCGACGAGCTGCGCGGCGGCCCGCCTCACGGCGGGCCCATACTGACGGACCGCCGATTCCCGGTCCAGCACTCCCTGTTGCGTGTACATGAGCGAAGCGAAACCGGCGTCAGTGAGCCCTGCGCGACAGCGCGAAGGGCGCCTGGATCAGGAGGTCCGAGGGTGCGAGGCCTTGGATGCCGAGCTCGAGCCGGGCAAGCCGCGCCAGCGCGGCCTCGCCGAGTCCGTCCGGGTCCGCCTCCGAAGCGAGGGGGGCGATCTCGACGTCGAGAAAGCGTCCGACGCAGGTGGCGAGCCGCGCATGGGCCTCGCGACGACGCTCGACCGACGGGGCATCGACGAAGCAGGTCACGACGCGGCGCACGCGCTTTCGCGCGGCGATCGACTTGACGGTGGCGTACTGGCCGGGGAGCGCTTCCGCCCGGTGCGTGAGCATCAGCAGCATGGCGGCCCCGCCGGCCGGCGCCCGCTCGTCCAGCCAGCGCGCGAGCCGCAGCGGATGATCCAGAATCAGCAGGCGATCGACCGGCGCATGCGCCTGGACTTCGCCCAGGTCGTGGTCGAGATCGAGGCGATCGAACAGGCGGGGCACGTGGCCGCGTCCGGCGAGCTTCGCGAGAATGACCCCAGCCTGCCGCAGGCACGCATCCGTGCCGGCGCAACAACCGACCGGGATCACGGCCGGTTCCCGCGGGGTGAACAGGCGGCGCAGGCCGTCGGCCTGGTCGACAACGGTCTCAAACATGCGCGCCCTCGAGGATGAAGCGGACCTCGGCGTTGTCGAGCTCGCCATCGGCCGGATCGGTGCCGGGCGGCGCGGCCATCGCGCAGCCCACCAGGTGCGCGAAGTCGGCCGCATGGAAGTCCTCCGGCACGCGTTGGCCGTCGGCGAAGCCGAGCAGCCGCAACCGGTTGCGGATCAGGCAGTCCAGCGCGCTGCCCAGGTGCACCGCCTCGTCCACCTTGGAGAGCAGCACCCCGGCGGCATCCTGCGCCTGGTACGCGCTGGCGACCTCCTGCAGGCTCGCGGCCTGCATGGCGGCGTTCAGCACCACCACGCGGCGGATCGGCTCGATGTCGAGCGCGTCGAGCAGCTGCGCCACCCGGCTGTCACGCTGGCTGACGCCGGCCGTGTCGATCAGGACGAGCCTGCGGTCGCCGAAGAGGCCGAGCAGCTCCTGCAGCGCCCCGCGATCGTGCGCGACATGGACCGGCACGCCCAGCATCTGTCCGAACGAGCGCAGCTGTTCCTGCGCGCCTATTCGGTAGACGTCGGCGGTGATCAGTGCCACCTGGCCCGCGCCGTGTCGCATGGCGTACTGCGCCGCGATCTTGGCGACGGTGGTGGTCTTGCCCACGCCGGTGGGCCCGATCAGCGCGAACACGCCACCCTCGTCGAAGGCCGATTCCACGGCGGTGGCGTCGGCGGCCCCCCGCGCCGCCGGACAGAAGCTGGCCAGCGTGCGGGCCAGCGTCTGCTGCAGCCAGTGGTCGGCCTGCGCGTCGCTGAAGTCCACCGGCAGCAGGTCGCACAGCGACCGGGAGAGTGTCGTGGAGAACTGCCGGGCAAGCAGCAGCCGCAGCAGGCGCATCTGCGCCGGGCGGCGCCGCGCGGTGTCGAACCAGCGCACGGTCTCGAGCTGGCCGGCGATGAACTGCTTGATGGACCGCAGCTCCTCCATCACCGCCGACTGCGCCTCGGTGCTGCGCCGGTTGGCGCCTCCGGTGGCAGGGCCCGGGCCGGAGGGCGCGGGCGACTGCGGCATCGCAAGCCGCGCCGACAGACCGGCGGCGGCGGGCGCGGGCGCGTACTGCCGCTCCTGCCGCTCGCGCACGTAGCTCTCGAACGAAACCGTGCTCATCGGGACAGCCGCGTCCGCCCCCGGGCGCGACCCGGAGGCCCGAAGACCGTCACGGCCGCGCAGCATCGGGGCCACCGGCGCCCTGGCGGCAACCTGCGGCTGCAGGTTGCGCCGCTGCAGCGGAACGCCGTGCACGATCGCGGTCAGCTCGACGCCGTCGTCCGTCTGGCGGCTGTCGACGATCTGGACGTCGGCGCCGAAGCGGGCCTTCGCGAGCGACATCGCCTCGCGCGTGGTCCGGCCGATGAAGGTCATCGTGCTCATCGGTTGCTCCCAATCAATTGACCGATACGGATGGAATGTGTGTCAGGAATCTCGGCATGCGCGAGCACCCGCAGGCGCGGCGCCGACTTGCGGACCATGCCAGCCACCGGGACGCGGATACGATCCGGCACCAGCAGGCAGGCAGGCAGGCCCTGCCCTTCCTGGCGCTCGGCCGCACCGGCCGCCTCCGCGGCCAGGAACTCGGCGACCGACGGGTCCAGCGTGCCGGTCGCGCCGGGCGCGAGCGACTGCATCAGCAGGGCCTCGAGCGCGGGATCGAGCGCGATCACCGAGAGCTCCGTGCCCTGGCCGAAGAGCTGCTGCACGATCGCCGGCGCGAGCGCCACCCGGACTTCGCGGGTGAGCTCCGCCGCCTCCTGGGTGCGCGGGCCATGCTCGGCCAGCACCTCGACGATGGTGCGCAGGTCGCGGATGTGCACCGACTCTTCCAGCAGGTTCTGCAGCACCTTCTGGAAGACAGGGATGGCGACGACCTTGGGCACCACCTCCTCCACCAGCTTGGGCGCATGGCGGCCGAGGTGCTCCAGCAACTGCTGCGTCTCGGTCCGGCCAAGCAATCGCCAGGCATGGACCTGCATCAGGTGGTGCAGGTGCGTCGCGATGACGGTGGATGCGTCCACCACGGTGTAGCCCGCGGCCTGCGCGGCTTCGCGTTCGCCCTGCTGGATCCACACCGCCGGCAGGCCGAAGGCGGGGTCCACGGTGCGGGTGCCGGAAAGCTGCGCGGTCGCATGGCCGGGATCGATCGCCATCCACATGCCGGGGAAGGCCTCGCCGCTGCCCACCGCCACGCCCTTCAGGCTGATGCGGTAGGTGGTCGGGCGCAGGTCGAGCTGGTCCCGGATGTGCACCGCAGGCGGCAGGAAGCCGACCTCCTGGGCGAACTTCCGGCGCACCCCCTTGATCCGGGCGAGCAGGTCGCCGCCCGCGTCCTTGTCCACCAGCTGGATGAGCTTGTAGCCCACCTCGAGACCGAGCGTGTCCACCGGCTGCACGTCGTCCCAGCTCGCCTCGCCGCTGTCCGCCTTCGGGGCGGCCACCGGCTCCGCGGCCGGCGGCGGCAGCGTGCTCAGCTTGAAGGCGACGTAGCCGATCGCGGCGGCGAGCGTGAGGAACGCGAGGTGCGGCATGCCCGGAATCAGGCCGAGCACGCCGACGATCACCGCGACCAGCCCCAGCGCCCGCGGCAGCGAGAAGAGCTGCTTCGCCACCTGTGCGCCGATGTCGTCGTCGCCGTCGCCCACCCGCGAGACGATCAGGCCCGCGGCCACCGAGATCACCAGTGCCGGCACCTGGGCCACCAGCGCGTCCCCGATCGCGAGCAGCACGTAGTTGTCGGCCGCGGCCCCGATCGCGAGCGAATGCTGCATGGTGCCGATCACCAGGCCGCCGACGATGTTGATCGCGAGGACGAGGATCCCGGCGATCGCGTCGCCCCGCACGAACTTGGAGGCGCCGTCCATCGAGCCGTAGAAGTCGGCCTCGCGGGAGACCTCCTGGCGCCGGCGCCGCGCCTCCACCTGGTCGATCTGGCCGGCGTTCAGGTCGGCGTCGATCGCCATCTGCTTGCCCGGCATCGCGTCCAGCGCGAAGCGGGCGGCCACCTCGGCGATGCGGCCCGCGCCCTTGGTCACCACCATGAAGTTGATCACCGTCAGGATGGCGAAGACGATGATGCCGACCGCGAAGTTGCCGCCGATCAGGAAGTTGGCGAACGCCTCGATCACCTTGCCGGCGGCGTCGGTGCCGGTGTGGCCGTGCATCAGCACCGCCCGCGTGGAGGCGACGTTGAGCGAGAGGCGCAGCAGCGTCGTCACCAGCAGCACCGTCGGGAAGACCGCGAAATCGAGCGGCCGCACCGTGTACACGGCCATCAGCAGCACCAGCAGCGACAGCGCGATGTTGAACGTGAAGAGGAAATCGAGGAGCGGCGCGGGCAACGGCAGCAGCAGCATCGCCAGCACGATGACCGCGAGCAGCGGCACGCCGAGCGCCCCGAGGGGAGGCAGCACCACCGTCGCGCCGCCCACCGAAACCGGCGTGGGCGAACGCAGCGCCCGCAACGCGCCGCCCCTGGCCGGCAGCGCCTGGGGTGTGGTGGTCAACTGGGTCATCGATCAACCTCGTCCGGCGGCACCTCGCCGGGACCGGGGTCCATGCCGTCCGGCACGACGACGTCCGCCGGCGGTTTCGGCGCGGGCGAGCGGCCCGGCACCCAGCGGCTCAGCTGGTACACGTAGGCCAGCACCTGCGCGATCGCGGCGTAGAGCGCCTGCGGCACCTCGTGGTCCAGCTCCACGTGGGCGTAGAGAGCGCGCGCGAGCGGCGGCGCCTCGAGCACCGGCACGCCGGACTCCCGCGCGATCGCCTGTATACGCGCGGCGAGCAGGTCCACGCCCTTGGCGACGACGCGCGGCGCGGCCATTGCCGCTTCGTCGTAGCGGATCGCCACCGCATAGTGCGTCGGGTTCACCACCACGATGTCCGCCGCCGGGACCGCGGCCAGCATGCGCCGTCGCGAGACGTCGCGCTGGCGGGAGCGGATGTGACCGCGCAGGAGCGGATCGCCTTCCGATTCGCGGTGCTCCTTGCGCGCCTCCTCGCGGGTCATGCGCAGGTCCGCGCGATGGCGAAACCACTGGAACGGCACGTCGAAGACCGCGATCGAGACCAGCACGAGGATGAGCAGCGCGAAGCCGCCCAGCACCAGCATGCTGGCCGCGCCGATCGAGCCGTTGAGGGACCCGACCGACAGCGACGCGAACTCCGGCAGCGTCGAGGTGGCGAACCAGGCACCCACCAGCCCCAGCACCACGGCGAGCACCATCAGCTTCACCAGGTCCACCAGGCCACGGATGGAGAAGATGCGCTTGAGGCCACCGAGCGGAGAGAGCCGCGAGGCCTTGAAGCCGAGCGCCTGCGGTGCGAAGTTCAGGCCCCCCGGGATCGCGGCGGCGGCCACCGCACCCACCATCGTCACCGCCATGACCAGGAGCAGCAGGCCGGTGGACTGCGGCACCCTTTCGGCGATGCCGGCGAGAAGCGCCAACGGCTCGCCGCGCGCCGTCGCGTCGAAACTCAGGATATCGCGCAGCATGCCGACCAGGTCGCCCCGGATGCCGCTGCCCGCGATCGCGAGCGCGCCGATGCCGGCGCCCAGCACGAGCACGTGGCCGGCGTCGCGCGAACGCGCGACGTTGCCCTGCTCTGCTGCCTGGCGAAGCCGTCGTTCGCTTGCGGGTAGCTGCTTGTCTTCCTTGCTGGCGTCCGAATCGGCCATGCGCTCTCGAAAGGAACCCTACCCGGACGGATGCCCGGATGAGCCCATTATTTCGGTCGCGCGGAAAACTTAAGCGATCAATACCGGGGGGGAATCCCGGCAGTTCCGGCGTGGCCGCAGGCGCCCGACGCTATCGGGCGGGCACCGCGTCGGCCGACGGCGTCGGCGAGGCACCGGACTGCCCACCGGACGCGGAGGCGGCGGCGCCCGGCGCGATAGCGCCGGTCGCGCCGGGCCCGACCGGCGGCGTGGCCCCGCCCGCACCGGTGCCGAGCACCCGGTCGAGCTCGCCCGGGCTCCTCACGTCGAGCTCGGTGCCGTTCAGGATGCGCTCCTGCGCGGCCTGGTTGAGGACGACGATGGCGATGCGCCGGTTCATGGGATCGTACGGGTCGACCTTGTCGAGCGGCAGCACCTGCCCGAGACCCATCACCCGCATCACCTTCTCCGGCTTCATGCCACCGGCGACCAGCTCCCGGCGCGAGGCATTCGCCCGATCGGTCGAGAGCTCCCAGTTGGAGTAGCCGCGATAGCCGCCGGCGTAGGGGGCGGCGTCGGTGTGCCCGGTCAGGCTCACCGGGTTGTCCACCTCGTTCAGCACTCCGCCGATCGTGCGCAGCAGGTCCTTCATGTAGTCCTGCACCACCGCGCTGCCGGAGGCGAACATCGGCCGGTTCTGCGCATCGACGATCTGGATGGAGAGCCCGTCGGCGGTGATGTCCAGCCGGATCTGGTCCTTCAGCTCCCGCAGCGCCGGGAACCGCAGGATCACCTCCTCCACCCGCTCCTTGAGGCGCGTGAGCTTCTCCTTCTCCTGCCGGATCAGCTCGTCGCGCAGCACCTGCAGGTTGATCGTCTCCCGCGGGCTCTTGGTGTCGGTACGGCGTACCTGTCCGACGCGCCGCGAGAGGTCCTCGCCCCCGCCCTTGATCAGCGACGAGCTGTCGCCGGAGCCCTGTCCGCCGGACAGCGCCACCTTGAGCGGCGTACGGAAGTAGTCGGAGATCCCGCTCAGGTCACCGGTGCTGGTGGAGCCCAGCAGCCACATCAGCAGGAAGAAGGCCATCATCGCCGTCACGAAGTCGGCGTAGGCGATCTTCCAGGCACCGCCGTGGTGCCCATGCACCACCTTCTTGACCCGCTTGATGACAATCGGCTGGATCTTGCGGTCGGCGCCTATGGCCATGAGCTAGGCCTTCTTCTGGCGAACGTGGTCCTCGAGCTCCGAGAAGGTCGGCCGCTCGGTGGAATAGAGCACCTTGCGGCCGAACTCGACGCAGACCGTCGGGGCGTACCCCTGCATGCTGGCAAGCAGCGTGACCTTCACGCACTGCAGCTCCTTGGTGGTCTCGTCGGCCTTCTGCTCCAGCAGCGTGCCGAGCGGCGCGACGAAGCCATAGGCGAGCAGGATTCCGAGAAAGGTCCCGACCAGCGCGTGGGCGATCATCTCGCCCAGCTCGGCCGGCGGCCGGCCCACCGAGCCCATCGTGTGCACGACGCCCATGACCGCCGCGACGATCCCGAACGCCGGCAGGCCGTCGGCAACCTTCTGGATCGCATGCGACGGGACCAGGGCCTCGTGGTGGTGCGTGTCGATCTCGTTGTCCATCAGGTTCTCGATCTCCAGCGCGTTCAGGTTGCCGGAGACCATCATGCGCAGGTAGTCGGTGACGAACTCCATCAGGTGATGGTCGGCGTTGAGATCCGGGTAGCGATTGAAGAGCGGGCTCTCCCCTGGCTCGTCGACGTCGTTCTCGATCGACATCAGGCCCTCCTTGCGTGCCTTGGTGAGCACGTCGTAGAGCATGGCCATCAACTGCATGTAGCGGGTCTTGGTGTACTTCGACCCCTTGAGCGCACCCGGCAGCGCCGCCACCGTCGCCGTCAGCACCTTGCGGGGATTCGACACCAGGAAGGCGCCGAGCGCCGCGCCGCCGATCATCAGCAGCTCGAGCGGCTGCATCAGCGCGGCAATGTGACCGCCGGCCAGGGCGAAGCCGCCGATGACCGATCCGATCACCACCAAGTAACCGACGATTACGAACATGTGTCCAGGATCCGGAAGACGAATGGCACCCGATCTCCGGAGCCGCTCGCGGATTCATCGTCCTGCCCGGCATATTCTTTAACGATCACGGCATCCGTCCGGCCGTTGCCCGACCCGCTGCGCGTCCTGTCCGCCGAACGGTCCCGCATCGGGCCTGCATGGCCACGGGTTGCTAGTGGATCGTTCCGGCGCGCTTGGCCTTGCCAGCCCGCGCCGGTGGCAAGCAGAGCCCGCAGACGAAGCGCTCCTGGATCTCGTGCGGGTGGTTGATGAAGCTGCCGCCGCAGCGGCTGCATGCCATCGCGCCGACCAGGCCGTTGTCCACGAAGCGCACCAACCGCCAGGCGCGGGTGATCGAGAGCAGCGGCTCCACGCCGCAGCTGCCGACCTCGGCGCAGTAGAGCTCGTAGCCCTTGATGATCGCGTCGGTGTCGTCCAGCGCCGTCGTCTTCTGCAGGTAGCTGTAGATATTGTGGAAGAGCGAGGCGTGGATGTTCGGCTGCCAGGTCATGAACCAGTCGGCCGAGAACGGCAGCTGGCCCTTCGACGGCGAGCGGCCGGCCACTTCCTTGTAGAGCTTGAGCAACCGCTCGTACGGCAGCTCGGTCTCGGACTGCAGCATCTGCAGCCGGGCGCCGAGCTGGATCATGCGGATGGCACGCTGGAGCTGGCGATTGTCCTCGAGCAGGCTGCGAGCGCTCATGACGTGGACCCTTGCCGCTGCGCCGGCTCGTCCAGCGTCTCCTGGAAGTTCCCGGCCATCAGGATGGCCGCGTGCAGGCGGGAGGCGGAGCGGTCCTCGCGCTCGTCCGGAGCGCCGTGGTCGGCGAGCAGCGACCACATCATCTCGTCGTCGAAGCGGAAGCGGCAGACCAACATATTGCCCTGGGCGATGCGCAGCAACTGCGCCGGCGAGAGCTGCTCGATCAGCGCTGCTGTCTCCTCCGAGATGCCGAGGCGGTACAGCGCCTGGACCGGATCCTTCCTGATCAGGGACTGCGCAAGAATCAGGTAGGACAGATTGGCATCCCTGATCTCCGCCATCAATCGATCGTCTGTCAACATGCAATCCTCGTGGAGATGAAGTCGAACAGCGGGGCTTTACTGCGTTTTTTTCCCGTGAAACGAAGTCTCGGGCACGCGGGATCGCGACTGAATCGGACGAAGTCGGTATTTGGAGGGGGTGTTCTTCCGTGCCCTTGTAGGAAGACGTCCTACAGGGGTCGAGTGGTGGCGATTCGACTGTGGCGGCAGCCGCACGAAACATTGGACGAGCGGCGTCCGAGAGGCACCCGGTGGCGTTTCCGCGTTAAAGCGACACCTCTGCCCGCCGATAACCATTGCAACGGGGCTAGTTCCCGCCGTCCGAACCGGACAGCCGGGGGGACACCAACTTAGGTTCAAACACAACGGAGCTCTCGATGGCCCAGATCATCAACACCAACCTGATGTCGCTGAACGCCCAGCGCAACCTGAATACCACGCAAGGCGCGCTGGCGACGGCTGTCCAGCGCCTGTCGAGCGGACTGCGGGTCAACAGCGCCAAGGATGACGCCGCCGGCCTGGCGATCGCGGAACGGATGAACTCGCAGATCCGCGGCATGAATGTCGGTATCCGCAACGCCAACGACGCCATCTCGCTCGCCCAGACCGCCGAGGGCGCCCTGGGCAAGATCGGTGACATGGCGCAGCGGATGCGCGAGCTGGCGGTGCAGTCCGCCAACGCGACGAACACCGACGAGGACCGCGCGGCCCTCGATGCCGAGTACCAGCAGCTCAGCGCCGAGATCACCCGGACGATGGACGGCACGAAGTTCAACGGCACCGCCGTGCTGACTGCGACCACCGACCTGACGTTCCAGATCGGCGCCGGCACGGATGCCACGGACACGATCGACGTCACCGCGCCCGGCACCGACCTCAGCGCTGCGGTTGGCGCCCTCACCGCGGACATCACCTCGGTCGCCGGCGCCACCGGCGCGATGGACACGCTCGACGCCCTGATCACGGAAGTCAACACCCAGCGCGCCAACTTCGGTGCGGTCCAGAACCGCTTCGAGGCGGTGATCGCGACCAGCGAGGTGGCTGTCGAGAACCAGGCCGCCGCGCGGAGCCGCATCATGGATGCCGACTTCGCGGCCGAGACCGCCTCCCTCACCCGTGCCCAGGTTCTGCAACAGGCCGGCACCGCGATGTTGTCCCAGGCGAACTCGCTGCCGAACAACGTCCTCAGCCTGCTGCGCTGATAGGAACTGCCGCCCCCACTCCCCCGGGAGCGCAGGCGGCAGCCGCGGGCGGAAGAGCCGCCCATGACGGCACGACGGGAAACCGCCGTGCCGTCGTTGCATTCCGCGTACAGGTTCGAAATGGTGGCCGATTGCGCCGCTTATCGGCCAATCGGCCTCGGCGATCCGGAGCTAACTTGTCGGTAATCGAATCCGACCAGCAAAGGATCCCATGGCCCAGATCATCAACACCAACATGGTCTCGCTCAATGCACAGCGCAACCTGAGCACGACCAACGCCGATGTAGCCACGGCCGTCCAGCGCCTGTCCTCGGGCCTGCGGGTGAACAGCGCCAAGGACGATGCCGCCGGCATCGCGATCGCCGAGCGGATGCAGTCCCAGATCAAGGGCATGAACGTCGCGATCCGCAACGCGAACGACGGCATCTCCTTCGGCCAGGTGGCCGAGGGTGCCCTCGGCAAGATGAGCGACATGCTGCAGCGGATGCGCGAGCTGGCCGTACAGTCCGCCAACGGCACCAACAGCGACGGCGATCGCGCCAACCTCGACTTGGAGTACCAGCAGCTGGCCACCGAGATCTCGCGCACGGTGCAGAACACCCGCTTCAACGGCTACGCGGTGCTCGCCGCCCTCACGGCGCACACCTTCCACATCGGAGCCGGCAACGATGCGAACGACCGCATCACCATGAACTCCTCCAACATGACGACGGAGGCAACGATGACGGCGCTCTTCAGCTTCACGACACCGCCGACCATCCCCGCGCCGTCGAACATCCTGACCCAGGCTGCCTCCCAGGGCGTGCTGCCGCAGATCGACGCCGCGCTCACCACCATCAACAGCGAGCGGGCGAACTTCGGCGCGATCCAGAACCGCTTCGAGGCGGTGATCGAGAACCTGCAGGTTGCCGCGGAGAACCAGACCGCCGCACGCAGCCGCATCATGGACGCGGACTTCGCCGCCGAGACCGCCGCGTTGACGCGCGCCCAGGTGCTGCAGCAGGCGGGCACCGCGATGCTGGCCCAGGCCAACCAGTTGCCCAACAACGTCCTGCAGCTCCTGCAACGCTGAGATGGCGGGCGGCGCCGCGCCGCTCGTCGGCCGGCATCGTCCGTTCGCCAACCGCCGGCGGTTCGTCCCGACCGCGTCCTGGACGGCGCCGAACGGCAAGCGGTCGCCTGCGCGCGACCTGCCATAAAGTTCTCCGGCCGACTGCCGAAGAAGCGACGTAGAGTTTCATCCGAGCGAGACGACCATGGCCGTAGGCGGCATAGGCGGTGGGGCGATCGATGTCGCCGGCATCGTGTCCCAGTTGATGCAGATCGAACGCCAGCCGCTGCAGAAGATGCAGAAGGACATGGCGGGCATCCAGACCAAGCTCTCGGCCTGGGGCAAGCTCCAGGCGGCGGTGTCCAATCTGCAGGAGGCGACCCGCGCCCTTACCCGCGCCGACACCTGGCAGGCCAGCAAGGCGAGCAGCAGCGACGAGACGTCGATCATGGTCGCCGGCGAAGCCCGGTCCGCGGCTGGCAGCTACAGCCTCTCGGTCCAGGCCCTCGCCCAGAGCCAGAGCGTCGTGACGGGCGCCTTCGCCGCCAACGACACGGTGGTGGGCGGCGGCACCCTGCAGATCCAGATGGGCACCGTGGACGCGGCAGGAACCGGCTTCACCGTCGACGGCGCGCGTCCGGCGGTGAGCATCACCATCGCCCCGGACTCGACGCTCGCGGACATCCGCAGCGCGATCAACAGCGCCAACGCCGGCGTCTCGGCGTCGATCCTCGACGACGGCACCGGCAAGCGCCTGGTGCTGACCAGCCGCGAGAGTGGCCAGGCGAACGCCTTCGAGATCACCGCGACCGACCTCGATGGCGACCATGGCGATGCCTCCGGTCTCTCGGCACTGGCGGTCTCCGCGACCGCGAGCGCCGGCGCGAATGGCACATTGCGGACGCAGCTCGCGCGGGACGCGCAGCTCACGGTGAACGGACTGGCGATCACGGCCGGCTCGAACCGTCTGGACGGCGTCATCGAAGGCGTCACGCTCACCCTGAAGAAGGTGATCGAGGCCCCCGTGGAAGTGGCGATCGGCAGCGACGAAGCCGCGACCCGGGAGACGCTGGACAAGTTCGTCACCGCCTACAACGAGCTCAACAAGCTGCTGGCGGACCAGACACGCTACGACCCCGCCAGCAAGACTGCCGGTGCCTTGCAAGGCAACAGCGTCGCCGTCCGGCTTCAGTCCCAGATTCGCGAGCTGCTCCGATCGCCGGTGGACGGCAACGGGACGTCCAGCCTGCTCGCCGCCGGCTTCGAGTTCGGCAAGGATGGCTCCCTCTCGATCAAGGACGACCGCATCGCCCCGCTGCTTGCCGATCCGGGCAAGCTGAGGGCGCTGTTCGCCGGACCGACCCCGTTGCCCGGAGAGCCCGTCACCGGATACGCCCGGGTACTCGACAAGCGGCTCACCGCCTTCCTCGATCCGGAAGGCGCGATCGCCGCCGCCACCGAGTCCCTGCGACGCCGCGAGGATTCGATCGAGAAGCAGCAGGAGCGCTTCGAGACCCGACTGCTCGACGTCGAGAAGCGCCTGACCCGCCAGTACACCGCGCTCGACGTGAATCTTTCCCGGATCACCGGCTCCTTCGCCGCGATCCAGGGCCTGCTGAATCAGACGAACAACAGCAACAACGGCAATTCGTGACGGCCGGCGGCAGCGTCGATCGCCCGAAATGCGGCAGCAAATCCGCCGTTCGGCGAATCGCCCTCAAGCCGGCCGCTGCAGCGTCGATACCACAGGGGTAGCCCCGATCAATCGACGTTGCCCGAGGTAAGCCCCGATGTTCGCCGCCCGATCCGCCGCCGCTTCCTATCACACCCTCGACGTCCAGACGAGCGTCGACAGCGCCGATCCGCACCGCCTGGTGGAGATGCTCTACGACGGCGCCATCGTGCAGGTGGCCAAGGCCCGCCACGCATTGACGCGCCAGGACATCACCGCGAAGTGCGAAGCGACCTCGCGCGCCATCCGCATCGTCGACGAAGGGTTGAAGGCCGCGCTGGACAAGCGGGCCGGCGAAGTCGCCGACAACCTCGACGCGCTCTACGACTATGTGAGCCGCATCCTGGTGCGCGCGAACATGAAGGACGACGACACGCTCTATGCCGAAGCCGAGAAGCTGCTCGGCGACCTGCGCGCGGCCTGGCGCGAGATCGGGCCGAAGGTCCGCGGCCAGGCGATGCCGGCCTGACGGCGCACAGCCCACCGCGACAACGAAGACGCCCACACGAGAAAGACCCCCACGGGAGAGACTGATGGATATCCTGCACGCCAACGAACTTGCCGACACGCCTGCCGCCGGCGCTTCCCGTGTCGCCGCCTCGGCCGAGGGAAACCGGCCGGGCGGCGACGTGCCCGAGGGCTACGCGGACGCGGAGCAGCTTGCGTGCGAGATGCTGGCCGCCGCCGAGCGCGGCGACTGGCCGGGCGTGACCCGGCTGCGCCGCCGGATACCCAGCCTGGCGCGGGCGCTGCACCGTCAGTGGCTGGAGCGGCGTTCCGGCGACCTCGCCAGCGAGCGCGAGCTGGAGAAGGCGCGCATTGCCGCGATCCGCCGCGTGCTGGTGGTGGATGACCAGGTTCGCGCGCTCGCCGACGCGTCCGACGCGCAGGTGGACCGCTGGCTTCGTGGCGCTGCTGCCACTCGCACGCTGAACTGACGCGCGCCTGCGTCGCGCGCGCCCGGCCCGCAGGGTCCCGACCCTAGAATAGGGCTCGAGACCAGGAGATTGCCGTGGATGCGACCTTGCACTCCTCGTTCCGACCGATCGAGCTCGACGAAGCCGCCGACTTCCGCGTGGAAGGCACCATGGCGGTACGCTCGCTGGTGCGCGAGCTGCTCGGGTCGCGCTCCCTCGTCGTTCTCTACGCGGCGGACGACCCGGACGTCTTCCTTGTCACGCGCCTCCTCGCGTTGGAGGCCGATACGGTGGAGTTCGACTTCACCGGCGGCAACGACCACCGTGACGCGCTGCTGGCCGCGCCCTGGCTGACCGTGGTGGGCGCGCCGGGTCCCGTCAAGATCCAGTTCAGGGTCACCGCCGCCGAAGTGGTCCGACCGGCCGGGGTTGACGGCCCGCAGGCCGGCGAACGGTTGAGCGCCCTTCTTCCCAGCGAAGGCTGGCGGGTGCAGCGGCGCAACGCCTTTCGCGTGCGTCCGATGCCGGAGGACGAAGCGCGTGTCACGATGCGCATCGGCGACGGCAACGAAAGCAGTGGTTCGCTGACCGATCTTTCCGCCGGCGGCCTCTCCTTCGAATGGCCGGAGGGCCGACCGATTCCCGAGCTCGGCACGACGCTGCATCACTGTCGCATCGAGACGGACGGCCGGGCGCCGATTCCGTGCGACCTGCGCATCGTCCGCATCGACTCCCCGACCGAGGCCGAGCCGCCCGCCGCGCCTGTGCGCATCAGCGCCGAGTTCCACGGCATGCCGGACGAGGTCTGCCGCTCGGTGCAGCTCTACGTGATGGACATCGAGAAGCGTGCTCGTGCCGCGCAGCGGCGTCCGGATCGCGCAGGTTGAGGGTCACGCCCGAAAACCCCCTGCTGAAACAATCAGTTACGACTCGGGCTGGCGTTACGTAGCGCTCCTCGCCTGCCGGCAAGCGCTCCTCTCAGCACCCGGAATACCCCTCGAAACCACGACCCGGGTTTCGCCCATCCCATCCCGTCAACCGCTGGTTCCGTCCCGACCCGGCCGGTCTGTCACGCTGGTTAAGGTGCCCTTCCTTCGGCGGCGGCGTCATCGCGACGTCGGCGTCGTTCGGCAGCCATCACTTCGGCACGAACGAAGTGAAACAAAGGGTACAAGATGAAAGCATCACCAGTAGCGGTGCCGTTTCGCGGCGCCAAGAAGAATTCGCCCCGTCCGCCTGCGCTTGCACGCGCGGTCGCGGTGGCATGCATCACCATGACGACGCTTGCCGCCTGTGGCAGTGGCGGCGGGCTGGACGAGGCCAACCCGGAGGCAGTCGCCGCGGCCAAGGCCGCCGCGGAACGCACCCTGGCGGGCCACGCTTCCGGCAACACGGAGTCCCAGGCGCCGTCCACCACGGAGCCGATCGCCAACGACGGGCCCACGAACCGTGCCGACACGCCGGACGACCGGGAGTCGATCGTCGGGCGCGTCGCGGGGGGTGACGAGGACGGGCCCGGGGCTGGTTCGTCCGACACGGTCGCCGCCGTCAATCGCGTCGACACGCTCATCTCCGACATGGATCTCATGAACGACATCACCCTCAAGGGCGTCAACGCGAGCCACGGCTTCGCCACGGGGCCAGGCCACGTCATCATGGGCAACAACCCGCGGGGCACCAACACCCCCGACTGGTACAAGCGCAGCTATCCCTGGCTGGCGACGGACTCGTACTGGAACTACCTGTTGCCCTGGTTCGTCCATTTCGAAGGCGAAGGGAACCAGGCCAGCAACACCCGGATCGAGATGAGGAACATGCGGGTCTTCATGAAGCGCCGATCCAATGGTGAATGGAGCCAGGTGAATCGCTCCCAATCGGTCGGCGCGATCGAATGCGCCCAGGCCAGCAACTACTTCGAGTGCCCGCTTTCCGGAGACGTGAGGAAGGAGGCCGAGGGCGTGTCGGCCCTGCCGCTGGCGGGCCACAACCTGCACGGATGGTGGGGCAGCCGCGAGTACGTCGAAGGGTGGGACATCGCCGCGGTGGTGGTCACGCTGCAGGCGCGCCTGGGCGTGCATGCGACAAACGGCGTCGACGACCGGTCCAAGGCCCGCTACCTGGTCCAGGTGGGCGCCGACTACTACCCGAGCGACGGCAGCCCGGAAGCGGTTCTGCCCGCGGTCGGCATCTCCCGGGCGAAGCTCCTCACCAGCGAGTGGCAGTCCATCTCGATGACGACGCTGAGCGACGTCGGCAAGCAGGAGCCCGGCGGCGGCATCACGGCCGCCGAGCTGCGCGCGTCTCCGCCGCCTCTCGACTGACCGAAACGCAAACGGGCCGGCTTGCGCCGACCCGTTCGGATTGCAGCGCCCGCTTCACGCGGGCGCTTGCACGTCGGCCGTCAGGCCGCCCGGATGTTCGAGGCTTGCGGGCCTTTCTTGCCCTGGACCACTTCGAACTGGACGCGCTGGTTCTCCGTCAGCACGCCGTCGCCGGTCTGGATGTCATTCGCGTGCGCGAACACGTCCTTGCCGCCGTTCTCCGGCATGATGAAGCCGAAGCCCTTGCTGCTGTTGAACCACTTGACGATTCCGATCTGAGTTGTCATGTCGATATTCCAAAATAGATGACGTGCGGCGGCACCGTGCCACCGCGCGGCAGAGATCTCAAGATTATCGACTCGGGGTAACTCGTATCGCCTGGGCCGCGGGGCGCCGCCGATGAAGCGGGAGCCTGGGCTCGGGACAGAAAGACCGGTAAGTAGATGGTCTTGCAAATGTCTACCCGCGCACTATACCCCACACCGGGCGCAAGGAGCGGATAGCATGCTCGCCGTGTGGCTATACCTGCATGTTCATGATGTCGGTATACGCGGCCACCAGCTTGTTGCGCACGGTCACCGCGGCCTGGAAGCCGATCTGGGCTTTCTGCATCGACACCATGGTCTGCTCGAGCGTCGCGCCCGGCGCGCCGGCCTGGAATTCACGCTGCAGCTTGCCGGCATCGAGTTGCGCCTCGTTGATCTCCTTCAGCGCACCGGAGAGCACGGTGGAGAAGCCACCCTCGGCAACCGGCTCGACCTTTCCCACCGGACGCGTGCCGCTCGCCGGCGCAAGGCGTTCCGGCCGGGCGGCGGCTGCCGCGGCCTCGGCGGCGGCTCGCAGGGCTGAGCTGGGAAAGCGCACTTCCATGATGGTTGCCATCGTAGCGCCCCCGACGCGGGAGCGTGCCCGAAATAGCGGGGATCCAGCCCGCTAATTGGCCCATATGAACGCGGGTCGATGTCGAATAATCGGCGCGACGCTCGAGGAATCACCGGCCGCCGGAGATTTTCCTCGACCCCCGCGGGGGGCGGGTCGGGCGCAGCCCGGCCCTGGCGCACTCACAACGGATCCGACAACGACGTGGCAGACGCAGCTCTACCGGCACCCGGCCTCTCCGGGATACCCATGGCCCAGCGGGTCAAGGCCGGCATCGGCATCATTGCGCTGATCGCAGTGGCCGTCTCCGCCTTCATGTGGTCGCGGCAACCCGATTGGCGGGTGCTCTACGCCAGCCTCTCCGACAAGGACGGCGGCGCAGTAGTGGCGGCGCTCGCGCAGATGAACCTGCCCTACAAGTTCACCGAAGGCGGGGGCGCCATCATGGTGCCGGCCGCCCATGTCCACGACGTGCGGCTCAAGCTGGCCTCGCAAGGCCTGCCGCGCGGCGGCAACGTCGGCTTCGAGCTGATGGAGAACCAGAAGTTCGGCACGACTCAGTTCCAGGAGCGGCTCAACTTCCAGCGCGGCCTCGAGGGCGAGCTCGCCCGCTCGATCCAGGCGCTGGCGGCGGTCGAGTCCGCACGGGTGCATCTTGCCCTGCCGGTGTCGAACGGGTTCCTGCGCGAGCAGCAGAAGCCCTCGGCCTCGGTGTTGCTGCGCCTGCATCCCGGCCGCGTGCTGGAGCGCCAGCAGGTTGCCGGCATCCTCCATCTGGTGGCCTCCTCGGTGCCGGACATGGCGCCGCGCCAGGTCTCGGTGGTGGACCAGAACGGCACGCTGATCTCCGACTTCGAATCGACCGCCAACGGGCTCGATGCGACCCAGCTCGAGTACGTCCGCCAGGTGGAGGCTTCCCTCAATCGGCGGGTCATGGATATCCTCGAGCCCATCGTCGGGGCGGGGAACGTCCGCTCACAGGTGACCGCGGAGCTCGATTTCACCCAGACCGAATCGACCGCCGAGCTCTACCGGCCGAACCAGGCTCCTGAGGCGGCCGCCATCCGCAGCCAGCAGTCGGTGGAGTCGCGCGAGCGCGACGGCGCGACCACCAACGGCGGCGTTCCCGGAGCGCTGAGCAACCAGCCGCCGGAGGCTGGCAGCGCCCCGATCAACGGCGCGCCGCAGCAGGTGCAGGCGGCCGGCGCCGACGCGGCCGCCACGGCCGACACGAGCATGCGCCGCGAGTCGGTCACCAACTACGAGGTCGACAAGACGATTCGGGTCACCCGCAATCCGACCGGCACCGTCAAGCGATTGTCGGTGGCCGTGCTGCTCAACCACCGGCAGTCGCTCGACGCGGACAACCAGGTCGTCTCCACGCCGCTCACGGCGCAGGAGCTCGAGAGCGTCAACGCGCTGGTGCGCGACGCCGTGGGGCTCTCGCGCGAGCGCGGCGACTCGCTCAACGTGGTCAACGCCGCCTTCACCCGCGTCGAGCAGCCGGTGCCGCCGGAGCTTCCGCTGTGGCGCCAGCCGGAGAACATCGCGCTCGCGAAGGACCTCGGCAAGCAGTTTGGCTTCGTCGTGCTCGCCCTGCTCATCCTCCTGATGCTGATCCGGCCTGCGCTGAAGGCGGCGACCCGTCCGCCCGCGCCGCCACCCGGCATTGCCGAGAGCGTCGACGAGGAGCTGGAGCTGCCGGCACCGCGCGCCGAGCCCACGGTCGCCCACGAGCTCAAGCTGCCGCCCGGCTACCAGGGCTCCGGGATGACCGAGGCGCAGAGCAAGGCACTGGAGCTCGCCCGCACCGACCCGACAGCCGTCGCCTCGGTGGTCAGGGACTGGATCAACGGCGAGAAGCCGGCGAACGCATGATGGCCGGATTCGACGAGAACGGCACGCTGGACGCCGCGGTGCTGCTCCTCGCCCTCGGCGAGGAGACGGCCGCCGAGGTGTTCAAGCAGCTCACGCCGAAGGAGGTCCAGTCCATCGGCGAGGTCATGGCCCGCACCCAGTTCACCACCAAGGAGCACGTGACCAGCGTGCTCGAGCGCTTCCACGAGCAGGCTGCCGCGCAGAGCACGCTCGTGGACGACTCCAACGCCTACGTGCGCGACGTGCTGCGCCGCGCCCTGGGCGAGGAGAAGGCCGGCATGCTGATCGACCGGATCACTCAGGGCAGCGACGTGACCGGCATCGAGAGCCTGCGCTGGATGGACGCCGCCTCGATCGCGGAGCTGGTGCGCGGCGAGCATCCGCAGATCATCGCCTCGATCCTGGTGCACCTGGAGCGCGACCAGGCCTCCGCCATCCTGCTGCAGCTCTCCGAGGAGCTGCGCGCCGACGTGGTGCTGCGCATCGCCACCCTCGACGGCATCCAGCCCAACGCGCTGAAGGAGCTGAACGAGGCGCTCTCGCTGCTGCTCGCCGGGGGCGAGCAGGTCAAGCGCACCCGCCTCGGCGGCAGCAAGACCGCGGCGGAGATCATCAACTTCCTGGGCGGCACGGCCGACCTGGCGCTGCTCGATGCCATCCGCGCGGAGGACCCGGACCTGGCTCAGGCGATCGAGGACCAGATGTTCACCTTCGACGACCTGATCAACCTGGACGACAGGTCGATCCAGGTCCTGCTGCGCGAGATCCAGAGCGAAGACCTGGTGATCGCGCTCAAGGGCGCGGACGCGCCGCTGCGCGAGAAGATCTTCAAGAACATGAGCCAGCGTGCCGCCGAGACCCTGCGCGAGGACCTGGAGGACCGCGGTCCGGTGAAGCTGTCCGAGGTGGAAGCCCAGCACAAGGAGATCCTGAAGACCGTCCGCCGCCTGGCCGACGCAGGCCAGATCGCCGTGGGCGGCGGCGGTGGGGACGAGTTTGTCTGAGCCGCGCTCCCGGGTGATTCGCGCTTCCACCGCCGGCTGGAAACCGCTGCAGGTCGCGAAGCTGGGTGAGAGACCCGTTCCCGAGCCGCTCGACGCTTCCCTCGCCGCGGCTGCCGAGGCGGCGGCGCAGGTCGAGGCGCGCATCGCGGCCGCCTTCGAGCAAGGCGTCGCCGAGGGGCTCTACCGGGCCCGCAGCGAGCAGCAGGATCAGGAACGCCAGCTCGGCCTCTCGGCACGGCAACGCTGGGATGGCCTGCTCGACGGGCTCGCGCAGGGCATCGGCGAGATCGAGAGCCGGCTCGCCGACCGGATCCTGGACCTCGCGGCGATGATGGCGGCTAGCATCGCCTGCCGCGAGATCACCCTCGCGCGGGACCGCATCGAGCCCGTGCTTGCCGAAGCGATCGCGCTCGTGGGCACGGCCTGCCGGCAGCTCGAGGTCAGCGCGCACCCGTCGGACTGCGAGGCGATCGACGCCTGGCTGCGCTCGCAAGGCGGTGAGAGCGCGCTGGCGATTCGCGCGGACCCCGGCATCGCGCCGGGCGGCTGCCTGCTGCGTGCGGACGATGCCATGCTCGACGCGACCCTGCAGACGCGGATCCACCGCACGCTGGCGTCGGTGGGCATCGTCGGCACGCAGGCCGACGGCATCCGCGCGGCCGCGATGGCGCCGATGGACCACCCCGACGCGCCGGAAGGGCTGGAATGACGCGACTGTCCGACTTCCTCGAGAACTGCGCCGAGATGGCGCGGTTGGCACAGCCGATCGCCCGTCGCGGCCGCCTCACGCGAGTCACCGGCATGGTGGCGGAAGCCTGCGGCCTGCGGCTGCCGGTGGGCGGGCTCTGCAACCTGCAGTCCATCGACGGCCAGTCGGTCGAGGCGGAGGTGGTTGGCTTCAACGGAGAACGCCTCCTGCTCATGCCGGCAAGCGATACCGCCGGGCTCGCGCAGAGCACCCTGGTCACGCCCCACGAGCCGGTGGCGCTGCGACCGCGCCTGGACCGGCCAGCACACCCGTGGCGGCGCGCCGCCGACCGGATGCGGCACCTGCCGATGGGCAACGGCCTGCTCGGGCGCGTGGTGGATGCGGCCGGCCTGCCGCTCGACGGTCTCGGCGACCTGGCGGCGACCGCTCCGGCGCCGATCTACGGACGCCGCATCAACGCGATGGATCGCGAGCCGATCCGCGATCCGCTCGACACCGGGGTGCGCGCGATCAATGGCGTCCTCACTGTCGGCCGTGGCCAGCGGCTCGGCCTCTTCGCCGGCGCCGGCATCGGCAAGAGCGTGCTGCTCGGGATGATGGCGCGCTATACCGGCGCCGACGTCATCGTGGTGGGCCTGGTCGGCGAGCGCGGCCGGGAGATCAAGGAGTTCGTCGACGACATCCTGGGCGCGGAGGGCCGCCGTCGCTCGGTCGTCGTCGCCGCCCCGAGCGACTCGCCGCCGATCGCCCGCCTGCAGGGTGCCAACTACGCCACCGCGATCGCCGAGCACTTCCGCGACCAGGGGTTGAACGTCCTGCTGCTCATGGATTCGCTCACCCGCTACGCGATGGCGGCGCGCGAGGTCGCTCTCGCGATCGGCGAGGCGCCCGCGACCAAGGGCTATCCACCTTCGGTGTTCGCCCGTCTCTCCACGCTGGTCGAGCGTACCGGCAACGGCATCCGCGGGGTGGGATCGATCACGGCGATCTACACGGTGCTCGCCGAGGGCGACGACCAGCTGGACCCGATCGCCGACGCCGCCCGCTCGTTCCTCGACGGACACGTCGTGCTCAGCCGCACGCTGGCGGACGCCGGCCACTACCCCGCGATCGACATCGAGCAGTCGATCTCGCGGGTGATGAGCAGCGTCGCGCCGATGGATCACCAGCTCGCGGCGCGCCGGCTCAAGGCGCTGTGGTCACGCTACCAGCGCAGCCGCGAGCTGATCTCGATCGGAGCCTACGTGCCGGGCAGCGACGCCCAGACCGACCTCGCCATCCGGCTCATGCCGCAGATCGAGCGATACCTCTGCCAGGAGACAGCCGAGCGCTGCAACCTGGTGGAGGCAAGGGCGGGGCTGGACCGGCTGCTCGGGCTCGACGGCATGGCCGTGGAGGATGAATCGCCGTGAGACCCGCGCCGCTCAGGCTGGTGATCGACCGCTATCGTCGCCTGCGCGACGATGCCGCGGCCGCGCAGGCGCGCGTGCAGATGGAGCGCGAAGCGGCGCTGCGGACTCTGCAGACACTCGAGCAGTACCGCGAAGAGCAGCACGAGCGCGCACGGGCATCGCAACGACAACTGCTGTCCACGGCGCACCTTCTGTTGCGCACCCGCTTCAGCGGCAAGCTGGAGGAAGCGATCGCATTGCAGAAGGAGCGGATCGCGGGCATCGATGAACGGATCACGACCTGCCGCGCCCGCGTGCTTGACTGCCAGCAGCGGCTGAAGGGCGTGGAGTCCATCGAGGAGCGGCGCGCCGCGCTTGCACGGCAGCGCGCCGAGCGCGCCGACCAGTTTGCCACCGACGAGCACGCCGCGCAGGCGCACGAGCGCAACCGGCGCGAGAAGGTTCACCCATGACCGCCACGGATTCCCTGCCCCCGTCCCCTCCCCGCGCACCGGGCGCCGTCCGCGAAAGCTGGCAGCGCGAACCGAAGACAACCGCCGCGGCCGGCGATGTCGTTGCGATCTTCGCGGACATGGTCGCCGAGGCAGCCGAGCGGCTCGACGACCTGCCGGCGACCGCGACGGATGCGGGCCATGCGGACGATGAATCCGCGCAGCGCGGCCCGTCGCCCGACGACGTGGTGGCGTCGATGGCGTCGCTGCCCGGCGCCGCCGAGACGCGTCCCGCGGGCCGGGCCGGCACGGGACACGGCGACGCCGGCAACAGGGCGGGCGCGACATCGGAAGGAGCCGCCGCCGCGGCTGCCGATGCCACGAAGCAGGGACGCGAATCGCAGGCCGCCGCGCTGGCCACGGAGACCTCACGAGCAGCGCTCGAAGGCAAGCCGGACGCGGCGCGCGACGGCGCAGGCGCGGACCTGCGTCCAGCGACGGAGGCCCCCGCCCTCTCGATCCGCGAGGACAACGCCTCCTCATCGCGCCAAGAATCCCTGCGCGCGGGCGTGGCGGTGCAAGCCGACGGGCCGCGCGAGCCGCCTGGCACGCGCGCGCGCCGCGCTCTGATCAGCGCCGACGCCGCCGCCTCGACTCGCCAGATGCAGGAGGCCGGTGGGCCGGCATCGTCGCGCGCCACCGCGTCCGCGGCGGCAAGCGTTGCCGGTGCGGCCGGTACGAGTGCGGCGGCGGCGAATGCGGCCGTTGCAGCCGGCACTGCGGCGCACGCC
>JAEWGX010000107.1 GCA_023388075.1 Pseudomonadota bacterium
CTCCTCGAAACGCATCTTCCGTACCTCCTGCAGCACTTCCGTCCGTCTCATCGAGGCCCCTTCTCGGACCCCTATGAGACCGGACAGTCCATTTGCTACAGAACCGGACAGATCACTTGCTCCCTACAGCGCAGGGCGCAGGGGCGCGGTGCGCGGCCTCGACGCTACGACCATAGGGATGGAACTGATCGCGGATTCATGGACCTGCGGCCCGAAACCCTTTCGGATCATCGCGACGATCGATGCGGGCGTCAGCACGTCGACCTCATCACCGCTGCCGGCCCGGCCAGGGTCGGACCATAGCCTTCATGCGACCACGGCAAGAGCCGGTCGTTCCAGAGCAGGCAAGGTTCTTCTCCCACAAGAAGGAAGGTGCCAGCCGGCAGCTTCCCGAAGCGCTCGCGCCAAATCTGCTTCTCGCGCCGGGGGACGGCGCGCTCCGAATGCAGGCAGACATCGACCCAGGTGGCGAGTGGCCTGTAGCCGTCGACCAGGCCTGGATCGGCTCGCCCTCAGGCGTCCAGGAGCTCGCTGTAACGCGACCGGCGACAGGAGGCGCATGGTCGATGCCCGGCCGAGAACCCCGTAGCCTCGTCCAAGACGAAGAGCTCCGACCAGGTGTTCGGCTGAAGATCTTGCGACGCCGTCCCTGGAAGCTCAGCAGGCAGGTAATCCAGGCCTTGCAACGCCATAGGGCAACCACTTCAAGCCGCGCGTTGTGGATGAAGCCGCGATTCCCTGTCCACGCGCCACGCGCCGGTGCCGCCTCGAGGTGGCCGGTGGCGTGACGCGATTCTGCAGCGGCATGCGCCGAGTGTGCGCAGTTGGCAGGATCGGATGCACCGGCGCCGCGGCGTGCGACCTCCGGCTCAGCTCGCGTCGCCGGCCAGTGCCTGCAAACTTTCGAGCAGCGTCGGCGCGACCTCGATGCCGTCGCGCTCGGCCGCTTCGCGCAATCCGCGGCGGCGCGCGCCGGGCAACCTGACTGCGTCGTCGAGCAGCATGGTCGCGACCAGCGTTTCGAGCCTGTCGTGAAACACGTCCGCCCCGGCCAAGGCGGCCGGATCCACGACGAGGAAAGCCTGGCCGATGCGTGGCCGGTTCCCGGTCTCGGCCAGAAAGGAATCGGCTTCGAAGCCGAAGGCCGCGCCGGTCAGCGCGCAGCACAGCAGCTCCACCACCAGCGCCAGCATCGCTCCCTTCACCCCGCCGGCCGGGAGCATCATCCCCTCGAGCGCCGCCTTCGCATCGGTAGTGGGATTGCCGTCGCGATCCACCGCCCAGCCCTCGGGAATCGGGCGATTCTCGCGTGCCGCCACCATGAGCTTGCCGCGCGCGACCTCGGACAACGACAGGTCCACGACCAGAGGCGGATCGGCGCGGCGCGGAAACACCGCGGCGATCGGGTTGGTGCCGAAGATCGGGCGCTTCCCGCCCCAGGCCGGCATCGCGGCCGGCGAGTTTCCGAACGCCAGGCCGACCATGCCGGCGGCGGCCACCGGCTCCAGGTGCCGCGCGGCGACGCCGAAGTGATGGCTGCGCGTCACGCCGGCGAAGGCGGCGCCGCAGGCGCCGGCCCGCGCGATCGCCTCCCGCACCGCGAGCTCGCAGGCGGGAAAGGCCAAGCCATCGGCCGCGTCCACCAGGCAGGCCGCCGGCTTGTGCGCTACCACGCGCGCCGCCGCTGCGCCGTCGACCCGGCCGCTGCGCAGGTGAGCGGCGTACTGCGCGACGCGAAACAGTCCATGCGAGCCCATGCCTTCGGCCTCGGCCGCGACCAGCGCCGCGGCGGTGGACCGGGCCATGGCGGAATTGGCGCCGGCGCGTTCCAGCCCGCGGGCCACCAGTTGCTCCAGCGCCGTGATCGTGAGACGGGTCATGCTCAATCCACGCCAAGGAAGCGGCTGACGCGCTCGGCCACCATGCTGCTCACCCGCTGGTTCGATTCCAACGTGAGCCCGCCCACGTGGGGCGTGAGGATCAGGTTGGGCACGTCGGCGAGCACCGACCCAACGGGCAGCGGCTCCTCCGCGAAGACGTCCAGCGCGGCGCCGGCCAGCCGGCCCGAGCGCAGCGCCTGCGCGAGCGCCGCCTCGTCGACGACGCCGCCCCGCGAGCTGTTGATCAGCACGGCGCCCGGTTTCATCAACCCGAGGCGTTCGCCGTCGAGAAGCCCGCGGGTGCCGGCGGTGAGCGGCACATGCAGGCTCACGACGTCGGCTTCGGCGAGCAGCTCCGCCAGCGGCAGCGCGCGTACCTTGCGCTCGCGCCAGAGCGGCGAGTCCGCGGCCACCGCCGGATCCGTCGCGACGACGTCCATGCCGAGAGCGGTGGCGAGGGATGCCGTGAGGCGACCGATGTCCCCGAAACCGATCAGTCCCAGGGTCTTGCCCGCCGTCTCGCGGCCGTTGGAGAACGCCGTGCGCGGCCACTGCCCGCCCGCCACCTGCGCCGTCGCGGGCAGGATGCCGCGCAGGAGCAGCATCGCGGTCATGACCACGTACTCCGCCACCGCGAGCGCGTTGGCGCCGGTCGCCGGGAAAACCGTGATGCCGCGGGCCTTGCAGGCGGCCATGTCGATGTTGTCCAGGCCGACCCCGAGGCGCCCCACCACGCGCAGCGCCGGGGCGCGCGCGAGCAGATCGGCATCCACCTGGGTGCGGTTGCGCACGATCAGGCCCTGCGCTCCGGCCAGTCGGGCAAGCAGCGAGCGGCGATCATCGACAAGCGTGGGCTCGTAGTCGACGTCGAAGCGCGGACGCAGCGACGCCACCGCCGCCTCGTCCATGAACTCCGCAATGACGATCCTCATACGCGCGACGGTCAGCGCCGCAGGCTGGACCGGCAACCGGCGCGGATCGTGCTGCGCCCCGCCGCGGCCCCCGAGCTGACGCAGGCGACCGCATGCCGCTTCGGGTGGCGCCTCATTACGCCGACTCGTGGATCCGCGTCAGCACGAACTCGCGGTGACCCAGCGCCTCCGCCGAGGTCCAGCGCCCGTTGGCGGTGGCGAGCATGCATTCGAGCAACCTGTCACCGGTCTGGTCCAGCGTGAGCTCGCGCTGCAGCAACCCCGAGCAATCCAGGTCGATGTGCTCGCTCATCGTGCGAACCGTCCGCGGATTGGCGCACAGCTTGATGACCGGCAGGATCGGGTTGCCGATCACGTTGCCCTGCCCCGTCGGGAAGAAGTGGACCGCGAACCCCGAGGCCGCGCAGAGCGTCACCATCTCCGCGGCCGCGGACGAGGAGTCCATGAACCACAGTCCCGGGTGGGTCGGCACCTCGGCTTTGTCCAGCACGCCGTCGACCGTGCACTTCTTGCCGATCTTCTGGATGTTGCCGAGCGCCTTCTCCTCGATGGTGGTGAGGCCGCCGGCGATGTTGCCCTTGGTCGGCTGCGACTCGGACAGGTCCGTGGTGCGCCAGCGGTTGAGCACCTCCTGGTAGCGGTTGAACATGAACATGAAACGCTCACGCACCGCGTCGTTGGCGCAGCGGGCCGCCACGATGTCCTCGCCGCCGGTGAGCTCGGTGGTCTCGCCGAAGACCAGGGTCGTGCCCAGCGGGTGCAACTTGTCGAACGCGTTGCCCACGGTGGGATTGGCGCCGCACCCCGAGGTGGTGTCGGATTCGCCGCACTTGGTGGAGACCCAGAGATCCGCGATGGGACATTCGACTCGATGCAGCGAGGTGGCGTGCTGCACGAACTCCTTGGCCGCCTTGGATGCGCGCATGATCGTGTCATGGTCGCCGTGGAGCTCGATGCCGAAGCCCACCACCGGCTTGCCGGTGGCGGCGATACCGTCCACCACCCGCTTGGTCCACCCGTCCTCGATCCCGATCACGACCACCGCCGCGACGTTGGGGTTCGAGCCCGTGCCGATCAGCGTCTGGAAGTGCAGGTCCAGGTCCGGACCGAACTGCAGCCGTCCGTACGGGTGGGGAATCGCCATGGTCCCCTTGATCGCCGCCGCCACGGCTTCCGCTGCTGCGTTGGACAGGTCGTCCAGCGGCAGGATGATGACGTGGTTGCGAACGCCGGCACGCCCGTTCTCGCGACGGTAGCCCCAGAAGGTGGTGTTCCTGTCGATTACTGCCATGTCGGTCCCCTCGCCTACCAGCGCTTGGTCTTGATGTTGTGCACGTGGGCATGCTCGCCCGTCTTGATCGGCGCGACCACCTTGCCGATGTCGACGCCGTACTTGTAGACCGTGTCGCCCACGGCCATGTCCTTGAGGGCCACCTTGTGCCCGATGGGAATGTCCTGCGACGCATTGACCGTGATGGTCTTGTCGTCGTCCATGATCCACGCGTTCAGCGTGGTCCCCGCCTTGATTCCCTCCACGACCGCGACCGCGACCGTGTCCTTGGCGTCATGCAGCACTACGTGAATCATCTGCGCCTCCTCCGGCGATTGCCTTGCCCGCATGCTAGTCCTTGCACGCTTCCAAATCAACTATATCATCTGGATGAATTCAGCTTTGGCGGCCAGATCCTGACGGCCGAGCCCCGATGAACCGACCCGAGGACATCTCGCTGCATGCCGGCGGCCCGCTCTACAAGGCCGTGAAGCGTCGGCTCACCGAATCGCTGGGCGCGGGCGAGTGGAAGCCGGGGCAGGCGATCCCGACCGAGCCGCGGCTTGCGGCGCGCTACGGCGTGTCCATCGGGACGCTGCGCAAGGCGATCGACGAGCTGGTGGCGGAGAACGTGCTGCTGCGCCAGCAGGGTCGCGGCACCTTCGTCGCCAGCCATCGGGGCGAGGCCTTGCGGTTCCTGTACTTCAGCATCGTCGGCCAGGACGGGTCGCACCACTATCCCGATGTGAGACTCGAGGACTTTCGCCGCGGCCGGGCAAGCGATGGGGTGGCGGCCTCGCTCGCCATCCCGCCGAAGGCGCCCGTGGTCGAGTTTCGCAACACGCTGTGGCTGGACGAAGCGCCGGTCGGCGTGGACGACATCACCGTGCCGGCTGCAGCCTTCCCCGGCCTTACCCTCTCCCGCCTGCGCGACAGGGCCAACACCGTCTATCACCTCTACGAGCACGGCTTCGGCGTCTCGGTGATGCGCGTCTCCGAGGGCTTGCGTGCCGCCGCCGCGCCGGCCGACATCGCGGCGCTGCTGAGACTGCCCAAGGGCGCACCCCTGCTGCAGGTGCATCGCGTCGCCTATACGCTGGACGATCGCCCGGTGGAGTTCCGCCTGTCCTGGGTGAATACGGCCAAGCACGAGTACCGCAAGGAATAAGGCCGCGCCTGCGCGCCACATTCGATCGCCACGAACGACCCGCCGCACGGGGGATGCTCTCCCCTGTCCGGGAAAGATTTTCCCCCTGAACCAACGTGCAGGGCAACGCCAACCGCGTTGTGCGATGCACCTTGACCATGACGTATCCGAGCGCCAGAATCGACACGCAATGCAACCGCTTACATTTCCGGACGCAGGAGGCGGTGGGACGTGAAGAGCTACATCAAGCAGGCCTTGCCGCCGAGGCCGCAGGACAGAACCCGGCTCGAGGCGACCGTCCGGGCAATGCTTGCGGACATCGCGGAGAATCGCGACGCGGCGGTCAAGCGATATGCCCGTGATCTGGACAAGTGGGAGCGCGACGACTTCCGCGTGTCCATGGACGCGATCCGCAAGGTGGAGTCGACCCTGCCGGAGTCCTTCAAGGAAGACCTGAGGTACTCGATCAGGCAAGTCACCGGCTTCGCGCAGAAGCAGCTGGAGACCCTCAGCGGCTTCGAGACGGAGATCGAGCCGGGGATCGTTCTCGGGCAACGGATGATCCCTGTCGAACGTGTCGGCTGTTACGTGCCGGGCGGCAAGTTTCCCTTGGTCGCCTCCGCGATCATGAGCGTGGGAACGGCCAAGGTCGCCGGTGCCTCCTATGTCACTGCATGCGCCCCACCGAGAGACGCCGACGGGATGTACCCGTATACGCTGTATGCGCTTCATGCAGCCGGCGCCGACGAGATCTACAACCTGGGGGGCGTCCAGGCCATGGCGTCGATGGTCCACGGCTGTGTCGGCATGCAGCCGGTGGACATGATCACCGGCGCTGGCAATGCCTACGTCGCGGAGTCCAAGCGGCAGTTGTTCGGAGCCGTCGGCATCGACCTGCTGGCTGGGCCCACGGAGATCCTCGTCATTGCCGACGACAGCGCCGACCCGGCGCTGGTTGCGACGGATCTTCTCGGCCAGGCCGAGCATGGCCCCGATAGTCCCGCATGGCTGATCACCACATCGCAGGCGCTAGGTGAAGCCGTGCTGAAAGAGGTCGACCGGCAGCTCCTGACCCTGCCGACGCGCCAGAACGCCGAGCCAGCGTGGCGGGATCACGGCGAGATCGTCGTGGTCGGCTCCGATGACGAAGCCATTGCGCTGTCGGACGAGTACGCGGCCGAGCACCTGGAGGTCATGACCCGCCGCAATGACTACTACCTGGAGCGGCTGAAGAACTACGGAAGCCTTTTCCTGGGCGAGGAAAGCACGGTCGCGTATGGAGACAAGGGAGTCGGAACGAACCACACACTCCCCACTTCGCGCGCGGCCCGCTACACCGGCGGCCTCTGGGTCGGCAAGTTCATCAAGACAGTCACCTATCAACGGCTCACGCCCCAGGCCAGTCGTCGCATTGCGCCGATCATGAGCCGGATCTGCGAAGTCGAGGGAATGCTCGCCCACAAGATCACCGCTGACGTTCGCGAAAGACGCTACGCCGGCAGCTAGCCAACCCAAGGAGGAGACCATGGTTGAGAGGACTGCATCGAGCAAGAACGGAGCCGAGCGCCGCAATCTGCTGTCGGGAATGGCGATACTCGGCGCGGGCGCCGCGGTCGGTTCGGCGCTCCCCCTTCCCGCGTGGGCACAGAAGAAATCCACCAAGACGGGCGTCGTGCGAGTATGGGGCGAACCCGGTCCGTATGGGGGAGTCGCGGTTGATGCCATGAATGAATGGGCCAAGCAGTTTGCTCCCGGCCTGAACTTCAAGCTGGAGACGCTTGCCTGGGATGGTGTGTACGTCAAGCTGATGACCGACCTTGCCGCGAAGAACCCGGCCCACTGCATCAGCGTGGAATCTCCCATTGCATACCAGTTGATGGCGGATCTCCTGCTCGAGCCGGTTGACGACGTCATTGCCAAGGTGGGGAAGGACCGCCTCGTCAAGGGCCTCAAGTGGGAGTACTGGGGTGCCTGGAAAGGCAAGCAGTATGTGTTGCCGGCGCATCACCAGGCGACCCAGATGGTCGTCCGAACGGACGTCGTCAAGGAGCTGAACCTGGGTGATCCGGACAAGTGGAGCTGGGACGACATGCGGGAAGCCGCGAAGGCAGTCAGCGAGAAGAAGAAGGGCATGGCCGGGATCTCCCTGGCGCTCGGACGGAACCTCTGCACCGACTACCACTTCGCGGCGCTGCTGCACTCGGCTGGCGGACAGATGTTCGATGTCGCCAACAAGTGCGAAGTCGTCTTCGACTCACCGGCCACCGTCGAAGCGCTGGACTACGTGAAGTCGCTTCAACCCTACATGCCCAAGGGCGCCGTCGGCTACAGCTTTCTTGAAGTGGTCGATTCGATCGTCACCGGCCGCGCCGCGATCGCCTTCTACTGGGGGAGGCCATATGGCCGGGCGGCGGAGGAGAACAAGGCGGTATTCGCCGCGCTGGAGTCATACAACCACCCACGCCACCCAAGGACGGGAAGACGTACCAACTGGAACGACTTCCAGGGCTGGTGCATACCGAGCGCAAACAATCAGTACATCGACGAGGTCAAGGCCGCGCTCGCCTACTACCAGACCAGCCAGGAATGGCTGATCAGGTACTGCCACTCGCTCATGCCGAACGTTTCTCCGGTCTACCAGGACGTGCTCGACAACCCGAAGTTGCTGACCCATCCCTTCTTCGAGACGAAGAAGGAGACGATCATGAACTACTACGTCAATTCCGTCCCGAACTCCTCGTCGACCGGCAACGAGCTCCTCAAGGGCGTCAACCCGTTGGCGGGCATCGTGCACGGTCGTTCGATCCTGGCCCAGACGGTTCAGAAGGTCGTGGTGGACGGTTGGAAGTCGTCCGACGCCGCGAAATGGGGCGCCCAGGAGTTGGAGCGAGTCCGCAAGGACAACCTGCGCTTGATCGGTGGCGCCTGATTGTCGGCGCTTGATCGGCGGGTATCTCGGCACCGTGGCGGCATGGCCGCCACGGCTCCCTTTCTGAAAGACTGCACCATTCCTGATGGCCGACAGCACTGACTGGAGGGTTGCCGACCGACGAATCGGCATCCTGTTCATTGTCCCGTTCGCGGTCGCAGCGCTGGTGTTCATGGTCTATCCCGTCGCGGAGGCGATCCGCCTCGCCTTCTACGAGCACAACCCCCTGCGCCCGGATGCCAGTCGCTTCGTCGGGCTCGAGAACTTCCGGGCGATTTTCGCGGACTCGCTCTTCTGGAAGTCCTTTTGGCAGGCGACCGTCTGGACGGGTTGTTCCATTGTCCTGCAGACGGTGATCGGCGTGGGGCTCGCACTCCTGCTGCACCTGCCACTGCGTGGCATCGCGATCTTCCGCGGGCTCCTGCTGTTCCCCTATATCGTGCCGACGGTCGTGATCGCGTTGGTCCTGCAATGGATGCTCAATCCCGAGATCGGCGTCGTGAACTGGTCTCTCAAGGGCGCCGGCCTCATCGACGAGAACGTCTACTGGCTCGCGACGCCGAGCATGGCCATGGTTTCCACCATTCTTCTCAACGTCTGGAAGTACACGCCCTTTGTCACGATCTGCGTGCTGGCGCGGCTCCAGAGCGTGCCATTGGAACTGTATGACGCGGCCCGGGTGGATGGGGCCGGCGTCCTTCGCCGATTCTTCGACATCACCCTGCCCGAGCTTGCCGAGGTGCTGACCGTCGTGGTGATCTTCCGGACCATCTGGACCTTCAACAAGTTCGAGGAGATCTATCTGCTCACCAAGGGTGGACCAGGCACTTCGACCTTCAACCTGGCCATCTACTCGTTCGAGCAATCGGTAGCGAGCCTCAAGATGGGGGTTGGTGCCGCCACGGGTGTCGTGATGATGTTTCTACTCTTTGCCGGCAGCCTCATCTATATGAGGGTCTTCAGGTTCGCCGAGGAGGATCCCGCTTGAAACCTTCTGAATTCGTGGGCCGGGTCGTTGCGTACCTGGTACTCCTGCTCGTGACCTTCGCGATCTGCTTTCCCCTGCTCTGGGCGTTCTCGACCTCCATCAAGCTGCCGAAGGATGTGATGGCAACCCCTCCGACCCTCATTCCGGAGGAGGTCTCGCTGGACAACTACCGCAATCTCATCCTTGGCAAGGAGCAATACTTTCAGGACGCGGGCAAGGGCTATGTCCCCAGCACCGCAGCACCCCAGCATTTCACGTCGTGGTTCACCAACAGCGTGGTAGTGAGCCTGGGCAGCACGTTGATCAGCATCGTCATCAGCACGCTCGCCGCCTACAGCATCACCCGGTTCCGCTACTGGGGCCGACGCATCATTCCCTACTTCAGTCTGCTCGGATACATGATCCCGTCGATCATCCTGGTCTTCCCCCTTTTTCTCGTCATGGCGGAGTTCCGGCTCACCGACAGCTTGTGGAGCCTTACATTCGGCTATGTCTCCATCACCCTGCCATTCTGCATGTGGCTGCTCTGGGCATTCTTTCGGGGGATCCCGATAGAGCTGGAGGAGGCGGCGATGATGGATGGCGCCAGCCGGATACGGGTGTTCATCGACATCGTGTTGCCGTCGGCGATGCCAGGCATCATCGCCGCTGCGATCTTCTCCCTCATCGTGTCGTGGAACGACTATCTCTTCGCCCGGGTGTTCATCAACTCGATCGAGAAGCTGCCGCTGACAGTCGGCGTGATGCACTTCTTCGAAGGAGTGTTCGTCGACTGGGGGCTGATGATGGCTTCGGCCGTCATGATGACCATCCCCATGGCCGTCTTGTTCATGCTGATGCAGAAGCATCTTGTCGCCGGTTTCGGCGCAGGCGCGGTGAAGGGATGAAGGCGCCATGTCCATAAGGCTCCAGCATATTCACAAGTCGTTCGGCGCGGTGCCCGTGCTGAAGGACATCAATCTCGAGTTTCCCGAGCGGGAGTTCATCACCTTGGTGGGGCCCAGCGGCTGCGGCAAGACGACCCTGCTGCGCATCCTCGCCGGGCTGGAATCCGCCTCGAGCGGTGCGGTGTTCCAGGGAGAGCAGCGGATCACGGACCTGGCGCCTGGCAAGCGTGATGTGGCCATGGTGTTCCAGAGCTATGCGCTGTATCCCCACATGGATGTCGCGCGCAACATCGGCTATGGCCTCAAGGTGCGTGGCACCCCCAAGGAGGAGACGCAGCGGCGCGTGCGCGAGGTGGCGAGAGTGCTCGAGATCGAGCATCTTCTGGATCGCAAGCCAAGGCATCTTTCAGGTGGCCAGCGGCAACGGGTCGCCCTCGGGCGAGCAATGGTCCGCAAGCCTTCCCTGTTCCTGATGGACGAACCGCTCTCCAACCTCGATGCGAAGCTGCGCGTCACCATGCGCGGAGAGCTGAAGCGCTTCCATCAACGCCTCGAGACCACCACGGTCTACGTGACCCATGACCAGCTCGAAGCCATGACCATGTCCGACCGGATCGCGGTGATGGACAAGGGAGAGGTACAGCAGTTCGCGTCGCCTGGGGAGGTCTACAACCGGCCGGCGAATCTCTTCGTGGCGGGCTTCATCGGCAGCCCGCCCATGAACTTCCTGGGCGGCGCTTCGCTGCGGGCGGGCGAGCTGACCCTGGACTGCGGGCAGGCCCGAGCCATACCTATCGCGCGGCTGCCGCTTGCCGACCATGATTCGCGTGAAGTCATTCTCGGCGTCCGGCCACAGGACGTCGGCGTCCACACGAGCGCGCTGCCACGTTCCATCGCTGCCGAAGTGTCCCTCGTCCAACTGCTCGGTTCGGAGAAGCTGGTGGACTGCAACTTCGGCGACAACGGCCGCCTGACGGCACAGGTCAGGGCCGACTCGGCGCTCGAGAGCGGGCAGCGGATCTGGATCAGCTTCGATGCGCAGAAGTTGCATGTCTTCGATCCGGCGTCGGGTCGCAACCTTCTGGTCGAGCGATGACGTGAGTACGAGCGACGACGACCGTTACGCGGATTCCTCGCTGCGTATTCTGCGCGAACCCTATGTCGGCCGCGGCAAGCTCGAGGTCCTACCCAAGGTCGTCGCCCGCGACCTCGAGGATATTGCGTTGCTCTACACGCCGGGTGTGGGTTACGCGGTCAAGGAGATCCTGGCCCGCGAGACAGCGCTGGGGGAGCTCACGGGACGCGACAACACCATCGCGGTCGTTACCGATGGCTCCGCCGTTCTGGGGTTGGGTCGGGCCGGGCCGCGAGCCGCCCTGCCGGTCATGGAGGGCAAGGCGTCGATGTTCAAGCTCCTCGTGGGCATCGACGCCATGCCGCTTTGCCTCGACGTCAGGAGCCCGGAGCAGCTGCTGGAATTCCTGGAGGCCGCCGAACCGAGCTTTGGAGGCTACAACCTCGAGGATATCGCAGCGCCTCACTGTTTCGACATCATGGAGCAGGCGCCCGCCCGGTTGACGGTGCCAGTCATTCACGATGACCAGTACGGCACCGCGACGGTCGTCATTGCCGCGCTGATGAACGCGTTCAAGCTGCTCGGCCGGGAGGCCACGAGGCAACGCGTCGTGGTTTGCGGGGATGGCGCCGCGGGAACGGCCACTGTACGTCTGCTCAAGGCGTTCCGCGTTGGCGACGTCCTCTGTGTCGGGCTCGACGGAATCATTCACCGGGATGGGCGCTATGCCGATCCCCATCGAAGGTGGCTTGCGCGGGAGACCAACTGCGATGGCAGGCGAGGCGGCCTCATGCAGGCAATGGAGGGCGCCGACGTCTTCGTCGGATTGTCGGTCGCCAATCTTGTCACGCCAGACATGGTGGCCCGGATGCGTGCACGGCCCATTGTCCTCTCCCTTGCCAACCCGGTACCGGAGATCATGCCCGAGGACTCTCTCGCCGGCGGTGCGGCAATCGTCGGAAGCGGCCGCTTCGACTATCCGAACCAGTGCAACAACGTGCTCGCGTTTCCGGGGCTGATGCGGGGCGCGCTTGACTGTGGTGCTCTGCACGTGGACCAGGACGCTTGCCTGGCGGCGGCTCGGGCCATCGCCGACGACGTGCCCGAATCAGAACTGCGGCCCGACAACATTCTCCCGACTCCGCTCTCCAGCACGCTCTATCCCGCGGTGTCAGAAGCGGTGGCGCAAGACCTGGTGGCGCGCAATCTCGCGCGTCGACACCCGCCCCCGGGAGCCGTCGCTGCGCACACAGTCGAGCTGCGTGCCCTGGTGGCCGAGCGACAGGCATTCGTCGCGGCCCGTACGCCGAAGTACCAGACCTACGGTGTCAGCGGCCGACCGCGGTAGTGCCACCGTGCGCGATGTCGCACTGCTGGCCGGAGTCTCGACCGCCACGGTGTCGCGCGCGCTGAGCCGGCCGCACATGGTGCGCCCGGTCACCCGTGAACGGATCCAGGAGGCGATCAGGCAGCTCGACTATGTCTCGGATGGGGTCGCCCGTGCATTGACTACACGGCGCACGCACACGGTCGGCGCCGTGATCCCGACCCTCAACAATGCCATCTACGCGGTCAGCACCCATAGCCTTCAGAAGTGCCTGGAGCTTGCGGGCTATACGCTGCTTCTGGCGTGCCATGAGTTCGACCTCGCGGCGGAGGGACGCATCGTGCGAGCCTTCGCGTCCCGCGGGGTGGATGCTCTAGTGCTGGTAGGACGGCAGCACAATCTCGTGACACGGAAGCTGCTGCGCGGGCTGGGGCTGCCCTATGTTCTCACCTGGGCTCTCGATCATTCCCGCCGCCAGGCAAGCGTGGGCTTCGACAACCGCGCGGCCGGGCGCATGATCGGCGAGTATCTTCTGCAGCTGGGCCACAGACACATCGGCATGGTTTCCGGCGTGCTGGCCGGCAATGACCGCGCGCGCGATCGCATGCTCGGCCTGAAGGCCGCGCTCGAGGCTGCCGGTCTTTCGCTGCCGCGTGGACGGGTTGTCCAGGCGGCGTACTCGCTCGAGGGTGGACGAGAAGGTCTGGTCGAGCTGCTACGGTCCCAGAAGGTCAGTGCCGTGGTGTGCGGCAACGATGTCCTGGCGATCGGAGCGATTCAGGAGGCGCAGCGCATGGGGCTCGAGGTGCCCGGCGACCTGTCGGTCACGGGCTTCGACGATATGGAGTTCGCCACTGTGGTCTCGCCGGCGCTGACCACGGTTCGCTTCCCGATCGCGGACATCGGGGTTGAGGCGGGGCGCCATATCATCGAGCGCCTGGCTGGCAGCGCGGGGCCCCGACGCATAGAGCTACCCCTCGAGATAGCGTTGCGGCAGTCCGCGGCGCCGCCGCGACGAAGGTGACGGCGGGAGCCTCCGCACCTCGGATGCCCCGCGAAAAAAGCCGGCAAGACCATCCTCCAGTCGCCGCCCGTCGGCGATAGCGCCCGACCGACCCACAGTGCCTTGGGGGCGCGGGTCGTGCGTGACAAAGTCCGTCCAGTCACCGCAGGTTCGTGTGCCTGCGCCTGCGCGACTTTCGAGGAGCGCTTGTTTCTGGTGGAGTGAGTCAATGACCTGGAGTTCCTTCTTCCCGGCTTCGCGCCGGCCCGCAGGCCCTGCGCGAGCGCTTCCATTGACCGGGGCGTGCGCGGCGGCGCTGTTGCTTTTTCTCGCGGCCTGCGGCGGTGGCAGTGGCGACACCTCGGACGGGAAGGGGGAGTCGGTTCGAATCACGGAACAGAACGCGGTACCGATCGTCTCGAACGCGTTCCAGGCCTCGGACTCGCTCTACGGGATCGGACTCGATGTCTCCGATACCGCGCTCGATCTCAAGAGCGTCGGCCCGCGCGGCAAGGCTTCGATGATCGACCTCGCGCTGCAGCGGCTCGAGTCGCTGGCAGGTTCCGCCGGCGGCACGTCGCTGCGTCATGCGAAGGCCGTGAGCTCGGACTCCTTGGCGTGCGACGGCGGCGGCTCGATCACCATGACGATGGATGATGCCGACGACAGTGGCGACGTTTCCACCGGTGACGCCGCGCACTTCGACTTCAGGAACTGCACCAATGCCGGCTGGGCGATCAACGGCACGATGAGCCTCACCGGATTGGTCCTGACAGGGACGCCCGGGGACTCGGCGGGCACCCTCGGCGCAGACGTCATCTTCAAGTCGTTCAGCATCTCCGATGGCAGCCAGACCGAAGTGGTGGACGGCGGGTTCAGTATCCGTGCTTCGGTTCAGACGGTCCCGGCGCGGGTCGTCGAAGCCACCGTGACCGGATCATCGTTCCGGGTGAGCGGCGCGGATGTCAACGGCGAGCTGCGCGCCTTCGCGCTCGAGGCCCGTGCCGATGCAGGCGCCGGCACCTATGTCTACCGGATCGGCGCGACGGTGATCGATTCGAGCATGGCCACCGTGGTGGTCGTGTCGAACCCCGAGCCCTTCACCGGTGTCGTCGGAGCCTTCCCGTCATCGGGCTCCATGCTCGTGCGTGAATCCGGCGGCAGCGCCGCGAGGCTGACCGCCACGTCGTCGACCACCGTGCGAATCGATGTCGACGCAGACGGCGACGGCGTCTTCGAGTCCACGCTGGACAGGACTTGGAGCGAGATCGCCGCAGGGTAGCTCCTTGTCGCAGAGTCCTGCCGGCTCCGCGTCGGTGGGCCTTCAGGGCTCCCTGATTGGCAGCACATCACCCCTGAGCGCGAGCGGCTCGCCGAGCCAGCTCGCGTGCACCAGGTGATCATCCCGCGGCGCCCCGGTGTTGGGATGAACGAGCACGCTGAGGCCCCGGCGTTCCAGCATCAGGAACGGCACGACCTCGCCGAACTGGTCGGCGCGAAACACCACCTGGTACATCCCCGCCGTATGCGGACCGACCGGGACGTCATGCCAGCGGCCGAGCCGGACATCGAAACGCTCACCCAGCAGGTCTCGCAGGCGCTGCGCGTAGCCGCGGGTCGCCTGCGGGTCGTAGTAGACGTGAGCATGCCAGTCGCGGATCGGCCCCTGCGCAGCGCCCTGCCGGGCAAGCTCGCGCATGGCCTCCAGCGTCTCCGCGTCCGCGGCGAACTGGTGCTCCACCCGCAGCGACGCCACCGTGATGTCGAGTGGCGTGCCGAAAGTCGTGATCGCGGAGAAGAACGCGAGCGGCCCGAACGGCGTTCGCAGCCGCGTCGAGAGGACGGGCGACGACGGGCCGGCCGGGGGGCCGCCGCCATCGCGGCTCGTGACCGACTCCGGCCAGAGCGGAGCCAGCTGATCCAGTAGAGTAGCGAGCGCCGGCGTGTGCGTCGCCTCGGCGCGGGCATGGTGATGGAGGAAGGTGGCGACCTCATCGAAGTTCTCGATGAACGGGCGCAGCCCCGACGGATGCAGGATCGCCCCCAGGATGTTGACGGGCCCGGAGTCTCCGCCACCCGGCCCGCTGTCCGCCGACCTGCCTGCCTGGGCCATCCGCGCCGTCAGTCCGACGCCGGTCAGGCGCTCCAGCAGCAGGTCGGCCCCCCGGTTGAACTGAAGCACGTTCCAGCACGGATCGATCACCCACGCCGGCAACGGCTCGTGCAATGCCAGCAGGTGATCCAGCGCCTCTCGGACCGGCGCCATCAGCCGGTCGCCCAACGGACGGTGGCTGTAGCGCGGCGCGAAACCGCTCGCCAGCAGCAACTGGTTGCAGCCGGCCGGACTCATGCCGAGCGCGTCGGCAAGGGCGATCAGCATGCCGCGACTCGCCGTGGATCGGCCAGTCTCGAGAAAGCTCAGGTGACGCTGCGAGGCACCGACGCGTAGCGCGAGCTCGAGCTGGCTGATGCGCTGCTGCTGGCGGGCATGACGCAGCATCTCTCCCGTGGACGCTCGCGCCGAACGCGCTGTCGACTCGCCGCTGATCCCAACCTCGTCCGGCTGCGTGTCAGTATCCCGCATGCTGCCAACTCCCCGCCTTATGCCTTCAGGCAGTTTAGCGAGCGCACGGAGGTCCTGCCACTCACACCCATGAGTGCAGGAGCTCGCCGGATCAGCCCACAAGGAGGCTAGGTCTTCTCGATACCCGCATCCGAGGCGATGCTCTCGAACTTGGCGATCTCCTCTCGGATGTAGGCGTCGAACCGCTCCCCGGGAAGTGGAGCGATCTCCGCACCGATGACGGCGAAGCGCGTGCGCATGTCCTCCTGCGCAAGTGCCGCCTGCGAGGCTTCGACCAGCTTGTCCATGGTTGGCCTGGGCACACCCGAACGCGTAAGCAGACCGAACCACGGATCAAAGGCATAGCCGGGGACACCGGCCTCGGCAACGGTCGGGACGTCGGGCAGCACGTTGGACCGAGCCCCCGTCGATGCAGCCAGCGCCAGGACCCGCCCCTCCTCGACCAGCTTGACGACATTCGGGACGGGTACGAACGAGAACTGGCACTCACCCGAGATGACTGCCGTGAGCGCCTCCGGCACACCCTTGTAGGGCACGTCGGCTGCCTTCAGGTTTGCCTTCGCCAGGAAGTAGGCCGCGGCGAAGTGATTGGCGCTGCCCCGGCTGGGCGTCGAATAGCTCAACGCTCCCGGCGATTTCTGCAGCTTCGCGATGAGATCCTGCAGCGTGCGAACACCGATATCGCGATTGGCGACCAGCATGCTCGGCACGTTCGCGATCCTCGTGATGCCCGCGATATCCGCAACGGGATCGAAATCCAGCTTGAGCCGGATGACCGGCGTTGCAGCATGCGCGGCCGAGACCACCAGCATCGTGTAGCCGTCCGGCGGGGCCTGCAGCAGTGCCTTCACGGCCACGATGCCACCGGCACCCGGCTTGTTCTCCACGATCACCGGTTGCCCAAAGGAGCGCGAAAGCTTCTCGGCCATCGCCCTCGCCAGCGCGTCCGAGGGACTTCCCGCGGAGAAGCCTACGAGGATCCTCATCGGCCTCGAGGGGAAGTCCTCCGCCAAGGCAAACCGTGGAGCGATCGCGGCGGTCAATCCTGCCAGGGCAAGCCGACGGCGCGACTCCCGGACTCTGGAACGATGTGGCATGCAGTCTCCTTTCCTTTCGATGTCTGGGCTGCTCCGCTCAAGCCGGCGGGAGCTCCTTCACGAAGTCATAGCGACCGACCTGCACCAGCAGGTACTTGGCGTACCTGCCTTCCGCGCAGGTGAGCCGGTGCCGGGTACCGGCCGGCAGCACGCACGATTGCCCAGGGCGCAGGAGCAGCTCCTGCTTCCCTCCCGGGCCGGATGACTCCACTCGCACCAGGCCCTCGAGTCCGTAGCAGCGGTCCTGGACCTCCGTGTGCCGGTGCCACGGCACCTCCTCGCCCTGTGCGACGGTGAACTCACGTACCCACACGTCGCCACTTCTGGCGATCTCCACGATCGAATCGACCGTGTACCTGCCCTCATTCGTGGCCATCTCGCTCCGCTCCTTGCGCTCCGGGCTCCGCTTCACGTCGCGTTCTTGAATCAGGCTCCCGGGCTGGCTCGTCGTGAAAGGTGATCGGTACGATGCGCTGCCGGCTTACCGTCAGATCGAAGACGTCGAACCGGTTGTAGTACCCCACCACATCATGGAACTGCTTGGGTTCGACACAATCCGCAAGATCGAACTCCGCGTAGGCGATTCCCTCCGCTTCCTGCAGGAAGTCACCGGTCTCCGACCCCGATGGCGTCACGAAGAAGCTCGCAGCCCTTGGCAGCCTGTCCACGATGTCCGCGATCGCAGGGTCCCGGTCGACCAGGAAATCGCGCATGGTCCGATCCATGAACCCCGCGCAGACGATGCCAAAGGCTTTCGCCTCGAACGAATGGGCCGAGGCACGAACCCGATTGGCAGCGACATTGTCGTAATTGCCGCCGGAGGCGGGCGGCTTCGTCGGCCAAACCGCCGGCCAGGTCGAAATGTGGATCTGCTCCTGCTGCGCCATCAGCGAGTACCGCGCCAATGGATTGGTGTTCTCTCCGCAGATGAGTTGCCCTACCCTGCCGGCCCCCGTCGGAACCACCCGCAATCCGGCTCCGTCGCCCGATGCCCAGATCAGCTTCTCGAAGAACGTGGGGACCAGCTTGCGGTGATGATTCGCGATCTCCCCCTGCTCGTCGATCAGGACGAAGCTGTTCCAGAGACAGCCGGGACTGTAGCTGGACAGCTCGCTGAACCCCATCGACACCACGATCCGGTGATGGCGCGCGGCCTCCCTGAGCGAGGTGATCTCCGGTCCGTCGATGGCGATGCTGTTCGACGCCATGCGCGCGAACAGGTCGTGATTGTGAATGGGCGCCCACAATGCAGCCCATACCGGAAAGGCAGGAACGTAGGTTTCCGGGAAGGCGAGCAGCCGCGCGCCGTTCCGGGCCGCCTCGGCGATCAGCCCCAGCGCCTTGTCTGTCGTCGCGTACTTGTCCAGGAATACCGGCGCGACGTGTGCCGCCGCCACCTTGACGGTGCCGGGCTGGAGTGAGGGCAGATCGGGACTCATCGCATAAGATTAAGCCCGCCAGTACGTCCGGGAACCGGCAAATGCGCACAGGCCTGTGCCCAGATCCGCTATCCGACCCAACCGATGTCGATCAAGAAAGTTCCGTTCGAGCAGGGAAACTGGAACGACCTGCGGGTGTTCCTGGAGGTTGCGAGACAGGAAACGTTGTCTCAGGCGGCACGGCGCCTTGGGTTGGACCACAGCACCGTGGGTCGCCGCATCGCCCAACTCGAGTACTCCCTGGACGCAAGGCTGTTCGAACGCCACCCGCGCGGACTGCGCATCACACCGCTTGGGGAAAGGCTCCTCCGTACGGCCCAGGAGATGGAGGCCCAGATGCTGCGGTTCAGCCGGGACCGCGGCGCCGAAGCCAGGCCTCTGGCTCCCACCCGCATCGCGATGATGGAGGGGATCGGCTCCCTTTACCTGGCGCGCCATGCGGACTGGTTGGCCGATGCCTACCCCGACCTGCGGGTCGAACTGGTCACGTCGCCGCAGGTGGTCCACATCAACAAGCGCGAGGCAGACGTCTTCCTGAGCTTCTATCGCCCTGACTTCCCGGGCGCGCACTGCGAACTGCTCTGCGACTTCGGGCTCGGGCTATTCGCGTCGGCAGACTACCTGGCCGCGCGCGGGCGACCACTCGGCGTCCCAGACCTGGAAAACCACGACTTCGTCACCTACCTCGACGACCTGATTCAACTGGACGCGGTGCGCTGGCTGGACGAGGTCATCCTGCGACCCCGCAAGAGCTTCCAATCGAGCAGCATGATCGCTCAGATGGCGGCCGCCGAGGCGGGCCGGGGGATCGTCCTGCTCCCACTCTTCGCCCTCCGGCCTCATACCGCCTTGAGCCGGGTGTTGCCAGGAACCTGCGTGCAAAGGGAGCTATGGATGAGCGTGGACAAGGATATCGCCACGTTGGCGCGAGTGGCGCTCGCCATGACGGCGGTGCGCGCGTTGCTTCGCGCACACCCGCTATGACTTCCTGCGGGCTTCGTCGCTGCTGGACGATGCGAACCGGGCGTGTCCTCAGACCTCGAACTCCGGGCCGTTCGGATCGGTCTTGACGGTCCAAGTTCCACCAGAACTGAAGGATCTGCTCGAAGCGAACGTGTCCTCCATGAACTGGAGGTAGACGATCTTGCCTGCGCTTACCTTCGCGTGGATGGAGAACGGAGAACGGAACGACTTTCCGCGGGCATTGGAGCGATAGGTAAAAGATCCGAAGACCGCCACATTCTCTCCCGCTCCGAAGATCGCCGTCACCACGAAGTCCTCGATAGTCCAGTACTTGGCTACGCCAATGAAGGTGGTGGTGTAGGCATCCCTCCCCTTGCGCGTCCCTGCCCACGGCAGGATCCTCTGAAGGTCGCGATTGTCGAAATTGAGCGAAACATACTCCGCATCTTCCGCAACGAGCCGCACGGCCGCCGCTTCGACTTTGTCTGGGGCGGTGTTCTGCAGGAACTCTTGCACGATGTTCACTGAACTGTTCATATGCCATTCCTCCAATGAATCCATCGAGAACTCTACTGAGTGGCTGAGCGTCCTGCGTGGCGGAGGTTGCCATGGAGGTGCCGATCTTGCGAGCCAATCGGCGCCGATGGAGCTCGAGATTGAGACCGCAAGATTGGCACCCTCAGAGCAGCTTGAGCGTTGCCCCTTCGGAAGGCGTCGGCTAGAGTGATGCCGAGCCGCCGCGCCACGAGGCCGGAGCGCCTACCTCATTCCTGCTCATGGAAACTGCACGATGACAACGAAATATGGATACCAGCTGGTCGGAGATGTGGAAGTTTTCTACCGGGAGGCAGGGCCGTGCGACGCTCCGGTCCTCCTATTGCTGCACGGCTTTCCAAGCGCCAGCCACATGTTCCGTGACCTGATCCCGCTGCTTTCCGATCGCTTTCGGCTCATCGCGCCGGATCTCCCCGGTTTCGGACAAACCAAAGCGCCGCCGCGCGGGAGCTTCCACTACACCTTTGACAATCTTGCGGACGTCATCGACGGTTTCACCAAGGCCATGTCGCTCGAGCGATATGCGCTCTACATCTTCGACTATGGAGCTCCCGTGGGGTTGCGCTTGGCGATGCGTCATCCCGAGAAGGTTCTCGGAATCATCTCCCAGAACGGCAACGCCTATGTTGACGGGTTCAGCGATGAATGGGGACCGTGGGAAGCCTACTGGCGGGAGCCCAGCGTCGCCAATCGGGAGGCCTGCAGGGCCTCGCTAGCGCCGAGCACCATTCGAGACTGGCAGTATGGCACCGGAGCGGATCCAAGCCTGTTGTCGCCCGATGGCTACGAACTGGACATCGCCTACATGGCTCGACCTGGCGCGGAGGAAATACAGCTCGACCTGATCCTCGACTACCGAACCAACGTCGCCCTCTATCCGGACTTCCAGGCGTACTTCCGCAAACACGCTCCGCCGCTGTTGGCGGTTTGGGGACGTCATGACCCCGCCTTCGTGCCCGCAGGCGCGGCAGCGTATCAACGTGACTTGCCGGATGCGCAGGTTCATCTGCTGGATACAGGGCATTTTGCGTTGGAGACGCATGCACGAGAGGTGGCCGCCCTGGTCTCTCCGTTTCTCGAAGGCGCGCTGGCCTCACGTACAACGAGAGAATAAGGAAGCTGGGCAACCCCCGCGTGAGCAGACATTGCCGATGCGATCGTGCAATACTGGCTCGACCTTTCCCGGACTCGGCGTTGGAAGAAGCGCTGTGCAGCCGCGGGAGCCTGCGCGACTTCGTGGGCATGGATGCTGGGGGTACCTGCTGGCGCAGCGCTGACTTCGCCAGAGTCGTGTAGCGAATTCATGGGGGACAGCAATGACCGCGCCTGCCTATTCGTCGTTCACACGTTGGTACTGCGAAGGTCGAGAGGCATCCTATCTGCGTACGTGGAAATCCTCGGGCAATATCCTCGATCTGCTTGAAATGGCGCGGCCGGCCGGGGAGATGCACCGCCCTGCCATGCCGGATCTTGTCCTGTACCAGGATCTGCTCGGTGGCAGCCGTCTTCGCGGCAACACGGGAGGAGGGTATGTCGATGTAACCAGCGAGAGAGGAGCCTTCTATCTCGCTGCGCCGAACTTCGCGCTTACGTCCACCGTCGACTCCAGCCATCAGATTCGCGCGCTGTCCTTTCCTTTGGCGCACTGGAAGAATGTTCTCGATGAAGCCGCGGACGGCCGGTCCTCGGTGGAAAGCCTGCAGCTCTACAAAGGGGCATTCCACTCGCTGACCATCCAGTCGGCGCTCCGGAATTTGTGGGTTCTTTCTGACGAGGAAGGGGCGCCGTCGCGGCTGCTGGCTCAGGCCGCAGGTTGCGAGATTCTGGCCGAACTCTGCCGGTTGGGCGGCACACCGTTTGCGCCTGCCAGGGGTGGTCTCGCCCCGTGGGCGCAACGGCGGGCTCTGGATCTCATCCGGGAAAGGCTTTCGGAGGACATCAGCCTCGAGGAACTGGCAGCCGAGGCGCGCCTCTCACCGTTCCATTTCGCACGGATGTTCAAGCAGAGCGTCGGCGTGCCTCCGCGTGTTTACCTGACGCGGCTGAGAATGGAGAAGGCCTGCGAGCTACTCGAGACGACGGATCTTCCTGTGACAGAGATTGCCTACGAAGTGGGATATTCCTCGAACCAGGTACTCGCCCGGGTATTCGTCAAGCACCGGAGGATGAGCCCGTCAGATTATCGACGTGCCGTTCGCGACCCGGCTCGCGCTCCGGGCTCGTGATCCTCTTCCGGGTGACTTCGGCCAAGACGAGCGCTTCCCCCTGCTTCTGAGCTGACGACTCTAGCGGGCCGCATCACCGGCTCCGGCGCCGAGGCTGCTATTGGCTGCCAATCCTGCGGACTCCTGCTGAGTCCAAGGTGATCCCCGCCTGTCGCTGGCTGTCATCAGCCGCAGGATCGACCACTGAGCAGCAGCTTCCGCGCCGCAACGCACTCCTGCGTTCGCTAGAGTCACCTCTCGGGAGTGGCTGGAGCACCGAACGATCACGAGCGGTCGTGTCCCTTGCAGGGCATGCCGCGAACATGATCACCGGCAGCACTCTCACGTTGGATGGAGGCGCGAATGCATAGCCCGGCCAGGCAGGCAGACGGCGCGCGCCGTCCAGAACACGACGACATCGTTTCCCACGCAACCGCATCAGGAGAACCCTATGATCAAGACGGTGATAGAGCAGCAACGACGCGACCTGGGCGGTGGCTTCGAAGTCGGCCGGGTACTTCCGTCCGCGAAGCGTCGAATGATCGGCCCCTTCGTTCTCTTCGACCATTTCGGGCCCCTCGATCTGGCGGCCGGCATCGACCGCAGGCTCGACGTCAGACCGCATCCGCACATCGGCCTGTCCACCGTAAGCTATCTGCTATCCGGGGAAATAATGCATCGCGACAGCCTTGGATACGAGCAGGCAACCCGGCCGCGGGAAGTCAGTTGGATGACCGCGGGCAGCGGGATCACGCACAGCGAGCGGTTCGAGCACGCGCGAGCACACGGCGATCGGGTACACGGCATCCAGGCATGGGTCGCGCTGCCGGATGGCCAGGAGGAGATCGCGCCTGAGTTCTCGCACCATGCCGCAAGCGATCTGCCACACTGGAACGACGCCGGCGTGCTCGGCCAACTCATCGTTGGAAGCGCATACGGCTTGACCGCCAGGACCAGAACGTACTCGCCGCTGTTCTACGCGCATCTCGACATGGCGCCCGGGGCCACCGCTGAGATCCCTCACGGCCACGAGGAACGCGCACTTTACGTCGCGACGGGTGCGGTGGAGCTGGCAGGCATGCGCTACGATGCCGGCAAGATGCTGGTGTTGAACGCAGTCGCCTCACGTGTCCGGGCTGCCGAACAGTCCACCGTGATGGTCCTGGGTGGCGAGCCTGTGGGCGAGCGCTTCGTCTACTGGAACTTCGTCTCCTCCTCCAAGGCCCGACTCGCCCAGGCGGCAGCAGACTGGAGGGCGGGTAGGATGAAGCTGCCGAACGCCGACGACGCGGAGTTCATCCCGCTGCCAGGCGATCCGGCGCCGCCTGCCCCGACGATGCCATAAGCGGTTAGCAAAAGCGTTTCATCCAGACCAACTGAAGGAGTGACTCATGCCGCCACGCGAAGCCGTTTTCCCCAAGGACCGCCACGCTCTGTACGAGCAGCACGGTTACTCAGCCGCGATCCGCTCCGGTGATCTGCTGTTCGTTTCCGGCCAGGTCGGAAGCCGCCCCGACGGATCTCCCGAACCTGATTTCGAGGCCCAGGTCCGGCTCGCATTCGCCAACCTGGCAGCGACGCTAGCCGCAGGAGGGTGCACCTTCGACGACATTGTCGACGTGACAACCTTCCATACGAATCCGGACAAGCAGTTCGCCACGATCATGACCGTCAAGAACGACGTGTTCGTGCGCGCGCCCTATCCGAACTGGACCGCTCTCGGGGTCACTTGGCTCGCCGGCTTCGACTTCGAGATCAAGGTGATCGCGCGAGTGCCGGGCAAGCCCTGATTGATCGAACGATCGGTCATTTCGCGTAGCGCGCAGGCCTTCACCAATCTCGGTCGAGTCAAGTAGGCTCGCGGCGGTGCGCCGAGGCTCCGCTTGAACATGGGCGCGAGGCGTGCAGCAGCTCGAGCTCGGGCCCGTGATCGTTCAATGTCTGCGCACGACGCAGGCCTCGCTCGTCAGCAAGTGAAGCAGCCGCCAGCAAAGCGCGGCCGCCCTTGCGAGAGTGCTTGGCCGGCCGCCACGAATCCCGTCGTCAGGCGCGGACGAAGGCCAGCAGGTCAGCGTTCACCAAGTCCGGATGCGTGGCGAACATGCCGTGCGAGAGACCAGGATAGGACCTCAGCGTCCCGTCGCGCACCAGCTTGACTGCCTTGAGCGCCGAGTTCCCGATCGGTACGACCTGATCGTCTTCGCCGTGCAGAAAGAGTACTGGGACGGCAATCATTGCGAGATCGTCCGTGAAGTCGGTCTCGGAGAACGCAGCGATGCAGTCGTAGTGCGCCTTCGCGCCGCCGGCCATGCCCTGACGCCACCAGTTCTCGATCAGGCCCTGGCTGACGCTTGCATCCCGACGATTGAACCCATAGAACGGGCCGCTCGGCACATCCCGGTAGAACTGCGCGCGCGAACGGGACAGTGCCAGACGGAAGCCGTCGAACACTTCCCTGGGAACACCGTCCGGATTCGTTTCGGACTGGACCATCACGGGAGGAATCGCGCCTATGAGGACGGCCTTGGCCACGCGGCCGCGCTCCGCTCGTGCCACATACCGCGCGACCTCACCACCGCCCGTCGAATGGCCGATGTGGATGACGTCCCGAAGGTCAAGCTGACGCGCAATCGTCGCAACATCCGCGGCGTAGGTGTCCATATCGTTGCCTGTGTCGGTCTCGTCGGACCGACCGTGACCGCGCCGATCATGGGCAACCACACGATAGCCGTGAGAGAGAAAGAACAGTATCTGGCTGTCCCAGTCGTCGGCGCTCAGCGGCCAACCATGATGAAACATGATGGGCTGGGCGTCCTTCGGTCCCAGATCCTTGTAGAAGAGACGAGTGCCATCTAATGTGGTGATGGTAGGCATGGCAGTAGCTTCCTTTCAGTTTAGTGCGGACATGTAGACGGCGGGCGATGCCGCCGCGATGCAAGCCCGCTGTTCGTAGGTTCCTGGAACGTGCGCGGGCCGCTGCACACGAGAGCGCCAGAGCGTGGCCTCGCTACCCCCGCTCCGATCAGCCCGCTGTGCTCGGCACCGGGGTGTCGAGCAGCTGCTGCTCCCACAGATAAGCGATGCCGCTACCGGCGGAATGCTCCGTGATCAACCTGGTCAGGCCGACCACGGTATTCATCCGAGCCCAGTCGCGCTGCCATTCGGCCGCAAGCGCGAGCCAGGTCATCACGTTCGCGCCCGCCGCGATCATGCGCTGGATGGCGACCTGGTGGGCTTCGAGCGAAACGCCACCTGACGCATCGGTGACCACCGTCACATCCCAGCCTTCTCCGAGAGCCTGGATCGTCGGCATCGCGACGCAAACCTCGGTCCACAGGCCGGCGATGACGAGTTGCTTGCGCCCTGTCGCCCGGACGGCCTCAACCACCCTCCTGTCCTCCCAGGTGTTGATGAAGGTCCGGTCGATGACTTCCTGGTCCGGGAACACGCCGGTGATCTGGGGGAAGATGAAGCCGCCCCTATCCTGAACCACGCTCGTCAGGATGGTGGGAACATCGAAGGCCTTCGCGGCTTTGGCAAGCGCCGTTGCGTTGTTGACGACGATATGCGGATCGTGGCTGTTGAGGTTGGCGAGCTGATAAGGTTGGTGGTCGATCATGACCAGAACGCTTTCCTGGGGACGGCGCAAGGCATCGAGACCGGATCTGGCAGGCTTTGACATGAGAGCTCCTTGATGGGTGAGGTGTGCCAGGGGCCGGGGGATCGCGATACGTCCGGATCCACGGGGTCCCTTCCAGCACGTTTGACTGTAGAGATCGGCCGTACGGTTCGCGGCGCAGAAGCTGCCGTGTAGGTGCCGATCTTGCGGACAGGTTGGTGGCGAGGTCGAGGCGGCGTGCGTCTTCAGGTTCCCACGAAGAACCAGGCCCTCCGCGCGAACGCCTTCAGGAGAAGCTGCCATCCAACCAGAGAGCCGCCGGCCAGGGGCTGCTGGTCCGGGAGGGCCCCGGGATGCCAGCCGGCCTCGGAGCGACCGCTGGACCGTGCGTCACCCGCTCAGGCGCCTTGTGAACCATGGTGTAGGCGTAGTCGACGCCCATGCCATAGGCGCCCGAATGCATCCTGATGATCGACATGACTGCGTTGTATGTGTCGCGCCGCGCCCAGTCGCGTTGCCATTCCAGGAGCACCTGCTGCCAGGTCACCGGGACGACGCCGACCTGAGTCATTCGGTCCATTGCATATGTATGCGCCTCGACCGACGTTCCGCCGGATGCGTCGGCCACCACGTAAACCTCGTAGTCCGTATCCGCAAGACACGACAACGCGAATCCGACGTTGCAAACCTCGGTCCAGAGGCCCGATACGACGATCTTCCTGCGTCCTTCGACCGCGTTGGTGGCCAGTGCCTCGCGTACCTTGAGATCATCCCAGGCGTTCATCGAGGTTCGCTCGAGAAGAGGCGCTTCGGGAAACACCGCCAGCAGTTCAGGATAGGTATGGCCAGCGAAGCTCTCTGTTTCCATCGTGGTGATGGTGGTCGGGATGTTGAAGACCCTTGCCGCCTTGGCGAGACCTACAACGTTGTTCTTCAAGGCCTGCCGGTCCATCGACTGAACACCGAAGGCCATCTGCGGCTGCTGGTCGATGAAGATGAGCTGGCTGTTCTGCGGGGTTAGCACATCGAGCTTGCTGGACACGTGAACTCTCCTACTGGAAGCAAGACTCTAGCCAATCGTGGCGCGGAACGCGTCTCCGGGGCTGCCGTGGGCAAGCCGATCTTGCGGACTCGTGTACTTGCGACGCGAAGGCGGTCGTTCGGACCGGTCAGTGATCAGTCGCGAGATCCGGTACCGTTCGGGCGAGCGACACCAGTTGCGCCTGGCTTGCCGTGCCGGTCTTGCCGAACGCGCTCGCGAGCTGCGTGCGCAGCGTGTTCTTCGAGACACCCGTGGCCGCCGCGATGTGCTCGAGCGACTGGCCGCGGGAGAGCGCTGAAACGAGGCGGGACTCCGCGCTGGTCAGGCCGAAGAGCTCGGCGATCGTCTCCGGAGCGGGATGCCGCGACTGGGGGTCGGCAATGACGACCAGCGCCAGCAGTTCCGGCCAGGCGAAGCCGGATGCGGCGGAAACCGGCACCGGCACGACCCGCACGAGGAACTCGCCTCCGGAGCCGGGCAGCCGCAGTGAACTGGCGCGGGCCGGCTTGCGGCACGCAGCGCGGATCGCGCCCGCCAGCCGGTGATCAGCCCCCGGACTGGTCCAGGCGAGTTGACCCATCCGCAACCGGCAGGCGCTGCCGGCGCCGACGAGCAGCTCCGCCGACCGATTGGCATGTCGCACGGTTCCTCGACCAGTCACCACCAGGGCGGCGGAACCGAAGGCGTGCAGCGCCTCCGTGAGAATGGCGTTCTCCCGCCGGAGGGACTCGAGGGACGAAGCGATCAACGACGCCTGCTGGAGATGAGCCATCAGTTGCGCCCGGACCGGCCCATCGTCGGAGCGAAACGCATGCCGGCCGGCTCGGCGTTGCAGGCTGATGCAAGTCAGCCCATCGGCATCCTCCGCCACCTTGGCGCCCAACACCCAACGGATACCGTGCCGGTAGCAGAAGTCGTGCACGTATTCGCCCTGAGCCGGATTCCGCTCGTCAAACAGCATCTCGTCCATGGCGACGCGCCCGACGCCGACGTTGCGTACCAGCACCAGGCCGGGGTCGAGCCGGTGATAGTAGGTCGAATAGTCCTGCTGCGCCGCGGCGTCATGGTTGAAGGCGTGCATCTTCAGCAGGCCGCCCTCCGGTGAAATCCGCAGCAACGAACCGGCATCGGCGACGAGCGCGTCGCAGATCGCCTCGAGCGCCTCTCCGGTAGCCTCCGGCGAGAGCACCATGCCGTAGATCTTCTCCGCCACGACGTCGATCGACGCTACCGCCTTCGCCATACCCCTCCTCTTCAGAGCAAGCGTTAAACAGCGTCACCAACGACGGTTCCGTCCTGGTCGAGATCGTCGGGTGGCTCGACCCATTCTAGGCAGGTCGTCCGAATAGCGTAGTGAACTAGCGTGAAGTCCGCGCACAAGGGTCGTCGGCATCGCGGGTGCTGCACGCGTGCTACGCTGAACCGTGGTCCAGGGCATGTTGTTTGACTTTCCGATCCCGCCGCCCGTTCCGCTGCCGGACGGGGTTGCGTACCAGCCGGAATTCCTCTCGGCGCAGGAGGAGGCTGCGCTGATCCAGCTCGTCGGCACGCTGGGTCTGCAGGCGCCCCGCTACAAGGCGTACACCGCGCGACGGCGCGTGGCGAGCTTCGGCGGCAGCTATGACTACGACAGCAACCGCCTGCTGCCGGCGGCGGAGCTGATCCCCGATCTGCATCCGCTGCGCGAACGGGTCGCCCGCTGGCTCGGCGTCGCGCCCGAGGCCATCGTGCATGCGCTGGTCGCGGAGTATCCGCCCGGCGCACCGCTTGGCTGGCATCGGGACGTGCCGGACTTCGAGGACATTGCCGGTGTTTCGCTGGGCGCCGAAGGCCTCATGCGATTTCGCCCATGGCCGGCGGTTCGGCCGAAACGCAGCGACATTCTCCGGCTGCGAGTGGCCCCTCGCTCGATCTATGCCATCCGCGGCACGGCGCGATGGCGATGGCAGCACAGCGTCGCGGCGGGTGAGGCGCGGCGCTGGTCGATCACCTTTCGCACCCGGCGCACGTAAGCGTCTAGCTTCCCTCGGCCTCGGCCTCCGCTTCCCGCCCCTGCATCTCCCACAACTGCGCGTAGCGACCCCCGAGCGCGATCAGCTCCTCGTGCCGGCCGCTCTCCACTATCCGGCCCTCGTCGAGCACGACGATCCGGTCGGCATCCACGATGGTGGACAGCCGGTGCGCGATCACGAGCGTGGAGCGGTTGGCGGCGACCCGCGCCAGCGCTTCCTGGATCGCCTGCTCGTTCTTCGAATCGAGTGATGACGTGGCCTCGTCCAGGAGGAGGATCGGCGGATCCTTGAGCAGCATGCGGGCGATCGCGACGCGTTGCTTCTCGCCACCGGAGAGCTTGAGGCCGCGCTCTCCCACCGGCGTATCCCAGCCCGCCGGCAGGCGCTGGATCAGGCCGTCCAGCTGCGCGGCGCGCGCCGCTGCCGCCACCTCCTCGTCCGACGCGTCCGGCCGGCCGTAGGCGATGTTGTAGCGGATGGTGTCGTTGAAGAGCACGGTGTCCTGCGGCACGATGCCGATCGCGCCACGCAGCGAATCCTGGGTTACGTCCCGGATGTCCTGCCCGTCGATGGTGATGGCGCCGCCGGACACGTCATAGAAGCGAAACAGCAGCCGGGCGAGGGTCGACTTGCCGGCGCCGCTCGGGCCCACCACAGCCACGGTGCGGCCGGCCGGCACCTCGAAGCTCAAGCCCCGCAGCACCGGACGCCGCGGGTCGTAGGCGAAGTGCACCTCCTCGAACCGAACGGTCGCGCCGGAAATCCGCAGCGGCCGGGCGCCGGGCCGATCCGCCACTTCCTGGTGCTGCTCCAGCAGGCCGAAGAGCCGCTCCATGTCCGCCAGGCTCTGCTTGATCTCGCGATAGAGCATGCCGAGGAAGTTGAGCGGGATGTATAGCTGGATCATGAACGCGTTGACCAGCACCAGGTCGCCGATGGTCATGGAGCCGTCGACCACGCCCACGGTGGCGCGCCAGACCATCGCCGTCACCGCCACGGCGATGATCGCGGACTGACCGACATTGAGCAGCGACAGCGTCGTCTGGCTCTTGATGGCGGCGCGCTCCCAACTCGCCATGCTTTCGTCGTAGCGCTTCGCCTCGAAGCCCTCGTTGCCAAAGTACTTCACCGTCTCGTAGTTCATCAGCGAATCCACGGCCTTCACGTTGGCGCGGGAGTCGAGCTCGTTCATCGCGCGGCGGTAGGCGGTCCGCCACTCGGTGACCACGATGGTGTAGACAATGTAGACCGCCAGCGCCACCAGGGTGATCAGCGTGAACGAGCGCTCGTAGTTCCAGGCGAGGTAGCCGAGCACCATGCTGATCTCGATCAGCGTTGGCAGGATGCTGTAGAGGGTATAGGAGACGATGCTGGAGACGCCGCGTGTGCCGCGCTCGATGTCCCGCGTGAGGCCGCCGGTCTGCCGGTCGAGGTGAAAGCGCAGCGAAAGCGCGTGCAGGTGCCGGAAGACCTTCAGCGCGATCTCGCGCACCGTGCGTTGGGTGACCTTGGCGAATACGTACTCGCGCAACTCGGTGAAGGCAGTGGTGGACAGCCGCAGCAGGCCGTAGCCGACCACCAGCGCGACCGGCACCGCGAGGGCCGCGGTGCCGGCGCCGACGCCCGCTCCACCGCTCTCGCCGGTCAGCGCATCCACGATGCCCTTGAGGACGATCGGCACGCCGACATTGGCCGCCTTGGCGGCCACCAGGAACACGAGCGCGAGCCCGACCCGCCAGCGGAACTCCCACAGATACGGCAGCAGCCCCTTGAGCGTGGCCCATTCCGAGCGCGCGGCCTTGCGCGGGGCGCCGACGCCGATCGGTTGCTGGAAATCAGGGTTGGCCGCGGCGGAACGCGGCGATTGGCGACGCATGACTTGCTGTGGCTCTCCGGTCGGCTGGCGGTTCCGGCGCGACCTCTTCCAGCCCCGGTAGACATGGGGCCGATCCACATTATCGCAAGCCGGACCGGCGCGCCTTCTATCATGATTAGGTTTCACTTCCAACCGGCCCTGATGAGTATTGCCAGCGTCTCGCCTCCTGCCGCCGTTTCCGCACCGGTCGCCGGCTCGGTCAAGCGGGCGTGCCGCGCAACGCTGCTCGTCGTGCTCCTCGGCGCGCTGCTCCCGGGTGCACCAGCCGCTGCCCGGCAGCAACCGGTCGAGCGGCAGCTGCGCATCGTCACCTTCAATGCCGAGCACTTCATGTCGCCTGCCCGCTTCGAGGCCTGGCGCCGGTTCTGCGCGCCGCTGGGCTGGCGCGAGCCCGGCGAGTTGCGCGCCAAGGGCCAGTCGGTTCCGCGCCGGCCTGAGGCGCTGACCTATTGCAACGCGCTCGACGGCAGCGACGGCCGCGGACGCGCGATCTTCGCTCCGGTTCGCGACCAAGCACGCTGGCAGACGAAGACCGATGCGATCGCGGCGCTGCTGCGATCAGCCGACGCCGACGTCGTGCTGCTTCAGGAGGTCTCCGACGCCGAAGCGGCGCGCATCCTGCTCGGTCCCGGCTACCGCGTGGCGAGCACTGCCGAGCTGTGGCACGGGCACGAAATCGGGCAGAACCTCGCGATCGGCTGGCGCCCCGACGTCGGTGTCACCTCCGCAGTGGTCACCAGGACCGGACCGGGCGCTCCGGATCCGCTCGGCGCAAGGCTGGAGCTCGTGGAGGCGATCTCGCAGGCCGGGCCGGACGGACGGCGCACGCGTCCCGGGCTGGCCTTGATCCTGGAGCTGGGCGGCGGCCGCCGGCTCGCGATCCTCAACCTGCATCTGAAGGCCGGCTGCCGCCAGGGCAGGCTCGACGAGGTGACCAGCCGGGCGCCGGAGCGGGCGTTCCGCCGCCGCGAAGCCTGCGCGGTGTTTCGGCAGCAGGTGCCGCCGCTGGAACGGTGGGCCGACGAGAAGCTGCGCGACGGCTACGGCGTCGTGATCGCCGGGGACTTCAACCGCGACCTCCTGCGCGAGATCCGGGAGCGCATGCCGGCCCGTTCCGACGGCAGCGATGCCGCCCGGACGGCATCGCCGGCCCGCATCGCAAGCCTGGTGGCGGAGCTGAGCGACGAGGACCCGCCGGCCGCGTGGTTCTCCCTCGTCCGCTCGGGCCGCTACAGCCAGTTGGCCGATTGTCACCGACGCATCGACAACTTCCTGTTGAGCCGCAACCTGGAGCCCTGGCTGGCGGCGCCGCTGTCGCGGCTCGCCACCGTGGTGGTGCCGTTCGGCGAGCCGGTCTCGCTCGACCGCCCTCGACCGAGCGACCACTGCCCGCATCTGCTGCGGTTGCCGCTGCGCCCGGCGGACCCGGCCGGGCGGCGCTAACATGACCGCCACCCAGCGCGATACACGGAACCGACCATGGCCACCTTATCTTCCACCGAGGCGCGGCGCACGCGCAATCTGCACGAGGACCTGCCGGCCGGCTGCGCGCCGGTGTTGAGGGTGGTACCGATGCCGGCGGACGCCAACCAGCACGGCGACATCTTCGGGGGATGGATCATGTCCCAGGTCGACATCGCCGGCGGCGTGGTTGCGGCGGAGCGCGCCCGCGGACGAGTCGCGACGGTCGCGGTCAACTCGTTCGCGTTCAAGGAGCCGGTGATGATCGGCGATCGCGTGAGCTTCTACGCGGAGGTGACCCGCGTCGGCCGCACCTCGATTACGGTGAATGTCGAGGTCTTCGCCGAACGCAACCCGGCGGAGCGCGAGGTGGTGAAGGTCACCGAGGCGACGCTGACCTACGTCGCCACGGATTCGGAGCGGCGTCCGCGGCCGGTTCCCGCGCAAGCGGATTGAGCCGCGTTCGCCGGATTGCGGCGCTTGGCTACGCCCGTGCGCCCGTCGCGTCGTCCGCGAGCAGCATGTCGATGTGTGCGATGCCGTCCTCCAGGTACGGCTCCGACGCCCGCTCGAACCCCAGCGACTCGTAGAAGGCGGCGAGGTGCGACTGCGCGGCCAGGCGCAGGGTGTGCCCCGGATGATTGCGCCGCGCCGCGCCGATCGCCACGATCATGAGCTCCCGCCCGATGCCCTGGCCGCGGTGCGACGAGGACACGCACACGCGACCGATCGAGGGCTCGGCGAAGCGCACGGCGGGTGGCAGGATGCGCGCGGTGGCCATCACCGGGCCGGCGAGCTCCCCCGCGCCGGGCTTCGGCGGACTGCCCGATGCCGGCAGGCTGCCGATGACGATCAGCGCCTGCGGGTCCGCACCGTCCAGATCGAGATAGAGGCACTGCTGCTCGAGCACGAAGACGCGGCTGCGTAGCGAAAGCGCCTGATAGAGCAGCAGCGGCGGTGCCTGCACGTATGGCACGCAGAGCCACTGGAGCGACGACATGGCGGGGGAAGAGGGCGACGGCTTCTGCACGCGGGATCCGGAGTCGGTAGGCAGCATCGTCGATCGGCGGTCGGGCCCAGCGCGACCCGGACCCGGAGGAGCGGGAAAGCCTCCGACAATTCACCGGGACTGTCAAGGCGGACCCTGGCAGCTGGCCAACGGGACACCGGGCCGGTTCGATGCCCGGACCAGCCCCGACCGTCCGCACGTCCGGAGCCTGCGCTGGTGCCGGCGGTGCCGCGGAGCGACACAATCGCGGGATGCAGGAATCTCCGAACGCCCGCGGCGCGGGCGGTCGATTGCCCGCCGCGGTGGTGGCGAGCCTTGCCGCGACCTGGATCATCTGGGGATCGACCTATCTCGCCATCCGCTTCGCGCTGGTGAGCCTGCCGCCGTTCCTGCAGATGGGCTCGCGCTTCCTGACCGCCGGCGGGCTGCTGATGGCCTGGATGATCGTGGTTCGGCGCGCGCGGTGGCCCAGCCGCGTTCAGTGGCGCAACGCCACCGTCGTCGGCACCTTGATGCTTGGCGGCGGCATGGGCGGTACCGCATTCGCCGAGCAGACCATCGGCTCCGGGCTGGTGGTCGCCTTCATCGCGATCGTGCCGGTGATGATCGTCGCGTTCGGCATCCTCTGGCGGGTCCATCCAAGCGGCCGCGAGCTCGCCGGCATCGCGATCGGCCTGGCCGGCGTGCTGATGCTGGTGCAGGGCAACGGGTTCCAGTCATCACCCGCGGGATTGGCGGCGTTGGTGATCGCCTGCATCACCTGGTCGCTCGGCAGCGTGCTCAGCCAGCACGCGCTGCCGCTCGCGCCCGGGGCGACCGGCTTCGCGAGCGAGATGCTGTGCGGCGGGCTCGTCCTCCTGGCAATGAGCTGGATTGCCGGCGAATGGCCGACGCTCGCGGCGCAGTGGCCGCCGACCACCGGAGCCGTCCTCGCCTGGGTCTACCTGGTGGTCTTCGGGTCGCTGATCGCGTTCAACGCCTACATGTACCTGCTCGCGACCGTGCCGGCGGGGCTCGCCGCCAGCTACACCTTCGTGAACCCGCTGATCGGCCTCGCGCTCGGCGTCACCTGGGGCGCAGAGGTGGTGAGCGGCTACGAATGGGTCGCCGCCGGCGTCGTGCTCACCGGCGTCGTCGTGCTCCTCACCGCCCGCCGTCGATAGTCAGTCGAGCGAGATCCGGTACTTCTCGATGAGCGGTTGCCAGCGGGCAAGGTCCGCCGCGACCGCCTCGGCCATCTCCTTCGGCGTGCTGGCAACCGGCTCCATGTAGACGCGCGCGAGCGCCTCCTGGACCGGCGGCATCTTCATGATCTCGACCACCTCGCCGTGCAGCCGGTCGATGATCGGCTGCGGCGTGCCGGCCGGGGCGACCATCCCCATCCACGCGTCGGCCTGGACGTTCTCGATGCCGGCTTCGGCCAGCGTCGGCACGTCCGGCATCAGGGCCGAGCGCTTGGCGGAGGTCACCGCGAGCGCGCGCAGCTTGCCCGCCTTGATCTGCCCGATCACCGCCGCCGGCGGCAGGCAAGCAAGCTGGGCCTGCTTGCCCAGCAGCGCCGCCACCGCGTCGCCCGACGAGCGATAGGCGACGTGGACGATGTCGGTGCCGCTTCGCACCGCGACCAGCTGCATGGCGAGGTGCGAGATGCTGCCCGGGCCCATGGAGGAATAGTTGTACTTGCCGGGGTCCTTGCGCAGCGCCTCGAGCAGCGCCGGCATGGTGTCGCCGGAGACTTCGTCGGTCGCGACGATCACGCTCGGCTGCGTCGCCAGTATCGAGACGGGCGCGATCTCGCGGGCCGGATCGTAGGCGAGATTCTTGTACAGCACGGTGTTGGCACCGAGAGGACCCGAGATGGTCACCCCCAGCGTGTATCCATCCGGCTTGGCCTTGGCGACCGTCGCCGTGCCGACGTTGCCACCGGCGCCGGGCTTGTTCTCCACGATGAACGGCTGGCCAAGCCGCTTGCCCAGCTGGTCGGTCACCAGCCTGGCGACCACGTCGGGCGTCGAGCCGGGACCGAACGGCACGACCACCTTCACCGTCGCGGCCGGCCAGGCCGCCTCCTGGGCCTGGACGGAGGCCATGCCGAGCATCGACACGGCCACGGCGGCGAGCAGCAACGGACGGCGGGCCGGGACGCGGCGGGGACGCGCACGGTCGTCGGCCGGGCCGGCGGCGCCAGGCCCGAAGGGGGCGAAAGTGGGTGGCAGCGGGTTCATCATGGTTCCTCCTCTTGCGGGACGCGATCGCCCGCATTCTCGCACCGCCACCGGGCCCCGAGGAACCGCGCCGCTACAATGCCCCGCAACCCTGGAGACCGAGGCATGGACAAGCAGGAACTGAAGCGGCGGCTCGCCATTCCGGTGATCGGCGCGCCGCTCTTCATCATTTCCAATCCCGACCTGGTGCTTGCCCAGTGCACCTCGGGCATCGTCGGCGCCTTTCCCGCGCTCAACGCCCGTCCCGCGGAGCAGCTCGAGGCATGGCTCGAGCGGATCACCGGCGAGCTCGCCGCCTGGGACCGCGACCATCCCGACCGCCCCGCCGCCCCGTTCGCCATCAACCAGATCGTGCACAAGTCGAACTCGCGACTGCAGCACGACCTTGAGCTCACCGTGAAGTACAAGGTCCCGATCGTGATCACCTCGCTCGGCGCGCGCACCGACGTGAACGACGCGGTCCACTCCTATGGCGGCATGGTGCTGCACGACGTGATCAACCAGCGCTTCGCCCGCAAGGCGATCGAGAAGGGCGCCGACGGCCTGATCCTGGTCGCGGCCGGCGCCGGCGGCCATGCCGGCGTGCAATCGCCATTTGCCCTGGTGCAGGAGACGCGGCGCTGGTTCGACGGTCCGATCGTGCTCTCCGGGGCGATCGCCACCGGACGCGCCGTGCTTGCCGCCGAGGCCATGGGCGCGGACTTCGCCTACATGGGCTCCGCCTTCATCGCCACCCGCGAGGCCAATGCGCCGCAGGCCTACAAGCAGGCGATCGTCGAGGGCAGTGCGGAGGACATCATCTACAGCAGCCTGTTCACCGGCGTGCACGGCAACTACCTGCGCGCCTCGGTCGTCGCCGCGGGCCTGGATCCGGACAACCTGCCCGAAGGCAGCCCGAGCCAGATGGACTTCGACGCCGGTGGCAGCAAGGCCGTCAAGGCCTGGCGCGACATCTGGGGATCCGGCCAGGGCATCGGCGCGATCGACGACGTGCCCGATGCCGCACAGCGGGTGGCGCGGCTGGTCGCCGAGTACCGGGCGGCAAAGCAGGCGCTGCTGGCGTCGTAGCAGGCGGTCCGCTCAACGACCGCTCGCGGCCTCGCGGCCGGCCACCGCGCCACCCGCGATCGCCGAAAGGAGGCCGTTGCCCGAGAGGTAGCCGGACGGATGATTGCCGGACACACCGCGTGCCGCGCCACCGGCGGCGAAGAGGTTGGGGAGCGGGCGCAGCGCGCCATCCGGCGAACGCGCGAGCACCCGGCACTGTCCATCGATAGCAAGGCCGCCCTGCGTGTGGAACAGCGCGCCGGTGACACGGGCGGCCCGATAGGGGGGCCTCAGCCGCTGCGACGGGTCGAAACGCCGCCCGTGCGCGTCCTGCAGCGACAGGTCGCACGAGTGCGCGGTGTCCAGCAACGTGGCCGCGATCGCGTCCGGGGGGCAGCCGATCAGGGCGGCCAGCGCGGCCGCATCCGGCGCAATGCGGATGGCGCCGGCGGTGACCGCATCCCGATAGTCCGGGAAATCGAGGGCGAACCGGTGGATCGTGTCGTCGTAGACGTTCCAGGCCACGCCGCCGGGCTGTGCCAGCACCTGCTCCGCCGCCTCCGAGTAGCCCTGGTGCTCGTTCCAGAAGCGCACGCCGTGCGCGTTGACCTGGATGCCACCCTTCATCAGCAATGCCCAGGTAAGCAGGATCCCGTGCGGAACGGCGACCGACCCATGGCCCTGGTAGCCGCCCATGTCGGCGAGCTCGGCGCCGAGCGCTTCGCCCCAGTGCACGACGTCGCCCTGGTTGCCGGCATGGCCGAAGTAGAGTCCCTGGCTCGCCCGCGGGATGAAGCGCGAGACGAGCGCCGGGTTGCCGCCGAAGCCGTTGCAGGCGAGGACCACCGCCTGGCAGCCGAGATACTCGACGGTGCCGTCGGGCCGTTGGATGCCCAGCGCGGTCGCGCGACGCGACGCGTCGACGAACAGGTAGCGCACCAGGGCATCGTTGACGCAGTCGGCGCCGGCGACGGTCGCCGCCTCCCGCAGCGCCACGACCAGCGCCGCGCCGGTACGCGCAGGCAGCGTATGCATGCGCGGCACGCGGTGTCCCGGGTAGAGGAAACCTTCCAGCACTTCGAACGGCAGGCCGAAGTCGTCCGCGAGCGTCTCGATCGCCCCTGCGATCTCCTGCGTGTAGCGGGCGACCAGCAACGGATCCGCGCCGCCGTGGGACTTGGCGACGATGTCCGCTGCAAAGCCGGCCGCCGAGTCGTGGATGCCGCGAGCCTTCTGCATGCGGGTGCCGCCGGCCGGGACGAAGCCGGAGGAGAGCGCGGTCGAGCCCTGGTTGGATCCGTCCCGCTCGAGCACCAGCACGTCGGTCGCGCCGTGACGACGCGCCCAGGTGGCGGCGGTCAGGCCGCAGGCGCCGCCACCCACCACGGCCACCTCGCAGACGAGATCGACGGCCGGCGGCACGCCACGGACTACTCGGGCCTGCGAGGGATCCGCGGGCGACGCGGGCCGGTGGGCAGTGCTCGTCATAGCCCCAGATAGGCACGCCGCAGCTCGTCGGAATCGAGCAACTGCGCCGAGGTACCGGAGAACAGGATGCGGCCGTTTTCCATCACGTACGCCCGGCTTGCGAGCTGCAGCGAAGCGCCGACGTTCTGCTCCACCAGAAGGATTGCCACGCCCGCGCGGTTCAGCTCGCCGATGAGGCTGAACATCTGGTCCACCAGCAAGGGGCTGAGGCCGAGCGAAGGCTCGTCGAGCAGGAGCAGCACGGGCTCGGCCATCATCGCGCGTCCGATCGCGAGCATCTGCTGCTCGCCCCCGGAGAGCGTGCCGGCGCGCTGCCGCGCCCGCTGCTCGAGCCGGGGAAACAGGCTGTAAACCCGGGCGAGGTTCTCGTCGCGACGCTCTCGGCCACGGCGGTAGGCACCCAGCGCGAGGTTCTCCGCGACATCCAGGTTCGGGAAGATGCGACGCCCCTCGGGCACCTGGATCAGCCCCGCTTGCACCACGCGCGCGGGGCTCGCGCCGACCAGCTCCTGCCCCGCGAACAGGACGCTGCCGGCAACCGCCGGCACGATCCCGGAGAGCGTGGCCGCGAATGTCGACTTGCCGGCGCCGTTGGAGCCGAGCAGCGCGACGATCTCGCCGGCGCCGACCTCGAGGTCGATGCCGTGCAGGACCGCGAGCCGCCCGTAGCCGCTCTCGAGCCCGCGCACCGCGAGCAGCGGCGACGGGCCAGGCGCCACCCCGGCTGCCCTCGCGGCGTCGTCGCTCATGGCGCCTCGGCCGGCGGTCGCGACGCGCCGCCGCCGGCGTCCTGCCGCTGCAGCAGCCGCTGGGCGGTGCCGTGACCGAGATACGCCTCGATCACCGCCGCATCGCGGGTCACGACCCCCGGCGCGCCATGCGCGATGATGCGGCCGCCGGCGAGCACGTAGACATCGTCGGCGAGCGACATCACCGCCTGCATCACGTGCTCGATCATCAGGATGGTGATGCCCTGGTCGCGAAGGCCGCGCACCAACGGAACGATCGCATCGATCTCGGCGGGGTTGAGGCCGGCCAGCACCTCGTCGAGGAGCAGGAGCGTCGGCTCGGTGGCCAGCGCCTTGGCCACTTCGAGGCGCTTGCGCTGGGCGATCGGCAGTGCCGCCGCATCCCGGTCGAGCAGGGGCCCGAGGCCAAGCCGCTGGGCGACGCTGGCCGCATGCGCGAGCGCCTCGGTGCGCGACGCGCGGTGCAGGTGGCTGCCGACCGCGATGTTCTCCAGCACGGTCTGTCCCGCGAACGGCTGGACGATCTGGAAGGTGCGCCCGATCCCAAGGCGACAGATGCGGTGCGGCGCGAGACCGGTGATCGGGTGCCCCTGGAAGCTGACCGTTCCGCTGTCCGGTCGCTGGAAGCCGGAGATGGTGGCGAAGAGCGTGGTCTTGCCCGCGCCGTTCGGCCCGATGAGGGCGCAGATGGCGCCCGCCGGTACGGCAAGGCTCGCATCGACCACCGCGCGAACGCCGCCGAACGAGACCGACACCGAATCCACCGCGAGCAGCGGTGCATCGCCCGGCCGGGCAGCGGCGCCCGTCACCCAGGCCTCCTCCGGGCGAGCGCCGGCACCCGGGCGACGATCCCCGCGACGCCGCGCGGCGCGAGCACCATCACCAGGACGAGGATCGTGCCGTAGAGCACCAGGTTCATCCCGGGCAGGTTGCCGAACAGGTTGCGGGTCGTCTCGCCGAGCGCGTGCAGCAGCACCGCCCCCACCAGCGGCCCCCAGACCGTGCCGATGCCCCCGACGATCGCGCCCACCAGCGCCTCGACCGAGACCGCCGGGCCGAAGGCGAGCACGGGGTCGATGTAGTTGAGATACTGCACGTAGAAGACGCCCGCCGCGGCGGTGAGCGCTCCCGAGATGGCGGCCGCGCCGAGCTTCACGCGGAACACGTCGACCCCCAGCGCCCGGCCGGCATCCTCGTTGTCGCGCACCGCCACCAGCCAGGCGCCGAAGCGGGAATGGCGCAGCCAGATGCACACCAGTAGCCCGGCCGCGAGCAGCGCCAGGATGAAGACCAGCATTCCCGACTTGTCCATCTGCAGCGTCGCCACGCCGGCCGCGAGAGGCAGCTGCAGGCCCACGCCGGCACCGGTGAAATCGAAGGTGTTGGCAAGGATGCGCAGCACTTCGGCGAAGGCGAGCGTCACCAGCGCGAAATAGGAGCCGCGCAGTCCGTAGCGGAAGGCAAGACCGCCGATCACGGCGCCCGCGAGCGCGCCGGCGGCCACCGCCAGCGGCAATGCGAACCAGGCCGACAGGCCGAAGCCGATCTGCAGCACGGCGCAGGCGTAGGCGCCGACACCGAAGAAGGCGGCATGGCCGAAGGAGAACTGGCCGCCGAAGCCGGCCAGCACGTTCCAGGCGACCGAGAGCAGCGCCGCATGCAACGTGAGGATCAGGAAGTGAAGCACCACGCCGTCGTCGGTGGCGAACGCGACCGCCAGGACCGCGACGCAGAGCGCCGCGAGCAGGCCCAGGTCTCTGCCAAGCCCCCTGGCAGGAACGCTCACCCTCTACCCTCCGGTCGCGAAGCGCGACCACCTCCCCGGGGGAGGGGAGCGTTCCTTTCGGGCGGCCGTACGGGAACGCTCACGGCCCCGGCCGGAACAGGTACTCGCCCGCGGGCTTGCCGATGACCTTGCCGCCGTCGTAGATCACCTGGCCGCGCAGGACGGTCGTCTTGACGCGCGCGCCGAGCTCCATGCCTTCGAAGGGCGAGTAGCCCTGCGCCGACTCCGATTCCTCGGCATGGATGGTCCAGGTCTCGGCGGGATCGACGATGGCGAGGTCCGCGTCCAGGCCCACGTCGATGTCGCCCTTCGCATTGAGGCCGAAGCGGCGTGCCGGGTTCCAACTGGTGAGCCGCGCCATCTGGTTGAGCGACATGCCGCGCTTCATGCCTTCCGAGACGAGGGCCGACAGCAGGTACTCGGTTCCCCCGAAGCCGGACTTTGCGAGCCAGATGTTGCCGAAGTAGCGCTTGGGCACCTTGAGCTCCTGCTGGCAGCAGGCATGGTCGCTCACCACCCAGTCGATCTTGCCTTCCAGCAGCTTCTCCCAGAGGTACTCCACGTCCTCGCGCGGCCGGATCGGCGGGTTCACCTTGGCCCACGCCCCCGTGGGCGCGCTGGTGTCGAGCACCAGGTGCCCGATGGTGACCTCGCGGCGGAAGTCGATGTGCGGAAACAGCTCGGCCATCTGCAGCGCGGCAGCCACCGCCTTGCGCGAGGACAGGTGCAGCAGGTTGATGTTCGGCAGCGCCGTCTCGTTGGCGAGATAGGCTGCGATGAAGACGGCCAGGCCCTCGGAATGCGGCGGACGCGCTGCGCTGTAGGCCGCGAGTCCCTGCAGGCTGCCATCGGCCTCGACCTGCCGGGTGTACGCGGTCATGATCTCGGCGGTCTCGCAATGAAGGGACAGGCTGATCTGCCCCGCCTTCTCCGGGAAGCGCTCGCGCGCGGCCTGGATGCCGCGCATGATGAACTCGAAGTGCGCGAAGTCGTAGCGATCCTCCGGTCCGATCATGAGGAAGTCGCGCTGGCTGTCCGATCGGCCGTGAAGGCCGTGGGATCCGTAGAACATGAAGATCTTGAAGGAGGCCACGCCGTGCTCGGTGATGAGCTCCGGGATCTCGGCGATGTGGGTGGCGTCCATCGGCGCGAGGTGAAACCCGTAGTCGACGTGAAAACGGCCCCGGGCCCGCTCCAGCACCTCCGGATAGAACTGACGGTAGGGACCGCCCTTGTTCAGGTAGTACTGGCCGGTACGGAAGTAGTTGAGGCTGCTGGTTACGCCCCCCTGCGCGGCGGCGCGGCTCTCGGTGACCGCATCCTCGGACAGCGGCGAATAGATGCCGGCATGCATGTGGGCGTCCACCACGCCGGGAAACGCCAGGCGGCCCTTGCCTTCGTGCACCACCCGGGCGCTCAGCGGGTCGATGCCCGGGGCGATGCGGGCGAACTTTCCATCCTTGATGGCGATGTCGGCGCGGTGCGCGGCGTTGCCGTGCGGCCGAACCACGGTCACGTCCCGCACCAGCAGGTCATAGACCGGGCCGCGCGCCTTGCCCGCGCCTCCGCCCGTCTTTCCCGCCCGGTCGTTGCCCTTCCCCTTCGTGGCCTTGGCCATGCCTCTGTTCCTCCAGTTCCGTTCAGTCTATGCCCGCGCGCCGAACAGCCCCTGGGGCCGAAACAGCAGGACCGCGATGAAGATGGCGAAGATGCCGATCTGCCCCAGGCTCTCCCCGAGCAGCAGGCCGCCCAATGATTCGACGACGCCGATCAGCAGCCCGCCGAGCAGTGCGCCGACGAAGCTGCCCATGCCGCCCAGCACCACGATGGTGAAGGCGATCAGCACGAAGCCGCTGCCGACGCCGGGATTCACGTAGTAGGTCGGCATCAGGAAGCAGGCGGCCGCGCCGAGGCAGGCGAGCCCGATGCCGAAGCTGAGGGCGAAGACGTGCTCGACGTCGATGCCGACCAGCCGGGCGCCGTGCCGCTCGCGCGCGCAGGCACGGATGGCCCGCCCCAGCGTAGTGCGCGTCATGAGGAGCCACAGCAGCGCCGCGGTCACCAGCGCGCCCGCCATCGCGATCACCTTCGGCGTCGAGATCATCGCGCCGGCGATCTCCATCGTGGCGAGCGTGTACGACGTGTCGATGGTCCGCGTATCGGAGGAGAAGAGCAGCAGCGCCAGATTCTCCAGCACGATCGATATCCCCAGTGTCACGAGCAGGATGTTCTCGTCGCGGCCGCCGCTCGCGCGTCCGATCACCCACCTGTAGAGGAAGTACCCCGCGAGAAACATCGCCGGCACCATCAGCGGCAAGGCCATGTAGGGGTCCAGGCCCAGCCGCACGAAGAGGTAGTACACCCCGTAGAGCGCCATCATCAATGCCGCCCCGTGGGCGAAGTTGATGATGTGCAGCACGCCGTAGATCAGGGTGAGGCCGAGCGCCACCAGCGCGTAGATGGCGCCGGTGGTCAGCCCGTTGAGGAACGACGGCCAGAGGATGTCGAGGGAGTACAACGCGCGCCCGTTCCCCGGCTACAAGCTGTCCGCTCGCAGCTCAGGCCTTCCAGGGAAAGACCGGCTCGGTGTCGGCGAACTCCTTGGGGACGACCACCCGGATGTCGCCCTTGAGCACCTGGGTCATGAGCGGCACCGCACCGGTGTTCTGGCCGTCCACGATCTGCGTCGGCCCGTACGGCATGAAATGGCCGGACCAGGTGCTCTTGGCGAGCGCCCCGTTGATGGCGGCGCGGTCGGCGGAGCCGGCCTGCTCGATGGCGCTGGCGAGCCACTCCATGGCGGTGTAGGTATTGAAGATCTCGTAGGTGTAGAACAGGCCCTTGGCCTCCGCCGCCTTGCGCAGCGCGAGCGCGCGCTGGTTGCGGGGGTCGTACCAGTGGTTGCAGTCGATGATGCCTTCGGCCTCGGCCGGGAACTCCTTGACGAACTTGAAGCTGGAGGCGGCGCCGCCCAGCACCGAGTAGATCGCCTTGGGCGTCACCTTCTGCTGCTTCATCGTGCGCACCAGCAGCGCGTACTCGTTGTAGTAGTTGGCCGGGATGACGATGTCCGGAGCGAGCGAGCGCATCCGCAGCACGATGTTGTTGAAGTCACGCGTGGGATTCGCGTGCTTGACGATGTCCACCACCTCGTAGCCCAGTTGGGGGAGCTGCTCCTTCAGCAGGTTGGCGGTGCCGGTCCCGAAGAGAGACTCCTCGTGCACGATCATCACGGTCCTGGCCGGCTTGCCCGTCACGGTGTTCAGGATGTGCAGGTTCTTCACCGCGATCTCGGAGCAGGTCTTGTAGCCGGGCCCGAAGCGGAAGGTGTTCTTGAGCCCGCGCTCCACGATGCTGTCCGCCACCCCGACGTCCACCACGTGCGGCAGGTCGTAACGGGCGGCCGCCTGGGTGGTGGCGAGGCAGATGGCCGATGCGTAGGCGCCGACGATCGCGCTCACGCCATCCTGGTTCATCTTCTCCACCTCCGCGGCCCCGGTGGCGGGTCGCGACTGGGCATCGCCGATCACCGGCTCGATCTTCGCTCCGCCGAGCGACTTGATGCCGCCCGCCTTGTTGATCGCCTCGATGGCCATCAGGGCGCCCTCGCGGCATTGCTGGCCGGAGAACGCGAGCGGACCGGTCACCGGGTGGAGCACGCCGACCTTGACCGGCCGCGGCTGCGCGAGTGCCGCAAGCGGCGCGCCGAGCGCCGCGGCTGCCACACCGGCGGCGCCGGACCTGAGGACTTCCCTGCGTGCGTTCGTCATTCTTCCTTCTCCAGCGGTCTCGGGTGGAACCGGCAATCATGCCGCATCGCGGCGCCAGCAACAAGCCGCGAGCGGGCGCGCGTCGCCACCCCGCGCCGGCGCGCCGCCCCCGCCTGGCCCGACGCGGCGCGGGCGTATAGTGAACGCTCCGGAGCCCGAACCAGAGACCGCCAGAAATGACTCAAGGAGCCGATCCAGACCCAGCGCCCCACCCACACGCCAGGATGCACGCGGAGACCGAGCTGCTTCATGCCGACGCGGACCTGCGCACCGACTCGGCGCTGGTGCCGCCGATACACTACAGCGCCACCTTCGTCGCATCCGACGCCGCGGCCTTCGCCGACATGGCGAGCCGCAGCCGCCACAGTCGCTACTACACCCGCTACGGCAACCCGCTGCACGAGCGGATCGGGCGCATCCTCGCCCGGCTGGAAGGCACCGAGACCGCGCTCATGACCGGCTCGGGCATGGGGGCGATCTCCACGACGCTCGTCGCGCTGCTCAGGGCCGGCGACCATGTCGTCGCGCAGGGTCGGCACTACATGAGCACTGCCAAGCTGTTCGACGAGCTGCTGCCCCGCTACGGCGTGACGGTCAGCGTCGTCGAGCAGGCGGACACCGACGCCTTCGAGCGGGCGCTGCGCCCAGAGACCCGGGTCGTGATGCTGGAGACGCCCGCCAACCCGACGCTGGTGCTGACCGACCTCGCCGCGGTCGCGAACCTCGCCCGTCCGCGCGGCATCCTCACGGTGGCGGACAACACCTTTGCTTCCCCGCTCAACCAGCGCCCGCACGTCCTGGGCATCGACGTGGTGGTGCACAGCGCGACCAAGTACCTGGGCGGCCACCACGACCTCACCGCGGGGGTGGTCTGCTGCAGCAAGGCGCTGGCCGAACGGATCTGGGAAACCCACATCACGCTCGGGTCGGTCCTGTCGCCCATGGATGCGTGGCTGCTGCTGCGCGGGCTGCGCACGCTCGCCGTTCGCGTCGAGCGGATCAACCGCAACGCGCTCGCGCTCGCCACCTTCCTCGAGGCGCATCCCGCGATCGAGCGGGTCTTCTACCCCGGCCTGCCCAGCCATCCGCAGCACGACCTCGCCCGGCGGCAGATGAGCGGCTTCGGCGCGGTGATCGCCTTCGCGGTACGCGGGGGCTACGATGCCACCAGCCGCTTCGTGAGCGCGCTGCGCGTGCCCACCCAGGCCGTGAGCCTCGGCGGGGTCGATTCGCTTGCCGTGCACACCGCCGCCATGTGGTCGGGCACGATGAACGAGGCCCAGATGAAGGCGGCCGGCATCCCACCCAACTTCGTTCGATTCTCCGTCGGCATCGAGCACATCGAGGACCTGAAGAGCGACGTCGACCGCGCGTTGCGCGAGGCCGCATGACTCGGGCGGCGCAGCCGTTTGCCGAGCGCCTGACCGGTGGCCTTCCCCGGCCGCCATTTCCGATCCACGCCGACCTCGCCGGCCGGTTGGCCGCCGCGCACCGGTCGGGGAGCGGTCCTGATCCACTGGTCGCGCATGTGCTCGCCACCTGCGCGGGCTACGCCTATTCGGATGCAGCCACGGTGGCCATCATGATGGCCCGGGTTGGCCTCGAGGAGAACGCCTGCGTCCGGATCTCCCGCTCGGTGGATGCGATGTACGTGTTCTCCACCGCCTTCGTCGTCCAGAGCCGCTGCGGCCGCGTGGCGATACTGTGCTTTCGCGGCACCGAGCCAGCGACGGTGCTCAACTGGGTGGGGGACGCCGACGTCGGCGCCCGGGCAATCGACCTTCCCGACGTGGCCGGCCCCCTGCGCGTCCACGCCGGGTTTCACCGCAACCTGCGAGCCACCCGGCTCGAGGTGCTGGAGGAACTGGAGCTCGCGCTTGCGGGCCGCTCGCTGCTCGACCCGGCGCAGGCGACGGAGCGCAGACTCGAGGCGCTCTATGTCACCGGCCACAGCCTGGGAGGCGCGATGGCGGCGCTCTTCGATCTCACGCTGGGCACGGACGATCTGGAACGCGCGCTCCGGCAGCGCCTGCGGGCGGTCTACACCTTCGGCCAGCCCATGGTGCTCGGCGGGACACTCGCGCCGGATGCCGATGCCGCGCGGCGGTTGCATCGGTACGTGCGGCCGCGCGACCCGATACCAGGCCTGCCGCCCGCGACCTGGGGCACTTTCGCCCACCACGGCCGCGAGTACCGCCCCGACGGGAAGCAATGGCAGACCTGCGCGACGGCGACCGGCCAGATCGAGAACCTGCGGCGGATCCAGCGGTCGGTGTTCGCGATCTTCGCTTCCGAGAAGCGGCGCGCCACGCTGCGCTACTCGTTGGCCGATCACGCGCCGCACGAGTACATCGCGGCGCTGCGACCACCCGGAGCGATCACGGAGCTCGGCGATCGCGAGATTGAATGGAGCGATCCGCCCTGAAAGCCGCGCTGGGTCAGACGGACAGCACCCCGGGCCAATGGCGCAGCCATTCGCGCCGCCGGGCCAACTGGCGCCACACGGGATCGTCGCGCTCGACGCGGCGCGAAGCGGCAATCAGTCGACCGACATGCGCCTCCGTGGCCTCGGCAACCCGGGCATCCTCCACGAGCAGCAACAGCTCGCTCTCCCAGTAGCCGCCGGTGATGTCCATGTTGGCACTGCCGACGGCGCAGGCGCGGCCATCGACGCTCATCAGCTTGGCATGGACGTGGGATGCGATGGGGCCGAGCCCGGGCTGCCAGGCCCGTTGCTGCGCCACGAGGAACTGGTAGCCCTCCGCCCCCGCGGCCACGAGCGCGTCCATGCGTGAGTGCACCAGCTCGGTCGCGGCGCTGCGCGCCGTCGCCCACGGCCCTTCGAACGGGGTGCCGTCGTGGGTCGGCGTAAGGTGCCCGAACAGTGCACGCACCCGCAGTCCGCGCCGCAGCGCCCGCAGGAGCGCATGCTGGATCTCCAGGATCAGCGGAAAGCCGTTGACCACGTCGACGTGGGACGTCGCGGTCTCGATCAGTGCCAGGTAGGCCTCCAATGTCCAGGCGTCGCGCAGGCCCTCGTGCAGCACGAGCCGCGCGGCGACGTCGCCCGCGGGCCCCTGCCCGATGACGTGGAAGGCCTTGCCACCCGCCCGTTGCCACGCGGCGTTGAACGCGTGCTCGAGCTGGCTCACCACCGGTCCCTCGACACGCGCGCCCGCGTCGAGCCAGGGCACCTCGCGCCAGCTCGACTCCGCGGTGAGCGCCACCTCGTCGAAGCCGGTGTAGTACTCGTGTGAGACGTTGCGCCCGCCCACCAGCGCCACCTGGTTGTCCACCACCACCATCTTGCGGTGGTCGCGCTGCTTGAGGAGCTTGAGCGTAAGCAGGCCCGTGATCGGATCGGACACGCGCAGCTCCACCCCCGGCGCGGCACCCAGCCGTTCGAGGATCGGGTTGCTCGCCTTCAGCGACCCGTGCAAGCCATGCAGCGAATCGACCAGCACGCGCACCGTCACGCCGCGCGCTCCGGCCTGCGCGAGCGCGGTCTCCACCAGGCGGCCGATATCGTCGTCGGCCATCATGTAGGTCTGCAGATGGACGCGGTCGCGCGCGCCGCCGATGGCCTCCATCAGCCAGCGCCGCGCCTGGACATTGTCGAGCTCGACAGCTACCCGGTTGCCGGCCGCCAGCGGTGCCGCGACGCAGGCGTCGAGGCGCGCCGCGCGCGAGCGCCCGGGCGGCTGGATCGGCCGAGGCGGCCACGCCCGCCCCCCGGCAAGCTCGTCGGCCCGCAAGGCGGCAAAGTCGACGGTGGCCGGCCTCTCGTCGCCGTCGTAGACGATCGCCGCGACCGGGAAACCGAAGGTACGCAGCCGTGCGCCGACCCGCGCGAGGCGCACCGGATCGACGGCTTCGGGCACATCGAGCGCGTCCCCCTCGTCCAGCACCGCCCGGCAATCGATCACGCGAGGCGGCAGCCCCATCGCGTGCAGACGCAGCCGGATGGCGCGGCACGGCTGCATGGGTCGGATGCGCACCGCGAGCAACTCGAACGACGCATCGCCGCCCTGCGCGTGCGCAGCCAGCGCCCTGAGCGCCTCGTCGGGCAACCCGGCGTCGAAGAGCACGAGCGGCCTCTCGCCCGGCCGCACCACCTGGATACGCTGCTCCACCGCGGCGACCGGCCACGCCTCGTCGCGTACCGCCGTGCGAAAGTAGCCGTAGGCACTGAAGCACTCCTCCACCGGCAGCACCGCGTCCCCGTCGCGGGTGGTGACTCGTGCAACGATTCGGCCGTCTGCGACCAGCGCGATCTCCTGGTCAGGGATCGGCGTACGCCGCCCCAGGCCGACGGCGTGCTCGAACCGTGCGCGCAGCGCGCCGCCATCGTGCACCACATCGGCGGCGTCGACCCCGCGTTCCGGCGCCGATACCAGTCGCGGCACCGGCACGGGCGGCAGCAACAGCACGGGCAGCCGTGGGCCGCCCAGCAGGAGCGCGGGGAGGCGGGGGACCACGGCAAGCTCGATGCTGCGCGTGCGAAAGTGCGCCTCGAGCCACGACCACGCCGACTGGCCCTCGGGCGCGAGCACCTCCACGGTGGCCGGGATGCCGGCAATCTCGATCACGGCGGCCAGGTCGGGAAGCAGTGCGGACGAGAGGGTGAGGACGGTGACGCGATGACCTTCCTGCACGCGATCGCGCAGGAAGGTCGCTACCGCCGCGCTGGCGCGCCGGCCCATGCAGACGCAAGCAAGTTCGGACATCGGGCCGGCAGGCGGGGGCTCGTCGCGCGGCGGCGTCCAGAGCACCGCCACCCCTCGCCGGCGGCGCAACTCGATCAGCACCGGAAGGTTGCCGAGCGGCATCGAGGCGGTCGCCACCAGCTCGATCCCCCGTTCCGCGGCGAGCGAATCCAGCGCCTCCAGGTCGAGGCTCGTGGCGAGCATCACCTCGGCCTCGGCCGCAGCCGCGGCAGCTTCCTCGCGCAGCCGCGTCAGGGCCTCGTCGGCTATCCGGTGCAGGTCGGTCGGCGCGCCGGCCGAAAGGAACGGCAGGCTGCCCGCCGGCATGCGCGCGACGACCACCAGGCGTTCCAGGGCGGGCGCGGTCCGGCGCAGTGCCGCCAGTGCGAGCTCGGTTGCTTCGCCGAGCTCGGTGAGCAGCAGCGCGCGGCGGTAGCGCAGGCCCATCGCGAGATTCTCAGCGTGCCTCGAGCACCTGACGGCCCAGCCACGCCGCGCCGGCGGCCAGGCTCACCGGGTGGCCGATCGCAGCGGCCTCGATGCACAACATGCGCCGATAGTCCTCGTCCGGCAGGTCCGCGAGCGAGACGGCCCGCTCGGCCCAGGGATTCCAGACGACCGCGTCGGGAAAGCCGCTCGTCGCGATCTCGAGCGAACCCTGCGGGGTCTCGAGCAGCAGCGGACGCGGCAGGTCGTACCAGATCACGTCGGTCTCGCCGGCGAAGCGCAGCGCCGCCTCGGGTCCGTTGCCGTTCGTGCCCGCGACGGTGTCGAGGCAGCGCACGCCCTGCAGGCCGTGAAGGCGCGTCGAGGCGATATCGACGACCGCGAGATAGGTGTGCAGGGCCGCAGTGAAGGCGAACGCGGTGCTCCCGGTGTTGACCGCCTCCAGGCCCAGCTCGAGCCGCTTCCGCGCGAGCCGCACCGACAATCGCAGCGCGAAGGCATGCGGCCACAGGCCCAGGGTGGCGTCATCGTCCTCCAGCAGGAACGTCGCCGCCTCCTCGCTGCGCGATGCCAGACGCCAGCGCCGGTTGCGTGCGAAGCCGTGGCGCGGCACGTCGAAGTCCGGCCCGCGCCGGTTGAATTGCGGGAAGATGACCGGTACGCCGCCGCGGATCGAGGCGCCGTCGCCCAGGGCGGAGGTGGGCGACAGGTACAGCCACTCGCGCCCGCCTGCCGGAGTCCAGCTCACGACGTGCGCGCCGTGCAGCAGCACCACGACGCGGTCTCCCGCGGGGGTGGCGAGCACCACGGCGGGCTGCCCGCGGAAGGTGGTTGCCCCGCTCGTGTCCGTTCCTGCCATGTCACGTCCTCCCGGCCAGCATCCGCGCCGTCACCGCCCCCGCCACCAGGCCCCAGAAGGCGGCTCCGATCGACAGCAGCGTGATGCCGGAGAGGGTCACCAGGAAGGTGACCACCGCCGGCTCGCGCCAGCGCTCGTCCCGAGTCGCCGCGGCGAGCCCGTTGCCGATGGTACCGAGCAGCGCAAGGCCCGCGATCGCCACGACCAGCTCCTGCGGCAATGCGGCGAAGAGCAACGCCACCGCGGTGCCCAGCAGGCCCATCATCAGGTAGAACACGCCCGCGGCGATGGACGCGCGGTAGCGCCGCGCCGGATCCTCGTGCGCCTGGGGGTTGGCGCAGATGGCGGCGGTGATCGCCGCCAGGTTCACCGCGTACGCCCCGAAGGGCGCGAGCAGCACCGTGGTCGCGCCGGTCCAGGCGATGAGGGGCGAGATCGGCGGCCGATAGCCGGAAGCCTTCAGCACCGCCACGCCCGGCACGTTCTGGGAGGCCATCGTCACGACGAAGAGCGGCAGGCCGACGCCGATCAGCACCGGAACCGAAAAGGTCGGCGCGACGAAGTGAGGTACGGCCGGGGCGAACGCCAGGTCGGCCGAGTCGATCCTGCCGAGGAGGAACGCCATGGCAAGCCCGGTCGCCACCACCAGGATCACGGCGTAGCGCGGCAGCCAGCGGCGACCGCCGATGTAGACGGCGCACATGGCCAGCACCAGCGCCGGCTCGGTACCGGCGGCCGCGAACGCGTCGATGCCGAAGCGGGCGAGCACGCCGGCAAGCAGCGCCGAGGCGAGCGGCACGGGGATGCGGTGGATCGCCCGCTCGAACCAGCCGGTCACCCCGGTGAGCAGGATGAGCGCCCCGCTGAACACGAAGGCCCCGATGGCATCCGACATCGGCACGCCCACCAGGCTGGTCGCGAGCAGCGCCGCCCCGGGCGTCGACCATGCGGTCACGATCGGCATGCGATAGCGCCAGGAGAGCCCGATGCAGGTGACACCCATCGCGACGCCGAGCGCGAGCAGCCACGAGCCCGTCTGCGCCGGCGTCGCGCCCGCGGCAGCGGCCGCCTGGAACACCAGCACGGCCGAGCTGGTATAGCCCACCAGCACCGCGACCATTCCGGCGACGATCGGGGGCAGCCAGGCGCCAACCAGGCCGTCCGCCGGCGCGGTTCCCGACTCGGATTGCGCCGTGCGATCGTCCGATTCCATATAGCGCCTTGCGGTGAAGCGGCGCATTATGCCGTGAGCTGTATACTTTAGGTCTAAAGTATCATGTCGACTGAACGCGCCGGGCGGCCCGTTGGAGGGTCCCGGCGGCTTGTCTGCCAGCGCCGCTCCGCGGCCGCCAACCATCCAGGAAGCAAATGAAACTCCAACGCATTCTCCCGTCGCTGCTGGCCGGTGTCGCGACCGGTCTCGTCATGGTTTCTGCCCAAGCCCAGGAGGTGACGCTGCGGGCGATCAACGCCTTCCAGGAAGGCACCTACTTCGCGAGCCAATTCGAGGCCTTCGTCAAGCGGGTCAACGAGGAAGGCAAGGGCCTGGTGAAGATCAACTACATCGGCGGACCGAAGGCCATCCCGACGATGGAGCAGGCCTCCGCGCTGCGCAACGGCGTGGTGGACCTGGCCAACACCACGGTCGCCTACACCGCCAGCATCGTACCGGAGGGGCTTGCGCTCAACTACGCGACCCTGCCCTTCGCCGAGATCCGCAAGAACGGCGGCCTGGAATACCTCAACAAGATCATGCAAGAGAAGGGGCTCTTCTACCTGGCCAAGACCGGCGGGGACATCGGCTACCACGTCTACCTCAACAAGAAGATCGAGAAGGCCGACCTCTCCGGCCTCAAGATCCGCATCTCGCCGCTCTACCGCGACTTCTTCGCGCAGCTGGGCGCGACCGTCATGCAGACCGCCGGCGGCGAGGTCTACACCGCGCTCGAGCGCGGCGTGGTCGACGGCTACGGTTGGCCCACTATCGGCATCTTCGATTTCGGGTGGCAGGAGCGGACCAAGTATCGGGTCGATCCGAGCTTCTATTCGCTCGAGCTCGGCATCCAGTTCAACGCCCGCAAGTGGGCGAGCCTCACCGCCGAGCAGCGGGCCTTCCTCGAGAAGATGGCTCAGTGGATCGAGGAGAAGTCCGCCGCCGACGCGGTCAAGGACGCCGAGGCCGAGCTGAAGAAGCAGGCGGCGGCCGGCATCGAGACGATCAAGCTGAGCGATGCCGAAGCCAAGCGCTTCCTCGAGATCTCGCAGCAGGCCGGTTGGGCTGCGGTCGCCAAGGCCAGTCCCGCGCACGGCGAGAAGCTGCGCGGATTCATGACGGGGAAGTAGGCGCGCGACACTCCATGCCGGAGTCCGCATGACTCGCTCGCTGCCGACCCGGCTGTATCGCCTGCTGCTTGACGCCTGCGGGGTGGCGGCGGGCGCGCTGGTCGGCGCGATGACCTTCCTGGTGGGCTACGACGTCCTTGCCCGCAACCTCGGCTGGGGCAGCGTGGTGTGGGTGATGGACATCACGGAGTACATGCTGCCGCTCGCCACCTGCCTTGCGGCCCCGTGGCTCATGTACCAGAACATGCACATCCGGTTGGATGTGCTGAACATGGTGCTGTCGCCGCGCACCCTCGCCACGATCGACCGGGTGGCCTCCCTGATCGGCGCGGTGGTGAGCGTGGCCATCACCTGGTATGCGTTTGCAGTCATCGCCGACAGTCGCGCGGCTGCTTCCATCGTGATGAAGACGATCATCTTCCCGGAGTGGTGGGTGTACATACCGGTCCCGTTCGGGTTCGGCCTGCTCGCGGTGGAATGCATCCGGCGGCTGCTCTTCGGACCCGGGGTACCGCTTGGAACGGTGGACTCGCCCGACCTGACCGCGGTCCACGCGCCCGGCCCCGATTCGCCCGAGACCGGCGGAGGACGCGCTTCTGCCGCCGATTCGCCGGCACCACCGGACGGCGGATCGCGATGATCTGGTGGCAAACGCTTCTCCTGTTGTTCGGGTTGCTCACCGTCCTGCTGCTGGTCGGAGTGCCGGCGGGATTCGCGTTCCTGGCGATCAACCTGGTGGGCGCGCTGCTCTACCTCGGGGGCGAGCCGGGGCTGATGCAGGTCGTGCGCAACGCGGTCGCCTCGGTCACCAATTTCTCGCTCACGCCCATCCCGTTCTTCCTGCTCATGGGCGAAGTGCTTTTCCACACCGGTCTTGCAATGAAGGCGATCGACGCCTTCGACCGCGCGATCCACAGCGTACCGGCGAGGTTGTCCGTGATCGCGGTGGTGGCCGGTACGGTCTTCTCCGCGATTTCCGGATCCACGATCGGCACCACCGCCCTGCTCGGCAGCCTGCTGCTGCCGCAGATGCTCCGCCGCGGCTACCACCCGCGCATCTCCATGGGGCCCATCATGGCGATCGGCGCGGTGGACATGCTGATACCGCCCTCGGCGCTGACCGTGCTGCTGGGCAGCCTGGCCGGCATCTCGATCTCCGGGCTCCTTCTCGCAGGCGTGGTGCCGGGAGTCCTGCTCGCCACGGTCTTCGTCGCCTACATCATGCTGCGGGCCTGGATGAATCCGTCGCTCGCCCCTTCCTTCCAGGTGGAGCAGTATCGGGGATGGGCGCGCTGGAAGCCGATGGTGGTCCATGTCACGCCCCTTGTCCTGATCTTCGTGCTCGTCGTGGTGGGCATGTCCGCCGGCTGGGCGACACCGACCGAGTCCGCGGCGCTGGGCGCGGTGGCGACCATAGCGGTGTGCGCGGCCTACCGCAGCCTCACCCTGAAGAACCTCGCCAAGGCGTTGACCGGCACCGCGGCGATCTCCTTCACGATCCTGTTCATCATCGTCGGCGCCACCACCTTCTCCCAGATCCTCGCGTTCTCCGGAGCGATCGACGGGCTGGTGTCGCTGGTGCAGGGTTCCGACCTTGCCTCGTGGCAGGTGCTTTCGCTGATGATGCTGATCCTGCTGTTCCTCGGCTGCTTCGTCGACCAGATCAGCATGATGCTGATGACCTTGCCGTTCTACATGCCGCTGGTCGCGCACTTCGGCTGGGATCCGCTCTGGTTCGGTGTGATGTACCTGATCTGCATGCAGCTCGGCCTGCTCACGCCGCCCTTCGGCATGCTCCTCTTCACCATGCGCAGCGTCGCGCCGGCCGGGATCCAGACGAGCGAGATCTTCGCCTCGGTCCTGCCCTACGTCGCCTTCGGCGTCCTGCTGCTGATCGCGGTGGCATTCATTCCGGGGCTGGCGACCGCCGTGCCCGCCTGGCTCCTGGGCGGCGGCTGAGGCCTGCCGGATTCACCGCCACCCTCCCGGGGGACCCGAACCATGGGCCGGTGCGGCCCCCAGGCGACAGTGCCGGCGCCGTCCATCGGCCGGCAGGTCCCCCAGGCGTCGCGGGGGGCGCCGGGACAGGCGATTGGAGGGACGATGACGCATCCGCGGACGCGGCGTCACCGAGGCGCGCGAGCCGCGAGCACCGCAGGCCCTTCGGCCCGCGTGGACCGCACGCCGCAACCTCAGCGACACGATGTTCTTCCAGTTCGAACCCTGGCTGGCCCAGCTGCATTGGACCTTCTCCGGCGAGGCTGGCCGCCTCCTGGTGACTTTCCTCGTCCTCGCGGCCGGCGCGGCCGGCCTCAAGGCGGCGCAGCGCTACCTCGGCGGGCATGTCGACGACCGGCCGAACTCCCGCGACCGCGCCCGCCGCCGCTACCTCTGGGTGCGCAACGTGATCGGCGTGGCCTGCGTGCTGGCGATCTGCACCATCTGGGCGTCGAAGCTCTCCGGCCTCGCGCTGTCGCTCGCGGCGGTGGCAGGCGCGATCCTGATCGTCAGCAAGGAGATGCTGCTCTGCGGCTTGGGCTACGTCTTCATCACGTTCAGCCGATCGTTCAATGTCGGCGACTTCATCGAGGTGGGCACCGCAGGCGGGCAGGTCCTGGACGTCGACCTCTTCGCCACCACGCTGATGGAGACCGGCGCCATGCACCACTTCACCGGGCGTCGCCTGTCGGTCCCCAACGCGAGCTTCTTCACCACGCCGGTGCGCAACCTCTCGACCACGGGCCACTTCGTGGTGGACACGCTGAGCCTCACCATACCGTTCGACTTCGACCTGCGCCGGGTCGAGGCGCTCGCGCTCGAGTCTGCCCGGGCCGTCTGCAGCGACTGGCAGGCCGACGCATTGCGTCACATGGAGCGACTTGGGGCGGTCGAGCTGGTTGCGTTGCCGAACGCGGAGCCAAAGGCGATCTTCGAGCCGGTGGACGCGAAGGAATCGAACCTGCTGATCCGCTTCGCCTGCCCGGCACAACGGCGGGCGGCGGCCAAGCAGGAACTGATGAAGGCCTTCTGGGGCCGGCTCGCCACCGAAGGGCTCATCGGGGCCAGGCGCGATCTGCCGGCGACCGTTCCGGAAGACGCCTAGAACCGGTGGTAGGGACGCCCGTGGTAGCGCGGTCCGGAGCCGCGGCCGTCGTAGCGCGGCGCATGACGGGGTGCATAGCGGGGCGCATGGTAGTGGCGCGGCGGCGGCACGCGATAGTGGTAGTGCCCGTAGAACCCGAATGGATTCACCACCACGGCCGGGGGCGGCGTCACGACAACGGGCGCCGGCGTGACGATCCCGCCGTCGGGGGTGGCGTAGACGGCGCAACCGCTCGTCACCACGACCGCCACCAGCGCCAGACAGACTCTCAGCCCACGACCGATCTGCATTTATCCCGCTCCCTGCGCCCATCGCGCTTCTTACACGATTAACGCGCCCGAAGCGCGAGGGCTGACCCGGGAAGGTTAGCGCCCGGTAAAGTTTCGTTGCCGTCGGTGCGCCGTCTTCACGATATCTTCACGATCCGGACTCAGGACTCCCGCGGCGCCCGCTTCTGCATGAACGCCGCCATGGCCTCCCGCGCGGCCGGCTCCTTGAGCATCCGCATGAAGGTGGCGCTCTCGTCGTCGATCGCGCGGGCGACCTGCGCCGCCAACGGCGCGCGCATCAGGCGCTTGGTCTCCAGGAGCGACGAAAGCGGAAGCCGCGCGAGAGCCCGCGCCCGAGCGGCGGCGAAGTCCAGCACTTCCGCGGCCGGCAGCACATGGTTCACCAACCCCACCGCCTCGGCCTTGCGGGCGTCGAACGGCTCGCCGAAGAGCAGCAGCTCGGCCGCGCGCGCGTAGCCGGCCAGGGCCGGCAGCAACACGGTGCTGCCCGCTTCCGGGCAGATGCCGAGCTTGACGAACGGAAGGCTGAAGGTGGCGTCTTCCGCCGCGCAGACCAGCTCGCAGTGCATCAGCATCGTGGTGCCGATGCCGATGGCCGCTCCGGTTACCGCGGCGATCAGCGGCTTCGGAAAAGTGCCGAGCGTCGTGAGAAAGCGGTAGGTCGGGCTGTCCTTCCCGGATGGCGGATCGGCCAGGAAATCGCCGACGTCGTTCCCGGCGCTGAAGACTTCCGGACGGCCGTGCAGCAGCACCACCTTGATGCCGGGATCTCCGGCAGCTTCGGTCAGCGCGTCGGCCAGCGCCGCGTACATCGCCACGGTGATCGCGTTGCGCCGCTCCGGGCGGTCGAAGCCGACCCGCAGCACCGCGCCGTCGAGCTGGCGGGTGATGTGGCTGCCCGAGCTCATGCGCGCTCCAGGATGCCGGCCGCGCCCATCCCGGTGCCGACGCACATCGTCACCATGCCGTACTTGAGCTGGTGCCGGCGCAGCGCATGGACCACCGTCGCGGCCCGGATCGCACCGGTCGCGCCGAGCGGATGGCCGCGGGCGATGGCGCCGCCAAGCGGATTGACCTTCTCCGGGTCCAGCCCGAGATCGCGGATCACGGCGAGGGCCTGCGCCGCAAAGGCCTCGTTGAGCTCGATCCAGCCCAGGTCGTCCTGCTTGAGCCCCGCCGTCTTCAAGGCTGCCGGGATCGCCTCCTTGGGTCCGATGCCCATGATCTCCGGCGGCACGCCGCGAACCGAGAACGCGACGAAGCGGGCCAGCGGCTTCAGGTCGAACTGCTTCAGGACCCGCTCCGACACGACGATCAGCGCGCCGGCGCCATCCGAGGTCTGCGAGCTGTTGCCCGCCGTGACGCTTCCCTTCGCGGCAAATGCCGGGCGCAGCTTCGCGAGCGCCTCCATGCTGGTGTCCGCGCGCGGGCCTTCGTCGGCCGTGACCGTGCGCGTCCTGACGTCGACCGTGCCGTTCTGCAGGTCCGCGATCCGGTCCAGCACCTCGACCGGCACCGTCTCGTCGTCGAACTCGCCCTTCTCCTGGGCCGCGATCGACTTGCGATGCGACGCAAGCGCGAAGGCGTCCTGGTCCTCGCGGGAGACCTTCCACTGGCTCGCCACCTTCTCCGCGGTCAGGCCCATGCCGTAGGCAATGCCGACGTTCTCGTCCTGCTCGAAGATGCGCTGGTTCATCGAGGGCCGGTTGCCCATCATCGGCACCATGCTCATCGACTCCGTGCCACCGGCGATCATCACGTCGGCCTCGCCGACCCGGATACGGTCCGCCGCCATCGCGAGCGCGGTGATGCCGGACGCGCAGAACCGGTTGACCGTGACACCGGCCACCGTCTTGGGCAGCCCGGCCAGCAGCACCGAGAGGCGCGCGACGTTGAGCCCCTGCTCGGCCTCCGGAATGGCGCAGCCGATGATCGCGTCCTCGATCTGCTGCGGGTCCAGCGAAGGGACCTGGGCCAGCGCGCCGCGGATGGCCGTGACCAGCAGGTCGTCGGGCCGGGTGTTGCGAAACACGCCGCGTGGCGCCTTGCCGATCGGCGTGCGCGCGGCGGCTACGATGAATGCGTCCTGGACTTGTCTCATCAGCTTTCTCCTGGTCTCTGTAACCCGGCGGTTGGCTCAGTTCCTGACGGGCTTGCCGGTCTGCATCATGCCCATGATCCGCTCCTGCGTCTTGGGATGGTCAAGGAGCGCGACGAACGACTCGCGCTCCAGCCGAAGCAGCCAGTCCTCGTCCACCACGGTGCCGGCGTCGACGTCGCCACCGCACATCACCCGCGCGATGGTGCTGCCCAGGTGGAAGTCGTGCGCCGAGATGAAGCCGCCGTCGCGCATGTTCACCATCTGGGCGGTGATCGTCGCGCTGCCGGAGCGGCCGGCCACCGGGAACCGCGCCCGCGGCGGCGCGCGATAGCCGGCCTCGGACATCGCCTTCGCCTCGCGAATGGCGGCATGGAGCAGCTCGTGCGGGTTGAAGACGATGCGGTCGCACGCCTGCAGGTAACCCATGTGCCGCGCCTCGATCGCCGATTTCGACACCGCCGCCGTGCCGGCGTTCATCACGTAGCGCGCGAGGAAGTGCAGCAGGTACGCCTCCGGCGCGGCGGCCTGCGCCTCGGCCGCGCGCCGGGCGCCGTAGGCGAGGCCCCCGCCACCCGGGATCAGGCCGACGCCGACCTCGACCAGGCCGATGTAGCTCTCCAGCGCGGCCACCCGGCGCGCGCAGTAGAGCGCGAGCTCGCAGCCGCCACCGAGCGCCAGCCCGGAGACGGCGGCGACCGTCGGCACCTGCGCGTAGCGCAGCGCGAGCATCGCGTCCTGCAGCTTCTTCTCCTCGGGGCCGATCGCCTTGGAGCCGCCCGACATGAAGACCGGCAGCATCGCCTGGAGGTCCGCGCCCGCCGAGAACGGTCCGCCGTCGAGTGATTGCGGCGACCAGATCACCAGCCCCTCGAAACGCTCCTCCGCGAGACCGATCGCCTTCGCGAGCCCGGCGATCACGCCGGGGCCCAGCACGTTCATCTTGGTCTTCGGCGAGGCGATCAGCACGCCGTCGAGGCCGTCCGCCTCGAGGCTCCACAGGCGGATCGACTCGTCCTCGAAGGCGGTCACGCCGGCGGTCGCGGGTGCGTTCGCCTCAGCCGCTTCGCCGGCGAGCGTCGCGCGGAAGACCTGGCGCCGGTAGACCGGCAGGTCCGAGCGCGGCACGAACGCCTTGCGCGCCGGCGACCAGGAGCCCTCGGGCTGGTGCACGCCACCCCGCTCGGCCACCGGGCCATCGGTCACCCACGCGGGCAGCGGCGCCTTCGACAATGCGTTGCCGGCCTCGATGTCCTCGGCGATCCAGGCGGCCACCTGCTGCCAGCCGGCCTGCTGCCAGATCTCGAACGGACCCTGCTTCTGGCCGAAGCCCCAGCGCATGGCGAAGTCGACGTCACGGGCGGTGTCCGCGATCTCCTCGAGCGTGAGCGCGGCATAGTGGAAAGTGTTGCGCAGGATCGCCCACACGAACTGCGCCTGCGGATTCTTCGATTCGCGCAGCAGCGGCAGGCGCTCCGCCCAGGTCTTCTTCTTGAGGATGCGCGCGACGGTCTCGTCCGCCTTGGCGCCCGAGGGGACGTAGTCGCCCTTGGCTGGATCGAGCCGCTGGATGTCCTTGCCCACCTTGCGATAGAAACCCGCGCCGGTCTTGGCGCCAAGCGCACCCTTGCCGACCAGCGCTTCCAGCACGGGCGGTGTCGCGTAGACCGGCTCGAAGTCGTCGTGGATGTTCTCCTGCATCGTACGGATCACGTGCGCCATCGTGTCCAGGCCGACGACGTCAGCGGTGCGGAAGGTCCCGGACTTGGCCCGGCCGAGCTTGTCGCCGGTCAGGTCATCGACGACGTCGTAGGTGAGCCCGTAGTTCTCCACCTCGCGGAAGGTAGCGAGAATGCTGAAGATGCCGATGCGGTTGCCGATGAAGTTCGGCGTGTCCTTCGCCCGCACCACGCCCTTTCCGAGCGTGCTGGTCAAGAAGGCCTCCAGCCGGTCCAGCACTGCCGGATCCGTCCTGTCGGTTGGGATCAGCTCCACCAGGTGCATGTAGCGCGGCGGATTGAAGAAGTGCACGCCGCAGAAGCGGGCCTGCAGCGCCGCGTCGAACCCCTCCGAGAGCCGCGTGATCGACAACCCCGAGGTGTTGGATGCGAAGATGGCCTCCTTCGCGAGGTGCGGCGCCACCTTTCGATACAGGTCGTGCTTCCAGTCCATCCGCTCGGCGATGGCCTCGATCACCAGGTCGCATTCGCCGAGCAGCGACAGGTGCTCGTCGTAGTTGGCCGGCACGATCCGCGCGGCGAGATCCGGATGACCCAAGGGCGCCGGATTCTGCTTCTTGAGCTGCTCGATCGCCTTCTGCGCGATGCCGCTCTTCGGGCCTTCCTTGGCCGGAAGGTCGAACAGGACGGCCGGCACGCCGGCATTGACCAGGTGCGCCGCGATCTGGGCGCCCATGACGCCGGCGCCGAGCACGGCCACCTTCCTGACGATGAAATTGCTCACTTGCGATCTCCGTTGCTGGTTCGTTGCCGCCGGCCGCCGCCTCGCGCGGCGCCGCGGAAGTTGCCGGTCACTGCTCGCGGATCCAGGTCCGGGTGCGACCGAAGAGCGCCACCCCGACGAATCCGCGCACCTCCAGCCTGCTGCCGTCGTCGGACAGCCTGGCCTTGGCCCGGTAGGCCTTGCCGTTGCCCGGGTCCAGGATCTCGCCGCCCGCCCAGCCGGCATCGGTGGCTCTCAACCCCTTCAGGATGGTCATTCCCACGATCGGCTGGTCCTTTCGCTCGTCCGTGCAATGCTCGCACACCGGATCGGGCCGCGTTCCCCATGATCAGAACAGCTCCGCGGGCATGTCCATCAGCGTCGCCGAGCCGGCGCGAGCGCTGCGGATGAGCGACGCCGTCTCCGGCTGCAGCTTCGCGAAGTAGAACCGGGCGGTAGCGAGCTTGGACTGGTAGAAGGGATCGCCGGAATCCTGGTGTGCCAGGGCGACCTGCGCCATGCGCGCCCAGAAGTAGGAGAGGACCAGATGCCCGATCACGCGGAGGTAGTCCACCGCCGCCGCGCCGGCCTCGTCCGGGTTGCCCATGGCCTTCATGCCGATCTCCATCGTCAGCTTCTCGACCTTGCCGGCGAGGTCCGCCAGCGGATTGACGAACTCCGCCATCTCCTCGCGGTGGCCTTCCGCCTCGATCATCGCCTTCACCCGCTCCCCGAAGCGGCGCAGCTTCGCACCGCTGTCCTGCAGGACCTTGCGGCCCAGCAGGTCGAGCGACTGGATCGTGTTGGTGCCCTCGTAGATCATGTTGATCCGGGCATCCCGCACGTACTGTTCCATTCCCCATTCGCGGATATACCCGTGCCCGCCGTAGACCTGCATGGCCAGGTTGGTCGTGAGAAAGCCGCTGTCGGTGATGAAGGCCTTGACCACCGGGGTGAGCAGCGCGAGCAGGTCGCCGGCCTCCTCGCGCACGTCCTGGTCGGGGTGTCCTTCGGCGCGGTCCGCCTCGATCGCCATCCACACCGCGAATGCCCGGCAGCCTTCGGTGTAGGCCTTCTGCGTGAGCAGCATGCGGCGCACGTCGGGGTGCACGATGATGGGGTCGGCGGGCTGATCCGGCGCCTTCGGGCCGGTGAGGCTGCGCGATTGCAGCCGCTCGCGCGCATAGGCGACCGAGTTCTGGTACGCGACCTCCATCAGGCCGAGCGTCTGCAGCCCGACGCCGATCCGCGCCGCGTTCATCATCACGAACATCGCCTGCAGGCCGCGGTTGGGCTCGCCCACCAGCCAGCCCGTCGCGCCGTCCAGGTCCATCGCGCAGGTGGCATTGCCGTGAATGCCCATCTTCTCCTCGAGTCGCGAGCAGCGTATGCCGTTGCGAGCGCCGGGCCTGCCCTCACCGTCCGGGACGAACTTGGGCACGAGGAAGAGCGAGATGCCCTTGGTGCCCTGCGGCGCGTCGGGAAGTCGGGCCAGCACCAGGTGCACGATGTTCTCGGCCAGGTCGTGCTCGCCCGAGGAGATGAAGATCTTGGCCCCGGTGATGCGATGGCTGCCGTCGGCCTGCGGCTCCGCGCGGGTTCTCAGCATGCCGAGGTCGGTGCCGCAGTGCGCCTCCGTGAGGCACATGGTGCCGGTCCACTCGCCCGAGACCAGCTTCGGCAGGTAGGTCGCCTTCTGCTCGGGCGTACCGTGGGCGCGCAGGCAGTCGTAGGCGCCATGGGTCAGCCCGGGATACATCGTCCAGGCCTGGTTCGCGGAGTTCATCATCTCCTGGAAAGGCATGCCGACGGCATAGGGCAGCCCCTGACCGCCAAGCTCGGGATCGCAGGTGAGCGTGGGCCAGCCGCCCGCCTTGAACTGCTCCCAGGCCTCCTTGAAGCCCTTGGGCGTGCGCACGACGCCGTCGCCCTCGTAGTGACAGCCTTCCTCGTCGCCTGACCGGTTGAGCGGGAAGAGCACCTCCGCGCAGAACTTGCCGCCCTCTTCCAGCACCTGGTCGATCAGCTCGCGCGTCACCTCGGCATGCGCCGGCAGCTCGGCAAGGTTCGCCTGGGCATCCAGCAACTCGTGCAACACGAACTGGAAATCTCTCAGCGGCGGGGTGTACTGCGACATGGACAAGCTCCTTGGTCGGACGGCGTGATGGCGTTGATGGGGTTCGTCGGGTTACGCACCCGAAGGGTCGGGGATGGCGGACGCTGCCGGGGCGACCCCGCGTCGGTCGGTTCGCGCCAGCCTGGCGAGCGCCGCGTCGGCCGGCGCCGCGCCCACTGTCGCGTACTGGCGGAGGAACCGGCCCAGCGCTCGCCTCGCCCGCGGCAGCGCATCCGGGCTGCGCATCAGCCGGGCGTCATGATGCAGCACCAGGATGACGCCGTAGATGCCGAACACGATGTCGTCGATGTCCGTGTCGGGGCGCAGGTGGCCAACCTGGATGGCCTGGCCGATGGCGCGGCCGAGCTCCCGCTGCCAGCCCTCGATCTTCGCGACCAGCTCGTCGCGCACGGCGCCGGGCCGGTCGTCGTACTCGCTCGCTCCCGATACCCAGATGCAACCCATCGCCGCCTCGACGACCGTCCGTTCGAGCCATCTCTCCAGGATCGCGACGAGGCGGGGCAGCCCGCGAGGCTGGCCCAGCGCGGGCTTCAGGATCGTCTCGATGAAGCGTGCCTCATAGGCCTTCAGCACCGCGATCTGGAGCTCCTCGCGCGAGCCGAAATGCGCGAAGACCCCGCTCTTGGACATCTGCATGCGCTCGGCGAGCGCGCCGATCGTGATGCCCTCGAGACCGTTGCGGGCGGCATGCTCCAGGGCCGCCGCGACGATGGCAGCCCGGGTCTGCTGGCCCTTGCGCTGGGCGGCCGGCTTGGGAGCGGCGGTGACTGACTGCGACATTCCGGCGATTTGCAAAGGGGGGTGGAGGGGTTCACGGCAAGCGTCGCGCCGGGCGGCACGACATGCCCAATTCTTTACGAACGTTCGTACTATTATTTATTGCGCGCCGGCTGTCAAGCAATACCCGGAGGATTGGCGTCGATTCGGGCCCTGGCCGGGAACACGGCGGAATCCTTCACAATGGCCCTCCCAGGGTCGGTCCGGGTCCGGCCCCATTCCGCGGAGGCACTACATGCGGCGCAACGCGCTCAAGGACTTGTTCGAAAAGAAGCAGACCGCACTGGGCGGCTGGTGCGCCATCGGCAACGCTTACAGCGCCGAGGTGCTGGGGCACTGCGGCTACGACACGGTGGTCGTGGACCTGCAGCACGGGATGATCTTCCTCGACCAGGCGATGACCATGCTCGCCGCCCTCTCGGCGACCCCGGCCATGCCGATGGCCCGGGTGAGCGAGAACCACTTCTTCGAGATCAACAAGCTGCTGGATGCCGGCGCCTACGGCGTGATCTGCCCGATGATCGACGACGTGGAGGATGCCCGGCGCTTCGTCGCGGCATGCCGGTATCCGCCGGCCGGCATCCGTTCCTACGGCCCGGCACGCGGCTTTCTCTACGGCGGAATGGACTACTTCGGGGGCGCGAACGACGAGATCCTGACGCTGGCGATGATCGAGACCCCGCGCGGACTGGCGGAGGTGGATCGGATCGCGGCTGTCGAGGGCCTGGACGGCTTGTTCATCGGTCCCGCGGACCTGAGCCTCGCGCTGGGCGTCTCACCGGTGCCGGACTGGCGCAACGATCCCCTGAGCGGCGCGATCGACACGATCCTCGCCGCTGCCCGGCGCCACGGGAAGATGGCGGGCATCTACTGCACCACCCTCACCTTCGCCCAGGACATGAAGCGCAAGGGCTTCGACTACATCAACCTCGCCAACGATGCCATGCATGTCCGCAATGCCTCGCAGGAATGGGTGGCCTCGATGCGCGACACGACGGTTTCGCCGACGGCGCGGCCGTCGTACTGACTGCCGGCGGTCCCGGCCGCGCCGCTCAGCCGATACGCTCCATCCACCATTCCGTGAGGGGCGAATCCGGCTTCGCCGTCCGGCGTTCGTTGACGAGCGCCCGGGCGAGCGATCGGCGGCCGGCCTGGATCGCGGTCGCGAGCAGCGTCTGCTCGATGAGATCGCGCTGGGCATGGCTGCCGCCGAACCGGAACGCGGTGTCGCGAACGGCGAGCAGGCCGTCGACCGCCTCGTCATGGCGGCCTTCGGCGGCGGCGACCAGGCTTGCGATGAGCGGCACGCCGGTGTCCCCGGCAACCGTCGCGCAGAGAGAGCCACCGCCCTGGGCGCGCGCACGCACGGCATCCAGCACCCGGTGCGCGAGGTCTAGCCGCTCGGCGCCGATATGGACCAGCACCGCGTGCAGGTCGTTGAAGCAGTAGAAGCCTGCCTCGGGCGCCTGTGTCGGCCAGTTCGGCAGCAGGCGGGTCCAGCGGTCGCCCAGGTCGACCCCCAGCAGGCGCAACCGCCAGAGCATTGCCGCGACATCGACATGCTGCAGCGCGATCTCGGAGCCGGCGGCGATACGCTCGTCGAGCAGGCCGAGCGCCGTGGCGGTATCCAGCCGCTCCAGGTGAAAGAGCGCGAGGTGCCACCAGTTGTGGAAGGCAAAGGCGTTGTCGGGCGCCCAGTCGGCTTCGCGCTCGCGCAGCCAGGCGGCGCCTTCTTTGTAGCGCCCCTGCATCTCGTTGACATGGGTGATCGCGTGGATCGCCCATGGGTCCTTGGGCTCGAGCGCGAGCGCGCGCTCGCCGAACTCTCGCGCCTGCGGATAGAGATTGCACTCCTCCAGCCCGAAGGCGTACTGGCCCAGCACGTAGCTGTACAGCGGCGCGGACGGGCTCCACGCCGGGAGGATTCGCGCGATGCGCTTGCGCAGGTTGAGGCTGTCGCCGCGGTAGAAGTCGAAGAGATGCGCCGGAATCAGCGCCGCGAGGTCCCGCGGATGGTCCACCAGGATGCCATCCCAGAGCCGGCAGGCATCCTGCCAACGATCCTCCAGGCAGGCCTGCGTGGCGGCCAGGTGCGCCTGCTCGCGCGGCTGCATGCCGCGACCCGCGTTCTGCTCGACGCCCTGTTCCAGCGCTTCGCGCGCCATGACGCTGAAGCGGTACTCGCCCAGCGTCAACAGGCAGTTGGCCTTCATCAGGTGGGGCAGCATCCAGGCCGGATCCGAGGCAATGGCTGCATCGAGGTTGGCCAGCGGATCGCCGAAGTAGGAAAGCATCCGCCAGGTCGCCTTCTCGACGTGCTCGATCGCGTCCTGGGAACTCGTGTTCGCCAGGCAGCCGCGCGGATCGGGCCGGTGAGCGGCGGCGGGCGTGATCGCGGTCGCCTTGGTGGCGAGGTTGGCAGCCATGCTTTCTCCTCCTGGAAGTTTTGCGGCGGGGGTACGCAGCGAGGGGAAAGCATGCAGTCATCCCGGACGGTTGAACAGGGGCGTCTGTCGCGCAAAGCGGCGGTTTCGGCCACGATTGCACGCCGGTTACCAAGCGACGACGCGCGCGTTTCCGGGCGCGACCGGGCGGTTACCGGGGCGCTACGCGGGCGACACCGACGGCAGGCCGCTCGATCCGACGGGCGCGCCGTGAAGGCATCGCGCACCCCCTTCGCGACAGGCGGGCCGTTTTCGTGCCGGCCGGGCGCCCGATGCTGTTATGCTGCCGGGCCATGCACCGCTTCTCCAACAAGACGGTCGTCCTGACCGGCGCGTCCGACGGCATCGGGGCCGAGCTGGCGCGGAGAATCGCTCCGGAGGGAGCGCGCCTGGTGCTCGCCGCCCGCAACGAGGAGAAGCTGAACGAAGTCGCCTTCCGTTGCCAGAAATCCGGCGCGGACATCCTTGTGGTACCCACCGACGTCTCCGAGCGCGATCAGTGCGAGCGGCTGGTGGCCCAGGCGCTCGAGCGCTTCGGCGGGATCGACCTGCTGGTCAACAATGCCGGCATGTCGATGCATGCGATGTTCGACGAGATCACCGACCTCTCTACGTTCGAGCGGCTCATGCGCGTGAACTTCTTCGGTGCGATGTGGTGCACCCACGCGGCGCTGCGCGCGCTGAAGCAGTCGCGCGGCCAGATCGTGGCAATGTCCTCGCTCGCCGGCAAGACCGGCATTCCCGGACGCACCACCTATTGCGCCAGCAAGTTCGCCCTGTCCGGCTTCTGCGAAGCGTTGCGCATCGAGCTAGAGCCGCATGGCGTCGACGTGACCGTCGTGTTCCCGGGCGTGGTGGCCACCGAAACCCGTCGCAGAGGACTTGATGGCGCTGGAGCCACCGCGGGTGTGTCGCGGCTGGACGAGCGCAACGCGATGACGGTGGAGCGCTGCGTGGACATCGCCCTTGCCGGCATCCGCGCACGCCGCCGCGAAGTGATCATGACCGCGCAGGGGCGTATCGGCCTCAAGGTCAAGGCGTTCGCCCCCGGCGTCATCGACCTGCTGGCACGACGGGCGCTTGCCCGTTCCTCCTGAGGTCCAGCACGCGGCCGCTATCCGCGCGCGATCCGGCGACGCGCGACCTCCTCGATCGCCTTCACGTTGCTCCACGAGAAGCAGCGCGGCGCGGCCTCCTGCCAGGGAAGCCACTGGTAGCCCAGGTGCTCGCGGGCCGCGAGCGTGACCGGTAGCGGCGCCGGCAGCTCCAGCGAGAAGACGTGCTCGGTGTTCTGGGTGACGCCCGGCGCATAGCGGCTGCGCCAGTGCGGATAGATCTCGTATCGATTGACCAGGTCCAGGTCGGTCAGCACGTAGCGGTTGGCATCGAGCCCGGTTTCCTCCAGCACTTCGCGGCGACAGGTCTCGACGAGCGGCTCGTCGATCCGCTCCTTGCTGCCCGTGACCGATTGCCAGAAACCCGGATGGTCGGCGCGCTCCAGCAGCAGCACCTGCAGGTCGGCGGTGTGAATGACGACCAGCACCGACTCCGGAATCTTGGGCGGCCGGGGGGCGCTCATCGTCTGCCCTCCGGTCGCGGGCGCGATCCGCTCACCCTCCCTGCCCGGACTCCGGCAGGCGCAGGCGGACGTGAAGCTCGCGCAACTGCTTCTCGGCCACCGGCGACGGCGCCTTGGTGAGCAGGTCCTGCGCGCGCTGGGTCTTGGGAAACGCGATCACGTCGCGGATCGATTCCGCCCCGGCCATCATGGTCACGATTCGATCCAGACCGAAGGCGATGCCGCCATGCGGGGGCGCCCCGTACTGCAGGGACTCGAGCAGGAAGCCGAACTTCTCGGCGGCCTCCTCCGCGGAGATGTCGAGCGCGCGGAACACCTTGCTCTGGACCTCCTCGCGGTGGATACGAACCGACCCGCCCCCGATCTCCCAGCCGTTGAGCACCATGTCATAGGCCTTGGCCAGGCAGCGGCCGGGATCGCTTGCCAGCATGTCCTCGTGGCCGTCCTTGGGCGCCGTGAAGGGGTGGTGCAGCGCCGACCAGCGGCCGTTCTCCTCGTCGTACTCGAACATCGGGAAGTCCACCACCCAGAGCGGCTTCCAGTCGCTGTCCAGCAGGTCATGAGACCGGCCGAACTCCGAGTGACCGATCTTGCCGCGCAATGCACCCATCGCGTCGTTGACCACCTTCGCCTTGTCGGCGCCGAAGAAGACCAGGTCCCCGTCGACCGCGCCGGTGCGCGAGAGGATCGCGTCGATGGCCGCGTCGTGCAGGTTCTTCACGATCGGCGACTGGAGGCCCTCGCGGCCCTTGGACGCCTCGTTCACCTTGATGTAGGCGAGCCCGCGCGCGCCGTAGATCGCGACGAACTGGGTATAGGCGTCTATCTCGCTGCGCGTGAGCTCGGCGCCGCCCGGCACCCGGAGCGCGACGACCCGGCCGTCCTCCATGTTGGCCGCGCCGGAGAAGACCTTGAAGTCGACGCTCTTCATCGCGTCGGTGAGCTCGGTGAGCACCAGCTTCACCCGCAGGTCCGGCTTGTCCGAGCCGTAGAGGCGCATCGCGTCCTCATAGGAGAGCTCCGGGAACGCGCCGGGAAGCTGCACGCCGAGCACGTTGCGGAACACCGTGCGGATCATTTCCTCGAAGATGGCGCGGATCTCGTGCTCGCTCAGGAAGGAAGTCTCGCAGTCGATCTGAGTGAACTCCGGCTGGCGGTCCGCGCGCAGGTCCTCGTCGCGGAAGCACTTGACGATCTGGTAGTAGCGATCGAAGCCCGAGACCATCAGTAGCTGCTTGAAGAGCTGCGGCGACTGGGGCAGCGCGAAGAACATGCCGGGATTGACCCGCGACGGCACGAGGTAGTCACGCGCGCCCTCGGGCGTGGACTTGGTGAGCATCGGGGTCTCGATGTCGATGAAGCCGAGCGAATCCAGGTAGCGGCGCGTCTCCATCGTGACCCGATAGCGCAGCAGCAGGTTGCCCTGCATCTGCGGTCGACGCAGGTCCAGCACGCGGTGCGTGAGCCGGGTGGTCTCCGAGAGGTTCTCGTCGTCGAGCTGGAACGGCGGCGTGACCGACGGATTGAGGATCTCGATCTCGTGGCACAGCACCTCGACCTGGCCGCTGCGCAACGCCTCGTTGTCCGTGCCCTCGGGCCGGCGCCGGACACGGCCGGCGACCCGGATGCAGAACTCGTTGCGCAGCCGCTCGGCGGTCTCGAAGGTCTCCTTGCGATCCGGATCGCACACCACCTGGGCCAACCCTTCGCGGTCCCGCAAGTCGATGAAGATCACCCCGCCGTGGTCGCGGCGACGGTGAACCCAGCCGTAGAGCGTGACTTCCTTGTCGAGGTGCTCGAGCGACACCTGGCCGACGTAACAACTACGCATGAGTCGATTCTCCAGTCGTTCCGCGCGACGCCAGCGTGCGCGTGCGGACCTCTTCTTTCGTGACGGGGCCGACGACTCCCATCGAGACAATGTACTTGAGCGCGGCGTCCACGGTCATGTCGAGCTCCACCGTATCGGCTTTGCGCATCATCAGGAAAAAGCCGGAGGTCGGATTCGGCGTGGTTGGCACGTACACCGAAACCATCTCCGCATCGCCGAGCCCCGCGGCCTCGCGCAGCTCCTCGGACGGCACGCCGGTGAGGAACGCGATGGTCCACGCGTCCTTGCGCGGGTATTGCACCAGCAGCGCCTTGCGGAACGCATTGCCCGTCGGCGACAGGATGGTATCGCTCACCTGCTTCACGCTGGAATAGATGCTGCGCACGATGGGTATGCGCGCAAGCAGGCGCTCGCCCCACTCGACGAGCTTCCCGCCGACCAGGTTGGTGGTGAGCACGCCGGTCAGGAAGATCACCAGGAGCGTCAGGAGCGCCCCGATGCCGGGAATGTCGCGACCGATGAAGAAGCGCGGCGTCCAGCGCTCCGGGAGCAGCGCGAGGCTCAGGTCCATGGCCGTGACGATGACGCCCAGCACCCACAGCGTGATGCCGATGGGCACCCAGAGGAGCAGGCCGGTCACGAAGTATCGCTTGATCATGCCTGCTCGCCCGACGGATGATGCGCTGGAGACGGGCGAGGTAACCGGACTGCGACCGGCCGAGGCCGGTCAGGCCGTCCCGGCGCTCGCGCCAGCCGCGCTCCCGGCCTTGGGCGGGGTGGCGGCGGGTGCGGCGGAGGACGACGTGGCGGTGCCTTCGGATCCGCCGGTGGCAGCCTCCGGCTTGGTCGAGGTCGCCTTGTCGGCGCCGTCGGAACCGGTCGCGGCCGGTTCGCCACCCTTGCCGGCATCCGCCTTGCCGTCGGCCTTCTTGCCGTTATCCCTGAAATCCGTGACGTACCAGCCCGTCCCCTTCAACTGGAAGGCCGGCGCGGACAGTTGCTTGACGAACGACTCGGCCTCGCAGGACGGACAACGGGTCAGCGCAGGCTCCGACAGCTTCTGCAGCACATCCTTCTGGAAGCCGCAGGCATCGCAACGATAGGCATAGATGGGCATGATGCTCGGGAAGTTCGTGATCGGGAGCCGGTTAGGTTGGGTCGGCCGCGGCCGATCTCAAGCCGGTAAGCCGACAGGCACCGCCGCGTCACCGGTGTCGCCATGACGGCGCCCGCGATTATAGGCGGCTCCGCGGGGTGCCGCCCCGGCGTCGGGGCGCGCGTCGACGTTGCCGTGCTCGCCGACCGTTTGCCGCCGCCAGCCGCACGGCGATCGGGAAGCTCGCCACCGAGCTCCGCGATTCGCTATGATTTTGACGGTTTTTGACAGTCGTCATTCGTGCGGGTGGCTCTTCCCGCCGCGGCCCCTGGAGGTTTCGTGAACAAGGACAAGGTCCGCCAGCCAGTCCGGCTGCCGCGGCTGGGCCTCGGCGCGTTGCGCGCCACCTTCGGCAGCGCGCCGCCCGCCGCGGACCGCCGGGTGCGGGAGCCTCTGGACGAGGCCGGCAAGGCCCTGCTCGAGCAGCTTGCGGGCAAGGTGTCGTTGCGCGAGACCGCACGGGACTTCCCGCACGTGGTGAATCGACTGGCGCCGCACGGGTACCGGCCGGCCCAGATGGTCCGGGGCATCGACGCCCTGCTGATCGACGACCGACCGGATCGACAAGGCTTCCCGTTCGGGGTCTTCACCGAGCTCTCGGAGCTGCGCGCCTTCTACGCCCGATTGCTCTCGATCTGAACGCGGGCGGTAAGCTTGCCGCTTCTGGTCTGCATGTGGAGGAGCAACATCATGGATCTCGAGCTGCAGGGCAAGCATGTCCTCGTCACCGGCGGGAGCAAGGGCATCGGCCTCGCCTGCGCCCGCGCGTTCCTCGCCGAGGGTGCGCGGGTGAGCCTCGTCTCCCGCAACCCGGACAATCTCGAGCGGGGGGCCGCGGAGCTTGCCCGAACGGCCGGCGACGGCGCGGGTGGCGATGCGGCGGCGCGGGTGGCCACCTTCGCCGCAGACCTCACCGATCCGGATGCCGCGTTGGCGGCGCTGGATCGCGCGCAGGAGCAGTGCGGACCGGTGGATATCCTGGTGAACTCGGCCGGTGCCGCGCGCCGGGTACCGCCCGACGAGCTGACCCCGGGCGCATGGCACGATGCCATGCAGGCGAAGTACTTCACCTATATCCACATGCTGGACCCGGTGGTCAAGCGCATGGGTGCCCGCGGAACCGGGGCGATCGTCAACGTGGTCGGTGCCGGCGGAAAGGTCGCGACGCCCACCCACCTCTCGGGCGGCGCGGCCAACGCGGCGCTGATGCTGGTGAGCGCCGGCATGGCGGCGGCCTACGGCCGCAAGGGCGTGCGCGTGAACGCGGTCAACCCGGGGCTCACGCTCACCGAGCGACTGAAGGAAGGCATGGCGGCCGACGCGCGACTGCAGGGCATCGACGCGGAGGAGGCCATGAAGCGAGCCACCGAGCGCATGCCGCTCGGCCGGATCGCGCGTCCGGAGGAGATCGCCGACGCGGTGGTGTGGCTTGCCTCCGCCCGGGCCAGCTACATCACCGGCGCGATCCTGGCGATGGACGGGGCCGTGACGCCGATGGTGGTGTAGCCGGTCCGAAGCACCGCCTCACTGCCCGACCGACTCGGACACGAAGCGCGCCACCGCTTCGATCTGTTCCTTGCTCAGGGTGTCCCCGAACGCCGGCATGTTGCCGACGCCGCGCTCGACCGCCATCCGCACGCGCTCGGCCGTCGGTGCGAGCTCGTCCAGATCCGGGCCGATCGCGCCTTCCGCGCCTGCCGCGGATAGCCTGTGGCATAGCTGGCACGGCGGCTGTGCCAGCTCCATGAAGACTTGCTTGCCAAGCCCTGCGTCCTCGGCCGCCGCTGGCGGCGATCCGGCCAACGGCAGCGCCAGCAGCAGAGCCGCTCCTGACGTCGCGAATCGAATCCCCATTGCTCTCTTCAGGAATGCTGCGCCCGCCGCAGCGCGGCGGGCTACTCATCGCCGGCGCTATGAAACCGTCGCCGTCACGAAACCGTCACCGTCACGGCATGCGCATCCCAGCCGTTGTGGCCGTAGGCGCGTTCGTTCGGCTCGAAGTCCTGCGGTTGCACGTTGCCCTTCGCGTCCGTTGCCCGGCTCGCGATCTTGTGGCTCCCCGGGGGCAGGTCCACCGAAAGGACGAACACCCGCCAGGCGTACTGGCCGAGGTCTGGACCCACCAGCGTGGCAGGCCGCCATGATTTCCCTCCATCGATGGAAACCTCGACCCCCTTGAGCGCGCTCGCACCGCCGAAGGCCACGCCGTGGATCAGCACCGGCCCACCCGCCCGCTCCCGGAGCGGATGCGTGACCCAGGATTTCACCGGCATCTCCCACATCGACGGCTGATCGGGCGCGCCCTTCACGCCCACCGGCCGAACCCGGTAGCCGGTGCGCTGGATGTTCGCGTCCGTTTCGGCCGCGGTGAACGCCAGCCGCTTGATGTACTTGACGTTGTTGATCCCGTAGTAGCCGGGGACCACCAGGCGCAGCGGACCGCCATGGGCGAGCGTCAACGGCGCACCGTTCATCTCCCAGGCCAGCATCGACCGCTCGAGCACGGCCACAGGCACCGAACGCTCCACCATCACCGTCTTCGGGTCGATCCCGTCGGGCAGCTTCTCGCCGCCGGTGCCGGTGATGAAGCGGGCGCCTTCCGCGACTCCGCCGCAGGCGGCGACCACCGCCGAGAGCGGCACGCCGCTCCACAGCACGTTGCCCGCGGCGCCCACGGTCCACGGCGCGCCGCTCGCCTTGTGCGAGAAGAAGCCGCGCCCGTTGCCCGAGCACTGCAGGACCGTGGCAACGCTTTCCAGGCCGAGGGTCTTGAGCTCGGCAAGCTTCATCGTCCGGGGGTTCTTCACGCCTTCGACGGAGACCTCCCATCCGTCCCGATCGGCGACGATGTCGTTGCCGGGAGCCGGGAGGTTGTTCCGGATGTAGAGCTCGTCGACGGGGGTGATGCCGCTCGTGCCGAAGTACTGGCGCCGCGTCTCCAGCGTGCTGCCGGAGTGCACGATCATCGCCTCGGGATTCTTCCAGGCGACATAGTCGGGCAGCGGCTTGGCCGCCTGGGCCATCGCCCTTGAACCGAGCCCGATCTCCGGGGCCGCGGCGAGAACCCCCGCTGCCCCAACCCCTACCACCATGAAATGGCGGCGGGTCAGTTCGACCTTGCGTTCCATACCGATGTCTCCTCCTCTACGCGCATTCGCGCCGGATTGGCGCCAGCGGCACTGAATGGCCGCCGGGCCCGGGCATTCTACGACGCGATGCCAGGGGGCGCGGCGACAGTGCGCAGTACCGCGTCCACGATGAAGCCTTCCCAGTGCGTCATGGCCCCGGCGTCGTCGAGTTGCTCGTCGAGGAATGCCGAGAGCGTGTAGCGGTTGGAGAGATAGAAGTAGCCGAGCGAGGCGATCATCAGGTAGACGTCTCGCGCGCTCAGGTCCTCCCGGAATGCGCCGCGGGCCCGGCCGGCATCGAGCACGCCCTGGAGGATGCCGACCGCGGGGGACGAGTAGTCTCCCATCCGCCCGGCCCTGGAGAGATGCCGGCCGCGCAGCAGGTTCTCTGTATTGAGCAGCCGGATGAACTCGGGATGCTTGCGGTAGTAGTGCCACATGAAGCGGACCACGGCCTCGAGCGCGGCGACCGGGCGATCGAGATCGAGCGCCAGCGCCGACTCAGCTTCATTGAACCGGCGGTACGTCTCGCGCAGCGCCGCCTGGAACAGGCCCTCCTTGCTGCCGAAATAGTAGTAGATCATCCGGTCGTGAGACTTCGCCGCGCGGGAGATCTGCTCCACTCGCCCGCCATCGTAGCCGTGGGTGGCGAAGACGCGGATCGCGGCACGCAGGATGTTCTCGCGGGTCGCCTGGGCGGAGAGCTCGCGCACGCCCGGCTTCGTCGCGCCCGGCTTCGCGACGGCGGGATCGCGCCGACGCGGCCGGCCGGCAGCAGCGCGCGCCCGTGGACCAGTCACGTCTACTGCTCGGCGAACGCGCGCTCGATGACGAAGTCGCCGGGCGTCGAGGTGTTGCCTTCGCGAAAGCCGCGGCGCTCGAGCAGCTGCTTGAGATCACGCAACATGGAGGGGCTGCCGCAGATCATGACGCGGTCCTCGGCGGGATCGAAGGCTGGCAGGCCGAGGTCCGCGAACAGCTTGCCCGATTCGATCAGGTCCGGGATCCGCCCCTGGTTGCGGTACTCCTCGCGGGTGACGGTGGGATAGTAGAGCAACTGGCTGGACACCATGTCGCCGAGGAACTCGTGCGCCGGCAGGTGATCCACCAGGAGGCCGTGGTAGGCCAGTTCGTCCACGATCCGCACCCCGTGAACCAGCACGATCTGCTCGAAGCGCTCATAGGTGGCCGGATCGCGCACAATGCTCATGTATGGCGCGAGCCCGGTGCCGGTGGCCAGCATGAACAGCCGCTTGCCGGGCAGGAGATAGTCGATGACCAGCGTGCCGGTGGGCTTGCGTCCCACGATGATCGCGTCCCCGACCTGGATATGGCGCAGCCGCGAGGTGAGCGGGCCGTCCTCCACCTTGATGCTCAGGAACTCCAGGTGGTCCTCGTAGTTGGCGCTGGCGATGCTGTAGGCGCGCAGCAGGGGCTTGTTCTCCACGCGCAGGCCGATCATGGTGAAGTGGCCGTTGCTGAAGCGCATGGCCTGGTTCCGGGTGGTGGTGAAGCTGAAGAGGCGATCGGTCCAGTGGTGGACGCTCAGCACCTTCTCCTCGTTGAATGCGCTCATGGGAAGGCGGCGGCAAGCCGGTTGCCAGCCGAAAGGGAATCAACTACAGTGGCTTTCATGTAGTGATCACAACATGGTGGTTTAGCAGATGCTACATCAAACTCCGATCCCGCGACAGGGCACCGCCCTGATCGCGGCCCGCCTTTCGGGCACGAGGCAGGCGCCCGGAGCCGGCATCCGCCAGGGGCGGCGCAGGTGAGCGGCCACACCCGCACCGACGGCATGCCGGAGCCGGGCCAGGTGGGGCCGGATGCCGCGGAGGCAACCGCGGCCGACGCCCGCGCGCCGGAGGCCGCCTCCCCGGGGCCGACGGCCGTCGCAACGCCCGCCGATCCGTCCGCCCTGCCCGGCGTTCCGCTGCGCGCACGGCCCCGCAACGAGCGAATGGCCAGCGGCAAGGTCGAATGCAATGCGTGCCCGGTGCTCTGCCAGATCAGCCCGGGACGCAACGGCGCCTGCGATCGCTACGCCAACAAGGAAGGGCGGCTGGTGCGCGTCGACCCGGTGGTCCTGTTGCGACGCACTCTGGCCGAACCGGAGCCCATGGTTGTGGCGTTCGCGCCGCGACAGGCAGCCGGCGAAGACGCTGAGGGCGGCGATCGCCCGGCCGACGAGCACGAGCCGGCCGCGGGGCACGAGCCCGCCCAGCCGCAGGCCCCCGCCTGGAACGGTGACCTCCTGCGCACCGACGAGCTGTTCGTGACCGGCATCGGCTCCTCCACCACCTATCCCGACTACAAGCCCGCGCCCTTCATCGTCGCGTCGCAGCACGAGGGTGTCGACATGGTGACGGTGGTGACCGAGGGCATCTTCAGCTACTGCAGCATCAAGGTGAAGATCGACACCGACCGCTACCTCGGCCCCGAGCAGGCCGACGTGCGCTGCCGCGGGGAGGTGATCGGGCACGTCACCACCGCGGAGTACGGCTCGCAGATGCTGTCGCTCGGTGGCGTCCACCATCTCACCGGCGGCAGCAAGAAGGAGGGCCGGATCACGCTCGAGGCGATGACGGCCCTCGGCAACCGGCAGCCGGTCACCCTCCAGATCGACGGCGGCTCGGAGGTGATCGTGCAGGCCGGGCAGGCGCCGGTGGTGAACGGTGTCGAGGAGAGTCGCATGCGGGTCGGCTGCGGATCGGCCACCATCGGCATCTTCGCGCGCCAGTTCCATGGCCTCGCGGACGAGGTGGTGGTGGTGGACGACCACATCACCGGCGTGCTCACCGAGCACCAGGCGGGGCGCTGCCTGGACATGCCGCCTTCGGGCATCCGGATGCGCGGGCGCAAGTCCACCCCGGGGCGCTGGTTCCAGGTGGCGAACCCGGGCACCGGCTGGGGCGGCACGGACCTCACCGATCCGCTCCAGATCGTCGAGGGCTGGGATCCCAAGGTGGCATGGCCGGGGCTGCGGCTGCTGATGACCTCGACCACCGGGGAACATGCCACCTGGTACCTGCTGGACGAATCGCTGGTTCCGCGCGAAGCGGAGATGCCGCCGGAGGTGCGGGCGGTGGTGGGGCGCATCGGCGAGAACTGCGAGCCGTCGCTGGCCACGGTGCTCTTCCTCGGCGGTGCCGGCGGCTCCCTGCGTGCCGGCGTGACGGAAAACCCGATCCTGCTCACCCGGGCCATCAAGCAGGCGCTGGTCAACGTGACCATGGGCGGGGCGCCCGCCTACGTGTGGCCTGGCGGTGGGATCACCATCATGGCCGACGTCATGCGCATGCCGGAGAACAGCTTCGGCACGGTCCCGACCCCGGCCATCGTCGCGCCGATCGAGTTCAGCATGCGCCTCTCGGACTACCGGGCCCTGGGCGGCCACCTGCCCTACGTGCGCGGCCTGGCGGATGCGCTCGCCGCCGGCGCGTGGCACGATGACGGTGCGCCGAGCGGACGGCGCTTCGAGCCGCTCGCGCCGGCGAACCCCTGGCCGCTCGGCCGCCCGCCGCTGCTCGGATGACGCACCGGAGA
>JAEWGX010000119.1 GCA_023388075.1 Pseudomonadota bacterium
TCGGTAACGCGCCTTGCAACGGTCGTAACCGATTGAATTCCAGAAACTTAGGAGATTGATCAATGAAGAAATCGCTTCTCGCGCTGGCCGTTGCGGCAGCCCTGCCCGCGTTCGCGCAGGCTCAGACGAACATCGTGCTGAACGGCAGCATCGACGCAGCCATGGAGTACACCGATCCGGACGTGGCAGGCCAGGACAGCGACATCCGCATGAGACAAGGCGTGTGGAGCGGTTCTCGTCTCGCCGTGGTCGGTACCGAAGAGCTCGGCGGCGGCCTCAAGGGCATCTTCAACATCGAGCATCGTCTGTCGCCCGATGACGGCACGGTGACGTCCGGCGCGACGTTCTGGGCGGGTCAGGCCTGGGTCGGTCTGCAAGGTGGCTTCGGTGCGGTCCGCCTGGGTCGCCAGTACACCCCGATCTTCCGTGCGATCGCCCCTGGTGACATGACCGGCTACAGCTGGTTGAACAACGGCGTCGGCCTGGCCGGTACGCAGATCCGCTTCAACAACGATCTGTCCTACCAGTCGCCCAGCCTCGGTGGCTTCACCATTCACGCGGCGTATGCCCCGGGTGAGCAGCCTGGTGACGACAAGCTGGGTGACACGATCGGTATCTCGGGTGTCGGCGCCTTCGGTCCGGTGAACTTCGGCCTTGGCTACCACGGCATCGATGGCGGCAACACCGGCGCGGACATCGACGAGATGGCTGTCTCGCTCGGCACCAAGTTCGGCGCGTTCGGCATCGGCCTGGCCGCGGCCACCAGCGATATCGACGCCCCGGGATCCGACAAGCGCAAGGGCTACTTCGTCTCCCTGAGCGCCGGTCTGGGTGCTGGCACGGTGTATCTGACCTTGAAGCAGGAAGACAACTACGACTACGTCAACGACCTGGACAACACCGGTATCGGCCTGACCTACTCGCACGGCCTGTCCAAGCGGACCTTCGTGTATGTCGCTGCCGGCTACAACAAGGTCGACCAGCTGGGCGGCGGCGAGACCAAGCCGAAGTCCATCGCGCTGGGTATGCGCCACTTCTTCTGATCGACTCTCCTAGAGTCACGTCAGCTGACGCCGGGGGTTCCGCCCCCGGCGTTTTTCTTTTGTGCGTCAGAAGAAATGGCGCATGCCAAGTGCGATGGTGCGCGGCTTCAGGTCGCCGCCGGCCTGCTGCTCGATCTTGTTGTAGCCAAGCGAAGCGTAGAGGAACGTGCGCTTCGAGAGGCCGTGCGCGTAGGTCAGGCCGATACCGTCGTCGTCGAGGTCGGTGCCCTGGTCGTCCCGCTTCAAGGTGAGGTAGACGGTTCCCGGGCCGACGTCCATCGAGCCGCTGACGAAGATCCCCTTGCGCTTGTTGCCCGCCACTTCGTTCTGCGCGTACTCGGCCCCGACACCGAAGCTGCCGAACTTCGCGCCCGCCGACACGCCGAACTGCTCGGTGTCGTCGACACCGCTCGCGCCCGAGTCGATGGTCTGGTAGCCGACGCCGAACCGGAAGGCACCGAATCGGCCGACCCCGCTGATGCCCATGGCATCGCCGAGCTTGTCGTCGGTGGCGTCCTCGCCCGCCGCGTAGGCCGCATGGATGGTGAAGCCGCCGAGGCTGGGTGACTGGTACGAGACGTCGTTGTTGAACCGGGTGATGATGCCCGCCAGGCCGTCGCCATTGTTGTACCAGCTGAAGCCGGTGGTATCCCCCGGCTCGAGCGCGCGCCGCAGGGGCGTGTACTGGCGGCCGAGGCGCACCGTGCCGTAGGCGCCCTGCAGCCCCACCCAGGCCTGCCCGGCCCAGAACGTGCTGCCCGAGGTGACGGTGCCGGTGTCCGGCGAAAACCGGTGCTCGATGTTGAAGATGCCCTTGAGGCCGCCACCGAGATCTTCGGTACCGACCACGGCGAGTCGCGAGCCAGCCCACACGCCGTTGGTGATCTTCACGTCGCTCCTGCCGCCGTTGGCATCGCCGTTCAGCGACTCGACTGCCATGTCGATGCTGCCGTTGAGCGTGATGCTGGTCTGTGCCTGGGCGGCGACTGGAATCGCTGACGCCACGGCCAGCGCGATCATGGTTCTTTTCATGGTTTCCCTCGGGTTGAATGCCGACGTCATGGAAACATCGGGCCGTGACGCAACGATGTCATCCTGCCCCTGCCCGGACAAGCCTCGAAGGGGTGGCCCGCGGCCTATCTCTTCCAGTACCCCTGCCCTACCCTCTCGTGGGGGGAAGCCCGCTGCCTCGATCGGAAGTATTTCAGGCTTAAACTATCCGGATGGACCCGCGGCCCCTGGACCATGAGACACGACTTTCGAGCGACGATCACATCGCCCTGCGGCTGTGGCTGCGGCTGCTCACCTGCGTCAACCTCATCGAGTCCACGATCCGCCGCCGCCTGCAGCAGGAGTTCTCCCTCACGCTGCCGCGCTTCGATCTCCTTGCGCAGCTGGAGCGGGACGACGGCCTCAAGATGAGCGAGCTGTCACGCCGGCTGATGGTCACCAGCGGCAACATCACGGGCATCGCGGACCAGCTCGAGCGCGACGGCTGGCTCACCCGGGAATCGGTCACCGGCGACCGTCGCGCCACGCGGCTGAGGCTGACGCCAGCCGGTCGCAAGCGCTTTGCCGCGGTCGCCGCGGTCCACGAGTCCTGGATAGTCGAGCTCATGGGGGCGCTCGATCGTGCCGAGCAGCACGAACTGCAGCGCCTGCTCGGCCAGCTCAAGAAGGGCTCGCCCGCCAGGGCGTCCGTTCGAGGACCGACGCGCCCGCCCCAACCCGCCGCACGCGCGTCGACGCGCTCGGCGCAACGCTGAACCGGAAGAGGAAATCCGCCATGAATTCACCGCTCAACCGAAGCTCGCGCTTCCAGGCTGCCGCCTACCAGGCAGGCCACTTCAGCTGGCGCATGGAGAAGGACGTCGGCATCGTCACGATCGACCGGCCCGATCGGAAGAACCCGCTCACCTTCGACTCCTACGAGGAGCTGCGCGAGCTGTTCCGCAAGCTGCCCTATGCGCAGGACGTGAAGGCGGTCGTTCTCACGGGTGCGGGCGGCAACTTCAGCTCCGGCGGCGACGTGCACGAGATCATCGGCCCGCTGGTCGGAATGAGCATGCCGGAGCTGCTGGAGTTCACCCGCATGACCGGTGACCTGGTGCTGGCCATGCGCCGGGCGCCGCAGCCGATCGTCGCCGCGATCGACGGCGTGTGCGCCGGCGCGGGCGCGATGCTCGCGATCGCGAGCGATTTCCGCCTGGGCACTCCACGGGCGAAGACGGCGTTCCTCTTCACGCGTGTCGGCCTCGCGGGCTGCGACATGGGCGCCTGCACGCTGCTGCCGCGGCTGATCGGCCAGGGTCGCGCGAGCGAGCTGCTCTTCACCGGACGCTCCATGACCGCCGAGGAGGGCGCCACCTGGGGCTTCTACAGCCGGCTGGTGACGGAGGACGCACTCGAGCGCGAGGCGATCGCGCTCGCCGCGAGCCTGGCCGACGGGCCGACCTTCGCCCATGGCATGACCAAGACCATGCTCAACCAGGAATGGTCCATGACGGTCGAGCAGGCGATCGAGGCCGAGGCACAGGCACAGGCGATCTGCATGCAGACGCGGGACTTCGAGCGCGCGTACAAGGCGTTCGCGGCGAAGACGCGACCGGTATTCGAGGGCAACTGATGGAAGCGCACCGCGCCCCGCCGCCGGACTACCTCGACGCCTCGCTCGCGCTGCCGTTCTTCGAGGACGTTCACGGCCGGCTTGCCCGCGAGGCGCATGCATGGGCCGACGGGGCATTGCCGGGCGTGCTGGCCGCCGCGCCCGGGCTCGACCAACGCTGCATCGCCCTGGTCCGCTCGCTCGGCGAGGCAGGTCTGCTGCGCTACTGCGTGCCCGCCGCCTGGGGCGGCGCGCTGCCCGCCATCGATTCGCGCGCGATCTGCCTGCTGCGCGAGTCCCTGGGCTACCACGACGCGCTCGCCGACTTCGCGTTCGCGATGCAGGGCCTGGGCAGCGGCGCCATCTCGCTCGGCGGCAGCGACGCGCTGCGCGGTCGCTATCTGCCCGAGGTCGCGCAAGGGCGGTCGCTCGCCGCCTTCGCCCTCTCCGAGCCGGAGGCCGGCTCGGATGTCGCGGCGATGACCACCCGGGCACGCCAGGAAGGCGACGGATGGGTCCTCGACGGCCGCAAGACCTGGATCTCGAACGGCGGCATCGCCGACTTCTACACCGTGTTCGCCCGCACCTCGGACGAGCCCGGCGCGCGGGGCATCAGCGCCTTCGTCGTCGACGCGGACGCGCCCGGGCTGCGCATCGCGGAGCGGATCGACGTGGTCGCGCCGCATCCCCTGGCCACGCTGGCCTTCGAGAGCTGCCGCGTTCCCGCCGACCACCTCCTCGGCCGCCCCGGCGAGGGATTCAAGCTGGCGATGGCGACCCTCGACATCTTCCGCGCCTCGGTCGCGGCTGCATCCCTGGGCATGGCGCGCCGCGCGCTCGCCGAAGCGGTGCGGCACGCGCGGGGCCGCCGCATGTTCGGCCAGGCGCTCGCGGACTTCCAACTCACCCAGGCGGCGCTGGCCGACATGGCCACCGCCATCGACAGCGCCATGCTGCTGACCTGGCGCGCGGCCTGGCTGCGGGACGTCCCGCCCAAGGTGGGCGCCGGCGGATCGGCTCCGCGAGTGACGCGCGAGGCAGCCATGGCCAAGATGGTCGCCACCGAGAACGCGCAGCAGGTGATCGATCGCGCCGTCCAGATGTTCGGGGGCCAGGGCGTGCGCGTGGGCTCGATCGTCGAGCGGCTCTACCGCGAGGTGCGCTCGCTGCGCATCTACGAAGGCGCCACCGAGGTACAGAAGCTGATCATCGCGAGGGAGTTGCTCAGGAACCCTTGACGCACTCGCAGGTTCTCACAGGAGGCTAGAGACGATGCTGACGACCGGACACGTCGACCACTTCGCGCGGGATCATCTGCCGCGCAAGGAGTTGCAGCCCGATTTCCTCTTCGATCCACCCGAGGTCCAGTACCCGGAGCGATTGAATGCCGCCGTGGAACTGCTCGATCGCCACGTCGAGGACGGCAACGGCGAGCGCATCGTACTGCGCACCGACGATGGCGTCTGCAGCTACCGGCAACTGCAGGCGCAGGTGAATCGAATCGCGCACGTGCTGCGCAACGACATGGGGTTGGTCCCGGGCAACCGCGTACTGCTGCGCGGCGCCAACAACCCGATGATGGCCGCCTCGCTGCTCGCCGTCCTCAAGGCCGGGCTGGTGGCCGTGCCCACCATGCCGCTGCTGCGGGCCCGCGAGCTGCGACCGGTGCTCGAGAAGGCGCAGGTCACCGCCGCGCTGTGCGACGTCCGGCTGAAGGACGAGCTGGTCGAGGCACAGCCGGGCAGTCCGCTGCAGCAGGTCCTCTACTTCAACGACGGCGACGGCGAAACCCCGGCGGGCGGCTCGCTCGAGGCGATCTGCGCGCAGCGACCCGCCGAGTTCCCTGCCTGCGATACCGCGCGCGACGACATTGCGCTCATCGCCTTCACCTCGGGCACCACCGGCAAGCCCAAGGGCACCATGCACATGCATCGCGACATCCTCGCGATGTGCGACCTGTTTCCGCGCTCGATCCTGAAGGCCAAGGCCGACGACATCTTCTGCGGAACGCCGCCGCTTGCCTTCACGTTCGGGCTCGGTGGCATGCTGTGCTTCCCGATGCGCGTCGGCGCCTCGACGCTGCTGCTGGAGCGGGTGACGCCCGACGGGCTGCTCGCGGCGATCGCCCGTCATCGCGCGACCATCGTATTCACCGCGCCGACCTTCTACCGGCAGATGGCGCCGCTCGTGAAGAACCACGACATCCGCTCGCTCGAGATGAGCGTCTCGGCCGGCGAGGCGCTGCCGGATGCCACGCGCCAGCTCTGGAAGGAGTCGACCGGCATCGAGATGATCGACGGCATCGGTTCGACGGAGATGATCCACATCTTCATCTCCTCGGCGGGCAAGGACGTCCGGCGCGGAGCCATCGGCAAGGCGGTTCCGGGCTACGAGGTGCGGGTGGTGGACGACCAGATGAAGACGCTCGCCCCGGGGCAGGTCGGCATGCTCGCGGTGCGCGGCCCGACCGGCTGCCGCTATCTCGCCGACCCGCGCCAATCAGTCTACGTGCGCGACGGCTGGAACCTGCCGGGCGACACCTTCAAGATGGACGAGGACGGCTACCTCTACTACCAGGCGCGCTCGGACGACATGATCATCTCGGCCGGCTACAACATCGCCGGGCCCGAGGTGGAGGACGCCCTGCTCGGCCATCCCGCGGTGGCCGAATGCGGCGTGATCGGCGTGCCCGACCCGGACCGCGGCCAGGCGGTGAAGGCGTTCGTCGTGCTGCGCAACGGTTTCTCGCCGCGGCCCGAGCTGGCGAGGAAGCTGCAGGACCACGTGAAGGAAACCATCGCGCCCTACAAGTACCCGCGCCAGTTGGAGTTCGTGGAATCGCTGCCGCGCACCGAAACCGGCAAGCTGCAGCGCTTCCGGCTGCGGGAGATGTAGCGCCCCGGCTGGACGCCGCGGCGCCGACCGCGCCCGCGGCGCTCAGGCCACTTCGGCCGCGGGCTTGCGCGCCTGCGCATCACGCAGCTCGCGGCGCAGGATCTTGCCGATGTTGGACTTGGGCAGGTCCGCGCGGAACTCCACGTGCTTGGGCCGCTTGTAGTTGGTCAGGTTCTTCGCGCAGAACTCCAACACGTCCTGCTCGGTGAGCGAGGGATCCCGCTTCACCACGAAGAGCTTGACCGCCTCGCCGGTGCGCGCGTCGGGAACGCCGACCGCCGCGCACTCCCGCACGCCGGGATGGCCGGACACCACTGCCTCGATCTCGTTGGGGTACACGTTGAAGCCCGAGACCAGGATCATGTCCTTCTTGCGGTCGACGATGGTCACGTAGCCGCGCTCGTCCATGATGCCGATGTCGCCGGACTTGAAGTACCCGTCGGGCGTCATGACGGCCGCGGTGTCGTCCGGCCGCTCCCAGTAGCCCGCCATCACCTGAGGTCCGCGGATGGCGATCTCGCCGGGCTGTCCCAGCGGAACCGGTTGGCCGTCGTCGTCGATGATCCGGACCTCCGTCGAGGGCAGCGGCAGCCCGATGGTGCCGGTGTAGGCGTCGGTATCGGTGGGATTGCAGGTGACCGACGGCGACGTCTCGGACAGGCCGTAGCCCTCGCAGATGGGGCAACCGGTAAGCTTCAGCCACTTCTCGGCCACCGCGGCCTGCACCGCCATGCCACCGCCGGTGGAGACCCGAAGCTCGGAGAAGTCGAGCTTGCGGAAGTCGTCGTTGTCCGCGAGCAGGTTGTAGAGCGTGTTTACCGCGGGGAAGTGGGTGAACTTGTGTGGCTTGAGCTCCTTGGCGACGGCGGCCACGTCCCTCGGGTTCGGGATCAGGACGTTCTTCGCGCCAGTGCGCATGCCAAGCAGGCAGCACACCGTCAACGCGAAGATGTGATAAAGCGGCAGCGCGCACACGACGGTCGACTGTTCCGGCGGCGGCGGCTTGCGCGGGTTGTGCAGCGCCGGCTGCTCCCAGGCCTCGGACTGCAGCACGTTGGCGATCACGTTGCGGTGGACCAGCGTCGCCCCCTTGGAGACGCCGGTGGTGCCCCCGGTGTACTGCAGGAAGGCCGGATCGTCGTGCCCGGCAGTCGAAGGCTCGAGCTGCATGCGCGAGCCTTCACTGATGACAGTGCCGAAGCGCACCGCGTCGTCGAGCGTGTAGGCCGGCACCATCTTCTTCAGGTTGCGCACGACGAAGTTGACGATGGTGCCCTTGACCGCGCCGAGCAGGTCTCCCATGCTGGCGACCACCACGTGCTTCACCTTGGAGCCGGCCACCACCTTTTCCAGCGTCGCGGCGAAGTTCTCCAGGATGACGATCGCCTCGGCGCCGGAGTCGTTGAGCTGGTGAGCGAGCTCGCGGGCGGTATAGAGGGGGTTGACGTTGACCACCACGTAGCCGGCGCGCAGCACGCCCGCGATCGCCACCGGATACTGGAGCACGTTGGGCATCATGAGCGCCACCCGGGCGCCGGGTGCGAGCCCGCGCGACTGCAGCCAGGCGCCGAAGTGGCGGGAGAGCTCGTCCACCTCGTGGAAGGTCATGGCGCGGCCCATGCTGACGTAGGCGTCGCGGGCGCTGTGCTTGCGGAACGCCTCTTCCATCAGCTCCGGGATCGAGCGGTACTGCGAGGGATCGATGTCCGCCGGGACGCCCGCCGGGTAGTTCTTGAGCCAGAAGCGCTCCATGTGCCTCCTCCTGATCGTTCGTGCGTCGCTGCCGTGCCGCCCGCCGGCCGGTCACCTCGACGGACCGACCTGCGCGGACGCGGCGGCGCCTGGCAGCGTCCTACTGATAGGAACTGATGTTAGCGCCTGTGGGATGCTGCCGAGCGTGCATCGCTGCTCCGCCGGGGGTGAATGGGGCGACTTCGTCGCGCTGGTGCTGCATCGGTTCTCGCGGCGGCCCGGCCTGCACGGCCCTTGCGTCGGCACGCGCGTCGCCCGGCGAGCGCGCCTGGTCCGGCTGCTGCAGCAGCGGAACGGGCATCTCAGGTGGCGTCCCCGGCAGCATCGGCGTGACCGGCTCGATCGAATCGTCGCTCAGGCGGTGGCTGCGCCGGACGAGGAACGCGTGGCGCTCGGTCTGCTCGAGCGCGGCCACCTCCCCCGCCCTCACCAGGAAGCGTCGGAAATCCTGTCCGCTTTCGGCGAAGAGCTGCCGGAACACCGGCACCCAGGTGGTGTAGGTCGCGATCGAACCGAGATGCGCATTGCCGAGCGGACGGTTGAACCAGCGGTCGTAGCCGGTGAATCCGGCCCACGGGCCCTTGCGCATCTCCTGGTACTCGGCCCTCAGCTCGTCGAACACCCGGCGTTTGCCCGCGCGCTTCTCGTCGTCGCTCGCAGTCGAGGCGTAGAGCGTGGCGAGCTTGTCGCGATGCCGGCCCAGCAGATCGAGGAAGCGGTCGCGACGCAGCTGCTGCTGGCGGTAGTTGAGCCGCTGCTGCGCCGTGCCGTTGGTCTCCAGCCAGCGCTCGACCCCAAGCTGCTCGACGGCCGTCGCGAACGACTCGTTGAACATCGAGTCGCCCGGAACGTAGACCATCTGGTGCGAGAGCTCGTGGAAGATGAGCCGCGCCACCTCGGCATCCGGATAGTTGATGAACGTCGAGAGCAGCGGATCGTCGAACCAGCCGAGCGTCGAATAGGCCGGAACGCCGCTCACCTGCACGTCCAGCCCCGTAGCCGCCAGCCGGGCGGCGTACCGTTCGGCGGCGGCGAGCGAATAGTAGCCGCGATAGGTGACACAGCCCGCGATCGGGAAGCACCACTGCGTCAGGCGCAGCGACAGCTCCGGCGCCGCGACCACGCCCCAGGTCACGAAAGGCTGGTCCACCTGCGCGAAGCGCGTGTAGCTGCCGTTGTCGGGCAGGCCCAGCTCCGTCACCGCGAAGCGGCGGATGTCGCGGGCCAGCGCGAGCCGCTTGCGGGTGGTCGCATCCAGCTCCGTCCGGGTCAGCAGGTGCTCGACCGGCTGGGCCCGCTGCATCAGCGAGAAGTGACCGGCGATGGATTGCCAGTAGTACCCGACTCCGTCGGTCAGCCGATCCACCCCGCTTCCCGAGACCGCGCAGCCGCCCGCGAGCACGCCCACGGCTGCGACGAGCGAAGCCATCGCGGCACGTCGCAGCACGAGGCCCCCGTCACTGCGCCGCGACTTCGACCAGGCAATCATAGAAGACGGGACCTCTTCCAAGGTCGGTCAGGCCCTGGTGGGTGACCATGTTCACGTTGCGTCCGCCGGTGGCGTGCTTGTGCCACCAGACCCCGGGCGCCATCACGACGCCGCGCCGCGAGCGGTCCGTGACCACCGCCCGCGCGAGAAACCGGCCGCGGTCGTTGAAGACGGCGACCCTCGCCCCGTCGACGATGGAACGGGACGCGGCATCCTCCGGATGGATGTGGACCTGCTGCTCTCCGGCCGAGGACATGAGGCTCGGGATGTTGGCGAACGTGCTGTTGAGGAAGTTGCGCGCGGGCGGCGAGATCATCGCGAGGGGATAGCGGGCCGCGAGCCCGGGGGCGGATGCAACCGATTCGTACGGCGGCACGAAGTCGGGGAGCGGATCCTTGCCCGCCGCCGCAAGCCGCTGGCTGCTGAACTCCACCTTGCCCGACGGCGTCGGGAAGCCGCCCTCGGCGAAGGGGGCATCCGCCACGTCCGCCTTCAGCCAGCCCTGCTCGAGCAGCGGGGCGAGCAGCTCGCGCGCGCGGGCATCGTCGTCGATCGGGCCGTCGTCCTGCTTCGCTCGCTGCGCCACTCGCAGCGCGGGCGGCGTGGCCCGGCCGCGCCGGTCGATCGCCTGCGCGGCCAGCGCCAGGTCGCTGTCGCCGAAGCAGTCGTCGTGGAAGCCCATCGCACGCGCAAGGCGCCGGAAGATCTCGCTGTTCGGCAGTGCCTCGCCCTGTGGTTCGATCGCCGGTTGGTTCATCACCCAGTAACGGTGGCCGTAGCTGGTGTGGATGTCCAGGTGTTCCAGCTGAGTGGTTGCCGGGAGCAGGATGTCCGCGTGGTCCGCGGTATCGGTGCGGAACTGCTCCAGCACCACGGTGAACAGGTCCTCCCGCAGGAAGCCCTGGATGACCCGGGTGCTGTCCGGAGCCACCGCGACCGGATTCGAGTTGTAGACCACCATCGCCTCGATCGGCGGGTCCGCGGCCAGCAGCGCATCCCCGATGGTGGACATGTTGACCAGCCGCGTCGGTCCGCGCGGCGCGAGATCCGGGCGCTGCAGCGTCCGCCAGTCGATGTCGAAGACCCCGTTGCTCGAGAGCAGCACGCCGCCGCCGGGGTGGCGCCAGGCGCCGACCAGCGCCGGCAGACCGGCGATCAGCCGTGCCGCGTTGGCACCGCCCCGGACCCGCTGCATGCCGTAGTTGAGCCGGATCGCCGCCGGGGCGATGGTGCCGTAGTCCCGGGCGAGCCGGTCGACCACCTCCGCCTCGATCCCGCAGGTTTGCGCGACTCGTGCTGGAGTCCACCCGCAGGCCCGCTCGAGCAGCGCCTCGAAGCCCACGGTGTGCTTCCGGATCCAGTCGTGGTCGAGCAGGCCCTGCCGCGCCAGGCTCGCGACCAGGCCGAGCGCGAGCGCGGCGTCGGTCCCGGGCAGCAGCGCGACATGCTCGTCGCAACGGGCTGCCGTGTCGCTGCGGTAGGGATCGATGGCGACCAGCCGCGCGCCACGCCGTCGCGCCTCCTGCGCGATGCGCCAGAAGTGCAGGTTCGAGGTGATGGAATTGGTGCCCCAGAGCAGGATCAGCCGCGAGGCGGCGTACTGCTCCACGTCCATCCCGACGGACCCGCCGAGGGTGTACAGCAAGCCGGCCTTGCCGGCCGCCGAGCAGATGGTGCGGTCCAGGCGCGAGGCGCCGAGCCGATGGAAGAATCGCGACGCCATCGCCTCGCCCTGCACCAGCCCCATCGTGCCCGCGTAGCTGTACGGCAGGATGCGCTGTGGATCGCGGCGCGCGATACCGCCGAGGCGATCGGCGATCTCGCGCAGGGCCTCGTCCCAGTCGATCCGCTCGAAGCGACCGCTCCCCTTGCGTCCGCTGCGCCGCATCGGATAGAGCAGGCGATCGGGGCTGTAGGTGCGTTCCGGATACCGGGCCACCTTGGCGCACAGCACGCCGTCGGTCGCCGGATGCGCCGGGTTGCCGGCCACCCGGATTGCCCGGCCGTCCGCGACGGTCACCAGCAGCGCGCAGGTATCCGGGCAGTCGTGCGGGCACGCCCCCTTCACGATGCGGGCTTGCGCGGCGGGTGTCGGGGGGGTGTCGGCCGGTCCGGCGGTAGCCCCGCGGGGGGACGCTGGAATGCTCGAGCTCATGCCTCTAATGCTAAGCTACAAGGGAACGATTCCAGGAGTTCCGGACATGTTGCTCGCAGAGGGAATACTTGACCTCCAGGCGGAAATGCAGGCGATCCGGCGCGATCTCCACGCCCATCCCGAGCTGCGCTTCGAGGAGCACCGCACCGCCGGCGTGGTGGCCGAGAAGCTGAAGGCCTGGGGCTACGAAGTCACCACCGGCGTCGGGGGCACCGGCGTGGTCGGGCGCCTGCGGCAGGGCAGCAGCAGCCGGTCGCTCGGCTTGCGCGCGGACATGGATGCGCTTCCGATCGCGGAGGCGAACACCTTCGAGCATCGGTCCCGCAACCCGGGGCGGATGCATGCCTGCGGCCACGACGGCCACACCACCATGCTGCTTGCCGCGGCAAAGCACCTGTCGCGCCATCCCGCCTTCGACGGCACGCTGAACCTGATCTTCCAGCCGGGCGAGGAAGGCGGCGCCGGCGCGCGCAAGATGATCGAGGACGGGCTCTTCACGCGGTTTCACTGCGACGCCGTGTTCGGCGCCCACAACTGGCCCGGCATTGCGGTCGGGCAGTTCGGGGTCACGCCCGGACCGATGATGGGGTCCAGCAACGAATTCGAGATCACGCTGTCGGGCAAGGGCGCCCACGCCGCCATGCCGCACAACGGCGCGGACCCGGTCATCGCCGCCACGCACCTGGTGCAGGCGCTGCAATCGATCATCACCCGCAACAAGAAGCCGATCGACGCCGCCGTGCTTTCGGTCACCGAGATCCATGCGGGCGAGGCAACCAACATCATTCCGGACTCGGCGGTGATCCGGGGCACGGTGCGCACGTTCTCCATCGAGGTGCTAGACCTGGTGGAATCCCGCATGCGCGCGATGGTGGAGCAGTTGCCCCCTGCCTTCGGCGTCTCCGCACGCATGGAGTTCATCCGCAACTATCCGCCCACCATCAACGACCCCGAGCAGACGGCCTTCGCCGTTTCCGTGATGCGCGACATCGTCGGCCCGGAGAACGTGAACGAGCGGATCGAGCCGACCATGGGCGCAGAGGACTTCGCCTTCATGCTGCTGGAGCGGCCGGGCTGCTACATCTTCATCGGCAACGGCGACGGCAGTCACCGCGAGTCCGGCCACGGCATGGGTCCGTGCATGCTGCACAACCCCAGCTACGACTTCAACGACGAGCTCATCCCCATCGGGGCCACCCTGTGGACCCGCCTGGTGGAACGCTACCTGCCGAAAGGGTAGGAGTCCGAAGCGTTGTACCTGGCTGATCATCCCGCGGTCGCCGCGGTTCGTGCCTGGCACGACGAGCTCACCGCGGTGCGGCGCCAACTGCATCGCAATCCCGAGCTCGGGTTCGAGGAGCACCTCACCGGCCAGCTGGTGGCGCGGGAGCTGGAGCGCGCCGGCGTCGACGAGATCCATCACGGCATCGGCAGGACCGGCCTCGTGGCGGTGGTGCGCGGCCGCGGCACCGGCAGCGGCGGCACGATCGGGCTGCGTGCCGACATGGATGCGCTGCCGATCCAGGAAGAGAACGAGTTCGAGCACCGCTCCTGCCTGCCTGGGCTGATGCACGCCTGCGGCCACGACGGGCACACCACCATGCTGCTCGGTGCCGCCCGCTACCTTGCACGGACCCGGAACTTCGGCGGCACCGCGCACCTCATCTTCCAGCCCGGCGAGGAAGGTTTCGCGGGGGCGCAGGCGATGATCGACGACGGCCTGTTCGACCGGTTCCCCTGCGACCAGGTCTTCGCCATGCACAACTGGCCGGCGCTCGAGCCGGGCAAGGTCGCGGTGCGGCCGGGACCGATGATGGCCGCGGCGGACCGGGTCACCATCCGCATCGAAGGACGCGGCGGCCACGGCGCGCATCCCCATCTCGCCGTCGATCCGGTCGTCGTGGCGGCGCATGTCATCACCGCGGCGCAGTCGATCGTCTCGCGCAACGTGCCCCCCCTGCAATCGGCGGTGGTGAGCCTTTGCTCGATGCAGGCCGGCCAGCCCGGCGCGTTCAGCGCGATCCCCGGCAGCGCGGTCCTGACCGGTACCGTGCGCTCATTCTCCGAGCCGGTGCAGGCTCGGATCCAGGAGCGGCTGGAGACCCTTTGCGGCATGGTCGCGCGCGGTTTCGGCGCCACGGCGCGCGTCGAGTACGAGCGCCTCTACCCGGCTACCGTCAACCACGAGGCACCGGCGCTCTTCGCCCAGGCAGTCGCCGCCGAGGTCTTCGGCAGCCAGAACCTCATCACGGACCTCGAGCCCAGCATGGGTGCCGAGGACTTCTCGTTCATGCTGCGGGTCCGTCCCGGCGCGTACTTCCGCATCGGCCAGGGGGGCGCCGGCGCCGGCCGGATGTTGCACAACGCCCGATACGACTTCAACGACGAGATCCTGCCGCTCGGCAGCGCGCTGTTTGCCCGCCTCGTCGAGCGGGCGTTGCCTCTCGCCGCGTGAGGACCAGGGCATAGCCACCGCCGCGTCGCCTCGCGCACCCATGCCCGCCGTGGCGTGATCCCGGCAGACCTGCCCTGGCACCTCCTGCTGCCGATCGCGGCGGCGGCGCTGCTGTGGCTCGCGCTGCGCCTGCGCCGGCGCCCGGTGCCGTTCCGGGTGGAGCGAAGGGCCCTCCTCACGCCGAACGAGCAGGATTTCCTGGGGCGGCTGGAGGAGGCCTTCCCCGAGTACCGCGTCATGGCGCAGGTCAGCATGGGCGCGCTGATGAGCCCTGCCGTGAAGGGGGGCACGCCCGAATACCTCTCCATACGCGGCCGCTTCGCCCAGAAGGTGGTCGACTTCGTGCTGCTCGACGGCTCCTGCGAGGTGGTCGCGCTGGTCGAGCTCGACGATCGTACCCACCGGCTGGACAGGGATGCCACCCGGGACGCCATGACCGCGGCCGCGGGCTATGTGACGCTGCGCTACCAGAGCCGCGACAAGCCGCGGCCAGCGCAGCTCCGCGAGGACCTGAAGCGGCTGCATGCCGCCCTCGCGCGGCGCTGATCGGAGAAGAATCGCGCAGCCAGGGAGCCGGTACCTGCCCCTCATATGTTCAACGCGAGGCTCTCCTTGATCTCCTCCATCACGATGTAGCTGCGCGACTCGCGCGCGCCGGGCAGCCCGAGCAGCATGTCACCGAGCAGCCTCCGATAGGCATTCATCTCGGGAATGCGGGCCTTGATCAGGTAGTCGAAGTCGCCCGAAACCAGGTGGCACTCCAGCACATTGGGAAGCTTGCGCACCTCGCGCTTGAACGACTCGAACATCGCCCCGGACTTGGCGGCAAGCTTGATCTCCACGAACACGAGAAGCGACTGCCCGAACGCCTGCGGATTCAGGCGAGCGTGGTAGCCCAGGATGAAGCGGTCGCGCTCGAGCCGACGGACCCGTTCGGTGCAAGGGCTCACCGAAAGCCCGACCTTGGCAGCCAGCTCGGTCATCGAGATCCGGCAGTTCGCCTGGAGTTGGCGGACGAGCTCCAGGTCGATGCCGTCGAGTTCCCTGTGAGTTTCCCGTTTTGCCCGCATTTTTTCTTGTCTCGTTCTTAGTTCGCCCGACTTTACCGCGCCCCGCTGGGACTTGTCACGGCACATTCCAGCCCGATCTGAATAGACTGGGAGAGTGACGGATCGACCGAAGGAAAGAGGTACGGCCATGCGGGTTCTGGTTCTGGGCGGCGGTGTGATCGGCGTGACCACCGCGTACTACCTGGCCAAGGCGGGGGTCGAGGTGACGGTGGTGGATCGCCAGGCATCGGTTGCGGAAGAAACGAGCTTCGCCAATGCCGGACAGATCTCGCCGGGCTACTCCACGCCGTGGGCGGCACCCGGCATTCCCGGCAAGGCGCTGAAGTGGCTGTTCCAGGAGCATGCGCCCCTCGCGGTCAGGCTGGACGGCACGCTGTTCCAGTTGAAGTGGCTGGCCCGGATGCTCGCCAACTGCACGCCGGAGCGCTATGCCGTGAACAAGGAGCGCATGCTGCGTCTGGCGGACTACAGCCGCCACTGCATCGATGCGCTTCGGGCCGAGACCGGCATCCAGTACGAGGGCCGGCAACTGGGCACCACCCAGGTCTTCCGCAAGCAGTCGCAGCTCGACGCGCTCGAGCGCGACACATCGGTCCTGCGGGAACTCGGCATCGCCCATGAGATCCTGGATCCGGCCGGTATCGCCCGCGTGGAGCCGGGGCTTGCGGTCCGCGAGGCGGGGCTGCTCGGTGCGCTGCGGCTGCCGCAGGATCAGACCGGCGACTGCAAGCTGTTCACGGAAGGCCTCGCGCGCGAGGCACGGGCCCTCGGTGTCGACTTGCGCCTGGGCGAGGAGATCACCCGGCTGCGTCATGCAGCAGGCCGGATGCAGCGCATCGAGACCCGCAACGTCCGGTCCGGCGCGACCAGCACGCTGGTGGCCGACCAGGTCGTCCTGGCGCTGGGCAGCTACTCCAACCGCCTGCTGGCGGACCTGCCGATGTCGATCCCGGTGTATCCGCTCAAGGGCTACTCGCTCACTATCCCGATCGAGAACGCCGAGCGGGCACCCCGATCGACCGTCATGGACGAGACCTACAAGATCGCGGTGACGCGCTTCGAGCAGCGGATCCGCGTGGGTGGCATGGCCGAGGTGGCCGGCTTCGACCTGCGGCTCGATCCGCGGCGCCGCCGCACGCTGGAGATGGTGGTCGAGGACCTCTATCCGGGCGCCGGGCGGGTGGAGCTGGCGGACTTCTGGACCGGCCTGCGTCCAATGACGCCGGACGGCACGCCGATCGTCGGACGCACGCCCTTTGCGAATCTCTGGCTCAACACGGGTCATGGCACGCTCGGTTGGACCATGGCCTGCGGCTCGGCACGTCTGCTGGCTGACCAGATCACCGGACGCCCCACGGAGATCAGCAGCGCGGGGCTCGGCATCGACCGCTATCGCGGCAGCCGCCGTCGCCCGCTCGGAAGCACGCGGCCCGTTCCCGCGTAGCGCAGCCCGTTCCCGCGTAGACTTCATCGCGAGCGGCAACCTCGGAGAATGAAGATGAACGGACCCGCCCGACCGTCGAAGCGCATCGCGCTCGTTCACGCCCTCGCGCACTCGCCGGCGCCGGTGCAGGCGGAGTTCCGTCGCCAGTGGCCGGAATGCCGGCTGATGAACCTGCTCGACGACAGCCTCTCGGCCGACCTCGCCGCGGCGGGCGGCCTCGACGACGCGATGTTCCGGCGCTTCGAGACACTCGGGGACTACGCGGTGGCTACCGGCGCCGATGCCATCCTGTTCACCTGCTCGGCCTTCGGCCCGTGCATCGAGGCGGTCGCCCGCCGCCATGCGCACATCCCCGTGTTGAAGCCAAACGAGGCGATGGTCGCCGAGGCGGCCCGGCTGGGTCGGCGCATCGGCCTGGTCGCCACCTTCGCGCCGACCTTGCAGAGCATGCCGGCGGAGTTCCCCGCCGGCGTGGCGATCGATTGCGAGCTGGCCGAGGGCGCGCTCGCCGCACTCGACGTCGGCGACACCGCCCGCCATGATGCGTTGGCGGTGGCCGCGGCCGAGCGCCTGCGCGACCGTGGCTGCGGGGCCATCGCGCTGGCCCAGTTCAGCCTGGCGCGCGCCGCGCCGGATGTCGCGGCGGCCGTCGCGTTGCCCGTGCTCACCACCGTCGGCAGCGCGGTGGCGGAGTTGCGGTCGCGGTTGCTCGGCGCGCCTCAGAATCGATAGCCCAGCTGCGCGCCGAGCAGCCAGGTGCGTCCGGGCGCCGGCTCGAAGTAGCGACCGTTGCCATCGTTGACGATGACCGACCCGAAGTAGCGTCGATCGTCGAGGTTGTCGATGCGCCCGAACAGCGTGAGCGACCACGGCGCGAGGTCGACGCGCCAGCCACCGCGCAGGTTGACCACCGTGGCGCCGGCAGCCGAGTCGCTGTTACGATCGTCCACCTGGACCCGCCCGATTCGCGTGAGCTCCGCCCCGGCGAACGGTCCGGACCGCGCATCCGGCATCCAGCCGACGTCCGCGAAGAGCTGTCGTGCCGGCACGCCCGGCAGCCGGTTGCCGGGTGCAACCATGTTCGACCCGCTGCCGAAGCCGTCACGGAACGTCGCATCCAGCCAGGTGTAGGCGGCGCTCGCGGTCCAGGCGCCTCCGAATGCGGCCCGCCAGGCGAGCTCCGCGCCCTTTCGCGACGTGCCCCCGGCATTGCGATAGGTGGTGCGGCCGCCGCTGCTGCTGTCCACCACGATCTCGTCATGCGTACGGATGCCGAAGACGGCGACATCCAGCCGCTGCGTCGCCGCAAGTTGAAACTTGCCGCCTACCTCCAGGTGATTGCTGCGGGAGGCCGCCAGTCCGAAGTTCAGGCCGCTCGCACCGCCCGGCCGGTAGGCCAGCTCGCTGAAGGTCGGGGTCTCGAATCCGCGTCCGGCCTGCACGTACAGGTTGCTGCGATCGTTCACATGCCAGACGACGCCAGCCACCGGATTGACCGCGCTGAACGACCGCGAGCCGCTGTCGTCCGGGTTGCCCGGCCTGACGAAGTCGTCGCGAACGCGAAAGCGCACACTGCTCGCACGCACGCCGCCGATGACCGTCCATGACTCGCCGAGATCCCAGCTCGCCTGGCCGAAGAGGTCGGTGCTGTAGACCGTGTCGTCCTCGTCGCGTTTCAGCTCGCCGCGTCGTCCGCCGTCGTTCACGAAGCCGCGCCGGCGTTCGCTCATGCGGTCGTGGTCGATTCCCGCGACGATCCGCACCGGCCCGCGAGCGGTGCCGATGCGCTGCGCGTACTGCAGCCCTGCCCCGCCGTAGGTGCGATCCAGGTCGACGATGCCTCCCGACGAGGTCGGTGCCGCTTGCGCCGCCAGCGGGATCGAAAGCGCGTTGTCCAGGTCGCGCGTGCCGGCATAGACGCGCGCGGTGATCGACCGGTCGCCATCCAGCCGGTGCTCAGCGACCACGCCCGCCTGGTTCTGGGTCACCGCCTTGCGCGCATCCTGCAGCGCGACGATCGGAGCCACCTGGCGCGGGTTCTCCTCCGCCATAGCCCGAGTGAGGCCCCCCGGGTCGCGCGCGAGCGGCTGGTCGAAGCGATTGGCGACGATGGTCACCCTGGTGTCCGGCGTCGCATCCAACGCGAGCTTGGCGTTGAAGTGGCGCCGCCGCGCCTCGCTGTGGTCGCGGTACCCGTCCGTGCGGAAGTCGGCGTGCTCGACGACCAGCCCGGTGGACTGCCACCGCCCGTTCAGCCCCAGGCCATAGCGGCGCAACCCGTCCGAGCCGGCCGCCACGCTCGCCTCGACAGTCGGGGGCGCCGTGCCGTCGGCGCTGAACGCCTGGATCACGCCGCCGGCCGCGTTGCCATAGAGCTGGGCAAGCGGCCCGCGCAAGACCTCGATGCGCGTCGTCGATCCCAGGCTCACCGTCGATGCCTGCCCCTGCCCGTCCGGCATGGTGGCGGGAATCCCGTCCACCAGCAGGCGGATCCCGCGGATCCCGAAGGTCGACCGCGTGCCGAAACCTCGGATCGAGATCTGCAGGTCCTGCGCGTAGTTCTGCCGGTTCCGCGCGGTCACCCCCGGGATGCGGCCCAGCGACTCGGACAGGTTGACCTGCGGCCCCGCGGCCTCGATCGCCCCCCGTTCCACCGACTGGATCGCCGCCGGTGCATCGAAGGCTGCCTGCTCGTCGCGCGAGGCCGAGACCACGACCTCGGGCAGGGTCGTCGCAGCGGCCGGCTCGCGGCTATCCTGCGCCGCCGCCCCTGCGGGCAGCGCAGCCACCGCGAGCGGCAGCGCCAGGGAGCGAATCGCCCGGCCCGGGTCCGGCTGGAATGACGCGCGGCGCGCGCCGCGCCGCGAGCTCGCGAGGGAGGCCTGGCCAGGCGCCAGGGGTGGCGTCGGGATTCTTGGTGGCGCTGCGGGCATCGTCGATCCTTTACCATTGTCGCGCCAGCGCATCGTATCGAGACCGTGCCCACCGCAACCCCCGCCATTCTGCGTCCGTCCTCCGTTCCCGAGGGGATGGACATCATCTTCATCGAGGGTTTCGAAGGCGCGACCGTGGTGGGGATCAACAAGGACGAGGTGAACGTCCCACAGACTGTGCGCATCGACGTCGCGGCGGGACGCACCGGCCTGCCGGCATGCGGCACCGACCGGATCGCCGACACGATCGACTACGGCGCGGTCCACGCGGCGCTGGAGCAACTGCTCGCCTCGCATCGCGTGCGGATGCTGGAGGCGCTCGCCGAGGCTATCGCCCGGATGCTGATCGACCGCTTCGACGCGCATTGGGTACGCGTCGCGGTGGCAAAGCCGCGCAAGTTCGACAACGTGGCCGCGGTCGGTGTCGTCGTCGAGAGACGTGCCGCCTCGACGGCCGCCGGTCCGCCGTTGGCGCCACAGGAGCCCTGAGAGGCTGTCGGACTCGAAGCCCGAGAGCCCGGATCAGTCGCGGCCCGGAGCTGCCTGACCGGTCGACGGATTCGTGAGGCGCGGCGGCTTGAGGTTGAGCAGATTGCCCGCAAGGATCATCGCGGCACCAAGGGCGGTGACCACGTCGATCGTCTCGGTGTAGACGAGCCACCCCACCACCGCGCTCAACGGCACCCGCAGGAAGTCCATCGGCACCACCACGGTGGCATCGGCGTAGTGCAACGCGCGCGTCATGCAATAGTGCGAGAAGGTCCCGCAGAACGCGATCACGACGATCCAGAGCCACCCCAGCAGCGTGGGCCAGCGCCACACCGCAAGAGCCGGCACCAGTCCGATCGCGGCCTGGATCACCACCATCCAGAAGAGAATCGAAAGCACGCTCTCGGTCCGGGTGAGCGACTTCACCATGGTGACCGATGCCCCGAAGCCGATCGCCGCACCCAGCGCGATGAGCTGGCCCGCGTTCACCTCGGAAGTCGTCGGCCGGACGATCACCACCACTCCGATCACGCCCAGCAGCACCGCCGCGTTCTTCCACACCGTCATGCGCTCGCCCAGCAGCGTCACCGCGAGAATCGCCGTCCAGATCGGCATGGTGAACTCGATCGCAACGACCTCCGCGATCGAGATCAGCGTGACGGCGAGCAGCCAGCCGTACTGCGCGAGGTAGTGCACCGAGTTGCGTGCCACGTGCAGCCACGGTCGCCGGGTGCGAACCGCGGCGAAGCCGCCCGCGCGGGCGATCAGTGGCCACAGCATCAGGAAGCCGACGATCGAGCGCAGCTCCATCACCTGGATCACGTCGATGTCGCGCGCGGCCTCTCGCCCCGCAACCGGCATGACGAGCATCAGCGCGAGCCAGCCGGCCATCCAGACAGCGGCCCGGATGGTGGAAGCGTTCGAGGTCAACGTGGCCGCCAAGACAGGCAAAGCCGCGATTGTAAGGGCCATGCGGGCAACGGCCCGCCTGCAACGCCTACTTCAGTTCGGGCCAACCATGACAAAAACCCCCGATGCCGTGGCACCGGGGGTTTCTGCTTCTTTGGTTTGCCTGACGATGTCCTACTTTCACGGGCGACTGCCCACTATCATTGGCGCTAGAGCGTTTCACGGTCCTGTTCGGGATGGGAAGGGGTGGTTCCACTCCGCTATGGTCGTCAGGCATGACTTGTTGACCGCTCGTCCGCAAAGACGCTCGGCCCAATTCGGCGGTAGTCGACGTGTGATCGCATGAACGAATCCAGCTTCGTTCTCGCTGTAACCAAGCGGCGGTTCTCTCGAACGCAAACTTGATCTCGCAAAACTATAGGGTCAAGCCGCACGGGCAATTAGTACCGGTTAGCTTCGCACATTACTGCGCTTCCACACCCGGCCTATCAACGTCCTGGTCTTGGACGACCCTTCAGGGGGATCGAGTCCCCAGGGAAATCTCATCTTCAGGCAAGTTTCCCGCTTAGATGCTTTCAGCGGTTATCTCTTCCGCACTTAGCTACCCTGCGATGCCACTGGCGTGACAACAGGTACACCAGAGGTGCGTCCACTCCGGTCCTCTCGTACTAGGAGCAGCCCCCGTCAAATTTCCAACGCCCACAGCAGATAGGGACCAAACTGTCTCACGACGTTTTAAACCCAGCTCACGTACCTCTTTAAATGGCGAACAGCCATACCCTTGGGACCGGCTACAGCCCCAGGATGAGATGAGCCGACATCGAGGTGCCA
>JAEWGX010000006.1 GCA_023388075.1 Pseudomonadota bacterium
CGGGGGTGGCGGGTGTGCGGCGGGGCTTCGGCGTGAGCGCCGGCGCTGCGCGCCGGTTCCCGGATCGGACGCCCTGCCGACGGGCCGCGCCCGGGTCGGGGGCCTGGTACGGCCCCCTCCAGCGGTCGCTATCGTCTCGCTTCGCTCGCCGATACCCGCCGGCAGGACGCCCGCTCCGGCGCTCCCGCAGGCGCCCCGCCGCACACCCGCCACCCCCGCCCCGGGTGCCGTCAGACGCGCGATTACGGCGCGCTGCGAGTGGCGTGCGCTATCTGCGCCTCTGGCGCGGTGACGGTGTAGGGGGGGGAGGGTGGCCGGCCGCGAACGGCTGCTGCCTAGCGCGGTGCCGGACTCACGCTGTCGGCCAGCAGCGGCCTTTCACAATAAAAGGCCGAAGGACTGCTCAAGGCCGGTGGGGGGACTCACTGCTCGTAGCATCACGGGTCACGCGGCGGTGCCGCGAGCGTTCTACTCAGGCAAGTCCGGATAGTCAGGACCGTCGCACGCACGGGACTGGCGCGATGCACCCCCGCCGCGCCCGCGCGAACCGCTACTGCGGCAAGGGCGCGGCAACAGCCGCAGCCGCCAGCACCCGATCCAACGGCACCACCAACGTAAACCGCGACCCCCGCCCTACCGTACTGTCGAACCGCAGCGTCGCGTCATGCCGCTGCGCGATGTGCTTCACGATCGCAAGCCCCAGCCCCGTCCCCCCGGTCTCCCGCGAGCGCCCGCGGTCGGCGCGGTAGAAGCGCTCGGTGAGCCGCGGCAGGTGCTCGGGCGCGATGCCGATGCCGGTGTCCTCCACGGACAGCAGGCCGGCGCCGCCGCGCACGGTCCAGCTCACGGTGATGCGGCCGCCCTGGGGCGTGTAGCGCACGGCGTTGGTGAGCAGGTTGCGGATGGCACTCTCGATCTCGCGCGGCACGCCGCGCAGTCGCACGGGCTCGGCGATGTGCAGGTCGATCGCATGGCGGCCGGCCGACAGGGTCTTCACGTCGGCCAGCAGGCTTTGCAGGAGCGGCTCGAGCTCGAACACCTGGTCCGGTGGGCGGTTGGACGCATCCTCCAGCGAAGACAGGGTGAGCAGGTCCTCCAGCAGGCGCTGCATGGTGATCGCCTGCTTGCGCGCGGCGTTCAGGTGCTCCAGCGTTTCCTCGCGCGGCAGGTCGAGGTCGATCAGGGTCTCGATGTAGCCGCTCACCACGGTGAGCGGCGTGCGGATCTCGTGGGAGACGTTGGCGACGAAGTCGCGCCGCATCGCGTCCAGTTTGTTGTGCTCGGTGACGTCGCGCGTGACCAGCAATCGCCATGAATCGGGCGTGGGCACGAGCCGGGTGGCGAAGACGCGGCCTGGCCGCCCCGGCAGCGAGAGCAGCACGGGCTTGCGGAAGTCGCCGGCCTCGAGATAGCGGGTGAACTCGGGCTGGCGGATGAAGTGGTCGATCGGCCGCCGCGTGCCCACGATGCCGTGCAGCTCCTCGGCGGCGCGGTTGAACCAGTGGACCAGGTTGTAGCGGTCCATCACCACCAGGGAATCAGGCAGCAAGTCCACGGCCGCGTGCAGCCGCTCGAGCTCGCCGGCGGTCTCCTGGCGCTCGGCGGTTTCCTGGCGGGTGAAGCGGCCGATCCGGTCGAGCAGCAGGCGCCACGGGCCGATGCCGCTGGGCAGGGGCCGCTGGCGCGGCAATGCCGCCCAGCGGCTGAGGGCTTCCAGGTGGTAATGGTGGAACGCGCTGGTGGCGACAAGGCAGGCGCCGAGCCAGGCCACCGCGGCGAGGGGCATCTCGATCGCGAGCAACAGCGCCGCCACGAGCATCGCGCCGACGAAGAGCAGAAGGGCGCGCAGCCGTTTCATTCGCAGGGCGCGTTCCGGTTCACGATGGAGAAATGGCTAGCCCTCGAGCCTCGGCAGCAGCCGGTAGCCGCCGCCGCGCACCGTCTCGATCAGGCGATCATGACCGCTCGGCTGCAGCGCGAGGCGCAGTCGACGGACGTGGACGTCGACGGTGCGCTCCTCGATGAACACGTGGTCCCCCCAGACGCCGTCCAGCAGCTTGGCCCGCGACAGCACCCGGTCGGGATTGCGCATGAAGTAGTGCAGCAGTCGCAGCTCGGTCGGTCCCAGCTTGAGCGCGGTGTCGTTGCCGGTGACCCGGAAGCTTGCCGGATCCAGCCGCAGGCCGGCCACCTCGATCGGCTCGTCGCTCGCCTCCGGCGCCGCGCGGCGCAGCAGTGCCTTGACGCGGGCGAGCAGCTCGCGCGGCGAGAAGGGCTTGCAGATATAGTCGTCGACGCCGGCGTCGAAGCCGTTCAGCCGGTCGCCTTCCTCGGAGCGGGCGGTCAGCATGATGATCGGAAGGCTGCGGGTGCGCTCGTCGCTGCGCAGCTGCCGCGCGAGCTCGGTGCCGCTCTCGTCCGGGAGCATCCAGTCGAGCAGGACCAGGTCGGGCAGCTCCGCGTCGATCTGGCGCCGTGCGCTGCCGGCGTCGCTTGCCTGCAGCGGCCGGTAACCGCCGTGACGCAGGTTCACCGCGAGCAGGTCGCGGATCGCGGGTTCGTCTTCGACCACGAGAATGCTGGCGGGCATCGGGATGGGACCTCCTGTATGGGCGGACCCCGCGCGGCCTGCGATCCGGCCGGCCTGCGGGGCGCAATGCCGATGCGACACAGAGTATGACAGGAGCATTGCGGGTTGGTGACAGCAACCCCGCCGACTGTCTGCCGTCCGGCACAATGACACGGAACCGCGTCGAGGCCTGTGTGACAATCCTGTCCCATGGCAACGCAGAAGATCCTGGTCACCGGCGGCGCCGGCTACATCGGCTCGCATACCGTCGTCGAGCTGCTCGGCGCGGGTTTCGAGGTGGTGATCCTCGACAATCTCAGCAACAGCTCGCGGGTCGCGGTGGACCGTGTCGCCGAGCTGGCGGGGCGCCCGGTGCCGCTCGTCGTGGGCGACATCGACGATCGGGCGCTGCTGCAGCGGCTGCTCTCCGAGCACCGCTTCGACGCCACCATCCACTTCGCCGGCCTGAAGGCCGTGGGCGAATCGGTGGAGAATCCGCTCGCCTACTACCGGAACAACGTCGCGGGCACGGTCACGCTGCTGCAATGCCTGGCCGAAGCCGGCGTCAAGCGGTTCGTGTTCAGCTCGTCGGCCACGGTCTACGGAGATCCGGCCACCGTGCCGATCCGCGAGGACGCGCCCACGGCGCCGACCAATCCCTATGGCAACACCAAGTGGCTGATCGAGCACATCCTCGCGGACGTCGCCGCCTCTGATCCGTCGTGGTCGATCGGTGTGCTGCGCTACTTCAATCCGGTGGGGGCGCATCGGTCCGGGCGCATCGGCGAGAACCCGCGCGGAATACCGAACAACCTGATGCCGTTCGTCACGCAGGTCGCCGTGGGCCGGCGCGAGCGGCTGTCGGTCTTCGGTGGAGACTATCCCACCCCGGACGGCACCGGCGTGCGTGACTACATCCACGTCGTCGACCTGGCGCTGGGGCACCTGGCCGCGCTGCGACGGGTCGAGAGCGCTCCCGGCCTCTGGACGGTGAACCTGGGCACGGGGCAGGGCTACTCGGTGCTCGACATCGTGAAGGCGTTCCAGAAGGCGAGTGGCCGCGAGATCCCCTACCAGATCGTCGATCGCCGGCCGGGTGACGTGGCCTGCTGCTATGCCGATCCCTCGGCCGCCGAGCGCGAGCTCGGCTGGAAGGCGGAACGCGGCCTGGACGACATGTGCGCCGACAGTTGGCGCTGGCAGCGCGACAATCCGGACGGGTACGGGCCCGCGTAGCGCCGTCGCCCACACAGGCCGGCGCAGCGGATGACGGAGACCATGACCGATATCCGGGCGGCGCGCTTTCCGCAGGAGGCGGACACGGTCCGCCGGCTCTTTCGCGCCTACGCCGACTCGCTCGGCGTCAGCCTCGATTTCCAGGACTTCGAAGCCGAGCTTGCCGGCCTGCCCGGCGACTACGCGCCGCCGGCCGGCCGGTTGCTGCTCGCCTGGCAGGGCGAGGAGGCGGTGGGATGCGCGGCGTTGCGATCGCTCGAAGGCGACCTGTGCGAGATGAAGCGACTCTACGTTACGACGCAGGGCCGCGCCACGGGCCTTGGTCGGGCGCTCGCCATTCGCATCTGCGACGAGGCGAGGGAAGCCGGCTACCGCGCGATCCGGCTGGATACGCTGCCCGGCATGGTCGCCGCCCAGAAGCTCTATCGCATGCTCGGCTTCCGGCCGATCCCGGCCTACACCTTCAATCCGGTGCCGGGGGCGATCTTCATGGAGCGAGAGCTCACCGATTCAGGTTGAAGAACTCCCGCCGCCCCTTCATGCCGAGCATGTGCTCGGCGAGGAGCCGCAGGTCCTCGTCGCGCTCGACCGGGTTGAGATGCTCGGTGTTGACGATCAGCACGGGCGCGGCGTCGAAGTGATAGAAGAAGCGGCTGTAGGACTCGGAGAGCGCCCGCAGGTAGTCCTCCGAGATCGCCGATTCCATGCTGATGCCGCGCGCCTGCACGCGTTCGATCAGCGTGTCCGGCGCCGCCTGCAGGTAGATCACCAGGTCCGGGGTGGGCGCCTGGGGCCGCAGGCTCGCGAAGATCTGCTGGTAGAGCGCGAGCTCGTCGTCCGACAGGGTCAGGCGCGCGAAGAGGGGGTCCTTCTCGATCAGGAAGTCGCCGACGACCGCCTGGGTGAAGAGATCCTGCTGGGCGAGGTCGCGCAGCTGGTTCACCCGCTGGAAGAGGAAGAAGAGCTGGGTCGGCAGCGCGTAGCGCGCGCTGTCCTTGTAGAAGCGTTCGAGGAACGGGTTGCTCTCCGGCTCCTCCAGCACGAGCTGGGCGCCGTAAAGGGCAGCCAGCCGACGGCAGAGCGTCGTCTTGCCGGCGCCGATCGGTCCCTCCACGACGATGTGGCGATAGCGGTCGAAAGGGCTGGGACCGGTCGGGCGGATGATCTGCGGCATGCGGCGGCGCTTCCGTGGCGGGTGAACGAGGTGCGCGGCTCAGTCGACCGGGCGGCATTGCTGGCCGCCGCGGGCAACCACCGCGTCGCGCAGCGCCAAGACGCTGCCGTGACCGGGCACGACCAGCGCGGGGTCGAGCTCGGCGAGCGGCATCAGCACGAATAGCCGCTCGTGAAGGCGCGGATGCGGCAGCGTGAGTCGCTCGCTGGCGATCACCGAATCATCGACGAGGAGCAGGTCGAGGTCCAGCGTGCGCGGCGCGTTGGGCGACGGGCGCTCACGACCGAAGCGCCGCTCGATCGCCTGCAGCTCGTCGAGCAGCGCCGCCGGCGCGAGGGTCGTCCTCAGGACGGCGACCTGGTTGAGGAAGGCCGGCCCGGTGGCATCGACGGGGTCGCTCTCGTAGAGACGGGAAGCGGCCCGCAGCTCGGACTGCGGCAGCGCGGCCAGGGCGGCGAGCGCCGCGCGAAGCGTGTCGGCGGGGTCGCCGTGGTCACTCGGCAGGTTGGCCCCGAGCCCGATCCAGGCGAGCACGGCTGAGCTCACGCGGGCCGCTTCACGGGTCCTCGTGGCCGCCGGCCTGGCCGGATTCCACCGGCGCCGGGCGGCGGGAGCGAGGCGGCGCGTCGTCGCCGGGAGCTGCCTGCGCCGTCGAATCGGCGTCGGCGCTCGAGGCCTCGCCGCTGGCGCGATTGCGGCCGCCGCGGCGCCGACGCCGGCGCGAGCCGCTGCCCGCCTGCGGCGCGACCTCGCGCAGCAGCTCGTCGCGGCCGGCGGAGTCGGCCTCGATGAACCGGGTCCACCATTCGCCGACTTCGGCGGGCAGCTCGCCCGCCTCGCAGCGCAGGAGCAGGAAGTCGTAGCCGGCGCGAAAGCGCAGGTGCTCGAGCAGGTGATAGGCGGTCCGGGAGCGCTTCTCCAGCCGCGGCTGCATCACCCAGATCTCGCGCATGTCGGCCTGGTAGCGGCGCTGGATCGCGAGCTTCTCGGCCTGTTCGTCCAGCACCGAATCGATGGTGGCGTGCAGCGCCGGGAAGGCATGCTCGCCGGCCTCGAGTCGCTGCTGCCAGCGGGTGCGCACCTGCGGCCACAGCAGCGTGGCGAACAGGAAGCTGGGCGACACCGACTTGCCCGAGCGCACCCGCTCGTCGGTGCGCGCGAGCGCGAGCGTGACGAACGCCTCGTCCTGCTCGAAGATGGTGTCGAGCAGCGGCAGGATGCCGTGATGCAGGCCCTCGGCGCGCAGCCGCCGGATGCATTCGAGGGCATGGCCGCTCTCCAGCAGCTTCAGGATCTCGTCGAAGAGCCGGGCGGCCGGCACGTTCTCCAGCAGCTCGGCGAGCGACTGGATCGGGGCGAGGCTCGGCGGATCCACCTCGAAGCCGAGCTTCGCGGCGAAGCGGACGGTGCGCAGCATCCGGACCGGATCCTCGCGGTAGCGCGTGGCGGGATCCCCGATCATGCGCAGCGTGCGGCTGCGCAGGTCCTCGACGCCGCCGAGATAGTCCACCACCTCCTCCGCGATCGGGTCGTAGTAGAGCGCGTTGATGGTGAAGTCGCGCCGCATCGCGTCTTCTTCCTGGGTGCCGAAGACGTTGTCGTTGAGCATGCGCCCGTGCTCGTCGGTCTGCGCGTTCACCTGCATGGCGCGGAAGGTCGACACCTCGATGGTCTCGCGGCCGAAGATCACGTGCACGATCCGGAAGCGGCGCCCGATCAGCCGGGCGCGCCGGAACAGCTTCTGCACGGTCTCGGGCGGCGCATCCGTGGCGACGTCGAAGTCCTTCGGCCGCAGCCCCAGCAGCAGGTCGCGCACGCCGCCGCCCACGACATAGGCCTTGAAGCCGGCCTGCTGCAGGCCCTCGCAGGTCCGCAGCGCGGCGTTCGAGATGGCCGAGGCGGAGAGCTGCAGGCTCGCGGCCGGGTACGAACGGCGCCGAAGCCCCGGATTGCGGGGGCCGGCGCCGGCGGCGGCAGAGTTGCCGCGGCCCACGCGAAGCCAGTCGATCAGGCGCCGGATCATGCGAACGAATCGGGGTGGCCGGGGCGCCCGGAAACGCGACCCCGCTCGAAGTCGGGCACGACTGGGAGCAGCAGGGTGAGATCGGGGTCGAAAGGGGCGAGGCGCTTCATCCAGCCATTCTATCGGGGCGCCGCCGCCGCTTCGGCCCGGGCCGCCAGCAGCTCGCGCAGGAGCGGCAGGGTCACTGGGCGCTTCTGCGCGAGGGAGAGCCGGTCGAGCGCATCGAGCAGCGCCCCGAGCGAGGCCATGTCGCGACGGGTGTGTCGCAGGAGATAGCCGGATACGTCCGGTGGCAGCGAGAGGCCGCGCGCGGCCGCCACTGCTTCGATGGCGCCGCGCAGGTCCTCGTCACCGAGCGGCTCCAGCCCGAAGACCATCCCCCAGGCGAGACGGCTGGCCAGCTCCGGCATCACCGGCAGGCGCGCCGGCGGCTCGTCGCCGAACGCGACGAGGCGCTCGGCCGAGCCCTGCGCCACCCGGTCGAAGCAGTGGAAGAGGCGGGCCTGGGCGGGCGCGTCGAGCCGCTGGCAATCGTCGACCACCGTCAGGCCCGGCAGGTCGCGGGAACGCAGCGCCTCGGCGAGATGGCTCTTGCCCGAGCCCGGCGGGCCCCAGACGTAGACGAACCGCCCGACCGGCGCCAGGGTCGCCGGCGGCTCGTCGGCGAGGCGGCGGAGCGCCGCGAGGCATTCCTGGTTGCCGCCCGGGATGAAGTTGTCCAGCGTCGGCGCCGGTGGCGGGCCGAAATCCAGGACGAGCTGGCTCACTTGCTGTTGTCGCTCCCTGGTGCGGCGACGCGCGCGGACCCGAATTGGAACCCGGAGGAGGCTGGGTCACGGAGTCTCGTGCGCGGGAGCATGGCGTGATTCTAATCGCGCGCGGCCGGCGGCGCCGTCGCACCGGCGCGCGGCTAGAATGCCTGCTTCACGGAACGGCTGGCGCACACCAGGGCAGGCGAGGCGATGACTCAGGCAGGCGGCAAGGGGCCCGCGGGAAAGGGGCTCACGTATCGTGAAGCCGGCGTCGACATCGATGCCGGCGACGCGCTGGTGGAGCGGATCAAGCCGCTCGCCCGCCGGACGATGCGCGAAGGCGTCCTCTCGGGCATCGGCGGGTTCGGCGGCCTGTTCGCGGTGCCGCGTGGCTACCGGGAGCCGGTCCTGGTCTCCGGCACCGATGGCGTCGGCACCAAGCTCAAGCTCGCTTTCGCGCTGCGCCGCCACGACACCATCGGCATCGACCTGGTGGCGATGAGCGTCAACGACATCCTGGTCCAGGGCGCAGAGCCGCTCTTCTTCCTGGATTACTTCGCCTGCGGCCGGCTGGACGTGGATACCGCCGCCGCCGTGGTGGGCGGCATCGCGGCCGGCTGCGAGCAGGCCGGCTGCGCGCTGCTCGGCGGCGAGACCGCGGAGATGCCGGGCATGTACCCGCCCGGCGAGTACGACCTGGCCGGGTTCGCGGTGGGCGTGGTCGATCGCGACGCGATCGTGGACGGCTCACGGATCGCCGTCGGGGACCAGCTGATCGGGCTCGCCTCGTCGGGTCCGCATGCGAACGGCTACTCGCTGATCCGCCGCGTGCTGGAGCGGGCCGCGGGGGAGATCACGCCGGCCGCGCTCGCGGAGCCGCTCGCGGGTCGCTCGCTGGCGGACTGGGTGATGGCGCCGACCCGCATCTACGCGCGCTCGCTGCTGCCGCTGCTGCGCGGGCCGGATGCGCCGGGACCGATCCGCGGCATGGCGCATGTCACTGGCGGCGGCCTGCTGGAGAACGTCCCGCGCATGCTGTCGCCGGGGCTGCAGGCGGTCATCCGGGCCAGGGCGTGGCAGCCCCCGGCGATCTTCCGCTGGCTGCAGGACGCCGGCGGGATCGAGGACGCCGAGATGCACCGCGTGTTCAACTGCGGCATCGGGATGGTGGTCGCCGTCGCCGCCGCGGACCTCGACCACGTGCTGCGCTCGCTCCAGGCCGCGGGCGAGACGGCCTGCCATCTCGGCGAGGTCGTCAAGCGCCCCGGAGGGGCTCCGGCCACCGTGGTCGCCTGAGGGCCGGCGCCGGCCGGACCCGGTGCCCGGGCCGGCCCAGCGCCGGTCGACGTGCCGAATCCACGACTCTGCCGACGCGGCTGCCTCTTTCCCGGCCGCGTGGTCCACAATCGGTTCGTGACCCAGCATACCCAGGCATCGGATTCCCCGGCAGGCCCGGAACCGGCGGAACCGGCCCGTCGGTCGCCGGGCGCGCGCCTGCTGCGCTTCGTCGTCTGGAGCGCCGTTGCCCTGCTGCTTCTTGCCGCCGGCCTGGTGTGGCTCGCCGCTCGGCCCGAGACGCTGGCCTGGGCTGCCCAGCATGCGTCGCGGCTCACCGACGGCCGGCTCGCCGTGGAAGGCGTGACCGGATCGCTCTTTCGCGAGCTCACCGCGCGTTCGGTGCGCTGGCAGGACGGCCACGTGGTCGTGACCGTGGACATGCCCCGGATCGCCTACCAGCCGCTCGCCCTGCTCGACGGACGGGTGGTGGTCGAGTACGCGAGCGCCGCCCGCGTCACCGTCGACCTGCCGGCCGCGGGCCAGGCCGCGCAGATGCTGCCGCTGCCGCCGGCGCTGGCCGCGCTCCTGCCGGTGACGATCCACTGGCTCGAGGTCGGGGAGGTGTCGATCCGCCGGGCTGGCGCGCAGACCGTCATGCTCGAGGGGGTGGAGGCGGCGCTGCGCCACGACGGCGACCGTGTCCAGGTCAATCCGCTGCGGGTGGATGTCACCGCCGCCGGCAGCCGCGTCACCGTACGCGGCGACGCGTCGACGTTCGCGCGGGCGCCCTATGCGACCGACGGAAGATTCGTCCTCCAGTTGCCGGGCGCGAAGCAGCCGCTGCGGGTCGACGTGCGCGTGAACGGTCCGATCGAGACGCTCGCGGTGCGCGCGAGCACGCTGCTGGCCGGGGCGCCGATCGAGGCACGATCGGAGCTGCGCGCATTCGACCCGCGTCCGTTGCGTCGGGTGCGCCTCGAGGTGAAGGACCTGGACCTGGCGAGCCTCGATCGCTCGCTGCCGGTCACGCGGCTGGCGGGCACCTACGATGCGGAGGTCATGCCGGCATGGGCGAGCGAGCCGCGGCCGATGCTGATCGGTCCGCTCGCGCTGGCCAACACGGTGCCCGGCACGCTCGATGACGACCGTCTGCCGGTCGCCGCCGCCAAGGCCGTGGTCGGCTACTCCGAAGGCCGCATCCAGGTGCAGGACCTGCAGGCGAGCGGGCCGCTCGGCGATGTGGCCGGCGATGCCTGGGTGATGCCGGCCACCGGCGGCCCCGGCGAGCCTCCGACCTTTCACCTCGCGCTCGCGAGCGCGGCGCTGCACCTGAAAGGCCTGGACGGCCGTCTCGCGCCGCGCACGATGAAGGCACGGCTGGAAGTGGATCCGGGCGATCGGCGGGGTGGCGGACGATCGGCGCGGGTGCGGCTGGAGGCGAGCGACGCGACGCTGGTCGCGTCGCTGCAGGCGGAGCTCGCCGGCGATCGACTGCGCATCGAACGCGCCCAGGTGGCGGCGCCCGGGAGCGCCGGAATCCGCACGCAGCTTGCCGGGCAGGTCGGCATCGCCGCGCCGTGGCCGGTCGCGCTCGCCGGCGACTTTCGGGATTTCGATCCGAGCCAGTTGCTCGCGACGCCCGCCGGTCGGCTGAGCGGCACCTGGCGTCTCGACGGGCATTTCGCCGATGCCGCCGGCGGGCGCCTGCGTGCCGAGGTGGCCCTCGCCAGCAGCCGCCTGCGCGGCCTGGCGCTCGCCGGCGAGGCTGCGGCGACGATCGCGCTGGATGCCGGCAGGGCGCGGCGGGTGAGCGCGGTGGATATCCGGCTCGACTGGGGCGCGAGCACGATCGCGGCCACCGGCGCGCTCGGCCAGGCCGACGACATGCTCCGGATCGTGCTCAGCTCGCGCCAGGCCGGGGAGCTCCTGGACAACATCGCCGGGCAGCTCGACGTTCGGGCCGACCTGCGCGGCACGCTGCGCGCCCCCTCGATCCAGGCCAGCGTCGAGGCGCGCCGGATGAAGGTCGCGGCTCGTGGGATGCGCGCCGTCATTCCGGCGGCGGCGATCGAGGTGAGCTCGGAGCGGCCGCGCAGCGGCTTCGCGCATGTCAAGGCACGGCTCGACGACGTGGCACTCATGCGGATCGACGAGGACGCGGTGCTGCGACTGGGGCGGGTGACCGCCGACGTGGCCGGCACCCGGCGCCATCACGTCGGCACCGTGCGCGCCGAGGGTGCCGAGCGCGGATTGCTGCTGGAGGCGCGCGGCGGCGTCGACGGCGACGGGGCGTGGCTCGGCACGGTCGAGAAGCTGCAGGCGTCGCATCCGTGGCTGCGTCCTGCCGGTGCCGGGGCCGGCGCCGCGGGCGCGCCGGTGCGCGATGGCGATGCACCGGATCTGCGCGCGCTGCAGCCGTTCCTGCTCGAGGTCGGCAGCGATCGCGCGGTGGTGCGCAATGCGCGCATCGAGTATCGCGGCGCGCAGGTCAGCCTGCGGGCCGCGGACCTGCGCGGCAGCGCGCTTTCGCTGCGTGCCGACGCGACCGGCGTCGGCGCCGAATGGCTCGCGCGGATCGTCGCGGCCGGCGTCGACGCCAGGCCGAGCGCCGACCGCGGCGAGGCCGTGCGAGGTGGCGCGGCGCCGCTCCCCGGGCTCGGACCGGACCTGCGATTGACCGTGGCGGTGGAGTTCGATGGCGACCTTGCCGATGCGAGCGCGGCCGATTGGAAGGGGACCGTGCTGCTGAGGCGCGAATCGGGCGACCTGGTCCTGCCGATGGGGCAGGGCGGCGAGGTGGCGCGCGCAGGACTCGAGTCGCTGGTCGCGAGCGCGACCATCGATGCCCGCGCGCTGGGCATGGTCCTCGATGTCGCCGGCACGAACATCGGTCGCATCGGGATGGAGGCGCGCGCGCGGCTCGTGCCGGGCGACGAGCCCGTCTGGTCGTCGGCCGCGCTCGCGCGCAGCCCGCTCGACGGACGGCTCGATGTCGCGACCAGCGCCGTCGGCTGGGTCGCGCCGCTGCCGGGCGCGAGCTGGCAGGTCGACGGCGCGCTCGGCGCGCGGTTGCGGCTTGCCGGCACGCTTGCCCGGCCGCGTGCCGACGGCGTGGTGACCGGCAGCGGGCTCACGGCGACCGAGCCGGCGATGGGCTTGCGGCTCGCGAACGGCGTGCTCGCCGCGGAGTTCGCCGGCGATCGCATCGACGTGAAGCTGCTGCGCTTCGAGAGCGGCGAGGGCAGCGTGGCCGTGAGCGGGCAGCTCCAGGCGCCCCCGGGCCGGCTCGCGAGCGAGACGCGCATCGTGCTGGACCGCCTCGCGATCCCGCTCGGCCCGGGCCAGGGCGTCATTCTCTCGGGCAGCACCGTGGCGAGCCTGCGTGAAGGGGCGCTCTCGCTGACCGGTCGTCTCGTGGCGGAGGAGGGAACGATCGCGCTCGGCGGGCAAGGCGCCGGCGACCCCGGTGTGCTGCCCCTGGCCGAGGGCCCGGCGGGTCCGCGGACGAACGCGGCGGTCGAAGCCGGTGCGGCCGCGCCGTCCGCGCGGACGCAGGCCGCGCTCGCGCTCGAGCTCGACCTCGGGTCGCGCTTTCGGGTCGTCGGCGAGGGCCTCGAGACACGCATGGTCGGCAGCCTGCAGATGCAGGGCGACCTGACGCAGGCACCCGCCGCGAGCGGGACCCTCACGCTGGTGGAAGGTGGATGGGAGCTGCCCGGGCGCCGCCTCAGGATCGCCCACGGGCGGGTGATGTTCGACGGGCCGTTCGACGATCCGGCGCTCGACATCGTCGCGGTGCGCGACAGCGTCAAGTCGCGGCCGGGCGTGGCGGTGACGGGCACCGCGAGCGCGCCGGTCGTGACGCTGCTTCCGGGCGAGCCCGCGCAGGCCGACGCGCAGCGCCTCGCGCGCCTGGTGCTGGGCGCGAGCCCGGCGCAGGCGAAGGAGGCGGAGCGCATGCTGGGCGATGCCGGCGGCCGGCTCGGGCCGCGACTGATGGATGCATGGCAGCGCAGCCTTCGCGGCATCTGGGAGGTGCTTCGCCTGCAGTACGAGCTCGCGGACCGGCTATCGCTCAGGGTGCAGGTGGGCAGCGAAGGGGCGGCGGAGCTGCTGGGGCTCTTCCCGCTGGATTGAGCGCCTCCGGGTCGGGTTGCAATCCCCGAGCCCCCGCGCGGGCGCGAAACCGGCGCGGCCCGGCGTTTACGGCTTGGACTGCGCGATGGCGGTGGAACCACCGAGCGTCGCCTCGTGCACGAACGACAGGTGCGAGAAGTCCATGAGGTTGTCCGCGATCCAGAGATAGCTATTGCCTGGGGGCCGACGGCGCCCCCGCCTTGGCGGCGACCACGCCGTGTCCGCCGAATCCCCTGCGCATCAGCGCGAGCAGCCGGTTGGCGGTGTCGGCCTTGCCCTGGGAGTCGAAGCGGGACATCAGCGCCATCGCGATCACCGGGGCCGGCGTGCCCTGGCGAATGGCTTCGTCCACCGTCCATCTGCCCTCGCCGGAATCGGCCACCACCGGCGCGAGCCGGTCCATCGCCTCCGGATCCCGGAGCGCCTCGGCGGTGAGGTCGAGCAGCCAGGAACGCACGACCGAGCCGTGTCGCCACAGCTCGCCGACCTGCGCGAGCGGCAGCTCGAACTCGGGCTTGCCCGCCATGAGCGCGAAGCCCTCGGCGATCGACTGCATCATTCCATACTCGATGCCGTTGTGGATCATCTTCACGAAGTGGCCGGAGCCGATCGGCCCGCAGTGCAGCCAGCCGTCACGGACCGAGACGGCGAGCCGCTCCATGAGAGGGGCCACGCGCCGCGCGGTCCCGGCTTCGGCGCCGAACATCAGGCAGTAACCGTTCGCGAGGCCCCACACGCCGCCGGAGACGCCGCAGTCGACGAAGCCGATGCCGTCCCTCGCGAGCGCCGCGCCGCGCGCCTGCGAGTCGAGGTAGTTCGCGTTGCCGCCGTCGATCACGATGTCGCCGCGCGCGAGCATCGGCCGCAGGCGATCGATGGTCCGGGCGGTCACCTCGCCCGCGGGCAGCATCAGCCACACCATGCGAGGCGCGGGCAGGGCGGCCACCGCGCTCTCGAGCGTCTCGTGCAGCGTCACCGGGTATTCGGCGTGGGTGTCGGCCACGGCCGCGCGCGCGGCGTCGGAGGGATCGTGGCCGTGGACGACGGCACCGTGGGCTGCGAGGCGGCGCGCCATGTTGGCGCCCATCCGTCCGAGGCCCACCATCGCGAGCGACGGCGCGTTCGCGGGCGTGTTCGCCGGCGGGACGGAATCGGTCATGGCATCGGTCTCCGGTTTGCTGCGTGCCGTCGCGCTCGCGCGGCACATGGGTTCTCAGGATCTGGAGAAGAGTCGTTCGATGGTAGCCGAGGCCTGCCCGACCACGCCGTCGCCGAGGCAGTCGAGCCGCTGCGCCACCGGGAGGCCGCGCAGCCAGGTGAGCTGGCGCTTGGCGAGCTGGCGGGTCGCGGCGATGCCGGTCTCTCGCAGCCGCCCCATCGCTTCGGCGCGTGGCGCGCCGCGATCGAGCGCGTCCAGGCAGGCCCATGCCTGGCGATAGCCCACCGAGCGCAGCGCCGGCAGGTCGGGATGGAGATCGGGGCGCGCCCGCAGCCCGCGAACCTCGTCGAGCAGACCCTCGGCCAGCATGCGATCGAAGCGCTGCGCGATGCGCCGATGCAGCGCCGAACGGTCCGACGGCTCCAGCGAGAGGATGGGCAGCGACGGATCCGGCTCGCGCGGCGCGCCCTGCGAGTGCAGCGACGAAAGCGGGCGGCCGGTGATCTCGATCACCTCGAGCGCGCGCTGGATGCGCTGGGGATCGCCGCTGCCGATGCGCGCGGCGCTGGCCGGATCGAGCGCCGCGAGCCGGCGGTGCAGCGCGGCGAGGCCGTCACTGGCAGCCTCGCGTGCAAGGCGTGCCCGGATGGCGGGATCCGCGGTGGGCAGCTCGTCAAACGGCCAGAGCAGCGCCCGGGCATAGAGCATGGTGCCGCCGACCAGCAGCGGCAGTCGGCCGCGCGCGTTGATCGCGTCGATGAGCGGCACCGCGTCGGCCACGAACTGCGCGGCACTGTACGGCTCGGCCGGGTCGCGAATGTCGATCAGGTGATGCGGCACCGCCTCGCGGTCCGCCGCCGACGGTTTGGCGGTTCCGATATCGAGGCCGCGGTACACCTGGGCCGAGTCGACGCTCACGATCTCGACGGGTCGCGTCCGCGCGATCGCCATCGCGAGCGCGCTCTTGCCCGAGGCGGTGGGCCCGAGGATCAGCAGCGCGCGCATGGCGTACCCTCCTGGCGCGGGATGCGCCATCCTCCCCGGGGGAGGGGCGCGACCCCTTCGGGCGGCCGGGCCGGGACGCGCATTGCTGCCGTCAGCGTCCGCGCATGAACCAGCGGTCGATCTCCGCGAGCGTCAGGCGGAACCAAGTCGGGCGGCCGTGGTTGCAGAAGTCGGCATCCGGCGTGGATTCCATCTCGCGCAGCAGGGCGTTCATCTCCGGCACGGTGAGCGCCCGGTTGGCCCTCACCGCGCCATGGCAGGCCATGGTGGCGAGCAGCCGGTCGTGCCGCGTGGCGACGGCGTCGGCCCGGTGCGGCGACTGCCACGCATCCAGGACGTCCCGCGCCAGCGCGGCGGGGTCACCGCGCGCGAGCAACGCCGGGACGCCGCGGACCGCGAGCGTGGTGGGCGACATGACGTCGAGCTCGAGTCCGAGCGACGCGATCTCGGCCTGGTCCTCCTCCACCACCGCGACGTCGATCTCCGAGGCCCGCAGCACCGCGGGCACGAGGAGCGGTTGCCGTGGCAGCTCGCGCTGCGAGAACTGCCGTCGCAGCCGCTCGAGCACGATCCGTTCGTGTGCCGCATGGATGTCGACGATGATCAGCCCCTCGGTCGTCTGGGAGAGCAGGTAGATGCCGTGCAACTGTGCGATCGCATAGCCGAGACGCGGCGTGCCTGACGCCGGCTCGGCTTCGGCGTTGGCCTCGGTCGCATCCGCCGCTCGCGCCTCGGCGCCGGCGGAGTAGAACTGCAGCGTGGCTGCGACGTCGGCCGCGCGCGGTGCCGCCGCGGCCGGAAACAGCGTCCCCGTGGCAGGCGCGCGCGCCGGCGGCGGCGCGGCCAGCTCCTCGAGGGTGATGGTGCGCGCCTCGCTCGCCCGCGTGTCGCGCGCGCCGGCGGCCGCGAGTGTCTCGTCGACCGCATGCCAGACCAGGCTGCGTACGGCGGCCTGGTCGCGAAAGCGCACCTCCGTCTTCGCGGGGTGGACGTTGACATCCACCAGCGCGGGATCGATCTCGACGAAGAGGGCATAGGCCGGGTGCCGGTCGCCATGCAGCCGCTCGCGGTAGGCGTGGCGCACGGCCTGGCCCAGCATCCGGTCGCGCACGAAGCGACCGTTCACGAAGAGGTACTGGCGGTCCGCACGCCCGCGCGCCGCGTCGGGATCGCAGACCAGGCCTTGCACGCGCATCGGCCCGGCGGCCGCCTGCAAAGGGCGCAGCCGGGCATCCTCGCCGATCGCCTCGCGCACGCGCACCTCCGGATCGGTGGCCGCCCAGTGCCGTGCCTCGCGTCCATCCTGGAAGACGTCGAAGGCGATGCCGGGATGCGCGAGCGCGACCCGGCGCACCGCCTCCAGGCAATGCGCCGCCTCGGTCGCGGGCGCCTTGAGAAACTTCCGGCGGGCCGGCGTCGCGCTGAAGAGGTCCAGCACCTCCACCGTCGTCCCGGTGCCGGCAGCGGCCGGGATCGGCGCCGGCAGCGGCTGTCCCGGACGCGCGCTCACCGACCAGGCATGCGGCGCCTCGGCCGTGCGGCTGGTGATCGTCACTTCCGCCACCGAGGCGATCGAGGCGAGCGCCTCGCCGCGAAAACCGAGCGTCGCGACCCGTTCCAGGTCCTCGAGCGTGCCCACCTTGCTGGTGGCGTGGCGCGTCAGCGCCAGCCCGAGCTGCGACGCCTCGATGCCGCGGCCGTTGTCGCCCACGACAAGGCGGCGCAGCCCGCCGGTGTCGATGCGCACCTCGATGTGGTCGGCGCCGGCATCGATCGCGTTTTCGAGCAACTCCTTCACCACCGAGGCCGGGCGCTCGATCACCTCGCCGGCGGCAATCTGGCTGACGAGCGTGTCGGGCAGCAGCGCGATCGGACGCAGCCCGGGCGCCCTGCCGCCTGGCCGCCCGACGGCGGCGCCTTCGACGTCGCCCGCTGGCGGTGCCAATGGGAACTGGCGTGCGATAGTTGGCATAGGCCCTGCAGACGTTGGCTCCCGATTATAGGTGGCCTTGTATCATCGGGCGCCTGCGCATCACGACCCGCTGCATGGACCTGTCCTCGCTCATCGACATCTTCCTCCATCTCGACAAGCACCTCGAGGCCGTGGTGCAGTCGTACGGTCCGTGGGTCTACGCGCTGCTCTTCGCGATCATCTTCGTCGAGACGGGCCTCGTGGTGATGCCGTTCCTGCCCGGGGATTCGCTGCTCTTCGTCGCCGGCACGATCGCCGGGGTCGGCGGCCTCGATCTGGGGGTGCTGCTGGTGCTGCTCACGACGGCGGCCATCGTGGGCGACGCGGTGAACTACTCGGTCGGCCGCTACTTCGGACCCAAGGTCTTCGGCTGGGAGAGCTCGCGCTTCTTCAACCGCGCGGCATTCGATCGCACCCACGCCTTCTACGAGAAGCACGGCGGCATCACCATCATCGTCGCGCGGTTCCTGCCGTTCGTGCGCACCTTCGCGCCCTTCGTGGCCGGCGTGGCCGCGATGAGCTATCCGCGGTTCGCCTTCTACAACATCCTGGGGGCGGTCCTCTGGGTGGGCAGCCTCACCACGCTCGGCTTCCTGCTCGGCAACACGCCGTGGGTGAAGGAGCACTTCGAGTGGGTGGCGCTGGCGATGATCATCATCCCGGGCCTGCCTGCCGTGTTCGAGGTGTTGCGGCACACCGTCTTCAAGCGCCGCCCCGCGTAGAGCATTCCCCGACGAAGCCGGGCTTCGGGGCGCCTCCCGGCGGGCGCCCCTGCGGCCAGCGAAGCCTGCCTACAGCGCCTTTCCGCGCGGGCCGACGGGGTGGCCCGCGAAGTACGCGCGGATGCCGCGCACGATCGCGTCCGCCACCTGGTCCTGGTAGCGCGGGCTGCGCAGCTTCATCTCTTCCTGCGGGTTGCTGATGAACGCGGTCTCGACCAGGATGGACGGAATGTCGGGCGCCTTCAGCACGGCGAAGCCCGCCTGCTCGACGTGGGGCTTGTGCACGTTGCCGACGCCGCCGAGCTCTGCCAGCACCGAGCTGGCGAGGCGCTTGCTGTCACGGATCTGCGAGGTGGTCATCAGCTCCATGAGCAGTTGGGCCGCCTCCTTGTTGCGTCGGCGCAGGTTGACGCCACCCACCAGGTCCGCGTCGTTCTCCTTGCTGGCCAGCCAGCGCGCCCCGACGCTGGTGGCGCCGCGCTCGGATAGCACGTACACCGAGGAGCCGCGTGCCCGCGGCTCCACGAATGCGTCGGCGTGGATCGAGACGAAGAGGTCCGCCTTCACCGCGCGAGCCTTGGCGACGCGGGTGGCAAGCGGCACGAAGTAGTCGTCGTCGCGCGTGAGGAAGGGCCGCATGTTCGGCTCCCTCGCGAGCTTGCTCCGCACCCGCTTGGCGATCGCGAGCACCACGTCCTTCTCCAGCGTTCCGCGCCGTCCGACGGCGCCCGGATCTTCGCCACCGTGGCCGGGATCCAGCGCCACCGTGACCAGCCGCGCCACCGCGGGCGACGCCTGGCGACGCGAGCCGTTGCGTCCGAGGGGCCGCTTGCTCGGGATGCCCTGCGGCAGCGCGGGTTCCGGCTCGATCCCGGCCAGCGGCCCGGGCAGGCCCTCCTCGACGATTGGTGCCGACTCCCGCATCAGGGCGCTCGCCTCGGTCTGCGCGATCAGCAGATCGAGCGGGTCCGGCGGCCGCAACGGAAAGAGGTCGATGACCAGCCGGTACTTGTACTGCGCCACCGGCGCGAGCGTGAAGACCTGCGGCTTGACCGACTGCTTCAGGTCGAAGACGAGCCGCATCGTCTGGGGATTGAACTGGCCGACCCGGATCTGCGCGATGTAGGGGTCCGACGGCGCCACCTTGGCCACCAGCTCGCGCAGTTGCGGATCCACCGCGCCGCCCTGCAGGTCCAGCACCACCCGCAGCGGATCGCTCATCATGAAATGCGAGTGCTCGAGCGGCTGCTCCAGCTCCAGCGTGACCCGTGTGTACTCGCGCGCCGGCCAGACCCTGACCGCCGCCACCGCGCCGGCGTGGGCGAACCGCCACTCCCATCCCAGCAGGCCGGCGGCGCCGACCTTGAGCAGGCGTCGGCGCATGCCCCCGCCCGGGGCTCCCCCGTCCTCCGTCAGTGCGTCGGCGACGGGGTCGCCGGCGCCGGGCTGGTCGGTCCGCCGTCGGCCGTCGACCAGGACGCGATCGCCCGATCGGCCCGAAGTCGCGTCAGGCATCGGCGTCCCGCCTCCCCGAAGGCGCGCGCGTGCAACCGGCGCTCGCCTTCACGGCGGGTGGGCGCGAGCCCAAGCCGCAGGTCCGGCTCGCCAAGCGCGTCGGCGGCCTTCTCCGGCCATTCGACGAGTACCAGGCCGGGGGCGGCGAGAACGTCGTCGAACCCTGCGTCGAACCACTGCTCACTGGACGAGAACCTATACAAATCAAAGTGATAGGCGGAAAAGTTCGTCAGATTATAGGGTTCGAGCAGGGCGAACGTCGGGCTCTTGACAGGTCCCTCGAAGCCTGCTGCGCGGAGCACCGCCCGCGCGAGCGCGGTCTTTCCGGCCCCGAGATCGCCCGACAGGTGCACTACAAACGATTGTTTGGAAAGGAGTTCCGGATCCAGCGCGCGCGCGAGCGCGGCCCCCCAGGCCTGGGTGGCGGCCTCTTCAGGCAGCTGCCATACGGCCGAATCCGGCCGATCATCGCGTTGTGTCATCACGACATTGTCCCTGAAATCGGAGCGGCGCCCTTGCGCGACAATGCCATGCCGATCGCGGCCGGCGCGGTCCCGGGCACAGGAGCAGGAACGGATTCACATGGAGCGGGTCAGGCGCGGACGGCGCGAGGGCGTGGACGTTTCCGACGGCGACGGCGCGGATCATCCCGTCGTCGCCGCCGCTGCTTCCTCGATCGCGGCTTTCTGCGACGCGGTCTGGCTCGAGGACGGGCTGGCGAAGAACAGCCTGGCCGCGTACCGCCGCGACCTGCAGGGCCTCGCGGCCTGGCTCGCCGGCAGGGAGGAGGGCGTTTCGCTCGATGCGGCCACCGAGAGCGACCTGCTCGCCTACATCGCCGCGCGCCACGCCGGGACGCGCGCCACGTCCAGCAACCGCCGGTTGGCCGCGTTCCGGCGCTTCTATCGCTATCTCGTTCGCGAGCGGATCCGCTTGGACGATCCGACCGTGCGGATCCGTTCCGCGCGGCAGCCCCCGCGCTTTCCCAAGGCCATCAGCGAGGAGCAGGTGGAGGCTCTCCTGGGCGCGCCGGATACCGGCACGCCGCTCGGGCTGCGTGACCGTGCCATGCTCGAGGTGCTCTACGCGACCGGCCTGCGGGTGAGCGAGCTGGTCGGCCTGCAGACGGTGGAGGTGTCGATGGTCGACGGCGTGGTGCGCATCGTCGGCAAGGGGTCGAAGGAGCGGCTGGTGCCGCTCGGCGAGGAGGCGCGCTGGTGGCTCGAGCGATTCATGGCGACCGGTCGCCGCGAGATCCTGGGCGGCCGCACCGCGGACGCGGTGTTCGTGACCGGCCGCGGCAGCGGCATGACACGGCAGATGTTCTGGAACATCGTGCGCCGCTACGCGACCGTGGCGGGCATCGGGGCGGCGCTCTCGCCGCACACGCTGCGCCATGCCTTTGCCACCCATCTGCTCAATCACGGCGCGGACCTGCGAGCGGTGCAGATGCTGCTCGGCCATGCCGACATCTCGACCACGCAGATCTACACGCACGTGGCGCGCGAGCGGCTGAAGTCGCTGCATCGCGGGCATCATCCGCGCGGCTGAGCTGCCGGCCACCCGCCGCGGACGGGGCGCGCCCTCGGTTTGACCCGGCCGCGAGCCGCATGGTTACATCGCCCGGACAGGACGATGCGCGGGAGCGGTTGCGGATGAAGATTGCGGTGGTGGGGCTGGGCGCGATGGGCGGCTACATGGCGGCGCGCATGCTCGCGGCCGGATTCGCGCCCACCGCGCTGGTGACCCCCCGGCATCTCGAGCCGTTGCGTCGTGACGGCTTGCGGCTGGAGAGCGAGGGCCGCCGCAACGCGTATCCGGTCGCGGCCACCGACGATCCCGCCGAGCTCGGCCCGCAGGACGTGGTGGTGCTCGCGGTCAAGGCGACTTCGCTGCCGGCAATCGCGCCGCGGCTCGGCCCGCTGGTCGGGCCGCGGACACTCGTCGTGGCGGCGATGAACGGCGTGCCGTGGTGGTTCTTCCACGGGCTCGACGCGGACCAGGCAGGCGCCCCGATCGAGTCGGTGGATCCGGGCGGGGCGATCAGCGCTGCCCTGCCGCCGGCCGTCAGCATCGGCTGCGTCCTGCACCTGGCCGCCAGCATGCCGGAACCGGGCCTGGTGGTGCACGCCTTCGGCAACCGGTTCCTGCTCGGAGACCCGATGGCACGCGGCAGCGGCTCGCCGGGGAGGGTGGGCCCGATCGTCGAGGTGTTCCGCGCCTCCGGCATGGACGCGGTGGTGGCCGAGGACATCCACGCCGGCGTCTGGTACAAGCTCTGGGGCAACATGACGATGAATCCGGTGTCGGCGCTCACCGGCTGCACCATGGACGTGATCCTGCGGGACGACGACGTGCGCGGCTTCATGTCCCGCGCGATGCTGGAAGCCGGGGAGGTGGCGAACCGCTTCGGCATCCGGCTGCCGGTGACGCCCGAGGAGCGCCATGCGGTGGCCGCGCAGCTGGGCGCCTTCAAGACCTCCATGCTGCAGGACGTGGAGGCGGCGCGGCCGATCGAGCTCGACGCGCTGGTGGGCAGTGTCGTGGAGATCGCCGGCCGAGTCGGCGTCGACGTGCCTCACATCCGGACGCTCCTTGGCCTTGCCCGTCTCCGGGCGCGCCAGCTCGGGCTCTACTAGCCTGTCGGCGTGGCCAGCCCCGACCTCGAGCAGTGCGCCGTGAGCCAGCGGACGGTCCGTTCGGGCGCGACCCCCGCGACGCAAGCCCTGCGTCGCGCGGGTGCTCCCTGGCGCGAGCACTACTACGAGTATGTCGACCACGGCGGCACGGCCGAAGCGGCGCGCCAACTCGGCATCGAGGAAGCCCGCATCGTGAAGACGCTGGTGATGCGCGCTGACGGCGGCACCGACCTGATCATCCTGATGCACGGCGACTGCTCCGTGTCCACGCGCAACCTCGCGCGCTCGATCGGGGCCAAGTCCGTGTCGCCTTGCACGCCGGAGCAGGCGCAGCGTGCCACCGGCTACCTTGTCGGCGGCATCTCGCCCTTCGGCACGCGCAAGCGCCTGCCGGTCTATGTCGAGCGCAGCATCCTGCAGCTGCCGTCGCTGCTGGTCAATGGTGGTCGCCGCGGCTACCTGCTGGAGATCGAGCCGGCGCTGCTCGCGCGCGAGCTGCAGGCTACCGCGGTGGATTGCGCACTGAGAGAGCGAGCCACGGGGTGATGAATCCGAACGACGCCATCTGGCATGACCTGCTGGCCATTGCCGCCGCCTACCTGATCGGATCGGTGTCCTTCGCCGTGGTGGTGAGCCGGCTCATGGGGCTCGCGGATCCGCATACGTACGGCTCGGGCAATCCCGGCGCGACCAACGTGCTGCGTACCGGCAATCGCACGGCGGCGGCTCTGACGCTGGCGGGCGACGTGCTCAAGGGCGTGGTGGCGGTCGCGCTGGCACGGTGGCTCGCTCCCACCTTCGGGCTCGCGGCGGTCACCATCGTGCTGGTGGGCCTTGCCGCGTTCGTGGGGCACCTCTACCCGGTGTTCCATCGCTTCAAGGGTGGCAAGGGCGTGGCGACCGCCGGTGGCGTCCTGCTCGCGCTCGCCCCGGTCCACGGCATCGCCACGCTCGCCACCTGGCTCATCATCGCGTTCTTCTTCCGCTACTCGTCGCTCGCGGCGCTGGTCTCGGCGGTGTTCGCCCCGTTCTACTGGGTGCTGTTGTACGGAGCGAGCGTCCAGGTGCTGCCGATCCTCGCGATGAGCGCGCTGCTGATCTGGCGCCACCGCGGCAACATCGCCAACCTGCTGGCGGGCAAGGAGAGC